>NZ_JBVKBI010000002.1:0-657175 GCF_055639035.1 Streptomyces sp. NPDC107654
ACCTGGTGGCTGAAGCCGTGCCGGTGCAGCATCTTCGCGATCGCCGACAGCGTCATGCTCTTGTGGAACCGGCGCCCGATCAGCGTCTTGATCCGTGCCAGGGTCCACGTCTGGTCCGGCCAGCCGTGCGCGACCGGCCCCTTGGCGAGCTCCTGCTCAAGCACGATGAACAGGGCCTCGCTCAGCTTGGGCCGTGACACGGGCCCGGCAGACTGCAGTCCCTCGGGCCCGGCGTCGTGCCAGGCCCGGCGCCAGCGCTGCACCGAGCGCACACTCACCCGTAAGTCTTTGGCGACCTCGACGTTGGAGGCACCCGCTGCAAATCGCTCCGCGGCCTCCAGCCGGATCCGCTCGCGAAACGCCTGCCGTTCAGGCGTCAGCCCACCACCCTGCGGATATCTCACACAACCGGCATACCGCAACGATCACCCATCGTCAGCCCGTAACGACAACACGCCGCAAAGGTCAGTAAGCGGAGCGAGGCTCCTGCTCGGCGGCACCCCACTGCCGCCAGGTGAGGGCGACCCGGTCCGCGTCCACGGTGCGCGAGCCCTTGGACGCGGCTGGGTACACGGCGATCTGCTCCAGGAGAAGAACGACCAGGCCCTTCTTGGCCTTCAACGGCGCGTGCTTCCACCAACGCACGAGATCCGGGACGTCCCCGACGGGGACGTGCTTCACCTGCTTCAAGAACCGGGCCTGTGTCGCCTTCTCCCGGATCAGGTTGGTCAACTCCTTGTCTGCCGCCTTGAACGCGGCGAGCGACATACCTGACCCCCTGGCATAATCCGCGCCCAACTTCTTCTGCCGCCGACGCGCCGAGGCGACCTGCTTGTCCAGGTCCGCTGCCTGGGCGAGCAGGTCCTCGCGTACGGCGGCGATCAGCTCTGCCACCTCGGGTTTGGCCAGTTCGGCCAGGACGTGTTCCGCGACGTACGTCTCGAACAGATCGGCGTTGATGCGTACTTTGCCGCAGCCGCCCGGGTGCTGTGCCGAGCTGGGAGGGCAGCGGTGGCCTCGGGCTCCGGCGTTCGACGGCGACGCGCCCAGCGTATGACCGCAGAGGCCGCACACACTGATGGGACCTGAGAGCAGGTACTCCCGCTGGTCACCGCGCTGCTTGTCGGGGTCGCTGACCTGCCGCAGGGCACGGATGGCGAGGAAGTCCTCTACCGGGATGATCCGAGGGCCGCCGCTGTCGACCAGCTCGCCGTCTTCGGTCTCCCTCAGACCAGCGATGGCCGGGTGATGGAGGACGCCGGCCAGCACATCCGGCTTGAACTCGTTGCCCTGGGTGGTGCGGTAGCCGTGTTCGGTCATCCATGCAGTGATCGCCGGCCAGCTCTGTTTCTCCAGCCGCCGCGAGGCGGCGGCTCGGATACCTTCCGCCTCGTCCTCGCGTACGCGCTGGTACGCCATGTCCCAGAAACCGTAGAGCCTTGGCATGATCTCGACCCCTCTACCCGACCCCTCCCAACATCCACTAATTTACCAGCGAGATAGGTCACAGTTTAGATAGACCACCGAACACCTCAGAATCGCGCATTGCTCGTAATCATGGACTCACCTCCGTACGAGGCTCGACACCGAGCACCCTCCACAGCTCGGCCGTCGGTACACGGACCGTACCCCCAAGGGGCAGCGTCCTGACGGGGAACGTGCCCGTCCTGATCAACTCGTACGCCTTGTCGCGGCCAATGCCCAGGGCACGTCCAGCCGTTGTCACATTGACCGTGGCGGGGAGAGCAAGTAGCTCCTCCAGCCCCATGGCTCCGGTCGGCCCGCCCGCTTCCTGAGCAGTCATGTCGTTGGTCGCCTGTCTCCCCCGCGCCAACATGCTGGCAACTTTACAACGGTGTCCGACAGCCCCAGCAAGATCGAAAGAGATCACGCCAGACACGTACGGATACGTACGCACAACCCGGCTGGCCTGGAGCCAGCCGTCAGCAGGGGGTCGGATGTACTCGCCGAACTTCTACCGGCGATGCCAGTGCAAGGGTCCACTCATGGACAAGACGGGCAAGCCCGTCCTGAACGACGACGACAGCCCGAAGACCGGAGACATAGGGCTGACGTGCCCCAAGCTCGGCCGCAAGGGCCACGGAACGTGGTACTTCTCCCTGGAGTTGGAGCGCGGGGAGAACGGCAAGCGGCGCCGCGTCAAGCGCGGCGGCTTCCCCACCAAGGAGAAGGCCGAAGAGGAGGCCGAGAAGGTCTTCAAGGAAGCCGACCGCGGCACCGACGTTCTGTCCACCGAGACGATGGCCGACTACCTGCGGCGCTGGATCGACGCCAAAAAGTCCCTCGCCCGCACCACCCAGCACGGCTATCAGGAGCACATCGACAACTACCTCATCCCCCACCTGGGCCACATCAAGCGCCGTGACCTGCGCGTGCGCCACCTGGACCAGATGTACAAGGCCATCGAGCGTGAGAACGCCGAGCGCACGCTGCACCGCCTGCGGGTCGAGGAACTGACCCAGGCCCGCGACGCCGCCCACACAGCGTGGGTCCGCGCCGCAGGCCAGAAGGAGGAACGCCGACGCACCCGGCGTGCCTACCTGGAGGCCAACGCCGCACTGCGCGAGGGCCGCAAGGGACTGCGCAAGGTCACCTCCCCCGCAACGATGCACCGGATCAACGACACCATCTCCTCCGCCATCACCTGGGGGATGAAGCGGGAAGAGGCGTTCAGCAAGAACTGGGCCCAGCTCGTCGAGCTGCCGACGGTCAGCCGGCCCAAGCCCCTGGTGTGGACGCCAGAGCGGGTCGAGCACTGGAAGCGGACCGGGGAGAAGCCAGGCCCCGTCATGGTCTGGACACCCGAGCAGACCGGGCAGTTCCTCGACTTCGTCCGAGACGACTGGCTCTACGCCCTATGGCACTCCTTCATCTTCCTCGGCCCCCGACGGGGCGAGATGTGCGCCCTTCCATGGCCGGAAGTCAGCCTCGACAATTTCTGGCTTCGCATATCCGCCCAGATCGTTGAAGTGGCCTACCGGCTGTACGGCGAAGCGCCCAAGGCCGACAGCGTCCGCACGCTGGACCTGAGCGAGGAGTCGACCGAGGTCCTGGCTCAGTGGCGAGCCAAGCAGGACCAAGCGCGTGAGGAGTGGTCTGGAGTAGAAGCCTGGGTCGAGTCGGACCGGGTCTTCACGCAGGAGAACGGCGAGCCCCTTCACCCCGACTGGGTGAGCCGACGCTTCAAGCGCCTGGTGGAGCTGTCCGGTCTGCCGCCGGTCCGCCTCCATGATCTCCGGCACATCTCGGCAAGTCTGTCGCTACTCCAGGGGAACGACATCAAGGTCATCCAGGAGCGGCTGGGCCACAGCTCGCGCCAGATCACCTCCGACACCTACACCAGCGTCCTCCCCGAACTCGCGCGCCGCGAGGTCGAGTCCATGACGGCCGTGATCCCGCGCAGCGTCCCCTACAACGTGCTCCGCCCGCTCACCCTTCCCCAGAAGCTGTTCAGCGACGGCACGGCCGTCGTCTACGCCGACGCTGCCCGAGACGCCGACGGCGCCTGGACGATCAGCGTAAAGACTCCGCGCAACAGCCGCCCGCTCGGCAAGATCAAGACAGCCGTCGCCAGTCAGGAGAACGCGACCCGGACCGTGATCCAGTGGGTTCGCGACCACTGCAAGGACACCCGCCTGAGGATCTTGTCGGCGGACAAGGTGACTACACGTCTTCCAGGGCTGGGGAAGGGCCAGCATCACCTTGCCCGCTTCGTCATCGACGACGGGACGGAGATGGACCCTGAAGCGTGGGCGCCCGTCCCTGTCGCCCCAGGCGACTCCGAGGCCTCCAAGGAAGATCAGGAACGCTCCCAGGAGGCCGCACAGGGGCCTCAGGCCCGAGTGGGGACCTCCGGGCCCCTGTAGGGTCCCTGGATCTTGGTCTGGCGGAGTGAAGGAGGGCCGCCACGCTGGCGTGGCGGCCCTCCTTCGTACGTTTCCGCAGATAGAAACGCTTCTGCGCGTGTAGCGACTGGTGGGGCGGGTGGGACTCGAACCCACGGCCGACGGATTATGAGTCCGCTGCTCTAACCGGCTGAGCTACCGCCCCATAACGGCGTGTCGCGTACAAGTGTGCGCGCCGTCTGCCGCAGCATAGCCGCTCATACGATCTCCTGCCTCGGATGGTCGGCTTCCGCGCTGCTCATGACCTTGAGGACACCGCGGCGGGGGCAGCGGTTCCCGTGGACCGGGAACGGACATGAAAAAGGACCCCCAAGGGGTCCTCGTTCACTGCGCTCCCCCGACTGGACTCGAACCAGTAACCTGCCGGTTAACAGCCGGCTGCTCTGCCAATTGAGCTACGGAGGACCGAAGCTCCCCCGACTGGACTCGAACCAGTAACCTGCCGGTTAACAGCCGGCTGCTCTGCCAATTGAGCTACGGAGGATCGCCTCGATTGCATCGAACGTGCCTACCCGGGTATTCGCCAGGGGGCGGGCGCTCGCTGCGACACATACATTAGCGCAAGCAGGGGGGTGCTCCGCCAATCGGTATCCCCCGGCGCCAGCGCCGCACCAGAGACCTACACACGGGAAGGGTGGCAGCCATGCGCTACCGGCTCACGTTCCTCGGCGGACTGGCCCTCGGTTACGTACTCGGCACGAGGGCCGGACGCGAGCGCTACGAACAGCTGAAGAAGTCGGCCCGGCAGATCGCGCAGAACCCGGCGGTGCGCAACACCGCCGAGAGCGCGGCCCAGCAGAGCCGGGTCTACGCCGGCAAGGCGTTCCACACGGTCAGCGACAAGGTCGGCGACCGTGTCCCGGAGTCGGTGGCCCAGCGGGTCCGCACCCTGCGGGAACGCAACGGCAACGGCAGCGGCGGGGACGACTGGGGCACGAGCAACACCTAGGGGGCGGGCACCCGCACCCCGGCGGATCACAGTCACCCCCGCCGATACGGCAAAATCCCTTGGCATGGGGATAGTCGCCGGCTTGGACAGCTCACCGGAGTTCACGCGGATCGTGGTCTGCGACACGGACACCGGTGCCGTACTACGGCAGGGGTACGCCCCGCATCCGATGGAGGGACGTCCGAGCGACGTCGACCCGCAGGCCTGGCTGCTCTCCCTGGGGGAGGCGGCCGGCGGCGGTCTGCTGGAGGGCGTGCAGGCGATCGGCGTGGCGTCCCAGCAGAACGCGGTCGTACCGCTGGACGCCCAGGGCAACACCGTCCGCCCGGCCATGGTCGGCGGGGACAAGCGCGCCCAGGTCGCGGCCGCCGACCTCGTGGACGCGCTCGGCGGCAAGGAGGCCTGGGCGCAGGCCGTCGGCTGCGTGCCGCAGGCGGGCCGGCCGGTCACCAAGCTGCGCTGGCTCGCGAAGAACGAACCGGAGAACGCGCGGCGCACGGCCGTCCTGCTCCAGGCCCACGACTGGCTGGTCTGGCAGCTGCTCGGCCGGCCCGTGCGCCGGACCACCGACCGCGGCGGGGCCTCCGGCACCGGGTACTGGTCGGCGGCCACCGGCGCCTACCGGCCCGACCTGGTCGAGCTGGCGCTCGGCCACCAGGCGGTGCTGCCGGAGGTGATCGGCCCCGCCGACGCGGCCGGTACGACCCCGGAGGGGCTGCTGATCTCCGCCGGCACCGGGGAGACCATGGCCGCCGCGTTCGGGCTGGGGATCGGCCTCGGGGACGCGGTCGTGTCGCTGGGGGCGTCCGGCTCGGTGATGGCCGTGCACCCGGAGGCGCTCGCCGACCAGACCGGGATGATCACCTCGCTCGCCGACGCGACCGGCATGCACCTGCCGGTCGTCACCACCCTGAACGCCGTACGCGCCCTGCGCGGCACCGCCGAACTCCTCGGCCTGCCGGACTTGGAGAGCCTGTCCGACCTGGCCATGAAGTCCACTCCGGGCGCGCACGGGCTGGTGCTGCTGCCCTATCTGGAGGGTGAGCGGACGCCGAACCTGCCGCACACCGCGGGGACCCTCGCGGGGCTGCGGCGTGAGTCGATGAAGCCCGAGCACCTGGCGCGGGCGGCGTTCGAGGGCATGCTGTGCGGGCTCGCGGACGCGCTGGACGTGCTGCGCGGGCGGGGCGTGGAGGTGCGGCGGATCTTCCTGCTGGGCCCGGCCGCCGAGCTGCCCGCCGTGCAGGCCTCGGCGCCGTCGCTGTTCGGCGCGCAGGTCGTCGTACCGCAGCCCGCGGACTACACGGCGATCGGCGCGGCCCGGCAGGCCGCCTGGGCGCTCGGTGTGTCGCAGGGCACACTCGACCCGCGGACGCCGCCGGCCTGGCAGGGCGCGGCGGCGCAGGTACTGGAGCCCGGCGAGGAACTGGCCGTGGGGCAGGCGGTGCGGCAGCAGTTCACGGCGGTGCGGGAGCAGACGCATCCGGGGGCTTTCCGCTCTTAGCTCAAGGAGAGCGGCGGCCGGGTTAATCGGTTGAGGTAACGCGGGTGGAGTGTCCGACGATAGGGGCCAAGGGCAACCGTTCAGCCCTGTCGCCGACTCCGAGAGACGTAGCGTGCTCATACGACTTCTGCGGACCTATCTCAGGCCCTACAAGAAACCCATCGCCTTGCTGGTGGTGCTGCAGTTCCTGCAGACCTGCGCCACCCTCTACCTGCCCACTCTCAACGCGGACATCATCGACAACGGTGTCGTGAAGGGTGACACGGGTTACATCCTGTCCTTCGGCGCCCTGATGATCGCCATCTCGCTGGCGCAGGTCGTGTGCAACATCGGCGCCGTGTACTACGGCGCCCGGACCGCCTCCGCGCTCGGCCGGGACGTGCGCGGTGCCGTCTTCGACCGGGTCCAGTCCTTCTCCGCGCGTGAGGTGGGTCACTTCGGGGCTCCCTCCCTCATCACCCGTACGACGAACGACGTGCAGCAGGTCCAGATGCTGGTCCTGATGACGTTCACCCTGATGGTGTCGGCGCCCATCATGTGCGTGGGCGGGATCGTGCTGGCGCTCGGCCTGGACGTGCCGCTGTCGGCGGTACTGGTCGCCGTCGTACCGGTGCTCGGCGTCTCCGTGACGCTGATCGTGCGCCGGCTGCGCCCGCTGTTCCGGTCGATGCAGGTCCGTCTGGACACGGTGAACCGGGTGCTGCGCGAGCAGATCACCGGCAACCGGGTGATCCGCGCCTTCGTCCGTGACGAGTACGAGCAGGGCCGGTTCGGCAAGGCCAACGCCGAGCTGACCGACATGCAGCTGGCCACCGGCCGGATGCTCGCCCTGATGTTCCCGATCGTGATGACGGTGGTGAACCTGTCGTCCATAGCGGTGGTGTGGTTCGGCGCCCACCGGATCGACAGCGGCCAGATGGCCATCGGCGACCTCACCGCGTTCCTCGCCTACCTGATGCAGATCGTCATGTCCGTGATGATGGCCACCTTCATGTTCATGATGGTGCCGCGCGCGGAGGTGTGCGCCGAGCGCATCCAGGAGGTCCTGGACACCGAGTCCAGCGTCGTGCCGCCGGCGGCTCCCGTCACCGAGCTGCGCGCGCACGGGCACCTGGAGATCCGGGGGGCGGGCTTCCGCTACCCGGGTGCCGAGGAGCCGGTGCTGAAGTCCGTCGGCCTGACGGCCCGGCCCGGCGAGACGACCGCCGTGATCGGCTCCACCGGCAGCGGCAAGTCGACGCTGCTCGGACTCGTCCCCCGGCTGTTCGACGCCACCGAGGGCGAGGTCCTCGTCGACGGCACGGACGTCCGGGAGGTCGACCCGCGGCTGCTCGCGAAGACCGTCGGACTGGTGCCGCAGAAGCCGTACCTGTTCGCGGGCACGGTCGCCACGAACCTTCGCTACGGCAATCCGGACGCCACCGACGACGAGCTGTGGCACGCGCTGGAGGTGGCGCAGGCCAAGGACTTCGTGAGCAACCTGGAGGGCGGTCTGGACGCGCCGATCGCGCAAGGGGGCACCAACGTCTCCGGCGGTCAGCGGCAGCGGCTCGCCATCGCCCGCACGCTGGTGCAGCGCCCGGAGATCTACCTCTTCGACGACTCCTTCTCCGCGCTCGACTACGCCACGGACGCGGCCCTGCGCGCGGCGCTCGCCCGGGAGACCGCCGAGGCGACCGTCGTGATCGTCGCCCAGCGGGTGGCGACCATCCGGGAAGCGGACCGGATCATCGTGCTGGACGAGGGCCGGGTGGTCGGCACCGGCCGGCACGCCGAGCTGATGGCATCCAACGAGACCTACCGGGAGATCGTGCTCTCCCAGCTGACGGAAGCGGAGGCCGCCTGATGGCCGGTCCCATGGGACGCATGATGGCCGGGGGCGGCCCCGACCAGCGCTCGATGGACTTCAAGGGGTCGGGCAAACGGCTCGTCGCCCGGTTCGGACCGGAACGGTTCACGATCTACGGCCTGCTGGCCTGCGTGGTCGTCAGCGTGGGCCTCAACGTGATCGGCCCGAAGATCCTCGGCCGGGCCACCGACCTCGTCTTCGCCGGCATCATCGGCCGGCGGATGCCGGCCGGGGCAGGCAAGGAGCAGGTGCTCGACTCCATGCGCGAGCGCGGCCAGGGCCGGGTCGCGGACATGCTGCGGGGCACCGACTTCACGCCCGGCAAGGGCATCGACTTCGGTGCCGTCGGCGACGTGCTGCTGCTCGCCACCGGCACCTTCCTGGTCGCCGGTCTGCTGATGGCGGTCGCGACCCGGCTGGTGAACCGGGCCGTGAACCGCACGATGTACCGGCTGCGGGAGGACGTGCAGACGAAGCTGTCGCGGCTGCCGCTGTCGTACTTCGACAAGCGGCAGCGCGGTGAGGTGCTGTCCCGGGCGACCAACGACATCGACAACATCGGGCAGACGCTCCAGCAGTCGATGGGGCAGCTGATCAACTCGGTGCTGACCATCGTCGGCGTCCTCGCGATGATGTTCTGGGTGTCGTGGATCCTGGCGCTGGTCGCGCTGGTGACCGTACCGCTGTCGTTCGTGGTCGCCACCCGGGTCGGCAAGCGGTCGCAGCCGCACTTCGTGCAGCAGTGGCGCTCCACCGGCAAGCTGAACGCGCACATCGAGGAGATGTACACCGGGCACACCCTGGTGAAGGTGTTCGGCCGGCAGCGGGAGTCGGCGCAGCAGTTCGCCGAGCAGAACGAGGCGCTGTACCAGGCCGCGTTCAAGGCGCAGTTCAACAGCGGTGTCATGCAGCCGCTGATGATGTTCGTGTCGAACCTGAACTACGTGCTGGTGGCGGTCGTGGGCGGGCTGCGCGTCGCGTCCGGCTCCCTCTCCATCGGTGATGTGCAGGCCTTCATCCAGTACTCGCGGCAGTTCTCTATGCCGCTGACCCAGGTGGCGTCGATGGCGAACCTGGTGCAGTCCGGTGTCGCCTCGGCCGAGCGGATCTTCGAACTCCTGGACGCGGAGGAGCAGGAGGCGGACCCGGTGCCGGGCGAGCGGCCGGAGGAGCTGCGCGGGCGGGTGCGCCTGGAGCACGTGTCGTTCCGGTACGACCCGGAGAAGCCGCTGATCGAGGACCTGTCGCTGACGGTGGAGCCCGGGCACACGGTGGCGATCGTCGGCCCGACCGGCGCGGGCAAGACCACGCTGGTCAACCTGCTGATGCGGTTCTACGACGTCTCGGGCGGCCGGATCACGCTGGACGGGGTCGACATCCGGAGGATGACCCGGGACGAACTGCGGTCCGGGATCGGCATGGTGCTCCAGGACACCTGGCTGTTCGGCGGGACCATCGCGGAGAACATCGCGTACGGCGCCTCGCGCGAGGTCACCCGGGGCGAGATCGAGGAGGCGGCCCGGGCCGCGCACGCGGACCGGTTCATCCGCACCCTGCCCGACGGGTACGACACCGTGATCGACGACGAGGGCACGGGGGTCAGCGCCGGTGAGAAGCAGCTGATCACCATCGCGCGGGCGTTCCTGTCCGACCCGGTGATCCTGGTGCTGGACGAGGCGACGAGCTCGGTCGACACCCGTACCGAGGTGCTGATCCAGAAGGCGATGGCCAAGCTGGCGGCGGGCCGTACGTCGTTCGTGATCGCCCACCGGCTCTCCACGATCCGGGACGCGGACACGATCCTGGTGATGGAGAACGGCTCCATCGTGGAACAGGGCGGGCACGCCGAGCTGTTGGCGGCGGACGGGGCGTACGCGCGGCTGTACAAGGCCCAGTTCGCGCAGGCGGTCGCCGAGGTCGACTAGAGCGCGGTGCGGACCGGATCGAGCCGCTCGTGCCGGCCGGTCCGGTCCGTGGCCCGTCGGTGGGCCGACCACCACCAGAGCGGACTCCGCGGAATCCGCGGGAAACCGTGTGAAACATTTCGCTCCCCCACCGCATCAATGAGGTGGACGCGTCACGCGATGCAAGGGGAGCTGATGGGACGACAGGCCAGGGCTGAGGAGTATGCGGAGTTCGCGGCCGTGCGGGCCGGACATCTGTACCGGGCCGCCTGTCTGCTGACCGCCGGGGACACGCATCTCGCCGAGGACCTCGTGCAGGAGACGCTCGGGCGGATCTACGTCCGCTGGGGACACGTGGCGCGGGCCGACAACCCGGCCGCGTACGCGCAGACCGTGCTCACCCGCGTGTTCCTCACCCATCAGCGGCGCCGCAGCAGCGGGGAACGGGCGACCGGAACGCTGCCCGAGGTGGCGTACGCCGCCGGGGACACGCCGCTGCGGCTGACGCTGCTCGACGCGCTCGCGCGGCTGCCCGCGAAGGACCGGGCGGTCGTCGTCCTGCGGTACTGGGAGGACCGGTCCGTCCAGGAGACCGCCGACGCCCTCGACGCGAGTTGCGCCGCCGTACGGACCCGCTGCACGCGGGCGCTGGCCCGGCTGCGCGAGCTGCTGGGCGAGGACGTCGGCGCGTACGCCCGGCCCTGACACCGCGGTCCGCCCGCCCGCGCTCACCCGCCCCCCTCTGTCACTCACCTCGCCGAAACGGTGGTTCCGCCATGCCTTACGACCAGCACAGCGACCCGCACACCGACCCTTTCGAGGACCGGCTGTCCGCCGCCCTGCGCCAGGCCGGCGGCGCCTTCGAGACCGACCGGGGCGCGCTCGCCGCGGCCGGCGCGCTGCGGGGCCGGCGGTTGCGGCTGCGGCGCCGGGCGGCCGTCGTCGGCGGGATCACCGGGGTGGCGCTCGCCGGGGCCGGCGGGGCGCTCCTCGTACCGTGGGGGCACGGCTCCCCGGCCGCGCCGCGGCAGTCCTCCGTCGCCGTCGGCCCGCGTCCCGGCGCAACCCACGCGCCGGGCGTCGGCAAGGAGCAGATGATCCGGACCCTGGAACGGCTGCTCCCGCCGGGGAAGTCCGGTGAGGAGACGGGGCGTGGGTCCGAGGAGGGCCCCGCCGTGTTCCCGTTCGCCTCCGTCGTGTACGACGACGGACACGGCGCCGCCGCCGTGTCCGTCAGCGTCAACCGCGTGGAGCCCGGCGGGACCGACGCGCGGCAGGCGGTCGAGTGCCCGGACAAGGTCTACGTCCCGTACGACTCCTGCGTCACGAACCACCTCACGGACGGCTCGGTGATCAGGGTCATGCGGGGCTACGAGTATCCGGACCGGCGTGCGGACACCAAGCTGTGGACCGCGGAGCTGGTCACGCCGACCGGTCAGCACGTCGCCGTGTCGGAGTGGAACGCGCCCTCCGAGAAGGGCGCCGCCGTCAGCCGGGACGAGCCTCCGCTGGATCCCGCGGCCCTGACCCGGCTCGCGTCGGCCAAGGAGTGGCGGATCCTCGTGGACGCCCTCCCGCGCGACCCGCGCCGGCCCACCGCCGACCCCACGGACCCCGGCGCCGGCCTGCACGCCCGTACCCGGCTGCTGTCCCTGCTGCCCAGGGGGCTGAAGGTCGTCGGCAAGAGCGGTGACGACGGCGACTTCGCCTACGCCGTCGTCGACGACGGCAAGGGCAGGAGCCTGGTGCAGGTCAACGTGCAGCCGCACCAGGACGAGGTCCGCGACGATCTCTTCGGCCCCGACGACGAGACGCTCGCCGACGGCACGCGGGTCGCCGTGCACCAGGGCCCGGGCGAGAAGGGCGGCGACGGCGTCGTCATGTGGACCGTCGACACGATGCGCGAGGACGGCTTCCGGGTCGTCATCAGCGCGTTCAACTCCGGCTCGCAGCACGACTCCGCCACCAGGGCCGCACCGGCCCTCACCGTCGCGCAGCTCCGGGAGATCGCCCTCGACCCGCACTGGCGGAGCTGAGGCCCGTCAGTCCAGATAGCCCCTCAGCTGGTCCGCGAAGGCGTGGTCGCGGAGCTTGCCGAGGGTCTTGGACTCGATCTGCCGTATCCGCTCCCGCGTCACGCCGAAGATGCGGCCGATCTCCTCCAGGGTGCGGGGGCGGCCGTCGACCAGGCCGTACCGGAGCTGGACGACCTTCCGCTCGCGTTCGCCGAGCGTGGACAGGACGGCGTCCAGGTGCTCGCGCAGCAACAGGAACGCGGCGGACTCCACCGGGCTGGCCGCGTCGCCGTCCTCGATGAGGTCACCGAGGGCGACGTCGTCCTCCTCGCCGACCGGGGCGTGCAGCGACACCGGCTCCTGGGCGAGGCGCAGCACCTCGCAGACCCGCTCGGGCAGCAGGTCGAGGTGGGCGGCGACCTCTTCGGGAGTCGGCTCGCAGCCCCGCTCCTGGAGCATCCGCCGCTGCACGCGCACGACCCGGTTGATCAGCTCCACCACGTGGACCGGGACGCGGATGGTGCGGGCCTGGTCGGCGAGCGCCCGGGACATGGCCTGGCGGATCCACCAGGTGGCGTAGGTGGAGAACTTGTAGCCGCGGGCGTAGTCGAACTTCTCCACGGCCCGGATCAGCCCGAGGTTGCCCTCCTGGACGAGGTCGAGCATGGTCAGGCCGCGGCCGACGTACCGCTTGGCCACCGAGACGACGAGCCGCAGGTTCGCCTCGATGAGCCGCCGCTTGGCCACCCGGCCCATGACGACGAGCCGGTCCAGGTCGAGCGCCAGCTGGCTGTCCAGGTCGGGGGTGCTGCCGAGCTTCTCCTCCGCGAACAGGCCCGCCTCCACCCGGCGGGCGAGCTCCACCTCCTCGGCGGCGGTGAGCAGCGGGATGCGGCCGATCTCGCGCAGGTACTGGCGGAACAGGTCCGCGGAGGGGCCGCCGGACTCCGGGCGGGCGGCGACGGGAACCTCGACGGGTTCCTCGGGCTCGTCCGTGAACGCGTCGGCGGGCGGCTCCGCCGTCTCCCCCGGCACGGCCTCCGGGTGCAGGGCGGCACGGCCCTGCGGGGGCACGGCCGTGAGGACGTCCGCCTCCGCGTCCGGCTCGTCCGCGGTGGTGCTGGTGGCGCTGGTCGTGCTGTGGGTCTGGGTGAGGGTCTGGGTCTGCACGGGGGGCGACCTCCAGGATGATCGCTGCTGAAGGTGTGCGGCAGCGTGCGCTCCGAGGCTCGGGCACCGCCCCCAGTGTGGGGTACGACACAACGCCGCCACGAGGGTCGTGCGGTGACTTTTTGCATCGGTCCGTGACGGAGCGGTTACGCAGCTCGTCGGACTATGCGCTCGGCACCTGCGGCTCTTCCCCCTAGAGCGCCTCCGCGCCCCGTTCCCGCAGTGCCTGGTCGTACTGCTGGAGGACCCACAGCTCGTTCTGTACGGCGGCCAGTTGGGCGGGGTCGCCGCCGGTGGAGAGGCGGGTCATCTGGGACTGGATGTCACGGATGCGGCGTTCCACGGCGCGGCGGCGGATCTGGACGAGGACCGTGCCGGCGTAGGTCTCGTCCACCGTGCGGCGCAGGATCGGTTCGACGGCCAGCTCGGTGACCATCGCGCGGACCGTGTCGTCCGGCGCGGCCTCACGGACCCGGACCAGGTACTCCTGCGGGTCCTGGACGCCGTACTCGGCGCCGCCCGCCTCCGCGACGGCCTGGCGCACGGCGGCGTACGGCGGCGCCGTGAACTCGTCCACGCCGTAGGCGTCGAAGGCCGGGGAGACCAGCTCGGGACGCTGGAGGGCGAGTTTCAGCAGCTCGCGTTCGGCGGCGAACACCGGGTTGCGCAGGGTGAGCGCCGGGCCGGAGTTCGCGGGGCGCGGGGAGTCGGCCCACTGCTGCTCGGGCCGGCGGCGCCGGTCGTCCTGCTGCGGGCCCTTGCCGTCGCGGGCCCAGCGGGCCAGCTGGGCGACCCGGCGGACGACGAACTGGGTGTCGAGGATGCCGAGCATGCCGGCCAGCTCCACGGCGACCTCGTGCTGGGCGCCAGTGTTCTTGATCTTGGCGACGATCGGCGCGGCCTCGTCCAGGGCGGCGGCGCGCCCCGCCGGGGTGTCCAGGTCGTACCGCGCCACGATCTGGCGCAGCGCGAACTCGAAGAGCGGCGTGCGCGGTTCGACCAGGTCCGCCACCGCCTCGTCGCCCTTGGCGAGGCGCAGGTCGCACGGGTCCATGCCGTCCGGCGCGATCGCGATGTAGGTCTCCGCGGCGAACTTCTGGTCGTCCTCGAAGGCGCGCAGCGCGGCCTTCTGCCCGGCCGCGTCACCGTCGAAGGTGAAGATCACACGCGCGCTGCCGTTGTCCATCAGCAGCCGGCGCAGGATCTTGATGTGCTCGCCGCCGAAGGCCGTACCGCACGTCGCGATGGCCGTGGTGACCCCGGCCAGGTGGCAGGCCATGACGTCCGTGTAGCCCTCGACCACCACCGCGCGGCTGGACTTCGCGATCTCCTTCTTCGCCAGGTCGATGCCGTACAGCACCTGGCTCTTCTTGTAGATCGGCGTCTCGGGGGTGTTGAGGTACTTCGGGCCCGTGTCCGCCTCGTACAGCTTCCGGGCGCCGAAGCCGACGACCTCGCCGCCGATGTCCCGGATCGGCCACATGAGGCGGCCCCGGAAGCGGTCGATGGGGCCCCGGCGGCCCTCCTGGGCCAGGCCGGAGGCGACCAGCTCCTTGTCGGTGAAGCCCTTGCCGCGCAGGTAGCGGGTGAGGTGGTCCCAGCCCTGCGGGCTGTAGCCGACGCCGAAGTGGACGGCGGCGGCCTGGTCGAAACCGCGATCGGCGAGGAAGACCCGCCCGGTCTCGGCCTCGGCGCTGGTGGCGAGCTGCTCCGCGTACCACTGCGCGGCGACCTTGTGCGCCTCGACCAGGCGGATCCGCTCGCCGCGCTGGTGCGCCGGGTTGTACCCGCCCTCCTCGTACCGCAGCGTGATGCCGGCCTGCGCGGCCAGCCGCTCGACCGCCTCCGAGAAGGAGAGGTGGTCCACCTTCATCACGAAGGTGATGGTGTCGCCGCCCTCCTGGCAGCCGAAGCAGTGGAAAAGTCCCTTGCTCGGGCTGACCTGGAAGGACGGCGACTTCTCGTCGTGGAACGGGCACAGGCCCTTGAGGTTGCCGCCGCCCGCGTTGCGCAGCTGGAGGTACTCGGAGACCACGGCGTCGATCGGGACCGCGTCCCGTACCGCCTTCACGTCCTCGTCGTTGATCCGTCCTGCCACGGATGAAGTCTACGGGGGCGCGGTGACAGTCCCGGTGCCCGCGGGGATCAGGGGGCGAGGTCGCCCAGCGGTACGTGCGGGTCGGAGAGGGCCTCGACGTTCACCCGGACCCGGGAACGGATCAGGTTCTGGATCGGCTCTGTGACATCCCACACGTTCACGTTCATCCCGGCCAGCACGCGTCCCTCCTTCACCCAGAACGCGATGAACTCCCGCTTGCCGACGTCGCCCCGGATCACCACCCCGTCGTACGTCCCCGGCGGCGCCCACCCGCTGTACTCCATGCCCAGGTCGTACTGGTCGGTGAAGAAGTACGGCACCCGGTCGTAGGTGACGTCCTGGCCGAGCATCGCGCGGGCCGCCGCCGGGCCCCCGTTCAAGGCGTTCGCCCAGTGCTCCACCCGCAGTCGGGTGCCGAACAGGGCCAGCGGGAAGGACGCCACGTCGCCGGCCGCGTGGATGTCGGGGTCCGAGGTGCGCAGCCGTTCGTCGACGACGATGCCGCCGCCGTGCGCCCGGTCGGCGATCTCCAGGCCCGCCGCCTCCGCGAGCGCGACCCGCGGTGCCGCGCCGATCGCCGCGAGGACGTCGTGCGCCGGGTGTTCCTCGCCGTCGTCCGTGCGGACCGCGAGGACCATGCCGTCCTGGCCGATGATCTCGGTGAGCCGCACGCCGAAGTGGAAGCGGACGCCGTGCTCGCGGTGCAGCTGGGCGAAGACGTTGCCCAGCTCGGGGCCGAGGACGCCGTGCAGCGGGGTCGGCTCCGGTTCGATCACCGTGACCTCGGCGCCGTACTCGCGGGCCGCCGCCGCGACCTCCAGGCCGATCCAGCCGGCGCCCGCGATCACCAGGTGCCCGTTCTCCTGGCCGAGGTGGTGCAGGACGCCCTTGAGCCGCTCGGCGTGCGCGAGGCGGCGCAGGTGGTGGACGCCCGCCAGGTCGGTGCCGGGGACGTCCAGGCGGCGCGGCTCGGCACCGGTGACCAGGAGCAGCTTGTCGTAGCGGACGAGGGTGCCGTCGTCACCGAAGCGGACCGTCTTCGCCGTACGGTCGATCCGGTCCACGGTCTGTCCGAGGTGCAGCTCGATGTCGTTCCGCGCGTACCAGGCGGGTTCGTGCACGAAGACGCTGTCGCGCTCCTCCTTGCCGAGCAGGTGGCCCTTGGACAGCGGCGGGCGCTCGTACGGGTGGTCGCGTTCGTCGCAGATCAGTATCACCCGGCCGCTGAAGCCCTCCGCGCGGAGCGTCTCGGCCGCCTTCGCGCCGGCGAGACCGCCTCCGACGATGATGAATGTCTGATCCGCGTCGACCACTTGATGCCTCCTCGTAAGGGTGCCGCCACATGCGAGCGTCCCGCACACGGCGTGCTGCGGGAAGAGGGTGTGACCCGATCAGGCCACGGCCGGTCATGTTCCTCTCACATATGCCCTGTCAGTCTCGCGTGCAGCGAGAGCGCGGAGGCGTCGGTGAGGGAGGCGATCTGGTCTACGATCACCCGCTTGCGCGCCCGGTCGTCGCCCGCCGCGTCGAACAGCGCCCGGAACTGGGGGTCCAGACCCTCGGGCGCGCGGGCGGTCAGCGCCTCGGCCAGCTCCGCGACGACGACCCGCTGGTCGGCGCGGAGCCGCTCCTGCTCGGCGCGCTGCATCACGTACCGGACCGCGACCGCCTTGAGCACCGCGCACTCCATGCGGGTCCCGCGCGGTACGACGAGTTCGGCGCCGTAGCGGGTGAGCCGGCCGGTTCCGTACGCGCTGCGGGTGGCTCTCTCGGCGGCCAGGCAGAACCGGCCGATGAGCTGGCTGGTGGCGTCCTTCAGCCGGGCCTGGGCGACGGCCGTGCCGTCGTAGCCGTGCGGCCACCACTCCTCGTCCTGGAGGCGGTCCAGGGCGGCGGCGAGTTCCGCCGGATCGGTGTCCGCGGGCACGTACCGGCCGACGGCGACCGCGAACACCGCCTGCCGTTCCGGCTCCGCGTGCAGGCAGTTGGGGTCGATGTGGCCGGCGTGCAGTCCGTCCTCGACGTCGTGCACCGAGTACGCCACGTCGTCCGACCAGTCCATGACCTGCGCCTCGAAGCAGGTGCGGGCGCCGGGCGCGTACGCCCGGACCCAGTCGAACACCGGGCGGTCGTCCTCGTACACGCCGAACTTGCCCGACGCCGGGTCGGTGGGGTGAGCGCCGCGCGGCCAGGGGTACTTGGCGGCGGCGTCGAGGGTGGCGCGGGTGAGGTTCAGGCCGACGGACCCCTCGGGAGTGAACCGTTTCGGCTCGATGCGGGTGAGGAGGCGCAGGGACTGGGCGTTGCCCTCGAAACCGCCGCAGTCGTCGGCGAACTCGTTCAGGGCCTGTTCGCCGTTGTGGCCGAAGGGCGGATGACCGAGGTCGTGCGAGAGGCAGGCCGCCTCCACCAGGTCCGGGTCACAGCCGAGGGCCGCGCCCAGTTCCCGGCCCACCTGGGCGCATTCGAGGGAGTGGGTGAGGCGGGTGCGGGGGCTGGCGTCCCAGATCTGGCTCCTGGTCCCCGGGGTCACCACCTGCGTCTTGCCGGCCAGGCGTCTGAGCGCGGCCGAGTGCAGGACGCGGGCGCGGTCGCGCTGGAAGGCGGTACGGCCGGGGCGCTTGTCGGGTTCGGGGGCCCAGCGCTCGGCTGACGCCGGGTCGTATGCCGTCGAGAGTGCGGTGCCTTCCATGCCTCGACAGTAAGCCACCCCGTGCCGCTCAGGCGGCCGCGGCCGACCGTGCTGACGCGCTCTGGTCGTAGCGGTGCAGGATCAGGTGGGCCATCGCGTCCTGGGCTCCCAGCGGAGCCGACGCGATCCACGGCGCCGCTCGCGCGCACTGCGTGGCGAAGCGGCCCGGGGCCGTGAAGCAGGAGGCCACGGCCACCCGGTGGCGGCCCCTCGCCGCCAGGGCGCGCAGAGCGGTCGGCACCGTCGGCGTCGCCGCCGAGGCGTACGCCGGGATCACCGGGACGTCCAGGCGGGCGGCGAGGAGGCGGGCGGTGCGGCGGGTGTCGCCGGCCGAGTCGGGGTCGCGGGAGCCGGCCGCGGCGAGGACGACGGCGGTCGAGCGGCGGGCGGTGTCGTCCATGGCGGTCGGCCAGCCGGCCTCCAGCAGGCGGGCGTGCAGGGCCTCGGCCAGGAGGGGGTGGGGGCCGAGGGGCGGAGCCGTACGGGTGTCGGCCGAGGCCGCCGCGGCCATCTCCGGGATGTCCTGCTTCACGTGGTAACCGCGGCCCAGGAGGAGCGGGACGAGGACGGCGGGGGTGTCGCCGAGGGCGGCGAGGGTGTCGGGGAGCAGGGGCTCGTTCAGCTCGATGTGGCCCAGGCGGACGGGGAGGCCGGGCCGCAGTGCGCGGACCCGGGCCATGAGGGCCCGCACGGTGGTGAGCGCCCGCGGGTCGCGGCTGCCGTGGGCGACCAGCACGAGGGCGGTCGGGGCCGGGCGGCGGCGGCCGAGCGGGGAGACGAGCCGGCTGCCGGTGCGGGGTGGGGTGGACGCCGTCATGGAGCGATCCTGACCGGGGCACGTTGCGTGCCCGTTGCGCGGCCGTCACGGGTGTTTTCCTCGGGTTCACCTCGAACGCCCGCGCGGTGTGAGGCGAACCGGACCGGCGTCGCCGGCGTCCTCCATGGTCGGAGGCGAGCACGGGGGGACCGTATGAAGATCCGTCGGCCGCGATGGCCGCGCACGCGGGCCGGGCAGCGGCGGCTGGTGCGGGCCGTGATGGCCGGGTGTGTGCTGGCGCTGCTGCCGTCGACCTGGCTGTACGTGTCCACGGCGGACCGGCTGCGCACGACGGCGGACGTCCCGCGCACCGAGGTCGCGGTGGTGTTCGGGGCCGGGCTGTGGCAGGGGGAGCCGTCGCCGTACCTCGCGCACCGGCTGGACGCGGCGGCGAGGCTGTACCGGGCGGGGCGGATCGAGGTCGTCCTGGTCACCGGGGACAACAGCCGGGAGGACTACGACGAGCCCGACGCCATGCGCGCCTACCTCACGC
Source organism: Streptomyces sp. NPDC107654 (assembly GCF_055639035.1). Classification (NCBI taxonomy): domain Bacteria; kingdom Bacillati; phylum Actinomycetota; class Actinomycetes; order Kitasatosporales; family Streptomycetaceae; genus Streptomyces; species Streptomyces sp. NPDC107654. The sequence continues at coordinate 19,418 of NZ_JBVKBI010000002.1, forward strand.
GGCACGGGGTGCCGGACACCCGGATCGTCGGCGACTACGCCGGGTTCGACACCTGGGACTCCTGTGTCCGGGCGAAGAAGATCTTCGGCGTCGACCGGGCCGTGCTGATCAGCCAGGGATTCCACATCCGGCGGGCGGTGGCGTTGTGCGAGGCGGCGGGGATCGAGTCGTACGGCGTCGGAGTCGACGCGAAACACGACGCGACCTGGTACTACGGCGGGACGCGCGAGGTGTTCGCGGCGGGCAAGGCGGCGCTGGACGCGGTGCTGCGGCCGGATCCGCGGTTCCTGGGGCCGCGGGAACCGGGGGTGGCGCGGGCGCTGGCCGCCGGGCGGTGACGGTTCCCTCACGGCGGCCGGGGCGGCGCGGGGAGGTCGCCGTGCCGGGGGTGTAACCGGGTGCGGTACGGGGGCGTAACACGCCGGACGGACGCTGGGCGGTATGGAGAACACCTCGACGCCCACCCACTGCCCGTACTGCGCCCTGCAGTGCGGGATGAACATCACGCCCCTGCCCCAGGGGGGCGTCGAGGTCACCGAACGCCCCGACTTCCCCGTCAACCGGGGCGCGCTGTGCGGCAAGGGCCGTACGGCGGCCGAGGTGCTGTCCCCCGCGGTACGGCTGACCGCGCCGCTGGTGCGGGAGGGCGGCCGGCTGGTGGAGGCGAGCTGGGCGGAGGCGCTGGACCGGATCGCCGGGCGGCTGCGGGCGACGCGGGAGCGGTACGGCGCCGACGCGCTCGGGGTGTTCGGCGGGGGCGGGCTGACCAACGAGAAGGCGTACGCGCTCGGCAAGTTCGCGCGGGTGGTGCTGGGGACCTCGCAGATCGACTACAACGGCCGGTTCTGCATGTCGTCGGCCGCGGCGGCCGGCACCAGGGCGTTCGGCCTCGACCGGGGGCTGCCGTTCCCGCTGGAGGACGTCCCGGGGACGGGCTGTGTGATCCTCGTCGGGTCCAACCTGGCCGAGACCATGCCCCCGTCGCTGCGTTTCCTCACGGAGCTGCGGGAGAACGGCGGCACGCTGATCGTCGTCGACCCGCGCCGCACGAGGACGGCCGAGCAGGCGGACCTGCACCTCGCGCCGCGCCCCGGCACCGACCTGGCCCTCGCGCTCGGCCTGCTGCACCTGGTGGTGGCGGAGGGGCGCACGGACGAGGAGTACATCCGGGAGCGTACCTCCGGGTGGGAGGAGGCCCGGGCCGCGGCGATGGCGCACTGGCCGGAGTACGTGGAGCGGATCACCGGGGTCCCGGTGCCGCAGCTGCGGGAGGCCGTGCGGATGTTCTGCGCGCCGGAGTCGGCGATGGTGCTCACGGCGCGCGGACCGGAGCAGCAGTCCAAGGGCACGGACACGGTGGGCGCGTGGATCAACCTGTGCCTGGCGACGGGGCGTCCTGGCCGTCCGTTGTCCGGGTACGGCTGCCTGACCGGGCAGGGCAACGGGCAGGGCGGGCGCGAACACGGCCAGAAGGCGGACCAGTTGCCCGGCTACCGCAAGCTGGACGACCCGGTGGCGCGGCGGCACGTGGCCGGGGTGTGGGGCGTGGACCCCGACAGCCTGCCCGGCCCCGGGCGCAGCGCGTACGAACTCCTCGACGCCCTCGGCACGGACGTCCGGGCGCTGCTGCTGATGGGCTCCAACCCGGTGGTGTCGGCCCCGCGCGCCGCCCATGTCGAACAGCGCCTGCGCGCACTGGACTTCCTCGCGGTGGCCGACGTCGTGCTGTCGGAGACGGCGGAGCTGGCGGACGTCGTGCTGCCGGTCACCCAGTGGGCGGAGGAGACGGGCACGACGACCAGCCTGGAGGGCCGGGTGCTGCTGCGCCGGCAGGCCGTCGCCCCGCCGCCCGGCGTCCGCAGCGACCTGTACGTCCTGCACGAGCTGGCCGGCCGCCTCGGCGTGGAGAAGGGCTTCCCGGCCGACCCGGAGGAGGTCTTCGAGGAGCTCCGCCGCGCCAGCGCCGGCGGCCCCGCCGACTACTCGGGCATCACCTACCGTCGCCTGGCGGAGGAGAACGGCGTCTTCTGGCCGTGCCCGGAGCAGCCGGACCCGCGGGTGACGGCCACGGCCGACGGCGCGGACGCGGTCCCGGACCCGTTGCCCGGCGGCCCTGCGACCGACGCCGGCCCCGCGCACCCCGGCACCCCCCGCCTCTTCCTCGACCGCTTCCCCACCCCCGACGGCCGGGCCCGGTTCGTACCCGTGGTGCACCGGGCGACCGCGGAGGAGCCGGATGCCGCGTATCCGCTGCTGCTGACCACCGGGCGGGTCGTGTCGCAGTACCAGTCGGGGGCGCAGACCCGGCGCGTGGCCGAGCTGAACGCGGCGGCGCCCGGCCCCTTCGTGGAGCTGCACCCGCGGCTGGCGGCCCGCCTCGGCGCGGCGGACGGCGACCGGCTGGCGGTGGTGTCCCGGCGCGGCCGGGCCGTGGCACCGGCCCGGATCACGACCGCCATCCGGCCGGACACCGTGTTCATGCCCTTCCACTGGCCGGGCGAGGGCCGCGCCAACACGCTCACCAACCCGGCCCTGGACCCCACGTCCCGGATGCCGGAGTTCAAGTCGTGCGCGGTGCGGGTGGAGGTCCTAGGGCCAGGGGAGTAGAGCGGTTCCGTCCGCCGGACGCGGCGCCGGCGGCAAGGCTCGCATAGGTTCGGAGCATGTCCGACACCGAGCAGACCCCGTCGTACGACCTGGACGCCTATCTGGACCGCATCGGCTGGAAGGGCGAGCGCCGGGCCGGCCTGGCCACCCTGCGGGGCGTGCACCTGGCGCACGCGCTGTCGCTGCCCTTCGAGAACCTGGACCCGGTGCGCGGGACGGCCCCCTCGCTGGCGCCCGCCGACCTGATGGCGAAGATGGTCCACGGCCGGCGCGGCGGCTACTGCTACGAGCACAACACCCTGCTCCGGCTGGCGCTGGAGGCGCTCGGTTTCCGGGTGACCCCGCTGGCCGGCCGCGTGGTGGTGGGCGCCGAGACACCGGAGAGCCGGCCGCGGACGCACGCGATGCTCCGGGTCGAGGTGCCGGGCGAGCCGCGGCCGTACCTGGCGGACGTCGGCTTCGGCGCGCCCGGGGCGCTGCTGCTGCCGGTACCGCTGGAGACCGGCACCGACTTCGAGGGCGCCGGACGCCGGCACCGGCTGGCGCGGCTGCCGCACGAGGGGCCGCTGGAGCTGTGGGAGCTGCAGGCCCACGACGCCCGGGACGAGGTGTGGGCCGGGCAGTACGCGTTCACCCAGGAGCCGTTCGCCGCACCGGACTTCGAGGTGTTCAACTGGTTCGTCGGCACCCACCCGCGCTCCCCGTTCACCCGCCGCCCCTACCTGCAGCGGACCACCGCCGAGCGTCATCTCGCCCTGGACGGCGCCCGGTTCACCGAGACCCGCGCCGACGGCACGGTGACCGAGCGCACGCTGACCCGGGAGGCGGAGACGCGGCGCCTGGTGGAGGAGGAGTTCGGCATCGAGGTGCCGGAGGGGCTGGAGCTGCTGGGCTGATCAGGCTCCTCGACGACGCCGCGCGAAGGCGGCGGCGACCGCCGTCGCCAAGGTGGTGCCGGCGGCGGTCCGGAACACGAGCCTGGCGTTCGGCCCGTTGACCGTCCGCAACTCCCCGTCCGCGTGAAGGCAGAAGGAGTCGGGCGGGAAATACCGCGAGACAGGAGCGCCGCGCGTCGCGTGGCAGGGCGACGTCTCGGGAAACAGGCTCGGCTGCGCGCGCTGCGAGAGGGCCCAGCCGACCACCACGGTCAGCCACCCGGCCAGCAGGAACACGATCGTCATCCAGTCAGGGATCCTCGCTCGCCTCCCCAGCAGCCACACCAGGGAGGTCGGCATGACGAAAACGACGAACGCGGCGAACAGCAGGATCAGAACCTTCATGGCCCCATGACCATACGGATCAAGGATCCGCCGGACAGGCCCTGGGGGCGCAGGGCCGAGTCGGCGGCGCCGGGGACGCCGGGCCGGGCCGGCGGCGCCCGGGACACCGGACCGGGTCAGCGGCGGGAGATCCAGTCGCCGTCCGGGATGCGGGTGCCGGTCTCGCGCAGCCGGGCGGCGACGTGGGGGGCGGCGAGGTAGACCCAGGCGCGGACGGTGCCGCCGGCGCCGTGGGCGATGTCCCGGGCGGCGCGTTCGTAGAGGTTGCGGGGGTCGCCCGGCACGTACTCCTCCAGCCGGTCCAGGGCGGCGAGCAGGTCCGCGTACGCCTCCGGGAGCGCGGTCACCAGCTCGCCGCGCACGGTTCCGCCGGGTTCCTCGACGGCGTAGGGGTAGCCGGGGCCGTCGTACAGGACGGCCCCGGCGAGGCGTCCCGGTTCCTCGGCGAGGGTGCGGCCGCGCAGGAGGAGGTCGTGGTTGGGCTCGCCGGGGCGGAGCGTGCCGTAGACGAAGAAGGGCAGGGGGCGGGCGTCCTCGCGGACGTCTTCGCGGCTGCCTTCGCGGCTGCCTTTGCGGCTGTCTCCCCGTGGGCGGTCCTCGGCGATCACGGAAACGATTCTGTACCCTCGCCGGCTCCCCACACATCTCCATGACGGCGCTATGGACATGACATGTCATGCGCACTTAAATCTCGGGGACCAGCGCCACCCCCACGCCTAGCCTGGCGCCTCCCCGAGGAGACGTATGAGCCGGATACGGCAGCACACCCGAGGAACCCGTCGCACGGCCACCGCCGGTGTCGCCCTCACCACCGCGACCCTGCTGGCCGTCAGCCTCTCCCCCGCCGCCCACGCCGACGGCAGACCCACCCGGGCCGCCGCGATCGAGAACGCGGCCTCGGCACTTCTCGCCCACGCCACCGCCCTCGGCCTCACCTCCCCCCAGGACACCAGCGTCCGGGACGTCATCGTGGACAGGGACGGCACCCAGCACGTCCGCTACGACCGCACCTACCGCGGACTCCCGGTCGTCGGCGGCGACTTCGTCGTCCACCTGGGATCCGACGGCGGCTACCGCGGCGCCGACCGTGCCACCCGGCAGGCGATCTCCCTGCCCTCCGTCACCCCGGCGGTCTCCGGCCCCAAAGCCGCCGGCCTCGCCGTGAGCGCCCTGCGCGCGGCCACCCCCGGTACGACGCTGAAGCAGGTCAAGGCCAAGCCGGAACTGGTCGTCGACGCCCTGCACGGCAGCCCGAGGCTCGCCTGGCGCACCAACGCGGTCGGCCTGGACTCGCTCGGCAACCCCGTCGCCCGGACCGTGCTGACCGACGCGCGCACCGGCGCCCGGATCGACGCCTGGGACAGCATCGAGACGGCCACCGGCGACGGCAAGGGCCTCTACAGCGGGACGGTGGCGCTGGAGACCACCCAGTCCGGGTCGTCGTACCAGCTCAAGGACCCGACGCGCGGCAACACCTACACCGGTGACGCGGCGAACAAGACCGACCTGTGCATCTTCGGGATCTGCTTCAGCCGGGCCCCCGCCACCCTGTTCACGGATGCCGACAACCACTGGGGCACGGGCACCACGGCGGACCGCTCCTCCGCCGCCGTCGACGCGCAGTACGGCACCAACGAGACCTGGGACTACTACAAGAACGTCCACGGCCGCAACGGCATCGCCGGCGACGGCAAGGGCTCGTACAACCGCGTCCACTACGGCAGCAACTACAACAACGCCTTCTGGGACGACAGTTGCTTCTGCATGACGTACGGCGACGGTGACGGGACCACCTTCGGACCGCTGGTCGCCCTCGACGTCGCCGGGCACGAGATGAGCCACGGAGTGACGTCGAAGACGGCGGCGCTGACGTACTCCGGCGAGTCCGGCGGACTCAACGAGGCCACCTCGGACATCCTCGGCACGATGGTCGAGTGGTACGCGGACAACTCCTCCGACCCCGGTGACTACCTCATCGGCGAGAAGATCGTGAAGTCCGGCTTCGGCAAGGCGGCGCTGCGCTTCATGGACAAGCCCTCCAGGGACGGGAGTTCGGCGGACTACTGGAGCTCCTCGGTCGGGAACCTGGACGTCCACTACTCCTCCGGCGTCGCCAACCACTTCGCCTACCTGCTGGCCGAGGGCAGCGGCCCGAAGACGATCAACGGCGTCAGCTACGACTCGCCGACGTACAACGGCTCGACGGTCACCGGCATCGGCCGGGACAAGGTCGGCAGGATCTGGTACCGGGCGCTGACGGTCTACATGACCTCCTCGACCAACTACGCGGGTGCGCGCACGGCCACCCTCAACGCGGCCAAGGACCTCTACGGCGCGGGCAGCGCGGAGTACAACGCGGTGGCCGCCGCCTGGAGCGCGGTCAACGTGAACTGATCCGGCGGGACAGCCGGCACGCCCGCCCCGGAGCACCCCGCCCCGGGGCGGCCGTTCGCCTGGCACGCCCGCCCCCAGGGCCGGTGCCGCACGGCACCGGCCCTCTTCGTCACCCGTTCACCTCCCCCACCGGTCCATTCGTGTGCTTTTCGTACCACCGTCTCGTCCTGCGCCCTCGGACCCCCCTGACCTGCCGGAACGCCGCGCGGACTAGGCCGCGCGGGGGGCGCCGACGACACCCGTTCACCGCATTTCTGACGCTCCCTCAGGAAGCGGCCGCGCCCCGGAGCGACTTACCTCGGTAGGGCAGGGGCGCACCCCTGGACGAGTCGGACAAGCTCTGGGGAGCACCATGCGACGCACTGCCCGTCTGCTGGCCGGTACCGCGCTCGCCGTGGCCGCCGCGGCACCCGCCCACGCCGCCGGGTCCGGCCGTCTGGACGTGTACCCGTCCACCGTGGCACCCGGTGGCCAGGTCTCGGTGAACACCGCCGCGTGCGGCGACCCCGGCGCCGCGACCGGTGACGCGGGCGCGGTCGGCGCCGGCACGTTCACGCTGGCACCGAGCGCGCACGAGGGCGAGGCGATCGGCCAGTTCCGGGTGCCGCCGAGCGCGCAGCCGGGGACGTACGAGATCGTCGCCCGGTGCGCCGAGGGTGACCGGCAGGTGACGGGCGACCTGGTGGTGGCGTTGAGCGCGGCGTACGAACAGGTGCAGCCGCGGGGAAGCGTGAAGACGGGGGTCGGCGGCGGACTGGGCCCCGACCCCGTGCAGACCGCGGCGGGTGTGGCGGCACTGGCCGTCGCCGCCGCGGGCGGTACCTGGCTCCTGCATCGCCGGGCGAGAGGCGACGGGATCTGACGGACACCCTCCGCTGTCCGTCCGCCGGTACCGCACATCCCGCCCCCTCCGGGTCCGACGCCCCTCGCGGCCCGGAGGGGGATAGGGCTTCGGGGGGTCCGCCCCCGGGAGAGGGGATCGCATGCGCAGCAGCTCCAGGCTCGGCGACACCGCCATAGCCGCGGTCACCGTCGTGGCCCTCGGTTCGGGGGTGTGGCTGCTCGGCGGCGGCGCCGTCGACCACACGCCACCGCAGCCGGCCGCCGCCGAGGGCCGTTTCGACCCGGCCGACGCGCGGGGCGCGGCCGCCGCGCTGGCGCCGTCCCCGCCGGTCCGCATCCGCATCCCCGCGATCCGCGTGAACGCCCCGCTGACGGGCCTGGCCCTCACCCGCTCCGGCACCCTGGACGCGCCGCCCGCCAAGGAGAAGAACCTGGCCGGCTGGTACGAGGCCGGCACCACCCCGGGGGAGACGGGCACCGCGATCGTCGCCGGCCATGTCGACAACACCGAGGGACCCGCCGTCTTCTACGACCTCGGGGCGCTGAAGCGGGGCGCCCGCATCGAGGTGGACCGCCGGGACGGCACCGTGGCCGTGTTCACCGTGGACGCGGTGGAGGTGTACTCGGCACGCGCCTTCCCCGACGAGAAGGTGTACGGCGCGGCGCCCCGCCCCGAACTGCGCGTCATCACCTGCGGCGGGGGCTACTCGCGGACCACCGGCTACCAGGGCAACGTGGTGGTCTTCGCCCATCTGACGGGGAGCCGCTGAAGACGGCCCGTTGTCAGTGGGTCCGGGTAGGGTCCTCTCCACATCGCACACATCGGATTCTTCACGGATTCTTCGGGGGGACCTGCCATGGGTGGCACCGACACCGGCACGCACGAGGGGTTCACGGCCGAGGAGCGGGCCGCGATGAAGGAGCACGCGCAGGAGCTGCGGACGGCGGCGCGCCGCGGCTCGCGCGCGGAGAAGGCGGCGCAGGCGGAGCGGGACGTGCTCGCGAAGATCGCCGAGATGGGGGACTCGGACCGGATCATGGCCGAGCGGGTCCACGCCGTCGTCACGACCGCCGCCCCGGACCTCGCGCCGAAGCTCTGGTACGGCATGCCGGCCTACGCCCGGGACGGCAAGGTCGTCTGCTTCTTCCAGAGCGCGGCGAAGTTCACGTCGCGCTACGCCACGCTCGGTTTCAACGACGCGGCCCGGCTGGACGAGGGCTCGATGTGGGCGACGGCCTTCGCGCTGACCGAGGTGACACCGGAGGTGGAGGCGCGCATAGCCGCCCTCGTGGCACAGGCGGTGCGCTGAGGCCCCGCCGTCCCCCCACCCGGGCCCGCGCCCTCGCCCAACCCGGGTCTCCGCCTCACACCCCGGGCCGGGTCTCCGCCTCACACCCCGGGCCGCCGCCCGATGAGGGCAGCGTTCCTCTCGGGAAACAGACGTGATGCCGCCGGGTAACGTCCGGGCCGCAGGCTCGGGGCATGACCTCGAATACGCGTGTGGTGGTGATCGGCGCCGGCCTCGCGGGCGCACGGCTCGCCCGGCGGCTCGGCGAGCTGGGTGTGCCCGCGCTGCTCGTCGGCGACGAGGAGCACGCGCCGTACAACCGGGTCCTGCTGGCCGAGGTGCTCGCCGGCCGGTACGCCCCGGAGGTGATCGCGCTCCCGCCGCACGCCGGCCTGCTGCGCACCCGGGTCACCGGCATCGACCGGGCCGCCAGGACCGTCGACTGCGCCGACGGCACGTCGCTCGCGTACGACACGCTGGTCCTGGCCACCGGTTCCAACCCGGTGCTGCCCCCGCTGCGCGGCCTGTTCACGACTGATCACCAGCTCCCCGAGGGCGTCCACGCGTTCCGCACCATGGACGACTGCCTGGGCCTCGCCAAGGCCGTGCGGCCCGGGGTGCGGGCGGTCGTCATCGGCGGCGGGCTGCTCGGCGTCTCCGCGGCCCGTGCGCTCGCCGTGCGCGGCGCCCAGGTCGTGCTCGCCCAGCAGGCCGAGCGGCTCATGGAGCGCCAGCTCGACCCGGACGCCTCCCGGCTGGTGCTGCGGCACCTCACCGACCTGGGCGTCGAGACGCACACCGAGTGCCGGGTGCGGGACGTGCGCTGCGTCGCCGGCGCGGTCCGCTCGGTCGAGCTGGCCGACGGCTACGCCCTCGACGCCGACCTCGTGGTCCTCGCCTGCGGCGTACGGCCCCGCACCGGCCTCGCCGAGCAGGCGGGCCTCGCCGTGCGCAACGGCGTCCTCGTCGACGACGCGCTGCGCACCTCCGACCCGCACATCCACGCCATCGGCGACTGCGCCCAGCACGACGGCACCGTCTACGGCCTGGCCGCCCCGGCCCTGGAACAGGCCGACGCGCTCGCCGGGCTGCTGGCGGGAGACACCCGTGCCCGCTACACCGGCACCCGCTCCCTGACCCGGCTGACCCTCACCGGGCCCGACTCCCCCTTCGACCTCGCCGCGTTCGGCGAGACCGAACCCCGCCCCGGCGACGACGTCGTACGGATCGCCGACGCCACCCGGGGCACCTACCGCAAGGTCGTCGTCCGCGACGACCGCCTGGTCGGCGGGGTCCTCGTCGGCGAACTCGGCACCGTCGGCGCGCTCGCCCGGGCCTGGGAGGGAGCAGAGCCGCTCCCCGACGACGGCCCCCTGCTCCACCTGCTCACCAACGATGGAGGCTCCTGAATGACCGCCACCCCGGGGGCCACCCCCACGATCGTGCTCGTCGGCCACGGCATGGTCGGCCAGCGCTTCCTCGAAGCGCTCGCCGAGCGCGGCCTGACCGCCACGCACCGCGTGGTCGTGCTGTGCGAGGAGCCGCGTCCGGCGTACGACCGCGTGCAGCTCACCTCGTACTTCTCGGGGAGGACCCCCGAGGACCTCTCCCTGACCGACATGGCGTTCATCGAGGACCACGGCATCGAGCTGCGCCTCGGCGACCCGGCGGAGACCGTCGACCGCGAGGCGCGCACGGTGACCGCCCGCTCGGGCCTGGTCGTGGACTACGACGTCCTCGTCCTCGCCACCGGCTCCTACCCGTTCGTACCGCCGGTCCCGAACAAGGACGCCACCGGCTGCTTCGTGTACCGGACCATCGAGGACCTGCTGGCCATCGAGGAGTACGCGAGGACCCGGGCGACGACGGGCGCCGTGGTCGGCGGCGGCCTGCTCGGCCTGGAGGCCGCCGGCGCGCTCAAGGGCCTCGGACTGAACGCGCACATCGTGGAGTTCGCGCCGCGCCTGATGCCGGTGCAGGTGGACGACGGCGGTGGCGCGGCCCTGCTGCGGACCATCGAGGAGATGGGCCTGGCCGTCCACACCGGTGTGGGCACCCAGGAGATCGTGACGGACGCCGACGGCGCCGTCACCGGCATGAAGCTGTCCGACGGCTCGGAACTCGCCACCGACCTGGTGGTGTTCAGCGCCGGTGTCCGCCCCCGCGACCAGCTGGCCCGCGCCTGCGGCCTCACGGTCGGCGAGCGCGGCGGCATCGCGGTGGACGAGCAGTGCCGGACCGTCTCCGACCCGCACGTCTTCGCGATCGGCGAGTGCGCGCTGGCCGCCGACGGCCGGGTGTACGGCCTTGTCGCGCCGGGCTACGAGCAGGCGGAGACGGCCGCGGCCACCATCGCCGCCGACGAGGCCTCCTTCACCGGCGCCGACCTGTCCACCAAGCTGAAGCTGCTCGGCGTGGACGTCGCCTCCTTCGGTGACGCGCACGGCACCACCGAGAACTGCCTGGACGTCGTCTACTCCGACTCGCGCGCGGGCCTGTACAAGAAGCTGGTCATCGGCGCGGACGGCACACTGCTCGGCGGCATCCTGGTCGGTGACGCCGAGGCGTACGGCACCCTGCGCGCGCTCACCGGCTCGGTGCCGCCCGTCTCCCCCGAGTCGCTCGTCCTGCCCGCCGGAGCGGGCTCGGGGGCTCAGCTCGGTCCGTCCGCGCTGCCCGACGACGCGGTCATCTGCTCCTGCCACAACGTCAGCAAGGGCACGATCCGCGGCGCGGTCACCGACCACCGCTGCACCACGGTGCCCGAGGTGAAGAAGTGCACCAAGGCCGGCACCGGCTGCGGCAGCTGCGTGAAGGTGCTGGGCCAGCTGGTCACCGCGGAGCTGGAGGCGTCCGGCGTCGAGGTCGACAAGGGCCTGTGCGCCTGCTTCTCCCAGACCCGCGAGGAGCTGTACGAGATCGTCCTCGCGCTGCGCGTCGCGTCGTACCGGGAGCTGCTGGACCGCTACGGCCGCGAGGGCGCCCGGGGCGGTGACGGCTGCGAGGTGTGCAAGCCGGCGGTCGGCTCGATCATCGCCTCCCTCGCCCCCACGATCGGCGCGAGCGGCTACGTCCTGGACGGCGAGCAGGCCGCGCTCCAGGACACCAACGACCACTTCCTCGCCAACCTGCAGAAGAACGGCTCGTACTCGGTCGTGCCGCGCATCCCCGGCGGGGAGATCGCCCCGGAGAAGCTGATCGTGATCGGGGAGATCGCCCGGGACTTCGGTCTCTACACGAAGATCACCGGCGGCCAGCGGATCGACATGTTCGGCGCCCGGGTGGAGCAGCTGCCGCTGATCTGGGCGCGGCTGGTGGACGCCGGATTCGAGTCGGGGCACGCGTACGGCAAGGCGCTGCGCACGGTGAAGTCCTGCGTGGGCTCCACCTGGTGCCGGTACGGCGTGCAGGACTCCGTCAGGATGGCGATCGACCTGGAGCTGCGCTACCGGGGCCTGCGCTCCCCGCACAAGCTGAAGTCGGCGGTCTCCGGCTGCCAGCGCGAGTGCGCCGAGGCCCAGTCGAAGGACTTCGGGGTGATCGCCACCGCGAACGGCTGGAACCTGTACGTCGGCGGCAACGGCGGCGCCACCCCCCGCCACGCCGACCTGCTGGCCCAGGACCTGTCGGACGCCGAACTGGTCCGGCTGATCGACCGGTTCCTGATGTTCTACATCCGCACCGCCGACCGCCTGGAGCGCACCAGCACCTGGCTGGAACGCGTCCCCGGCGGCCTGGAGCACGTGCGGGACGTGGTGGTGCACGACTCGCTCGGCATCTGCGACGAGCTGGAGAGGCTCATGCGGGCGCACGTCGCGCACTACCGCGACGAGTGGGCGGAGACCGTCAACGACCCCGAGAAGCTGGCCCGGTTCGTGTCCTTCGTGAACGCACCGGACACCCCCGACCCGGTCGTCTCCTTCGTCCCCGAGCGCGACCAGATCAAGCCCGACCTGCCGCTGCTGGACATCGGCCTGCGGCCCGCCGACGACATCCTGGAAGGAAGCGCCCAGCGATGACCCTCGCCGTTGAGACGACCACCCTGAAGGTCCAGCTCCAGCTGGCCGGCACCTGGTTCACGGTCTGCGACCTGGACGCGCTGGTGCCGGGCCGCGGGGTGGCCGCCCTGCTGCCGGACGGCCGTCAGGTGGCGGTCTTCCGGGACCGCACGGACCGGCTGTACGCCATCGACAACCGCGATCCGTTCACCGGCGCGGCCGTCCTCTCCCGCGGCCTGACCGGCACCCACGAGGGCCGCCCGTTCGTCGCCTCCCCGCTGCTGAAGCAGCGCTTCGACCTGGCCGGCGGTCAGTGCCTGGACGACGAGGAGGTACGGGTGACGGCGTACGAGGTCCGCACGGCCTGACCACACTTGACCGATCGTTCCGGAAAAACCTAGGCTGCCGGTGTGGCCAGGACCAAGGAATTCGACCCGGACGCCGCGCTGCAGTCAGCCCTGGAGCTGTTCTGGCGGCGCGGCTACGAGGCGACGTCCATGGCCGACCTGGTGGCACACCTGGGCATCGGCAAGGCGAGCCTGTACGCCACCTTCGGCAACAAGCACGAGCTGTACCTGAAGGCACTGGAGCGCTACGAGCAGTCGGGCCTCGCGCCGATCGTGCACGAGCTGTCCCGTCCCGGACCCGCCCTGCCGGCCGTACGCGCCCTCGTCCGGCGCTACGCCCAGGAGGCGACGGACGAACGGCTGCGGCTCCAGGGCTGCATGGTCACCAACACGGCGGCCGAACTGGCCCCGCACGACCCGGTCGCGGCCCGGCGCGTGGAGCGCAACTGGGACCAGCTGGAGACGCTGCTGCACTCGGCGCTGGCCCGCGCCCGCGGCCAGGGCGAGCTGCCGGCCGACCGCGACCCGCTCGCCGTGGCCCGCACGCTGCTGGTGCTGATGCAGGGCCTGCGGGTCGTCGGCAAGGCGTCGGCCGACCCGGCCCGGGTCCGGGACGCCGCGGAGCAGGCCCTGACCCTGCTCGACTGAGACACGCCCTCCACCGAGGGCGTTTTTCTCGCCCCGATACTGAACCGAACGGTCAAGAAACAGGGAGTTCATGATGTCGTACCGCTTCACCGGCCGCACCGCCCTCGTCACCGGCGCCGGTTCCGGGATCGGCCGGGCCGTGGCCCTGGCGTTCGCGGCCGAGGGCGCCCGGGTCGTCGTCGCCGGGCGGCGGCAGCAGCCCCTGGCGGAGACCGTCCGGCTGATCGGGGAACAGGGCGGCAAGGCCCTCGCCGTGTCCGCCGACGTATCCCGCGCGGCCGGCGCCGAGGCGCTGGTACGGGCGGCCGTGGAGCAGTTCGGCTCGCTCGACGTCGCCGTCAACAACGCGGGCGTCTTCCGCGGCGGCCGACCGCTCGCGGACCTCCCCGAGGAGGACTGGCACGAGCAGCTCGCGATCAACGTCACCGGCGTCCACCTGGCCCTCCAGGCCCAGATCCGGCAGATGCGCACCCAGCCGGCGGGCGGTGCGATCGTGAACGTCTCCTCCACGTTCGGCCGGCACACCTCCTCCCCCGGCGCCGCCGCCTACTCCGCGACCAAGGCCGCCGTGACCGCGCTCAGCCGGGGTGCCGCCCTGGACCACATCGGGGACGGCGTCCGGATCAACGTCGTCAGCCCCGGCGCCACCGACACCTCCATGTCCCTGCAGCCGGGCGAGACGGAGGCGGAGCGGACCGAGCGTGCCCGGGCCACCCTCCCGCTCGGCCGGATCGCCGCGACCCGGGAGATCGCCGCCGCCGTCCTCTACCTGGCCTCCGACGACGCGGCCTCGGTCGTCGGCACCGACCTGGTCGTGGACAGCGGCGCCACCGCCTGAGCCGCCTCCGCCAGGCTCTGTCAGTCGATCCCGGACCGCTCCACCTCCGCCACGATCCACCGCTGGAAGCACAGGAACACCACCAGCAGCGGCAGGATCGACACGGCCGCCGCGACGAACAGCTCGTGCAGCCGTACGACCTGGGCCGTGGTGTACGCGGACAGGACCACCTGCACCGTCCAGGCGCTCTGGTCCTGCCCGATCACCAGCGGCCACAGGAAGGAGTTCCACGCGCCGAGGAACACGATGGTCCCGACGGCCGCGAACACCGGCCGCGCGTTCGGCACGACGACCAGCCAGTACGTCCGCCAGTACCCCAGCCCGTCGAGCTGCGCCGCGTCCTCCAGCTCCCGCGGGAAGCCGAGGAAGTACTGGCGGAAGACGAAGCAGGCGAACGCGGAGAACAGGGTCGGCACGATCAGCCCGCGCAGCGTGGAGACCCAGCCCAGCGACGACACCAGCACGAAGCTCGGCACGAAGGTGACGGCCGCCGGGACCAGCAGGGTCCCCAGGATGCCGTGGAAGACCTTGTTCGCGTGCCGGTACGGGATGCGGGCGAGGCCGTAACCGGCGAGGGAGGCCAGGAGCAGGGTGCCGAGGGTGGTGGCGACGGCGATCAGCGCGGAGTTGAGCAGGGACCGGGCGAAGGGCACGGAGGAGTCCGCGAACACCTCGCGCACGTTCGACCACCTCACCTCGCGCGGCAGAAAGGTCCACTCGGGAGAGGTGATGTCCCGGTCACCGGCCAGCCCGTTGCGCACGAGCAGGTAGAAGGGGACCAGGAAGAGGAGTGCGAGGGTGATCAGCACCACCACCCGCAGCGCCCGCCCGGCCCGCACCAGGCCGTCATCCATCGCCCTCCCCCTTCCCCAGCCCCAGCCAGCGCCCCTGCGCCACCGTGACGACGGCGATGACCAGCGCGAGGAGCACCGCGCCCGCGCTGCCGAGCCCGAGGTTCTGCCCCTGTCCGAGGGCGGTGTAGTAGAGGTAGACGAGCGGCGGCCGGGCGTAGGGCGGATAGCCGCGGGCGTCGGACAGCAGGTTGTAGAACTCGTCGAAGGCCTGGAAGGCGTTGACGACGAGGAGCAGCACCACCGCGACCGAGGTGGCCCGCAGCTGCGGCAGCGTGATGTGCCGCAGCACCGTCCAGCCGGGCCGGGCCCCGTCGACGGCCGCCGCCTCGTACAGCACCGGGTCGATCCGCTGCAGCCCCGCGAGGAGGAGGATCATGTAGAACCCGGCTTGCAGCCACAGCCGTACGGTCACGATGACCAGCCAGTACCAGGGCGGATCGGTGCCGGCCAGCCAGGCGACGGGTTCGCCCCCGAACCAGCCCAGCACGGTGTTGGCCAGCCCGAACCGCACCCCGTTGAAGATCGACATCTTCCAGATCAGCGCGGCGACGACATAACTGCACGCGGCCGGGAGGAAGAACACGGACCGGAAGAAGGCCCGGGCCCGCCGGACCCGGTTGACCATCAGGGCGAGGGAGAGGGAGACGACGTAGGTGACGGGCACGATGAAGGCGGTGAAGGCGAGAAAGGTCTCCAGGCTGCCGACGAACGCGTCGTCCCGCAGCATGGCCGTGTAGTTGCCGAACCCGACGAAGTGCGTGGGCGTGACGGTGTTGTGCGCGTCGAAGAAACTGAGCGCCACGCTCCACAGCAGCGGTACGTAGGTGAACAGGGCGAGCCCGAGCGCGAACGGCCCGACGAACACCCAGAACCAGAGCGCCCTGGTGCGCCTCATCGCTTCTTCTTCACCCGGGCCAGCTCCTCCGACACCTTCCGTACGACCCCCCGCAGCTCACGCTCGGGACTCGCCCCGCTCCGGACGATCCGGCTGAGGGCGTCCTGGTAGGCGGTCTGGGCGGCCGGGGTCCACAGCAGGGGCTGGGCGTACCCGTGGTCGGTGGCGAAACGCACGGCGTCGGCGGCCGGGCCCGTGCGGAGCCGGGTGGCCTTCCTGGCGAGGGAGACCCGAGCGGGGATGTGGAACCCGTAGGACAGCGCGAAGTCCTGCTGGTGGTCGGTCCGTTCGACCCACAGCCACTTCACGTACTCCTTGGCCAGTTCCCTGTGCCCGCTGCGCGCGCTGACCGCGGCACCGTAGGCCCCGACGGGTACGGAGGGCCGGCCGTGACCGCCGTCCCCCGGGAAGGGCAGCACCCCGAAGTCGTCGCCGAGCTCCTTCCGCACCTGCGGCAGCGCCCACAGTCCGGACCACTGCATGGCGGTGAGCCCCTGGAGGAAGGCGGACGGGTCGGCCCAGTCGCTGGGCGCGCCGAGGAGGAGGGACCCGTCCGCGTGGAACCGGCGCAGCTTGCCGAGGGTGCGGGCGGCGGCGGGTTCGTCGAAGCCGACCCCGCCGTCCTCGGTGACGAGCCGGAGCCCGGCCGCGTACAGCGGAGTCCCCCCGAGCGCCCCCACTCCCCCGTCGTTCCCCAGGAACAGCCCCTTGACCCCGCCCCCGCTGAGCGCGCGGGCGGCGTCCACGAGGGCGTCGAGGCTGGTGGGCGGCTCGACTCCGGCGTCCTGGAGCAGGCTCTTGCGGTAGTAGAGCATCTGCGTGTCGATGACCTGCGGGACGCCGTACACCCTGCCGCCGTACGTCTTGGGTCCGAGCACGGCCGGATTGAAGTCGTCCTTCACCCCCTCCACCACCTCGGTCAGATCGAGGACCTGCCCGCCCTGGATCTGGTCCAGGGTCGGCCCGTTGACCTCGAACACATCGGGCCCGGAGTCGGTGAGCAGCGCGGCCGCGGTCTGCTGGTCGTAGTTCCCCGGCCGCCACTGCACCGTGACGTGCGCCTTCCCGAACCCGGCGGCGTACCGCCGGACGGCCTGCTCGGTACCCGGCTCGCCGTACTGGTGGTACCACTGCACGAGCCCGGGCCCCGAGCTTCCGCCGCCCCGCCCGGTGTTCGACCCGCAGGCCGTGAGCGACGCGGCGCCGGCGGCCGCGCCCAGCAGGCCCCTCCGCGTGATCGTCATCGTGTGCCCCCTGACGTCCGTCACCGATGCACAGCCCAACGATCAACCGTGCGGGCTGATTACGTAAGGCGAGTTGCGGTCGTGTCCCGACCGCGCGCCGGGGCGCTCGGCGACGGTCCGCCGGGGGGGACGGCGGACGCACCGGAGGGGCGGCATCCCCCGCACCGGGATGCCGCCCCTCCTCTTTCGTGCGCCGGGGCCGCCGCCGATCGGTGAGGGTCGGGGACCGGCGGCGGCTCCGGGGTTCGGGCAGGTCAGCGGTGGTCGCTGCCCTCCGACTGGGTGGCCGCGCGGCCGGCCTCGAGGCGGGCGACCGGGATGCGGAACGGGGAGCAGGAGACGTAGTCCAGACCCACCTCGTGGAAGAAGTGGACCGACTCCGGGTCGCCGCCGTGCTCGCCGCAGACGCCGAGCTTGAGGTCGGGCCGGGTGCGCCGGCCGGCCTCCGCGGCCGCCTTCACCAGCGAGCCCACGCCGTCCTTGTCGATCGTCTCGAAGGGGGAGACGCCGAAGATGCCCTTCTCCAGGTAGGCGGTGAAGAAGCTGGCCTCGACGTCGTCGCGGCTGAAACCCCACACGGTCTGCGTCAGGTCGTTCGTGCCGAACGAGAAGAACTCCGCCGCCTCCGCGATCTGGCCGGCCGTGAGGGCGGCGCGCGGAAGCTCGATCATCGTGCCGATCGCCAGCTTCAGCTTCGTCCCCGTCGCCGCCTCGACCTCCGCGATGACCTGGTCGGCCTCCTCGCGGACGATCTCCAGCTCCTGGACCGTGCCGACGAGCGGGATCATGATCTCGGCGCGCGGGTCGCCCTTGGCGTTCTTGCGCTCGGCCGCGGCCTCCGCGATGGCGCGGACCTGCATCGTGAACAGGCCGGGGATGACCAGGCCGAGGCGGACACCGCGCAGGCCCAGCATCGGGTTCTGCTCGTGCAGGCGGTGGACCGCCTGGAGCAGGCGCAGGTCGTTCTCGTGCGGTTCCTGACGGGACTCGGCCAGGGCCACGCGGACCGAGAGTTCCGTGATGTCCGGGAGGAACTCGTGCAGCGGCGGGTCCAGCAGACGGATCGTCACCGGGAGACCGTCCATCGCCTCGAAGAGCTCGACGAAGTCCTTCTTCTGCAGGGGCAGCAGCTCCCGCAGGGCGGCCTCGCGCTCCTCCTCGGTGTCGGCGAGGATCAGCTTCTCGACCATCTCCCGGCGCTCGCCGAGGAACATGTGCTCGGTGCGGCACAGGCCGATGCCCTGGGCGCCGAAGCGGCGGGCGCGCAGCGCGTCCTCGGCGTTGTCCGCGTTGGCCCGCACGCGCAGGCGGCGCTTGCGGTCGGCGAAGGCCATCATGCGGTGGACCGCCTCGACCAGCTCGTCCGCGTCGTCCGCGCCCGGGTGCATCCGGCCCTCGAAGTACTCCACGACGGGGGACGGGACGACCGGGACCTCGCCCAGGTAGACCTTGCCGGAGGAGCCGTCGATGGAGATCAGGTCGCCCTCCTCCACCACGTGTCCGCCGGGGACCGTCATCCGGCGGCGCTTGGTGTCGACCTCCAGCTCCTCCGCGCCGCAGACACAGGTCTTGCCCATGCCCCGGGCGACCACGGCCGCGTGGGAGGTCTTGCCGCCGCGCGAGGTGAGGATGCCCTCGGCCGCGATCATGCCGTCCAGGTCGTCCGGGTTCGTCTCACGGCGGACCAGGATGACCTTCTCGCCCGAGCGGGACCACTTGACCGCCGTGTACGAGTCGAAGACCGCCTTGCCGACCGCCGCGCCCGGCGAGGCCGCGATGCCCCGGCCGACCTGCTCGGTCCTGGCGCTGTCGTCGAAGCGGGGGAACATCAGCTGGGCGAGCTGGGCGCCGGTGACGCGCTGCAGCGCCTCCGTCTCGTCGATCAGGCCCTGGTCGACGAGCTGGGTGGCGATGCGGAAGGCCGCGCCGGCGGTGCGCTTGCCGACCCGGGTCTGGAGCATCCACAGCTGACCGCGCTCGATCGTGAACTCGATGTCGCAGAGGTCCTTGTAGTGGTTCTCCAGCGTCTCCATGATCTGCATGAGCTGGTCGTACGACTTCTTGTCGATCTGCTCCAGCTCCGCGAGCGGGACGGTGTTGCGGATGCCCGCGACCACGTCCTCGCCCTGCGCGTTCTGCAGGTAGTCGCCGTAGACGCCCTGGTGGCCGGAGGCGGGGTCGCGGGTGAACGCGACACCGGTGCCGGAGTCCGGACCCAGGTTGCCGAAGACCATCGAGCAGACGTTGACGGCCGTGCCCAGGTCGTGCGGGATGCGCTCCTGGCGGCGGTACAGCTTGGCCCGGTCGCCGTTCCAGGAGTCGAAGACCGCCTTGATGGCGAGGTCCATCTGCTCGCGCGGGTCCTGCGGGAAGTCCCGGCCCGCCTCCTTCTTGACGATCTTCTTGAAGGTGGTGACGAGCTTCTTCAGGTCGGCGGCCTCCAGGTCGGTGTCGACCGTGACCTTCTTGGCGGCCTTGGCCTTGTCGAGGGCCTCCTCGAAGAGGTCGCCGTCGACGCCGAGGACGGTCTTGCCGAACATCTGGATGAGGCGGCGGTAGGAGTCCCAGGCGAACCGCTCGTCGCCGGCCTGGGCGGCCAGGCCCTGCACGGACTTGTCCGAGAGGCCGATGTTCAGGACGGTGTCCATCATGCCGGGCATCGAGAACTTGGCGCCGGAGCGGACGGAGACCAGCAGCGGGTTGTCGGCCTGGCCGAGCTTCTTGCCCATCTTCGCCTCGAGGGCGTCGAGGTGCGCGCTCACCTCGTCACGCAGCGCCGCGGGCTCCTCACCGCTCTCCAGGTAGACCTTGCAGGCCTCCGTGGTGATGGTGAAGCCGGGAGGGACCGGCAGACCGAGGTTGGTCATCTCGGCGAGATTGGCACCCTTGCCGCCGAGGAGGTCCTTGAGGTCCTTGTTGCCCTCGGTGAAGTCGTAAACGAACTTCGCTACGTGGGGTTCTTTGTTTTCCGACACGGGTCTCGACTCCTTGAGGCCACGGTGGCTGCCCTGACGGCCAGGAACATACCCAGATCGAAGGTTCCTGGGTACGTCCACT
Source organism: Streptomyces sp. NPDC107654 (assembly GCF_055639035.1). Classification (NCBI taxonomy): domain Bacteria; kingdom Bacillati; phylum Actinomycetota; class Actinomycetes; order Kitasatosporales; family Streptomycetaceae; genus Streptomyces; species Streptomyces sp. NPDC107654. The sequence goes on from NZ_JBVKBI010000002.1 coordinate 39,712, forward strand.
TGCGCGTCATGCGCCTGTAACCACTCGTCCGCCAGCGGATCGAAAGTCAAGGCTTGGCAAGCGAAGCCAGCCGTATGTTTTCACTTCTTGAACACAAGCGCGCCCACAGGTGCGGTTTTCCGCTCAGATGAGCGGCGCCCAGCACGACTGATTTCGATCGATGAACGATCAAGGGGTGGCACCGAGTGCCACCCCTTGAGGAAGTGCAGTCGCGCGTGATCCGCTCATCTGAGCGCGACCCTTATCAAGGGTGGCGAGAATCACGCTGCCACAGACCGCCCCGTTTCACCATGCGGACCCTCCCGCGGACCGGTGCCGGGAACGGAGACACCCGCGTCACGCGCCCCTCTCCGAGCACCGACTCACACGCCCATCTCGGACAACCGCTCCTCCGCCCGCTCCGGCGCGTACAGGTGCTCCACCACCAGCGCCCCCGCGCCGACCAGCCCGGCCCGGTCGCCGAGCCGGGAGGTGACGACGTCCAGGTGGGCGGTGGAGCGGGGCAGCGCCCGCTGGTAGAGCAGCTCGCGCACCCCGGTCAGGAAGGGTGTTCCGGCCAGATCGCCCGCGATCATCAGCACGCCCGGGTTGAGCAGGGTCACCACCGTCGCCAGCACGTCCCCGACCGCGCGCCCGGCCTCCCGGGCCAGCGCGGCGGCCTCCGGGTGTCCGGCGGCCAGCAGGTCCCGCACGTCCGAGCCGGAGGCGGCCGGCACCCCGGACGCGGCCAGCCGCCGGGCCACGGCACCGCCGCTCGCGACCGCCGCGAGACAGCCGTACGACCCGCACCGGCACAGCGCGTCGGCGCCGACGCGGATGTGCCCGAGGTCGCCGGCGCCGCCGTCTGCGCCCCGGTAGATCGAGCCGTCCACGACCACCCCGGCGCCGATGCCCGTGGACACCTTCACCAGCACGAAGGCCGTGCAGTCGGGGTGTCCGGTGCGCTGTTCGCCGTAGGCCATGAGGTTCGCGTCGTTGTCGACCAGGACCGGGACCGAGGGGGCGCCGGTGTGCTCGGTGAAGGCACGGGAGAGCCGGCCGGTTATGTCGTAGCCGTCCCAGCCCGGCATCATCGGCGGCTGGACCACGCGGCCGGTCCCGCTGTCCACCGGGCCCGGTACCGCGAGCCCGATCCCGCAGACCTCCTCGCCCCGGTGCCCGGCCTTGGTCAGCAACTCGGCGAACCAGTGGCCGAGTTCGCCGAGGACCGATTCCGGTCCGTCCTCGACCGCCAGTGTGCCGCCGTGTTCGGCGAGGATCTCCCCGGTCAGGGAGAGGACGGCCGCGCGGGCGTGCCGGGTGTCCAGGTCGGCGGCGAGGACCACCGCGTGGGAGTCGTCGAACTCCAGGGTGATGGAGGGACGTCCGCCGAGCGGTGAGCCGACCGGGCCGCCGGCACCCTCGCGCAGCCAGCCCGCCCGGAACAGCCGGTCCAGGCGCTGGCCGACGGTGGCCCGGGAGAGCCCGGTCGCCTGCTGGAGCGCGCCGCGCGTCACGGCCCGTCCCCTGCGCACCAGTTCGAGCAGATCGCCGGCGCCGGCCTGGCTCCCGCCCTTGCCGGTCCTTCCCGGACGTCCCGTCATGCGCACCCCCTTGTGTTCCTCAAGCCTGCATTACATAGTGAGTTCCGCGTGTTAAATAGACGTAACCCTACGGCGATCGCGCCCAAACCCGGTCGCCCGGACGTCTTCGGGGAGCCCCGAGTGGATCGCACGGCCCAGCTCACTGCCCGCCCCGCGAAGCGAGAGACCGCGTACGATCCACCGGCCGCACCGGCGACCACGGCGCCCCCGCACGTCGAAGCGGCCGAGGTCCTGGAGGCCAACTGGACCGGCGGCTCGACCGTGCCGTCCCGGAACCTGTACCCCCACCAGTGGTCCTGGGACTCGGCGTTCGTCGCCATCGGGCTGCGGCACCTCTCCCCGCTGCGGGCCCAGACGGAGCTGGAGACGCTGCTCGCGGCCCAGTGGGCCGACGGCCGGGTCCCGCACATCGTGTTCAACCCCTCCGTCCCGCTCGACGCGTACTTCCCGAGCCCCGACTTCTGGCGCTCCTCCACCGCCGGGCGCACCGCGGGCGCCCCGCGCACCGTACAGACCTCCGGCATCGTGCAGCCACCGGTGCACGCGCTGGCCGCCTGGCTGGTGCACCGCGCCGACCCGGAGCTGTCCCGGGCCCGCGGCTTCCTGACCCGCCTGTACCCGCGGCTGGCCGCCTGGCACCGGTATCTGCTGCACCGGCGGGACCTGGGCGGCGGCGGCCTCGCGTCCGTGGTCCACCCGTGGGAGCAGGGCATGGACAACAGCCCCTGCTGGGACGCCCCGCTGTCCCGGATCACCCCGGCCCCGGCCCGCTCCTTCCGCCGCGCCGACCTCGACCACGGCGCCGCCGAGGACCGGCCGACGGACCTGGACTACGGGCGGTACGTGCGGCTGGCCGCCGACTACCGGGACGGTGGATACGCCGACGGAGGCGGGCGGTTCGCCGTGGAGGACCCGGCGTTCAACGCGCTGCTCATCGCCTCCGAGCACGCCCTCGCCCACATCGCCGGCGAACTGGGCGCGGCCGGCTCGGCCCGGCACGCGCGCGCCGAACGGCTGACGGCGGCGCTGGTGGAGCGGCTGTGGGACGCGGAGGCGGGGATGTTCCTGTGCCGGGACCTGCGGGGCGCGGGCCTGGTGCCCGAGCGCAGCGTCTCCGGCCTGGTCCCGCTGCTGCTGCCCGGACTCCCCCGGGACACCGCCGCCGCGCTCGTCCGCACCCTGACCGGCCCGCACTTCGCGCTCGGCGACCGTACCCGGCTGGTGCCGAGCTACGACCTCCTCGGCGAGGCCTTCGACCCGCACCGCTACTGGCGCGGACCGGCCTGGTTCAACACCGCCTGGCTGCTGGAGCGGGGCCTGCGCACACACGGCGAGCGGGAGCGGGCCGACGCGCTGCGGGAGGCGGTGCTGGACCTCGCCGCCGCCACCGGTTTCGCCGAGTACGTCGACCCGTTCACCGGCGAGGCCTGCGGCGCCACCGGCTTCAGCTGGACGGCGGCCCTCGCACTCGACCTGCACCACCGGAGCTCCGCACCGCCGAAACGGCAGGCGGACCACCGGCGGACCGGGACCGGGGGGCAGCGGGACGGGGACCGGCGGGACCAGCGGAACCGCGACCGGGAGGACCGGTGGGACCAGCGGGACCGCGACCGGGAGGACCGGCGGGACGGGGACCGGCGGGACCCGGAGCGTCAAGAGCGGGCCACGCAGCGTCAACAGCCGGACAAGAGCGCACAAAGACTGGACAAGAGCGCAGAAAGAGACGTACCCCCCACGGACAGCGCACCGTTCGACAGCAGTGACAGAGGAGGGGACCGGGGATGACGGACCGGCATCATCTGCTCGTGCACGGCGCCACCTTCGCCGCCGTGGGCGACCGTGGCGACATCAGCGGGGTGCGGGGCGGCGGCAATCCGGACGGGCTGTTCGTCCGGGACGCCCGGCACCTCAGCCGCTGGCAGCTCACCGTCGACGGCGCGGTGCCCGAGGTGCTCATCCCGGTCACGGACGGGGACGCGACCCGCTGCGTCCTCGTCCCGCGCGGCGGCCCGCAGGAGCCTCCGGCCCACACCCTCTTCCGGGAACAGGCCGTGGGTGACAGCTCGTTCGTGGAGTCGGTGAAGGTGACCGGCAACCGGCCGGTGCCCACCACCGTCCGGCTCGCGCTCACCGTCGACGCCGACTTCACCGACCAGTTCGAACTCCGCTCCGACCACCGCACCTACACGAAGCCCGGAGCCGTACGCTCCCGCGAGGTCCTCGACGACGGCATCGAGTTCACCTACCGGCGCGCGGAGTGGCACTCCCGCACGACGATCACCGCCGACCCGGCCCCCGACGCCGTGGAGGAGACCGGCACCGGCGCCCGCCGCCTGGTGTGGACCCTCGACCTCGGCCCGCACGGCACCACCGAGCTGCTGCTGCGGGTGATCGCCCGCCCGCACGGCGAGAGGCGCGCCCTGCGCGTGCCCCGCGACCCCGCCGCCGTGCACGAGCAACTCCTCGCCCGCGAAGCCGAGTTCATGGAGGGCGTGGCCTTCCCGGCCGGCTGGCCGGAGCTGGCCGCCGCCTGCGCCCGGGGCCTCGCCGACCTCGCGGCGCTCCAGGTGCCGGCCACCGGACCGGACGGCGAGGAGCTGCGCGTACCGGCGGCCGGCGCGCCCTGGTTCCTCACGCTGATGGGCCGCGACGCGCTCCTCACCTCCCTGTTCGCCCTGCCGTACCGCCCCGGGCCGGCCGCCGCCACCCTGTCCGCGCTCGCCGCCACCCAGGCCACCGGCACCGGCGGCTCTCCCGTCGCCCAGCCCGGCAAGATCGTGCACGAGGTACGGCACGGCGAGCTGGCCCACTTCGGCCAGGTGCCGTTCCGCCGCTACTACGGTTCGGTCGACGCCACCCCGCTCTTCCTGGTCCTGCTCGGCGCCTACGTCGAACGGACCGGGGACACGGACCTGGCCCGCCGCCTGGAACCGCACGCCCGCGCGGCGATCGGCTGGATGCTGGACCACGGCGGCCTCACCTCGCGCGGCTACCTCGTCTACCGCGCCGACGAGGGCGGCCTCGCCAACCAGAACTGGAAGGACTCCCCCGGCGCGATCTGCCGCGCCGACGGCACCCGGCCCACCGGCGCGGTGATGGCGGCGGGCGCCCAGGGCTACGCGTACGACGCGCTGCGCCGCACGGCGGGGGTGGCGCGGTCGGCGTGGGCGGACGAGACGTACGCCGCGTTACTGGAGCAGGCGGCGGCCGACCTCCGGGACCGCTTCCAGCGGGACTTCTGGATGCGGGAGCGGTCCTTCCCGGCGCTGGCGCTGGACGACCGGGGCCGGCAGATCGACGCGCTGGCCTCCGACGCGGGGCACCTGCTGTGGTCGGGGCTGCTGGACAAGGAGTACGGGGAGGCGGTGGGCCGGCGGCTCCTGGAGCCGGACTTCTTCTCCGGATGGGGCGTCCGCACGGTCGCCGCCGGACAGCCGGCGTACCACCCGCTCTCCTGCCACCGCGGCTCGGTCTGGCCGCACGACAACGCCCTGATCGCCCTGGGCCTCGCCCGCTACGGGCTGCACGACGAGGCCCGCACGGTCGCCCACGCGCTGGTCGACGCGGCGACGAGGAGCGGGCACCGGCTGCCGGAGGTCCTGGCGGGCTACGGACGCACCCCCCAGGGCCCACCGGTGCCGTACCCGCACGCCTGTGGCAGGGAGGCCCGGTCCGCGGCGGCACCCCTGGCCCTGCTGACGGCGGTCGGAGGCGCCTGAGATGCCAGGGGATTGACCAGCTGTTTGCCCGACCGTCCTGAACGGTGGTTTCCCGCGGGCCGTACGGGAGGGCATGAGTGCGCTCCAGTCAGCCGAGGAGACCGTCCCCGACGAGGTCACCGCGCCCGTGCCCAGGCCGCGCTGGCGGGAGCGGTACCCCACCGCCGCTCAGGCCCTGTCCGTCACCGTCACCGTCCTCGCCGCCGTCCTCGTCGTCGCCGCGCTGGTGATGCCCGACACGGTGGTCCGGCTGGGGCCCGCGGAGTTCTTCCGCATACCCGCGGAGGCGGTCATCGGGGCCGCCGTGCTGCTCGCGCTGCCGCGCCGGCCCCGGGTGGTGGTGGCGGCGGTGTCCGGGGTGCTGCTCGGGGTCATGACCGTGCTGAACGCGCTGGACATGGGGTTCAACCAGTACCTCGGCCGCAGTTTCAACGTCGTCCTGGACTGGAGCCTGTTCGGTGACGCGGAGTCGTACCTGGAGGACTCCCTCGGCCGTACGACCACGATCGCCGCGGTGGCCGGGGTGATCGCCCTGGTCCTGCTGCTGTTCGTGCTGCTGGCCCTGTCCGTGATCCGGCTGGGCGACCTCCTCGCCCGGCACCCCGGGACCGCGACCCGGGGCACGCTGGTCGCCGGGGTCGTCTGGATCACCTGTTCCTCCCTCGGCCTCCAGGTGGCCGGCGTGCCGCTCGCCTCCGACCGCACCGCGACCGCCCTGAAGGCCCAGGCCCGCCGGGTCTCGGCCACGCTGAAGGACGAGGCGGAGTTCGAGAAGGTGGCCCGGGTCGACGCGTTCGGCAACACGCCGGGCAGCCAGCTGGTCCCCGACCTGCGCGGCAAGGACGTGGTCTTCACCTTCATCGAGAGCTACGGCCGGAGCGCGATCGAGGACCCGGTCATGGCACCCGGCGTCGACCGGACCCTCGACATCCGCACCAAGGCCCTGGCCGAGGCCGGCTTCCACGCCCGGAGCGGCTGGCTGACCTCGGCGACCTACGGCGGCAGCAGCTGGCTCGGCCACTCCACCACCATGTCGGGCCTGTGGATCAGCAACCAGCAGCGCTACCGCACGGTCATGGCCAGCGACCACCTCAGCCTGACGGAGGCGTTCCGGAAGACCGGCGCGTTCGACACGGTCGGGGTCATGCCGGGCGTGCAGAAGGGGTGGCCGGAGCAGAAGTGGTACGGCCTGGACAAGGTGTACAACGCCTTCCAGCTCGGCTACCGGGGCCCCAAGTTCAGCTGGTCGACCATGCCCGACCAGTACGCGCTCCAGCAGTATCAGGAGCGGGTGCACAGCAAGCCGCCGGCCAAGGGCAGGTCACGGATGTCCCTGCTCATCCTGACCTCCAGCCACCAGCCCTGGGCGCCCATCCCGAAGAGGGTCGACTGGGACCGGCTCGGCGACGGCTCCGTCTTCAAGGGCATCGAGGCGGCGGGCAACAAGGCGGAGGACGTCATCGCCGACAGCACCAGGTCCCGAGAGGAGTACGGCAAGTCGATCCAGTACTCGGTCACCGCGCTGACCGAGTGGCTGGAGCGCTACGGCACCAAGGACACCGTCCTGGTCTTCCTCGGCGACCACCAGCCCATCGCCCGCGTCAGCGGCAACCACGCCAGCCGCGACGTCCCGGTGTCGATCGTCGCCAAGGACCCGAAGCTGCTCGACAAGATCACCGACTGGAACTGGACGAACGGCCTCCGCCCCGCCCACGACGCCCCGGTCTGGAAGATGAGCTCCTTCCGGGACCGTTTCCTGCGGGCGTACGGGTCTACTCCGCATCCGCGGAAGGGGTGACCGCTCGTCCCCCCGGACGGGGCCCGGGCGGAGCCCCGGTGACGGACGGACTGGCGGTCACCCGCCCGACGTGTCGAGTTCGGCGTCCTCCGTGACGCCCGCGCAGTCGTACGGGTCCTTCAGCCAGCCGTCCGGCAGCACCACGCGGTTGTTGCCGGAGGTGCGGCCGCGAGGGCCCTCCGCGCCGGACGGCCACGGCTGGTCCAGGTCCAGTTCGTCGAGGCCGGCCCGCAGCTCCTCCAGGGACGACGTGATCGCGAGCCGCTTGCGCATCTCGGAGCCGACCGCGAAGCCCTTCAGGTACCAGGCGACGTGCTTGCGGAAGTCGACCACGCCCTTGGACTCGTCGCCGCTCCACTCACCGAGCAGCGTGGCGTGCCGGACCATGATGGCGGCGACCTCGCGCAGGGTCGGCCTTACGAAGTCCTCGGTGCGTCCCTCGAACCCGGCCACCAGGTCCGCGAACAGCCACGGCCGGCCCAGGCAGCCGCGGCCGACCACGACCCCGTCGCAGCCGGTCTCCCGCACCATCCGCAGCGCGTCCTCGGCCGACCAGATGTCGCCGTTGCCGAGCACGGGGATCTCCGGCACGTGCTCCTTCAGCCGGGCGATGGCGTCCCAGTCGGCGGTGCCGCCGTAGTGCTGGGCGGCCGTACGACCGTGCAGGGCGATGGCCGTCACCCCCTCCTCCACGGCGATGCGGCCGGCGTCGAGGTAGGTGATGTGGTCGTCGTCGATGCCCTTGCGCATCTTCATGGTGACGGGAAGGTCACCGGCGCCGGTCACGGCCTCCCTGACGATGGCCCGCAGCAGGTTCCGCTTGTACGGCAGCGCCGAGCCGCCGCCCTTGCGCGTGACCTTCGGCACCGGGCAGCCGAAGTTCAGGTCGATGTGGTCGGCCAGGCCCTCCTCCGCGATCATGCGGACGGCCTTGCCGACGGTCGCGGGGTCGACGCCGTACAGCTGGATCGAGCGCGGCTGCTCGCTCGCGTCGAACTTGATCAGCTGCATGGTCTTCTCGTTGCGCTCGACCAGCGCCCGAGTGGTGATCATCTCGCTGACGAACAGGCCCTTGCCGCCGCTGAACTCCCGGCACAGGGTCCGGAAGGGCGCGTTGGTGATCCCCGCCATGGGGGCGAGCACGACGGGCGGCGTCACGGCGTGCGGTCCGATGGAGAGCGGGTGGGTCATCGTCAGGGCTCCGGGACGGATCTACGGCGACAGGGGCAAGGCTCCATTGTCCCTCACCCGGCCGACAGCTCGTCCGGCAGCTCGGCGAGCCGCTCCAGCCGCTCCTCGCTCTCCTCGTCCGCGGGCAGGTAGGCGACCACCCGGTGGGCCGGGGCCTGGGGCGCCAGCCACATGTTCCGGTGCTCCAGCCGGACCAGCCCGACCACCGGGTGCCGGTACCGCTTGACGTGCGGGGACATCGGCGCCACCTCGTGCCGTTCCCACAGCTCGCGGAACTCGCCGGAGACCCCGAGGAGCCGGTTCAGCTGCTGCTTCCACGCGGGTTCGGCCACGTGCTCGGCCATGGCCGCCCGGTACTTGGCGATGAGGTCCCGCAGCATCTCGTCCCGGTCCAGGAAGTCCCTCCTCCAGCGTGCGCTGGTGGTCAGCAGCCACAGGCAGTTCCGGTCGGCCGGGGGCAGCTCGGCGGGGTCGCCGAAGAGCTGGGCGAAGGGGCGGTTGGCGGCGAGGACGTCGTAGCGGGCGTTCTGCAGGGAGGCCGGGTAGGGGGCGAGGCGTTCCACGACCTTCAGCGCGGTCTTCGACGCGACCGGGCACTCGGCCTCGGTGCGCGGGTCGGCGGTCCCGGCGAGGGCGAACAGGTGGGCGCGCTCGGCGGGGTCCATGAGCAGGGCACGGGCGACGGCGTCCAGCACCTGCGCGGAGACGTGGGCGGCCCGGGCCTGCTCGATCCACGTGTACCAGGTGATGCCGACCGCGGAGAGCTGGGCGACCTCCTCGCGGCGCAGCCCGGGGGTGCGGCGGCGGGCGCCGCGGGGCAGACCCACCTGCTCCGGGGTGATCCGCTCGCGCCGGCTGCGCAGGAACGCGGCCAGCTCCCGCCGCCGGATCTCGGTGTTCCGCCCGGACGCCGGTGCCGCCTCGGTCACCTCGGTCACGGTCACCTCGGTCACCCCGGTCGCCGGGATCGCCTCACCCGTCAGCGGCGTCCGGGGCACCCGGGCCCGCCCCTGCTTCCGCTCTGCCGTCTCCTCGGTCTGCTCGGGCGCTGCGGTGGTCATGGCACCAGGGTGCCGTCCGGCCGTCACCCCGTTCCAGTTGGTGCCGGTACCTGGATAACCGCCGCCTGGTACCCGGCTCGGGCCTGCCTCAGGGTCGAGGCGTGACCACGACGACCTCACCCGTGACCGCCGCCCCGCCCCGGGCGGCCCTGAGCCCCCTCGGCCTGCTCACCCTGCTCCTCGGCACCGCGCTCCCGATGATCGACTTCTTCATCGTGAACGTGGCGCTGCCGACGATCGAACGGGACCTGCACGCACCCCCGGCCACCCTGGAGATGGTGGTGGCCGGCTACGCGGTGGCGTACGCCGTGCTCCTCGTCCTCGGCGGCCGGCTCGGGGACTCGTACGGCCGCAGGCGGCTCTTCCTGTGGGGGGTGGCCGGTTTCGGGCTGACCTCGCTGGCCTGCGGGCTGGCGCCCGGCGCGTGGTGGCTGGTGGCCGCGCGGGTGGCCCAGGGTGCCGCGTCGGCGGCGCTGCTGCCGCAGGTGCTGGCCACCCTCCACGCCACGACGTCCGGGGAGCGCCGGGCCCGCGCGGTGGCCCTGTACGGCTCGGTGGGCGGGGTGTCCGTCGTGCTCGGGCAGGTGCTGGGCGGGGTGCTGGTCGCCGCCGACCTCGCGGGCACCGGCTGGCGCGCGGTGTTCCTGGTGAACGTGCCGGTGGCGGCGGCCGCCTTCGGCTGTGCGCTGCGGTCGGTCCCGGACAGCCGGGCGGAGCGGCCGGCGCGTGCCGATCTCGCCGGTACGGCGCTCCTGGCGGCGGCGCTGACCGCGCTGCTGCTGCCGCTGACCGAGGGCCGGGCGGCGGGCTGGCCGCTGTGGTCGGTGCTGCTGCTGTGCGCGGCGCCGTTCGTCGCCGTGGCCTTCCACGGCGTGGAACGGCGGGTGGAACGTACGACGGGCGGCGCGCTGCTGCCGCCGTCACTGCTCGCGGCCGCCGAGGTGCGCCGGGGGCTGCTGCTGGGTCTGCCGGTGTTCGTCGGCTTCGCGGGCTGGATGTTCGTGACGGCGGTCATGCTGCAGCGGGGCCTGGGGTACGGGGCACTGCGGGCGGGGCTGACGCTGGTGCCGATGGGGGTGGCGCAGTTCGCCGCGTCGATGCTGGCGCCGCGTGCCGTTCGGCGGTTCGGCGGGCGGGCGGTGACGCTGGCGGCGGTCGTCCACATCGCGGGCCTCGCGATTCTGGTGGCGACGGCGCTGCTGGGCCCGTGGCCGCACCTGGGCCCGCTCGCGCTGGCCCCCGGACTGGCGCTGTGCGGGGTGGGCCAGGGACTTGAGCTGCCCCTGTACTTCCGCTTCCTGCTGGCGGCGATCCCGGACCGGCTGGCCGGCGCGGGCAGCGGGCTGGCGGCCACGCTCCAGCAGTCGTGCCTGGCGGTCGGGGTGGCGACGCTGGGTTCGCTGTTCCTGTCCCTGGTGCCGGGGCTGGGGATGCGGGAGGCGCTGGCGGTGGTGCTGGCCGTGCAGGCGGCGGGGCTCGTGGGGCTGGCCGCGCTGGGCCTGGCGCGCTCCTCCGGCCGTCCGGCGGGGGATCGTGTATAGCTCATTAGTTAGACGCACTATTGAGTTGCGCGTACGATGGGGCCATGCCCGAGCCGAGTCCTCGCCACCGTCTGCTCGTGCTCGCGATCTGCTGCATGAGCCTGCTCATCGTGAGCCTCGACAACACCGCGCTGAACGTCGCCCTGCCCTCGATGCAGCGCGATCTGCACGCCACCACCTCCGGCCTGCAGTGGACGATCGACGCCTACACGCTGGTCCTGGCCTCGCTGCTGATGCTCGCGGGCTCCACGGCCGACCGGATCGGACGCAAACGCGTCTTCATGGCGGGCCTCACGGTGTTCACCATCGGCTCCGTACTCTGCTCCCTCGCCCCGAACCTGGAACTGCTCATCGTGTTCCGGATGATCCAGGCGGTGGGCGGCTCGATGCTCAACCCGGTCGCCATGTCGATCATCACCAACACCTTCACCGACGCCCGCGAACGCGCCCGCGCGATCGGTGTGTGGGGCGCGGTGGTCGGCATCTCCATGGCGGCGGGGCCGCTGGTCGGCGGGCTGCTGGTGCAGTCGGTGAGCTGGCGCGCGATCTTCTGGGTCAACCTGCCCGTCGGCCTCGCCGCCCTCCTCCTCACCCTCCGCTTCGTCCCCGAGTCCCGCGCGCCGCGGGCCCGCCGCCCCGACCCGGTCGGGCAGCTGCTGGTGATCGCCCTGTTCGGCTCGCTGACGTACGCGATCATCCAGGCGCCGGAGTCGGGCGCCGCCTTCGTGGCACCGTTCGCGGTGATCGCGGCGGCCGCCCTCCTGGCTCTCCTGCGGTACGAACCCCGGCGCGAAGAACCCCTCATCGACCTGCGCTTCTTCCGCTCGGCCCCGTTCAGCGGCGCCACGGTGATCGCGATCAGCGCGTTCGCGGCCCTCGGCGGCTTCCTCTTCCTCTCCACCCTGTACCTGCAGAACGTGCGCGGCCTCGACGCCCTGCACGCGGGCCTGTGGATGCTGCCGATGGCCCTGCCGACGTTCCTGTGCGCCCCGCTCTCCGGCCGTCTGGTCGGCAGCCGCGGCCCGCGCCTGCCCCTCCTGATCGCGGGTACGGCGATGACCGCGAGCAGCGTGCTCTTCGCCGCCTTCGAAGCCGAGACGACGAACTCCACCCTCCTGCTCGGCTACGTCCTCTTCGGCATCGGCTTCGGCTTCGTCAACGCGCCGATCACCAACACGGCGGTCTCCGGCATGCCCCGCGCCCAGGCCGGAGTCGCCGCCGCCGTCGCCTCCACCAGCCGGCAGCTCGGCCAGACCCTCGGCGTCGCCGTGGTCGGCGCCGTCCTGGCCTCCGGCATCGGCTCGTCCCCGTACCGCCACGCCTTCGTCTCCGCAGCCCGCCCCGGCTGGTGGATCCTCACCGCCTGCGGCCTGTCCGTCCTCCTCCTGGGCTTCCTGACCAGCGGCCGCTGGGCCCGCGGGACCGCCGAACGAACGGCGGAGAACCTGGAGGCGGGGGAGGTACGGGAGGCTGTGGGGACGGCTCGGGGTGCGGAGCGGGCGTAGGAGCAGCCGGCCAGGAACCCGGGGCATGTCGCCCGGCGACGGGGCGCCTCCGTTCGGCACCGTCCCGGACGCGGAGCGATCGGGACGGTGCCGGCCCGGGGACTGTACGGACCCTGCGTCTGCGCCGTCGCACAGCCGCCGGTACCGGTCTCCGTCATCCGTGACTCCGGTCAGGTCCGCGCTATCCGCGTCACCTGGCAAGCGACCGTCGCCGGGGACATCGATTTACGAGCACCTGTAGGCGCTGAGATCAGAGGGACATCTCGTTCCTCGTATTCGGAACGCGAATCGATTCGCGCTCGCGTGGACGGCCCGGGCTGACTGACGCGCGTACGGCCGACGCCGAGGCCTGCCCGGGCCGGGGCCTCAGCGTCGAGGAGGCACACACAGCCCTGACGCAGACGGCGGAAGGCGTGCTTTCCTGCAAGGCCGTCCAGAGCCTCGCGGCGGAGTCCCCGCGGGGGCGGCCGGGTACCAGAGCGGCAGGGCCGGCCCGCCCGCCCGGCCGGGCGACACTACCCCCATGGACCTCCTCTCCCTCCGCTACTTCCAGGCCGTAGCCCGCCACCAGCACATCAGCCGGGCCGCCGAGGAACTCCGGGTCGCACAGCCCTCGGTGAGCCGGACGATCATCCGGTTGGAGGGTGAGCTGGGGACGCCGCTGTTCGACCGGCGGGGGCGTCGGATACGGCTCAACGAGCAGGGCGCCGCCTTTCTGGCACGGGTCGATCGGGCGCTGGCGGAACTCGACGACGGGCGACGGGAGGCGGCCGATGCCGCGGGGGCGGGGCCGGGGCGGGTCGCCGTGGCCGCCGAAACGCTGTTGCAGCTGTCGGGGGTGCTGTCCGCCTTCCGGGAACTGCGGCCCGGGGCGAAGGTGCGTCTGTTCCAGGCGCCGGTGGAGTCCATGCGACAGCATCTGCGGGCCGCCGAAGTGGACTTCGCCATCGCGTCGCAGCCGCTGGCCGGGCCCGGGCTGTGTGCGGTGGAGCTGGTCCGGGAGGAGGTGCTGCTCGCCGTGCCGCCGGAACACCGGCTGGCCGGGCGGGAGCGTGTCGCGGTGGCCGAGCTGGCCGGTGAGGACTTCGTCAGCACGCGGGCCGGGCACTGGCAACGAGCGCTTCTGGAGCGGCTGTTCGCTCGGGAGGGGCTCATACCGCGAGTCGTCTGCGAAGGGGACGAGGCCGCCGCCACTCCGGGGCTGATCGGCGCCGGGCTGGGGCTCGGGCTGATGCCGGCCGTCGCCCGGCGGGCCCTCGGCGAGGACGGCCTGGTCGCCTGGGTACGACTGGACGCCGACGACTGCCACCGGATCCTGACCCTCGTGTGGCGCGAGGACGCCTATCTCTCCCCCGCCGCACGGGACTTCCGTCGGCTGGCCGAGGAACGCCTCATGCGCGACGGGCTATGAACATATGGCGGAACCGGTCGTGGAAGGCATGAGCGGCCGGACAGTAGCGTCGACGGCGTCCGGCGGTTCCGAGCGAGGGTGGAGGCAAGCGGGATGGCGCACGGTGAGACCGGTTTCCGCAGTTACGTCGAGGTTCTGATGGATGCTTTGGGCGCAGAGCCGGCCCGGGGTGTCGTCACCACCGCCGAGGGGCGGGTGATCGGCGCGGCGGAGTTACGGGACCAGGTCCTGCGGCTCGCCGGGGAACTGGCGGACCGCGGGACGGGCCGCGGCACCACCGTCGGTCTGCTCACCGGCAACACCGCCGAGGCCCTGATCGCCCGGTACGCCGCCAACCTGGCCGGTGCCCGCGTGGTCTCCCTCTACGAGGGCATGAGCCCGTCCGTCATGGCCCGCGTGCTGGAGAGCGTGGACTGCGCCCTGCTGCTGGTGGACGATCAGCGGCACGAGACGGCGCGGGAGGTGTCGTCCGGCATCCCCGGGACGCTCTCGCTGGGGCCCTGCGCGTTCGCCGAGGACGTGCTGGCCGCGGCGTCGCGGCGGGCCCCCCGGCCGATGAGGGGGCTGGTGCGCCCGGACGACGACTGGTGCGTCCGGCACACCGGCGGGACGACCGGGATCCCCAAGGGCATCCGCATGAGCCACGGCTCCTACCGCATCGGCCTGGACCGGGGGGCCGCCGACGCCGGTGCGCCGCCGCCCCGTTACCTGGCCTGCACCGCCCTCGCCCACCTCGCCGGGATCTTCGCCGACACGGCCCTGCTCCAGGGAGGCTCGGTGGTCCTGCGGCACGGGTTCGAACCCGGGGACGTGCTCGCCACGATCGAGCGCGAGCGCGTCACCCACACCTGGCTGCTGCCTCCGCTGCTGTACCGGCTGCTGGACCACCCGGACCTGCCCGGCACCGACCTGTCCGGCCTGCGCCGGATCAGCTACGGCGGCACCGCCGCGTCACCGGCCAGGATGCGGCAGGCGGCCAAGGTGCTGGGTCCCGTGCTGTACGGCCTGTACGGGCAGGCCGAGGCCCAGCACATCACCGCGTCGGGGCCCGCGGATCTGGAGGTGACCGGGGCCGGCGGCCAGCTGACGGTCGGCCGGGCCCTGCCCGGTGTGGAGATCGCCGTCCGGGACGCCGACGGTACGACCCTGCCGCCCGGGCGGTGGGGCGAGGTGCGGGTGCGCTCGCCCTATGTGATGTCCGGGTACTGGAAACAGCCCGAGCTGACCGCCGAGGTGCTGCGGGACGGGTGGGTGCACACCGGTGACGTCGGCTATCTCGACGAGGACGGCTACCTCTACATCGTGGACCGGATCAAGGACATGATCGTGGTCGTCGGCGGCCATGTGTATCCGGCGGAGCTGGAGGAACTGCTGCTGGGTCACCCGGGCGTGGCCCGGTGCGCGGTGTACGGCGTCCGGGACGAGGAGTCGGTGGAGCACGTCCACGCCGCCGTGGTGCCCGCGCCCGGCCGGCGCCCCTCCCTGGAGGACCTCCGGGACTTCGTCACCGCCCGCAAGGGGCGCCTCCACGCCCCCGACGCCCTGCACCTGGTCCCCGAGATCCCCCTGACGGCGGCGGGCAAGCCGGACAAGAAGCTGCTGCGGTCCCGGCTGTCCGGCTGAGCCGCCCCCGTCCCCCGGCCTCCCGAAGGGTGGGGATCAGCGGGCCGGCACCCCGCACGCGAGTACGTACAGCCGTTCCAGCCGCTCCCGGGTCTCCTCGTCCCTCGGGGTGTACGTCACCATCCGGGCGCCCGACTCGGGGGCCAGCCACAGGTCCGTGTGCTCCAGGGCGAGGAGGCCGACGTAGGGGTTGCGGAACTCCTTGGTGCGGGAGCGGGTGGCGACCACCTCGTAGCGCTGCCAGTTCTCGCGGAACGCGGGGGATTCCTCCAGCCTCTTCAGCAGCATCTTCCAGGCGGGCTCGCCGAGGTGGCCGGCGAGGGCGGCGCGCAGCCGGGCGGCCATCAGGCGCCGGGTCTCCTCCAGGTGGACGACCGCCTCCTGCCACTGCTCGTTGGTGTGCACGAGGAGCATGCAGTTGCGGTCCTCGGGCGGGACCGCGTCCAGGTCGCCCAGGAGACGGCCGTAGGTGCGGTTGTAGGCGAGGATGTCGTACCGGCTGTTCTGGATGCAGGCCGGGATCGGTTCCAGCCGGGTCAGCATCTCGCGCAGGGCGGGGGTGATGCCGGGGCAGTTCGCGGCCGGGGTCGGGTCGGTCGTGCCGGCCAGCTGGAAGAGGTGCGCGCGTTCGCCGGCGTCGAGGCGCAGGGCGCGCGCGAGGGCGTCCAGGACCTGCACGGAGACCTGGATGTCGCGGGCCTGTTCGAGCCAGGTGTACCAGGTGACGCCGACCGCGGAGAGCTGGGCGACCTCCTCGCGGCGCAGCCCGGGGGTACGGCGGCGGGCGCCGCGCGGCAGGCCCACCTGCTCCGGGGTGATGCGCTCGCGTCTGCTGCGCAGGAACGCGGCCAGCTCGTGCCGGCGGATCTCCGCTCCCCGAGCCGGCCGTGGCGGGGCGGTTTCCTGGGCGGTGGTCGTCATGAGGCAAGGGTCCCGCGCCGGACAGCCTGTTTCCAGGTGCTCCTGGTACCAGGATCACAGCGGCCCGCCACCAGGGTGGGTGGCAGCGGGCGGCGAGCAGACCGACCGGTGGACGGGCCGGATCAGTCTGTTGTCGCGGCTGACCTTGCCGGTTCTGCCGGCCCCGGGGACGCGTCCATCCCCCGAGTCGGGCCGCCCGGCCGCACAGGAGTGTGCGGCACGCCCGGCGTCGGCGGGGCGCACTCCGCGGGAACCGGCCCGACCCGAAGGACGCTCAGCCGACCGTCCGGGGCAACCGCAGGCTCAGCAGTCCCGTCAGCACCGGAAGGCCCAGCTGGACCGTGAGCGTGACGAGCAGCGCGTCCCGCATGCCCACGTGCGGCACGAGGGTCAGGAACAACGTGCCCAGCGTGGCCACGCCCAGGGCCAGCGCCGACTGCTGCGTGGTCACCATCACCCCGCTGCCGACACCGGCCCGGGCGGGCGGCACCTCGGACAGCACGATCCGCATCACGTTGGGCAGCTGGAGCGCCTGACCGGCACCGGCCACCGCCGTCCCCGGCAGCAGCGCGAGGACGTCCAGCCGCGGCCAGTCCCGCCACACGGTCAGCAGGATCAGCAGCAGGCCCACGCCCTGGAGCGCGGCCCCGGCGGTGACCACCCGGGTGCCGTGGCGGGCGATCAGCCGCGGCCCGGCCAGGGAGACGAGCAGGTACGCCACCGCCATCGGCGCGAGCGCGAGCCCGGCCGGCACCGGACCGAGCCCGGCACCCTGCTGCAAGGACAGCGCGATCACGAACATGAACCCGCTGAAGCCGATGGAGAACGGCAGCAGCAGCTCCAGACCGCGCCGCATCGACGGCACCCGGAACAGGCTCGGCGGCACCAGCGGCGTACGCCCCGACCGGTCCGCCCGCCGCTCCACCACCCAGAACGCGCCCACCGCGCACGGGAACGCGGCCAGCGACAGCCATGTCCACAGCGGCCAGCCCGCGGCCCGGCCCTCGGTGAGCGGTGCGAGCAGCGTCAGCAGCGACACCGCGAGCAGCACCGTGCCCGGCCCGTCCACCGGCTCCGGGTGCTGCGAGCGGGTCTCCGGCACGTACCGCGCGGCCAGCGCCAGGCCGACGGCCACGACCGGCACGTTGACGAGGAAGATCGCCCGCCATCCGGTCCCGGCGACATCGGCGGCGACCAGCACCCCGCCGAGTATCTGCCCCGCCACCATGGCCAGCCCGGCCGTGGCGCCGTACAGGCTCATGGCCTTCGCCCGGCGCGCGCCGCTCGTGGCGGACTGGATGGTGGCGAGCACCTGCGGCAGCATCGCGGCGGCCGAGGCGCCCTGCGCGACCCGGGCCGCGACCAGGCTCCAGGCGCCGGGCGCGAGTCCGCAGGCCAGCGAGGTGAGTCCGAAGGCGGCCATCCCGCCGAGGAACAGCCGACGGCGCCCGAACAGGTCCCCGAGCCGCCCGCCGAGCACGAGCAGCACGGCGTACGCGACCCCGTACCCGGCGACGACCAGCTCCAGCACGGCCTCGCCCGTCGCGAGATCGGCGCCGATGGCCGGCAGGGCCACGTTGACGATGAAGAAGTCGACCAGCGGGAGCGCCGCGGCCAACAGGACGGTGAACAGTCCGGGGCCGCCGAGCGCGGGCGGCGCGGCCGTCGGGCGGACGGCCGGGGCGGTGACGGTGGTTTCCCTCATGCCCCCGAGCCTGCGGGACCGCCCAGAGGGGTACCAGAGTCTCCCTCTCCTGGTACAAGAACTACCCGGCAACAGGCTGACCCCGCCCGGCTGCCGGTCGGCCCCTCCTCCCGACCGGCACGGCCGGCAGCCTGTGATCCGGGTGCAGCGAGCGGGCAGTTGACGCACGCTCCGCCGCGACACCCGCTGGGCGGGAGAACGCCCGGTTTCCGTGAAGGCGGAGCTGCACCTCGCGGAGGGCCCCAGGCGACGGTCGATCCGACGGCACGCCGGTAGCCGTCCCGCTGAGCACCGACCACCGCACGCCCCTCAGCGCGCCCCGCGTACTTCCCGACGGCTCGTGTGCGCCTTCCACCTCTCGTCCGCGCCCGAGAAGAGTGGCACTCATGCGAAGGGGGCACGCATGAGCGGGGAGGACCGGGCGACGGAACTCAGCGAGGCCATCGAGGCGGTCCGCGCGGGGCTTCAGGCTGCCGCAGGGGCCGGTGCGGGCCAAGGTCTGCGGTTCCAGGTGCACCAGGTGGAGCTGGAGTTCACCCTCGAACTGCGGCGGTCCGCCCGGGGCGGGGGCGGTGTGCAGGCCTGGGTGGTGAGGGCCGATGCCAACGGTGAGCGGTCCACGGGCAGCACCCATCGGCTGAAGGTCGTCCTGGAGGTGGCGAAGGGGAATCTGATCAACTCGGAACGGTCGGGCCGGGGCCTGGCGGTGCCGCCGCCCGGCGGCTCCGGCGCGGACAGGAGGTAGGCCGTGACCGACTGGAGGCGGGTCGTCGCCATCGCGTCCGGGAAACGCATATCGTCCGGCTACCGGATCACTCCGCGTCTGGTGCTCACGGCAGGACACGGAATCCGTGACCCGTCCGAGGGCGGGGGCACCGTGACAGTCGCCTTCATGGACCCGCCGGGAGAGCAGTCGGACGCGGAGGTCGTGTGGCACAGCGGCCACGACGTGTGCCGGGTGAACGGCTCACTGTTCCCCAGCGGGGCCTGCGGCCACGCCGGATCCGTCGGCGGATCCCCTGATTCGGCTTCGTCCCTCGATGTCGCCCTGCTCCGGCTCGTCGGAGTGAGGGACGGCGCCCGGGAGGAGGCGCCGCTGCGCTGGGGGCGCTTCGTGACCGGTGCCGTGCACCAGGCCGAGACCGTGGGCTTCCCCGATCTGCAGCGGTACCAGGGATACCTCGACCCGTGTGGCGTGCGGGGGGAGATCGAGTCGGCCACCGGACAGTGGACCAGGCTGTACCACATGGGCCGGCTCCGTGGCCCGGAGGTCCGCGGCACCCTCGATTGGTGTGGGATGTCCGGTGCGGCTGTTTTCGTCTCGGGGTTCTTCATCGGATGTCTGCAGGCCTTCGAACGCGGGCGTTTCGTGATCATGCCGGCCGTCCGCATGCTGCACCACCCCTGTCTGCGTGCCTGGATCGAGGAAGACACCGGGGCGGCTCCGGTGCCGGAACCGGTGGAGTTGCACCGCGTGTTCACCTCACCTCCGCCGAGGCCCCGGACACCGGCCCAGCTCCTGGATCCGGAGGTGGCGGCGACGCCGTTCCAGGGCGGCACCGAGCTGGTCGACGAACTGGGGAAGTGGGCCCGCAGCGCCGACGGCAGCGGGGTGCGGCTGCTGACCGGGCCCATGGGCAGCGGGAAAACCCGTACCGCTGTCGAGGTGATCAGGAAACTGACGCGGGAATCGAGCACCTGGGACGGGTCCGCGGGCTTCGTCAGCCGGGAGAAACGCAGTGCGTCCGACTGGGTGCACCTCCTGGAGCACCTGAAGTACCCGCTGCTGCTCGTGGCGGACCGGGCGGAGACCAGGCCGGAGAACATCGACGCACTGCTGGACGCAGTCCGGCAGCGGGTGACGGGACCCAAGGTCCGGCTCCTGATCCTCGCCCGGTCAGCGGGCACCTTCACCGGCCGGCGGGCCGTCGACGAGACCGTCATGACTCCCGTGGACCCGGTCTGCCTGCACCATGCGGCCCGGGATGCCCTGGACGCGCGCCTGGAACTGTTGGGCGTCAGCGGGACGCCGGGCGGTTTCCCCGCCCGGCTCCCTGAGGTCCCGGGGCAGCGAAACCCAGCGGAGGTCCAACTCGCCGCGCTGACCGATCTGCTCCGGCAGCGCGGACTGGCACTCCATGCCGACATCCGCATGGTGCTCCTGGACATGGAGCAGGAGTACGTGCGGTCTGCGGTCGGCGGGCTGCTGCCGGAGATCGACAAGGAGCTCCTGGACCTCGTCCTGGCGTCACTGGCGCTGTCCGGTGGCCGTGGCGAGGGCGAGGCGGTCGGGGACGTCCTCCGCGCCGTTCGGTTCCGCTACCAACACATCACCGGCGTCGATCTCGGCACCGACTACCGGGTGGTCCGTGAGGTCGACACGATCGTACGGGTGCTGGGCGATCTGTACCCGCCGCGTGACACGGCACACCATGGCGGCTTTCCCGATCCCGTGGTCGCGGCACAGATCGTGTCCACGCGCGCCAGGCAACGGGGGCGGGACTTCGTCGACGAGCTCCTCCACGACGAAGGGACACGACTCGCTGCCGTCTACGCCCTGAAAGAGGTGCATCACCTCTTCCCGGAGGCGGCGGACGGCCTGCCAAGGCCGGACGGACGCGTTCCTCCCACCGAACCGGTCGTCAGAGACCCGGAAGGGCCAGTTCCTCTCACCGAACCGGTGGGCTGGGGGGACCTCGGGAAGGACAATCCGTCGCAACGCACGGCCGAGGCCGGGGCCTCGGCCGGCGGGTCGGACAGGCGGTTGCCTCTCCCGGACCCCCTTACCCCGGATTTCCCCGCATCACCACACCTGCCAGATTCCACAGGAATGGACTACGACGAGTGGCCTGATTTTGGCTTATCCGGTCCTTTCTTGTGATCCCGCGCGACCGCCGAGTTCCGAGAACCGACCCCGTCACCCCTGGTCGTTGCCCGCCCGCAACCCCCGCACCAACAGCTCCACCAGCGCCGTGAACTCCTCGTCGACGCCGGCAGCGGTCCACTCGCGGGCGTAGCACGGGTCGTGGAAGCGGCCGGTGGCCTGGAAGACGGCCCGGGCGGCGGTGGCCGGGTCGGTGACCCGGAAGGCGCCCGTCTCCGCGCCGGCGGCGACGATCCGGGTGAGCTGGCCGGTGAGATCGGCTATGTGCTCGCTGACCACACCGCCGAGTTCCTCGACCAGCACGGTGTAGGTGGCGAACAGCTCGGGATCGTCGCCGGCCTTGTGCCGCTTGGCGGCGAAGAGGGCGGCGAGCCAGTCCCGCAGCCGCTGCTCCGGGTCGCGGTCCTCGGCGGTGACGATCCCGGCGAGCCGCTCCGAGGTGCGGTCCAGCCAGCGCTTGGTGACCGCCTCGCGCAGCGCCGCCTTGGTGCGGAAGTGCCGGTAGACGCTGCCGTGGCTGACGCCGAGCGCGCGGGCGACGTCGACCACGGTGGCCTTGGCCGGGCCGTGGCGGCGCAGCACCTCCTCGGTGGCTTCGAGGATGCGCTCGGCGGTCAGGATCTCGCTGGTCGGTGGCATGCCTAGACGGTAACCCGGAGCGCTGTTCACCGTTCGCTGTCGAGCATGGCCATCTGCTCCGCGGCGTACCGGTCACCGGCCGCCGCGTCCGCCGGTACGGCGCTCTCGATGGCGGCGAGGTCGGCCGCGTCCAGGGTCACGTCCACCGCGCCCAGCGCCTCGCCGAGCCGCTCACGGGTGCGGGCGCCGACCAGCGGCACGATGTCCTCGCCGCGGGAGAGCACCCAGGCGATGGCGATCTGGGCGACGGTGACGCCCTTCTGTTCCGCGACCTTCCGCAGGGACTCGACCAGCGTGAGGTTGTGCCGGAGGTTCTCGCCCTGGAAGCGGGGCGAGTGGGCGCGGAAGTCGTGTGCGGCGAGCTGCCGGTCGCGGGTGAAGTGGCCGGAGATCAGTCCGCGGGAGAGCACGCCGTACGCGGTGACGGCGATCCCCAGTTCGCGCAGGGTGGGCAGGATCTCCCGCTCGGGGCCGCGGGAGACGAGAGCGTACTCGATCTGGAGGTCGGCGATCGGGGCGGTGGCGGCGGCCCGGCGGATGGTGTCGGCGCCGACCTCGCTCAGCCCGATGTGCCGGACCCAGCCCTTCTCGACCAGTTCGGCGATCGCGCCGACGGTCTCCTCGATGGGGACGTCGGGGTCGAGCCGGGAGGGACGGTAGATGTCGATGTGGTCGACGCCCAGGCGCTGCAGTGAGTAGGCGGCGAAGTTCTTCACGGCGGCCGGACGGCCGTCGAAGCCGGACCAGCCGCCGTCCGGGTCGCGCAGGGCGCCGAACTTCACGCTCAGCACCGCGTTCTCCCGCAGGGCGGCCGGGGCGGTGCGCAGCGCCTCGCCGATCAGCAGTTCGTTGTGGCCCATGCCGTAGAAGTCGCCGGTGTCGAGCAGGGTCACGCCGGCCTCCAGGGCGGCGTGGAGGGTGGCGATCGACTCGGGGCGGTCCGCGTCGCCGTACATGCCGGACATGCCCATGCAGCCGAGGCCGAGGGCGGAGACCTGGGGGCCGGTGGTTCCGAGGGTTCGGGTTCGCATCGTCATGGCTCCAGCCTGCCATGACGAATGACAGATTTCAATATCTGTCATTCAAACTCTGTCATTCCCCGGTCGGCGGATTCCTTCTGATTGGTCCAGACCTATTGACGAGAGGTATGGACCAGAGCACTGTCATGACTGCACTGTCATGTCTACGACACCTCGCCGCACCCCACCGGGAGGCCTCGCATGATCAGACGTCTGCTCGTCACCGCGCTCACCGCCGCGTTCCTCGTCCCCCTGGGCCTCGCCACCGCGCCCGCCGCCTCCGCCGCCGACACCTGCGCGGCGAAGCCGAAACCGGCCGGCAAGGTGCTCCAGGGCTACTGGGAGAACTGGGACGGCGCAGCCAACGGCGTCCACCCGCCCTTCGGCTGGACCCCGATCACCGACTCCCGCATCGCCGCCCACGGTTACAACGTCGTCAACGCCGCCTTCCCGGTGATCCGCTCCGACGGGACGGCGCTGTGGGAGGACGGCATGGACGCCGGCGTGAAGGTGGCCACGCCCGCCGAGATGTGCGCGGCCAAGGCGTCCGGGCAGACGATCCTGCTCTCCATCGGCGGCGCGGCGGCCGGCATCGACCTGTCGTCCTCCGCCGTGGCCGACCGGTTCGTGGCGACGATCGTCCCGATCCTGAAGCGGTACAACTTCGACGGCATCGACATCGACATCGAGACGGGGCTGGTGGGCAGCGGCAGCATCAACCAGCTCTCGGCGTCCCAGGCCAACCTGATCCGGATCATCGACGGGATCCTCGCCCGGATGCCGTCCGGCTTCGGCCTGACGATGGCGCCGGAGACGGCGTACGTCACCGGCGGCAGCGTGACCTACGGCTCGATCTGGGGCGCGTACCTGCCGGTGATCAAGAAGTACGCGGACAACGGCCGGCTGTGGTGGCTGAACATGCAGTACTACAACGGCAGCATGTACGGCTGTTCCGGCGACTCCTACGCGGCCGGCACCGTGCAGGGCTTCACCGCCCAGACCGACTGCCTGGACAGGGGCCTGGTGGTGCAGGGCACGACGATCAGGGTGCCGTACGACAAGCAGGTCCCGGGTCTGCCCGCCCAACCCGGCGCGGGCGGCGGCTACATGACCCCGTCCCTGGTCGCCCAGGCCTGGAAGCACTACGGCACGTCGCTCAAGGGCCTGATGACGTGGTCGGTCAACTGGGACGGCGCGAAGAACTGGACCTTCGGCGACAACGTCAGGGCGCTCCAGGGGCGCTGACCGGACGCGGACACACGAATGCCGGACGGGCCGAGTCGCTCGGCCCGTCCGGCATTCGAGGGTGTGACTAGGCGCCGACCAGGCGGCTGGCCAGGTAGCCCTCGATCTGGTCGAGGGACACGCGCTCCTGCTTCATGGAGTCGCGCTCACGGACCGTGACGGCGTTGTCCTCGAGGGTGTCGAAGTCGACGGTCACGCAGTACGGCGTACCGATCTCGTCCTGGCGGCGGTAGCGGCGGCCGATGGCGCCCGCGTCGTCGAACTCGATGTTCCAGTTCTGCCGCAGCGCCTGGGCGAGGCCCTTGGCCTTCGGGGACAGCTCCGGGTTGCGGGACAGCGGGAGGACGGCGACCTTCACCGGGGCCAGACGGTGGTCCAGGCGGAGCACCGTGCGCTTCTCCATCTTGCCCTTGGCGTTGGGCGCCTCGTCCTCGACGTAGGCGTCGAGGAGGAAGGCCAGCATGGTGCGGCCCACGCCCGCCGCCGGCTCGATGACGTACGGGGTCCAGCGCTCGCCGGCCTCCTGGTCGAAGTAGGAGAGGTCCTGGCCGGAGGCCTTGGAGTGCGCGCCGAGGTCGTAGTCGGTGCGGTTGGCGACACCCTCCAGCTCGCCCCACTCGCTGCCGCCGAACTGGAAGCGGTACTCGATGTCGGCGGTGCGCTTGGAGTAGTGGGAGAGCTTCTCCTTCGGGTGCTCGTACCAGCGCATGTTCTCCTCACGGAGACCCAGGCCGGTGTACCAGTTCCAGCGCTGCTCCATCCAGTATTCCTGCCACTGCTCGTCCTCGCCCGGCTTGACGAAGAACTCCATCTCCATCTGCTCGAACTCGCGGGTGCGGAAGATGAAGTTGCCCGGCGTGATCTCGTTGCGGAACGACTTGCCCATCTGAGCGATGCCGAACGGCGGCTTGCGGCGCGAGGTGGTCTGCACCTGGGCGAAGTTGGTGAAGATGCCCTGGGCGGTCTCGGGGCGCAGGTAGGCGACCGAGCCGGAGTCCTGGGTCGGGCCGAGGTGCGTCGAGAGCAGGCCGGAGAACTGCTTGGGCTCGGTGAACTGGCCCTTGTTGCCGCAGTTCGGGCAGTTGACGTCCGCGAGGCCGTTCGCCGGGGCGTGGCCCTTCTTCTCCTCGTACGCCTCTTCCAGGTGGTCCGCGCGGAACCGCTTGTGGCACGAGGTGCACTCGGTCAGCGGGTCCGTGAAGGTGGCGACGTGACCGGAGGCCACCCAGACCTCGGAAGCCAGGATGACGGACGAGTCGATACCGACGACGTCCTCGCGGGACGTCACCATGTAGCGCCACCACTGGCGCTTGATGTTCTCCTTGAGCTCGACACCCAGCGGTCCGTAGTCCCAGGCGGCACGCTGTCCGCCGTAGATCTCACTGCAAGGGAAAACGAAGCCACGGCGCTTGCTCAGGCTGACGATGGTGTCGATCTTGTCGGCGGCCACGGTGCTCTCTTCATTACGACGACGGGCGTTGAAGCGAGATGCTTCCAGCGAATGATTCAGGTTACCGGCGCAGGCTCCCCCACGACCAAATCGGCCCCTGCCCAGACCACGTGATGAGCGTTGTTGACAACGGTTTCCATGTTTGTTGAAAATGACTGTCATGAACGTACGACGACGCGCCCGGTCCGGCGCGCACCGCCTCATACCCGCCGCCGCGGTCGCCGTGGCCACCGCCCTCGGCGTCGGCACGCTCTCCGCCTGCTCCGGCGACACGGCGGTCGCGGCCAACACGAGCAAGTTCGACGTCGTCGCGTCGTTCTACCCGATGCAGTTCCTCGCCGAGCGGATCGGCGGGGACCACGTCCACGTCACCACCCTCACCTCGCCCGGCCAGGAGCCGCACGACCTGGAGATCAGCCCCCGCCAGATCGCGTCGCTCGAGGAGTCCGACGCGGTCCTCTACCTGAAGAACCTCCAGCCGTCCGTCGACGACGCGGTGGCCCAGTCCCCGGTCCGGACGAAGATCGACGCGTCCTCCCTGACCACGCTGGAGGACCACGGCACCGAGGTCGGCGGCCACGCGGCCGCGCACGACACCCACGAGGACGGGGAGTCCGCCGGAAAGGACCCGCACATCTGGCTCGACCCGGTGCGCTACGCCCAGGTCGCCGAGGGCGTCGGCAGGGCCTTCGAGAAGGCCGACCCGAAGCACGCGGCCGACTACCGGAGGAACACCGCGGCCCTGGTGAAGCAACTCGACGCGCTGAACACCCGGTTCGAGGACGGCCTCGCGCACACGAAGACCAAGGTCTTCCTCACCACGCACGCCGCCTTCGGCTACCTCGCCGAGCGCTACGGCCTCACCGAGGAGGCCGTCAACGGCCTCGACCCCGAGTCCGAGCCGAGCGCCGCCCGGATCAGGGACCTGGAGAGGATGGCCGGGGCCGACGGCGTCTCCACCGTCTTCTACGAGACGCTCGTCAGCGACAGGACCGCGAAGACCATCGCGAAGGACGCGGGCCTGAAGACCGACGTCCTCGACCCGATCGAGGGCATCACCGACGCGTCCCGCGGCAAGGACTACCTCGCC
The DNA here is from genome assembly GCF_055639035.1 of Streptomyces sp. NPDC107654. NCBI lineage: Bacteria > Bacillati > Actinomycetota > Actinomycetes > Kitasatosporales > Streptomycetaceae > Streptomyces > Streptomyces sp. NPDC107654. Next base: position 66,097 of record NZ_JBVKBI010000002.1, read on the forward strand.
GTCCAGGACGCCAACCTCAAGGCGCTCCGGCAGGCACTGGGCGCCCGGTGAGGGGAGAAGAGATGGCAGCCACCGAGCCCGTCATAGCCCTGCGCGGGGTGACCGCCGAACTCGGCGCGCGTCCCGTGCTGCGCGGGATCGACCTCACCGTCGGCCGCGGCGAGGTCGTCGCGCTGCTCGGCGCGAACGGCTCCGGCAAGTCCACGGCGATCCGCACGATCATCGGCCAGGTCCCGGTCAGCGGCGGCACGATCGAGCTGTTCGGCACCCCCCGCCGCTCCTTCCGGGACTGGGCGCGCGTGGGCTACGTACCGCAGCGCACGACGGCCGCGGGCGGCGTCCCGGCGACGGTCACCGAGATCGTCTCCTCCGGGCGCCTGTCCCGCACCCGCTTCGGCGTCTTCCGCCGCGGCGACCGGGAGGCCGTGCGCCGGGCCCTGGAACTGGTCGGCATGGCGGACCGCGCCAAGGACTCCGTGAACGCCCTCTCCGGCGGCCAGCACCAGCGCGTGCTCATCGCCCGCGCGCTGGTCGCCGAGCCCGAACTGCTGATCATGGACGAGCCGATGGCGGGCGTCGACCTGGCCAGCCAGGAGATCCTGGCGCGGACGCTGAGGCAGCAGGTCGAGGCCGGCGCGACGGTCCTGCTCGTGCTGCACGAACTGGGCCCGCTGGAACCCCTGATCGACCGGGCGGTCGTCCTGCGCGACGGCTGCGTGCTGCACGACGGCCCGCCGCCGCGCGCGGTCGGCCAGCACGCGCTGCCCGGCCACGACCACGTACACCCGCACGCACCCGCGGGCGCCGAACCGATCCGCACGGGACTGCTGAGCTGATGGACTTCCTGAACTACGCCTTCATGCAGCGGGCGCTGCTGGCCGCCGTCCTGGTCGGCATCACCGCGCCCGCGGTCGGCATCTACCTGGTCCAGCGCCGTCAGGCCCTGATGGGCGACGGCATCGGACACGTCGCCATGACCGGCGTCGGCCTCGGCTTCCTCCTCTCCACCTCCCCCGTGTGGATGGCGACGGCCGTCTCCGTCCTCGGCGCGGTCCTGATGGAGCTGATCCGCTGGTACGGCAGGACGCGCGGCGACATCGCCCTGGCCATGCTGTTCTACGGCGGTATGGCCGGCGGTGTGATGCTGATCAACCTCGCGCCGGGCGGATCCAACGCCAACCTGATGTCGTACCTGTTCGGCTCCCTGTCGACGGTGTCCGAGTCCGACGTGACCGCGATCTGCGTGCTCGCCGCCTTCGTGCTGCTGGTCACGCTGGGCCTGCGCCGCCAGCTGTTCGCCGTCAGCCAGGACGAGGAGTTCGCGCGGGTCACGGGCCTGCCGGTGCGCGCGCTGAACCTGCTGACGGCCGTCACCGCGGCCGTGACCGTCACGGTCGCCATGCGGGTCGTCGGCCTGCTGCTGGTGTCCGCGCTGATGGTCGTCCCCGTGGCGGCCGCGCAGCAGCTCAGCCGCAGCTTCGCCGTCACCTTCGTGATCGCGGTGGCGATCGGGGTGGTCGTGGCCGTCGGCGGCACGGTCACCTCGTACTACCAGTACGTTCCGCCCGGCGCCACGATCGTCCTGCTGACCATCGCCGCGTTCATCGTGCTGACCGCGCTGGCCGGCCCGCTGGCCCGGCGACGCGCCCGCGCCGCCGCCGCGGCCCAGCCCGCCGGCGACCCGGCGGAGTGCTCCATTCCGGCCGCGCGGGGAGCCGGCGACGAGGTCGGCGTCTGACCGCTGACAGTCCGGGCTGGCACAATGGCCCGGGCAGACGCGAGACGTTGAGGAGGCAAGGGTGACGACCGCTGGACCGCCCGTGAGGGGCCGCGCGACCCGACAGCGTGCAGCCGTGGCGGCGGCCCTGGACGAGGTCGACGAGTTCCGCAGCGCGCAGGAACTGCACGACATGCTCAAGCACAAGGGCGACTCCGTCGGCCTGACCACGGTCTACCGCACCCTCCAGTCCCTCGCCGAGGCCGGCGAGGTCGACGTCCTGCGCACCTCCGAGGGCGAGTCCGTCTACCGCCGCTGCTCCACCGGCGAGCACCACCACCACCTGGTCTGCCGCGCCTGCGGCAAGGCGGTGGAGGTGGAGGGTCCGGCCGTCGAGAAGTGGGCCGAGGCCATCGCTGCGGAGCACGGCTATGTGAACGTCGCGCACACGGTGGAGATCTTCGGCACGTGCTCCGACTGCGCCGACTGCCCCCAGGACTGACCGCCGGGGCGCCCGCCCCGGCTCAGCTCCGCCCGAAGCAGCGCTCCAGCTCGTCCAGGTCGTAGAAGGCACTGCCCTTCGCGACCGGACGGCAGCCCGCCCTGAACGCCGTCTCCTTCTCGTCGTAGAGCATCCGCACCAGCCAGCGGTCGCCCTTGCGGAAGACGTCCCACTGGATGTTGGCGCCCAGCGGGGAGACGGCGGCGCCCCGCCACGGGTTGTCCGCGTAGGTGTACGGCTCCCCCGGCGTCGCCGGCTTCGTGCTGCCCGGCAGACCCATCAGCGCGGCCAGCGGGACGATCTCCTCGGCGTGGGTGAAGCGCAGCTCGGCACCGAGCCGGCGGTCCCCGTCCTGTGGCCGCGCGGGAGCCGTGCCGGGAGACGTTCTCGGTGAAGACCGGCTCGAACCCGGCCGGGGGCCGCTGATAACCATGGTTCCGCTCCGGGGCGTACGGCGCCTTGGTGCCGTAGCTCTCGCGGTGCGCGGGTCCCTCGGCCGCGTGTGCGGGCAGGCCGGTGAGCAGCAGGGCGCCGAGGGCGAGGACAGGGGTGAGACGTCTCATGGGTCCCGTATCCTCGGCGGCCCGCGTGAACCCCCGGTGGCTACGAGGTGGAATCACCCTTCATGGCGGCTTCCATGGCGAGCAGTTCCTCGTTCGGCACGGCCCCGCCGAAACGGCGGTCGCGGGAAGCGAACTCCATGCAGGCCCGCCACAGGTCACGGCGGTCGAAGTCGGGCCACAGCACGTCCTGGAAGACCATCTCCGCGTACGCGCTCTGCCACAGCAGGTAGTTGGAGGTGCGCTGCTCACCGCTCGGACGCAGGAACAGGTCGACGTCCGGCATGTCCGGGTAGTACAGGTACTTCTGGATCGTCTTCTCGGAAACCTTCGACGGGTCGAGCCGGCCCGCCTTCACGTCCTCCGCGAGCCGCTGCGCCGCGTCGGCGATCTCCGCACGGCCGCCGTAGTTCATGCAGAAGTACAGCGTGAGCAGGTCGTTGTCCTTCGTCTGCTCCTGGGCGACCTGCAGCTCCTTCGCCACCGACTTCCACAGTTTGGGCATACGGCCCACCCAGCGCACCCGGATCCCGAGCGCGTCGAGCTGGTCCCGGGTCTTGCGGATGAAGTCGCGGTTGAAGTTCATCAGGAAGCGGACCTCGTCGGGCGAGCGCTTCCAGTTCTCGGTGGAGAAGGCGTACAGCGAGATGTTGCGCACACCGATCTCGATGGACCCCTGGAGCACGTCGAGCACCCGCTCGGCCCCGACCTTGTGCCCCTCGGTGCGCGGCAGCCCCCGCTCCTTCGCCCACCTCCCGTTGCCGTCCATGACGATCGCCACATGGTTCGGGACCAGCTCACCCGGGAGCTTCGGCGCGCGCGCACCCGACGGATGCGGCTCCGGCGCCCGGTACTCGCGCCGCTGGCGCCCCAGGATCCCGCGTACGACCATGTGCCTCTCGTCTCCCTCTTACTTCTCGACGTACCTGAGCGAACGCAGCCCGCGCTCCAGATGCCAGTGCAGGTAGGCGGACACCAGCCCGCTGCCCTCGCGGACGTACCGCGCCTCGCAGGCGTCCGCCGTCTCCCAGTCTCCCGTAAGCAGCGCCCCCAGCAGTACCAGGGTCTGCGGCGACGGCACGACACTCCCGGGCACCCGGCAGTCCCCGCAGACGGACCCGCCGGAAGCCACGGAGAAGAAGCGGTTCGGACCGGGCATCCCGCACTTCGCGCAGTCGCCGAAGCTGGGCGCGTACCCGTTCACGGCGAGGGAGCGCAGCAGGAAGGCGTCGAGGACGAGGTGGGGCGCGTGCTCGCCCCGGGCGAGCGTCCGCAGCCCGCCCACGAGCAGCAGGTACTGCTGCACGGCCGGCTCGCCCTCGTGATCGGTGAACCGCTCGGCCGTCTCCAGCATGGCCGTCCCGGCGGTGTACCGCGCGTAGTCGGTGACGATCCCCCCGCCGTAGGGAGCGATCGTCTCGCTCTGCGTACACAGCGGCAGCCCGCGCCCGACCAGCTCGCTCCCCCGCGCGAAGAACTGCACGTCGACGTGGGAGAAGGGCTCCAGCCGGGCCCCGAACTTCGACTTGGTGCGCCGCACCCCGCGCGCCACGGCCCGCACCCGCCCGTGTCCCCGCGTGAGCAGCGTGATGATCCGGTCCGCCTCACCCAGCTTCTGGGTGCGCAGCACGATGCCGTCGTCGCGGAACAGACTCATGACACCCATTCTCGCCCATGCCGACGGGGCTCCCGCCCGGCTGGGGGAACCACTCGGGATGACGCCGGTGGAGGTCGGCGATCTCCGGCAGGAAGGCGAGGAGGGCGCTCCGCACCGCCCCCGCCGAGCTCTCTCTGAACTCCAGGGTGTCCCGCCCGAGGCTGAGACGCGTGATGAGGACGAGGATCTCTTCCGACGACCCTCCCTGGTCCGTGACGGTGGTCGCGGTGACCCATTTGCTCGAGGTGTCCGCCGAGACCCTCCAGAGCTGCGAGTGGGGGATCCTCCACCGGGAGGTGGAGTTCAGATGCAGGTGCGTGTCCGTGAGGACCACCGCCCCCGTCCTGGCGTACGGCGACTTGAGGTAGCCGATCACGCGCTCCGCCCGGGAGACGCTCCCTCTCCACTTCAGCCACCTCATCCGCCAGCCTCCCGGGGCACCTTCGGGCACGGCGGTCATGCCCGCACGCAGCAGGAGGGCACGCAAGGTGTCCACGTAGTCCATGCGCTCGTCGTACAGCCGGGGTGTCGGGGCCGTCCGGGCTGGGCGGCCGGCCGGGACCGCTGCGTCCCGGCCGGTCCCGGAGGCATGGTCCCGGTTGCGGACCCAGGGCTCGTTCTCCCGGGTGTTGAGCGCCTTGTACTGGGGCGTGGAGGCGATGTCCTGCTGCCGGATGTGCTGCCAGATGGTGCGGGCGCTCAGCGTCGGGCCCGCTCCGGGGATGCCCTTTTCCAGCGCTTCGATCAGCGCACCGGTGAACAGCGGATAACCCCCGGCCGGCGTGTACGACAGCTGCGTGCCCGACGCCGACGTCATCACATGGCCGATGAAGTCCGTGTCGTCGTCAGCATTCGGATCACCCTGGCCCGCCCCCATGTCGACCACCAGGTTCGCTACGTCGTAGCGCTCCAGGACGGCGACAGAGCCACCACCCATGGAAGTGGCCAGCCCGCTGTAGCAGCAGTCGAGGAACATCATCCGACGGCGGGCGGGAAACTCTTCGTGCCGGAGCATGCCGACCAGGTCGGCGTACGGCAGCGTCCCGATCGGCAGGTGGTCCTTTTCGGCACCGGCCAGTGCCAGATACAGCTCTTTGCGTCTGTACTCCCGCAGGCCGTGCCCCGCGAAGTAGACAAGCAGCGTTTCGGTGGCCGCCTCCCCCGCGTGCCGGACCGCCTGGAGGATGTTGTCGGCGGAGGCCTCGGCGCCGAGGACAGTGACATGGTGGTGAGGCAGGCCCCAGACCGTGGGGTCGCACAGCAGGTCCGCAAGTCTGCCGACCCCGGCTCGCACACCGGGCAGCGGAGCGAGGTGCCGGTACTCGGGCACGCCGATGAGGACGGCGTGGCTCCGTACCGGGTCAGGAAGGAGCACGGCCCGGTTCCCCCTCGCTCGGCGCCGACGCGAGACCCAGTGCGATGGCCACGCGGATCGCGTCCTCGGGCGTCTCCTCGTTGACGACGTAGCGGCGGCCGCCGTACTCCACCACGAGTCGCGCACTCTCCCGTGCCCTCCGGGGCAGCGAGGCACGGAACGCGGCCCACACTCCGACCACGCCGGTCACCAACGAACCGGAGTCGACGGCGAAACTGATCCAGGACGAGGGACCCGACGACATCGCGCCGTCGGCGCGCGATTCCCGCACCCGCCGCATGACGGCTGACCGGCCCAGCCGGCGGTCCTCCGTGATCCAGTCCGCGAAGGACTCCGTCCACCCCTCGGTGTCGCTCCGCTCGTCGGCCACGCCGTCACCGGACGGAAGGATGCGCGCAACCCTGACTCGTATCTCCACGCGTGAGCCCCCTCGATGCCCCCAGGGCCGCCTCCCCAGCGGCCCGGCTCAATGTAGGGCTTGGCCGCCCCGCATGTCTTGATATCTGGCGAGATGGCTAGAGCAGCTCACCGCGACTGCGAGCGTTGGCGTAAGCGGTCGCCGCGCTCAGCCGCTCGGCGGGGGTGGCGGCGCGCAGGGCGTCCGGCTCCGCGTCCCACTCCCGTCCGCCGCCGTAAGGCCTCAGCTGCACGTACGGCCCCTCGTGCCCCATCACGATGCCGACCTTCCCGGTACAGGTGTCCATCACATGAGTGCCGACGGCGGGCTTCACCGCACCACCCCCGCCAGCGCGGCCGTGAGCCGGCGCGCGGTCTCCACGGAACACCGCCCCAGTTCCACGAGCGGGCAGGGCACCTCCCGCGCCAGACTCACCGGGTCGAGCCCCAGCGACGGCAGAATCACCCCGACCTCTTCGAGAGCCGTCCGCAATTCCCTCAACGCCTCCTCCGCCTCTTCGACAACCTTCACCTTGCTCCCCTCCGCTTCCGCATTTCACGCTTCGCACATCAAGCGTGACGCTCCGCATCTACACTCGGAAGGCGTCTGCGTCCTACAAGAGCGCGGCAGGTCAAGGGGGTTGGCCATGGCCAACGGTTCACGGCAGGCGGTCTGGGAGTTCTTCGGCGCGGAACTGAAACGCCGCCGGGAGGACGCGGGATTCACCCAGGTGGAGCTGGGGGCCCTCGTCTTCGTCTCCGGCGCCTACATCGGCCAGTTCGAGCAGGCCATCCGGAAACCCCAGCTGGACATCGCCCAGCGGATCGACCGCGTCCTGCAAACCGACGGCATTTTCGAGCGCCTGTGCCGCAAGCTCATCGACGACCGACGGTACGCGGAGTACTTCGCGGAGGTCGTGGAGCTGGAGCGGGTGGCCACGAAGATCTGCGAGTTCGCGCCGACGGCGGTGCCGGGCCTCCTGCAGACCAGGTCCTACGCCGAGGCGGTCACCGTCGCGGCCAACCCGTTCGTCACGGACGAGTACGTCGAGGAGATCGTCGGCGCCCGGATGGAACGGGCACGGATCCTCAAGGACGCTACAAGACCCGAGTATTGGGTGATCCTGCACGAGAACGTGCTGCGGGTCCCGGTGGGCGGGGCGGGGGCGATGGCGGGGCAGCTGGAGCGGATCGCGGAGTTGATGCGGTCACGGACGGTTTGGGTGACGGTGGTGCCGTACGCGGCGGGAGCCCATGGGGCTGTTAACGGTCTTCTGCAGCTCATGGAGTTCGAGGACGCGCCACCGGTCGCCTATACAGAGACGTCGTTTTCGGGGACGTTGATGGACGATCCGGCTGTGGTGAAGAGGGCACAGCGCGCATACGATCTGCTCAGGGTCGCCGCACTGTCGCCGGAGGCGTCCCTCGCCGTGGTCGAGTCGGCGGCTGAGGATCACAGACGATGCGCGAGTACGACCTGAGCAACGCACGCTGGCACAAGAGCAGCTACAGCAACGGTCAGGGCGGCGACTGCGCCGAGGTCGGCTACGACTTCCCCGGCGCGGCGTGGCGCAAGAGCAGCTACAGCAACGGCGAAGGCGGCAGTTGCGTCGAGGTCGCCGACGGAGTCCCCGGTGTCGTACCGGTCCGGGACAGCAAGGTGACGAGCGGCCCGGTGCTGGTGATCGGGCCGGCCGCGTGGACGGAGTTCGTCGGCGCGGTGGGGGGCGCCCGCTTCTAGGCAGCCTTTCGCCCCTGCCCGGCCCCTCGTCGCCCCGGCGTTCCCTCGGTGGGCTACGCCATTCGTGTGCGCTGTCTTGACCGCCCCCACAGCCCCTCCTATGGTCGCGCTACCGACCGGACGTAGGACGTAGGACGTCGTATCTCCCTCCCTTCCACCCGCTGGAGGACCCGTGCGCGACGACGACGTGACCGCCGACAGGTCCACCCCCCACCGCCGCTCCCTGCTCAAAGGTCTCGGTGTGCTCGGTGCGGCCGTCGGTGTCGCCCCCGCCCTGGCCGCCTGTTCCGCCGGTCCCGAGTCCACCAACGAGACGGGGGGCGGGGGGACCGGGAAGGACCGGACGCTGACCGCTGTGATCGGGTACGGCAACGACGGCAGCTGGGATCCCACGCAGACGGCGTCGGCGTTCGCGATGGCCGCCAACAACCACATCTACGAAGGTCTGTTGGACACCGACCCGATCACCCGGACGCCCTATCCCGCGCTCGCCACCGCGGTGCCCCGCGACCCCTCCGCCACCAGCTGGCGGTTCACCCTCCGCGCCGGTGCCACCTTCCACGACGGCACGCCCGTCACCGCCGACGACGTGGTGTTCGTCTTCGACCGGATCCTGGACCCCGGCACCCAGACCCTCGCCAAGGGCTTCTTCGTCCCCTGGCTGGAGTCCGTACGCGCAGTCGACTCCCGGACCGTCGAACTCGTCCTGAAGTTCCCCTTCCCGGACGGGCTCGCCCGGCTCACGCTCGCCAAGATCATGCCGAAGCACGTCTTCTCCCGGCCCGGTGCCTGGGACGACGCGATCAAGGGGCTGGCCGTGGGCTCGGGGCCGTACCGGCAGACCGCGCACCACCCGAAGTCCAACACCACCTTCGAGGCGTTCGACGGCTACAACGGGCCCCGCAGGGCGGCCTTCCACAGGATGAACTGGCTGACGATCGTGGACGCCGCTCCCCGGGTCGCGAAGATCTCCGGTTCCGGGGCCGGGGCGCAGATCGCCGACAACATTCCGTACGCCAACGTCTCCCGGCTGGAGCAGGGCGGGCTGAAGGTCGCCGGCGGGGCCGGGATGAACAACCTGTTCCTGATGTTCAACACCCGGCACAAGCCCTTCGACGACGTCCGCGTCCGCCAGGCCCTGCACTACGCCATCGACACCGAGAAGATGATCCGTGTCGCGCTGAAGGGGCACGGGAAGCCCGCCTCCTCGTTCCTGAACGAGGGCAATCCCGGTTACCGGCGGGCCGGGACCGTCTACGACCACGACCCCGGCAAGGCGAAGGCGCTGCTGAAGGCCGCCGGGGTCAGCGGACTCAAGGTCGAGCTCCTCGCGGTCAACGTCAGCTGGATCGTGGACTGCCTGCCGACCGTCAAGGCGTCCTGGGACGCGATCGGTGTGGAGACCTCCCTCGTGCCGCAGGAGACCACCGCCGTGTTCACCAAGATGGACCAGAAGCGGGACTACCAGGTCGTCGCCGCCGCCTCCAACCCCAACCAGTTCGGGCTCGACGCCGATCTGGTCATGCACTACAACTACGGGCCCGGGAACCTGTGGATGCAGTACACGCGGTGGGCCGGCGACCCCGTCGCCAAGCGGCTCTTCAAGGACATGGACCGGGCGACGCGGGAGCCGGACCCCGCGCGGAAGAAGGCGATGGTCCAGGACTACATCGACGTCGTCGCCGAGCAGGCCGTGCTGTACCCGGTGGTCCACAACGAGCTGATGACCGCCTGGGACCCGCGCAGGCTCACCGGGATAAGGGCGCAGCCGTACCCCGGGATCAACCTCCTCCAGGCCAGGTGGGTCTGACGGGATGACGGCCGTCGTACGGATCCTGCTCCGCCGTGTCGCCCTGCTCGTGCCGCTGCTCCTCGGCATCGTGCTGTTCGTGTTCCTGGTGATGCGGTTCTCGGACGTGGACCCCGCGTCCGCGTTCTTCCAGGGGGCCAATCCGACCCCGGGGCAGCTGCACGAGTTCCGGGAGCGCAACGGGCTGCTGGACCCGCTGCCCCTGCGGTACGTCCGCTTCGTCGGAGATCTGCTCCACGGCGACCTCGGCACCAGCGTCCTGACCCGGGCCCCGGTGGCCGACCAGGTCACCACCGCGCTGCCGCTCACCCTCCAGCTGACCTTCCTCGGCCTGGCCATGGCGGTGGTGCTGGCGCTGGGGGGCGGGGTGACGGCCGCCGTGTACCGGGACCGGCTGCCGGACCAGGTCATCCGGGTCGTCTCGCTGGTGGGGGTCGCGGCGCCCGGGTTCTGGCTGGCGCTGCTGATGATCCAGTACCTGGCGGTGGACCGGGGCTGGTTCCCGACCGGCGGGTACGTCAACCCGGCCGACTCGGTCACGGGCTGGCTGAGGACCATGGCGCTGCCCGCCGCCGCCCTGTCCCTGCCGGTCGCCGCCCAGCTGACCAGGATCGTACGGACCTCCGTGGTGGAGGAACTGGACAAGGACTACGTGCGGACGGCGATCGGGAGCGGGCTGCCGCCGCGTGTGGTCGTCGGGCGGAACGTGCTCCGCAACGCGCTCGTCAATCCCCTCACCGTGCTCGGGCTGCGGGTCGGCTACCTCCTCGGCGGTGCGGTCGTCATCGAGACGATCTTCTCGCTGCCCGGGATGGGCAAGCTGATGATCGACGCCGTGCAGAACGGGGATCCGGCCGTCGTGCAGGGGGTCGTCCTGACCACGGCGACCGGGTTCGTCGTCGTCAACCTCGTCATCGACCTTCTGTATCTGCTGGTCAACCCACGTCTGAGGGCGGGCTGAGAATGGTCACGCGCGCGCGGCTCACCGAGCGGCTCTCCCGGCCCGGCGGCATCCGGTCGCGCGGCCGGCGCCGGCTGCCGCCGCTGTCGCGGGCCGCGGTCTGCTTCCTGGCCGTCGTCCTCCTCGTCGCCGTACTCGCTCCCCTGCTCGCCCCGGACGATCCGCTCGACCAGCAGGACCCGGTCGGCGGGTCCGGGCGGCCGTCGGCGGCGCACTGGCTCGGGCAGGACAGCCTGGGCCGGGACATCCTCAGCCGGCTGATGTACGGGGCCCGCTGGTCCCTCGCCATCGGGCTGGGCGCGACCGTGCTGGCGCTCGTCGTCGGGGCGGTCGTGGGGGCGGTCGCCGCCACCTCCCGCAAGGCCGTCGACGAGACGCTGATGCGCTGTCTGGACGTGGTGATGGCGTTCCCGGGGATCGCGCTGGCGGCCGTGCTGGTGGCCGTGTTCGGGGGCGGGATCGGGGTGCTGATCTGTGCCATCGCCTTTCTCTTCACCCCGCCCGTGGCCCGGGTCGTACGGGCCAACGTGCTGGACCAGTACGGTGAGGACTACGTCACCGCCGAGCGGGTCATCGGTGCCCGCACCCCGCACATCGTGCTGCGGCACGTGGCCGTCAACTGTGCCGCTCCGGTGCTGGTGTTCTGCACGGTCCAGGTCGCCGAGGCGATCGTCTTCGAGGCCTCGCTGTCCTTCATCGGCGCGGGCGTGCGGCCCCCGGACCCGTCCTGGGGCAGTGTGATCGCCGACGGCAAGAACATGGTGCTGACCGGCGGCTGGTGGGCGACCGTCTTCCCGGGGCTGCTGATCCTGCTCACCGTGCTGTCGCTGAACATCCTCTCCGAGGGCGTCTCGGACGCCTGGGCGGCACCCGCGCCCCGCGAGGCACGAGGGCCGGAGGACCGGCTGGAGGCCCCCGAGCCCGGTACCGGCGAGGTGCTGCCGCTGCCCGGGCTCACCGAGGCCGCCCGGCGGCTGCGGGCCCGGGCCCGCCCGCGCCCCGCCCCGGGCGGGCAGCCGGTGCTGGCGGTGGAGAACCTGGCCGTCGGTTTCCCGGACCGGCACCGGGGTGTGGACATCGTGGCCGGGGTCGGCTTCGAGGTGTACCCCGGTGAGGTGCTGGGGCTGGTGGGCGAGTCGGGCTGCGGGAAGTCGCTGACCGCGCTCACCGTGATGGGGCTGCAGCCGAAGGGGGCCCGGGTCGGCGGGCAGGTGCGGTTCCGGCAGCGGGATCTGCTGGCCGAGCCGATGCGGGTGCGGCGGCGGCTGCTGGGCCATGAGATGGCCATGGTCTACCAGGACGCCCTGTCCTCCCTGAACCCGGCCATGACCATCCGCGCCCAGTTGAAGCAGCTGGTCCGGCGCGGGGGCAGGCGTGGTCCGCGCGAGCTGATGGAGCTGGTCGGGCTGGATCCGGAGCGCACCCTGCGCAGTCACCCGCACGAGCTGTCCGGCGGGCAGCGGCAGCGGGTGCTGATCGCGATGGCGCTGTCCCGGGACCCGAAGCTGATCGTCGCCGACGAGCCGACCACGGCGCTGGACGTGACCGTGCAGGCGCAGGTGATGGAGCTGCTGCTGCGGCTGCGGGAGGAGCTGGGCTTCGCGCTGGTCCTGGTCTCGCACGATCTGGCGCTGGTCGCCGACGTCACCGACCGGGTGGTGGTGATGTACGGCGGGCAGATCGTGGAGACGGGGGTGACCGCCGAGCTGGTGGCGGCGCCGGCCCACCACTACACGCGGGGGCTGCTCGGGAGCGTGCTCTCGCTGGAGTCGGCGCAGGAGCGGATGACACAGATCAAGGGGGTCGTGCCGGCGCCGGCCGACTTCCCGGCGGGCTGCCGGTTCGCCGACCGCTGCCCGCTCGCCACCGAGGTGTGCCGCACGACCGCGCCGGTCCTCGCGGGGGTCCCGGTGCACTCGGCCGCCTGTCATCACCCGGTGGTCGGGCCGACGTCGGCTCAGAGCGAGGAGGCGGTGCAGTGAGCGCCGTGGTGGAGGTGCGGGACGCGCACGTGGTGCACAGGGCGCGCGGTGGCGGTCTGTTCCGGCGGGACCGGGTGTACGCCCTGACCGGCGCCGATCTGTCGGTGGCGGCCGGTGAGACGGTGGGGGTGGTCGGCGAGTCGGGGTGCGGGAAGTCGACGCTGGCGAAGGTGCTGGTGGGCGTCGAGCGGCCGGTGTCCGGGACGGTGGCGTTCCGGGGCCGGGACCTGTGGGCGATGCCGGCCGCCGAGCGCCGGGCCACGGCCGGCGCGGGCACCGGCATGATCTTCCAGGACCCGTCGACCGCGCTGAACCGCCGGCTGACCGTCCGCCGTGTCCTGCGTGACCCGCTGGACGTCCACCGGCGCGGCTCCCGGGCGGAGCGGGAGGAGCGGGTGCGGGAGTTGATGGCACTGGTGGGGCTGCCACGGGCGCTCGCGGAGGCCCTGCCGGGGCAGCTGTCCGGCGGGCAGCGGCAGCGGGTCGCCATCGCCCGGGCGCTCGCCCTGGACCCGGCGCTGGTCGTCGCGGACGAGCCGACCAGCGCGCTGGACGTCTCGGTCCGCGCACAGATCCTGAACCTGCTGCTCGATCTGAAGGAACGCCTGGGCCTGGCCCTGGTGTTCGTCTCACACGACATCCAGACGGTACGGCGGATGAGCGACCGGGTGATCACCATGTACCTGGGCCGGATCGTGGAGGAGACCCCGGCGGACCGGGTCACCGACGCGGCCCGGCACCCGTACACCCGTGCCCTGTTCTCGGCCACGCCCGGGCTGCTGGACCCGATCGACCCGATCCCGCTGACCGGGCCGGTGCCGTCGGCGACCCGCCCGCCGAGCGGCTGCCCGTTCCGCACCCGCTGCTGGAAGGCGGACGGGGTCTGCGCCGGGTCGATGCCGGACTTCTCGGCCGCGTCACGGCCCGGACACCGCTACCGGTGTCACCATCCTGTGGAGGAGGACCAGTCGACCCGAGACCTAGCCCGCCAGGAGCCGTGAATGACGTTCCCCGCCCCGCTGACCGGTGTCGTCCCGCCCGTCTGCACGCCGCTGACGCCGGAGCGCGAGGTGGATGTGCCCTCGCTGCTGCGTCTGGTCGACTTCCTGGTGGAGGGCGGGGTGCACGGGCTGTTCCTGCTGGGCTCGACCTCGGAGGCGGCCTTTCTGACGGACGCGCAGCGCCGGCAGGTGGTGGCGGCCGTCACCGGGCACGTGGGCGGTCGGCTGCCCGTGCTCGCCGGTGCCATCGACATGACGACCCCGCGGGTCCTGGACCACGTCCGGGCGGTCACGTCGGCCGGCGCGCAGGCCGTCGTCGTCACCGCCCCCTTCTACGCCCGCACCCACCCCGCCGAGATCGTCCATCACTACCGCCGGATCGCCGCCGCCAGCCCGGTCCCGGTGATCGCCTACGACATTCCGGTCGCCGTGCACACCAAGCTCCCCGCCGAGCTGGTGCTGGGGCTCGCCGGGGACGGGGTGCTGGCCGGGATCAAGGACTCCAGCGGGGATCTGGCGGCGTTCCGGGAGGTCGTCACGGGGGCCAGGGCCCACGCCGGGTTCAGTGTGCTGACCGGTTCGGAGCTGGTCGCCGACGCGGCGCTGGCGCTGGGCGCCGACGGGGCGGTGCCGGGGCTGGCCAACGTCGACCCGCACGGGTACGTCCGGCTGTACCGTCTGTGCGCGGCGGGCGACCTGGACGGGGCGCGGGCCGAACAGGAGCGGCTGTGCGCGCTGTTCGGGATGGTGGGCGCCGGGGATCCCGCGCGGATGGGCGGCAGCTCGTCGGCGCTGGGCGCGTTCAAGGCGGCGCTGCATCTGCGCGGGGTCATCGACTGCCCGGTGACCGCCGAGCCGCAGGTCCCGTTGTCCGGCGCGGAGGTCGAGCGGGTCGGCAAGTTCCTGGCGGCGGCGGGGCTGCTGGGGTCCGGGTCGCGGGGGACGCACCGGCACTGAGGGCGGCGGTCACGGTGTGGGCCGGGCGGCCCTGCGGAGCCGCTGCAGCTCGCGGTGGACGGCCCAGGCGTCCGCGACCGGGCCCAGGTGCCCGAGCTTGTCGGGGTTGCCCACCAGCCGGACCGCGTGGATCCGTCCGTCGAGCACGTCGAGGACCAGGGTCTGGAGCACCTTGCCGTCCCGGTCGTGGAAGACCGCGCCGGGCTGGCCGTTGACCTCGTGGGTCTCGAAGGTCGCGTCGACCAGGGCCAGCTGGGCGATGACCAAGCCGAGCAGCCGGGCCACCTTGTCGGCGCCGAGGACGGCCCGGGCCAGCTGCGGCGACTTGCCGCCGCCGTCGCCGACCATGGAGGCGTCGGCGGCGAGCAGGTCCTGCAGTCCGGTGACATCGCCTTCGCGGAGGGCGTCGAAGAACCGTGCGGCCAGTTCCTCCCGTTCGGTGCGGTCGGCCTCGAAGCGGGGCCGGCCCTCGGACATGTGGCGGCGGGCCCGCACCGCGAGCTGGCGGCAGGCGGCCTCCGAGCGGCCGACGGCCGAGGCGATCTCGGGGAAGCCGAAGTCGAACACCTCGCGCAGCACGAAGACCGCCCGTTCCAGCGGGCTGAGCCGTTCGAGCAGGAGCAGGGCGGCCATGGACACGGAGTCGGCGAGCTCCGCCGAGCGTGCCGGGTCCTCGTAGGGGTCGGCGAGCAGCGGCTCCGGGAACCACGGCCCGACGTAGGCCTCCCGCCGGACGCGGGCCGAGCGGAGCACGTCGATGGAGAGCCGGGTCACCGTGGCCGACAGGAAGGCCCTGACCGACCGCGGTTCGGTCGGGGAGTCGACGTAGCGCAGCCAGGTCTCCTGGACCGCGTCCTCGGCCTCGCTGACGCTGCCCAGGATCCGGTAGGCGATCGAGAACAGCAGGGGCCGCAGCTCCTGGAACTCCTCTGTCCGGCTCATGTGTCTCTCCCCCATGCGATGAATGCGGCCGGTGCGAGACGGCCGATGCTCAGCGGCACGAGCGCGGACTCGCCGCGCCGCCCGTGGGTGATCATCGCACCGGTCATCAGCGGCATCCAGCGGACGACGGTGACCGGTACCAGGGCCGGGGCGGGAAAGGTTCATCGTCGTCCACTCCTTGTACCGGTCGGTGCGTACCCGGTCGGTGAGTACCGGTAGGTGCGTGCACCCCCTACGACGGGACAGCCGGGTGTGTCTGTGACACCCCGGGGGGTCAGGGCAGGCGGATCCGGTGGAACTCCAGTGACTCGTAGGGGCCTTGGCGGCCGGTCTCGTAGAGGACGCCGAGGGTGCCGGGGGCGAGCTGGACGAGGTCGGAGTAGGCGGCCGGGCGGTCGGAGAGGGTGCGGAGCCTGGTGAAGGTGCGGCCGGCGTCCGTGCTGGCCCACAGGGCGAGGGCGCGGCGGGCGTCCGGCACCGAGGGCGCGGAGAACAGCAGGGGCGCGCCGGGGCCGCTGGGCTGGAGGACGCTGCCCTGGACCACGGGGACGGCGTTCAGGGCCGGCTGGACGGTGAAGGGGCGGTCCAGGGTGCGGCCGCCGTCGCGGGAGTAGGTGTCGAGGCGGTTGCCGGGGGCGGTGCCGTTCTGGTCGCGGGCGCCGAGGTAGACGCGGCCGTCGGGGAGCTGGGCGGCGCCGGTCTCGTTGGTGTTGGTCCGGCCGTCGTGGGTGTCGTCGGTGAAGCCGAGGTGCCAGCTGCGGCCGAGGTCGTCGCTGTAGAGGGCGTGGCCGCCGTAGTACCTGGGTTCCCGGCCGGTGTCGGGGGAGCCGGGCGGCGGGGCCGCGGAGTGGTCGGCGGGGATCAGGAGGCGGCCGGTGTGGGGGCCGTGGGTGAGGGCGAGGGCGTGGCCGGGGCCGGTGGCGTACCAGCGCCAGCCCGGCCGGGTCACCTGGGCGGTGATGTCGCGTGGGGCCGTGAAGTGCCGTCCGTCGTCCCCGCTGCGCTGCACGTGGACCCGGCGGCCCTGCCGCGGGGTGACCTGGCCGCGCATGATCTGCTCCTCCGTCACGGTCCCGCTGTTGGCGCAGGTCACCAGGACGATCGCGCCGGTGTGCGGGTCGGTCACGGGGGCGGGGTTGCCCCGGGTGTGCCCGTGCCCGGCGGTCACGACGGTCAGCGGGCCCCAGGTGCAGCCGCCGTCGGTCGAGCGGCGCAGGACGACGTCGATGTCCCCGGTGTCCGCGGGCCCGGAGCGGCGGCCCTCCGCGAAGGCCAGGACCGTGCCCTGCCGGGTCCTCACCACGGCCGGGATGCGGTAGACGGCGTAGCCGCCCTGCCCGGAGACGTAGGGCACGGAGGAGTCGCAGCCGCCGGCCGCGGGTGCGGCGTGCGCGGGCAGCGGGGCGGTGAGCGAGGCGAGGAGCACCAGGCCGGCGAGGAGGGAGCGGCTGCGCGGGGTCACTCCCTGAGGCTGCCCGCGGTCGCGGGGGCGGCCTTACTCCGCACGGGTGGTCAGGACGGGGTGCGGGCCGCGGCCAGCAAGCGGGTGACGTCGTCGGAGCAGATGGTGAGGGCCGCGCCGACGGTGGCGAGGGCGTCGCGTTCGGCGGGGGTGTAGGGGCCGTCGGCGAGGGCGATGCGGGCGCCCTGGAGGAGCAGGGCCTCGCGGCCGGCCGGGGCGAGGTGCGGGGCCAGCGGGTCCAGGGCCTCGTGCAGTTCTATGGTCAGCCCGGCCCCGCACGGCTGCTCGAAGTAGCGGCCGGTGTCGGCGGCGAGGGCCTCGACCAGGGCGGCCAGCTGGTCCTCGGTGCAGTCGTCGAAGCCGGCCGCGCGGACCGCGGTGGCGGCCGTCTCCAGGGCCGTGCGGGAGCCGGTGCCGCCCGCGGCGAGCACGGCGAGGGCGACGGTGTGCACGGCGTCGCGGAGCATCGCGGAGAAGCGGCGGGTGGTGGGGTGGTCCAGCACCTCGGTGCCGAAGTGGTGCTCGCAGGCCGCGCACTCCACGACCGGTCCGGTGGTCCCGCGCGGCAGCACCGGCACGCCGAGCAGGGTGAGCCGGCGGCGTCCGGTGAGGCGCTGGTAGTTGCGGTCGCCGCCGCAGCCGGGACAGAAGAACTCGCCGTCTCCGACGGGCGTCCACGCGGTGCGGGTGCCCAGGATGCGCACAGCCCTGGCGGCACGGCCGTCTCGTCCCCGTACTGGCAGCACGTCGCACCTCCGTAACCGCGCGGCAACATCGCCGCGCTGGCGTGATGTTAGCCACATCACCGAGGTGGCGTCAGTACCCCGTACGAGACCTTTCCGTGACCTGGGGGGCGCGGTGGCCGATACATGACGGCGCCCCGACCGCCGTGTTCCGCGGTCGGGGCGCCGAAAGCGCCGGTCGGACGGGGTCTAGCGGGCCGCGCGGTTCACCGCGGAGACGACCGCCTTCAGCGACGCACGCGTCGTGTTCGCGTCGATGCCGATGCCCCACAGGACCTTGCCGTCGATCGCGCATTCGATGTAGGAGGCGGCCTGCGCGGAGGCGCCCTCGCTCATCGTGTGCTCCTGGTAGTCCAGCAGGCGTACGTCGATGCCGATGGACTGCAGGGCGTCGAAGAAGGCCGAGATCGGACCGTTGCCGGAACCGGACAGGATCCGGTCCTCGCCGTCGACCGTGGCCTCGACGGTGAGGGTGTCCACGCCGTCGGTGTCGGTGGTCGACTGGCCGGTCTTCACCTGGATGCGGCCCCAGGGGTTCCGGGGGTTGGGCAGGTACTCGTCCTGGAAGACCGCCCAGATCTCCTTCGGCGTGATCTCGCCGCCCTCGGCGTCGGTCTTGGCCTGGATGATCCTGGAGAACTCGATCTGCATCCGGCGCGGCAGCTCCAGCTTGTGGTCGTTCTTCAGGACGTAGGAGACACCGCCCTTGCCCGACTGCGAGTTGACGCGGATGACGGCCTCGTAGGAGCGGCCGACGTCCTTCGGGTCGATCGGCAGGTACGGCACCGCCCACTCGATGTCGTCGACGGTGACGCCCTTGGCCTTCGCGTCGGCCTCCATGGCGTCGAAGCCCTTCTTGATGGCGTCCTGGTGGGAGCCGGAGAAGGACGTGTAGACCAGGTCGCCCACGTACGGGTGGCGCGGGTGGACCTCCATCTGGTTGCAGTACTCCCACGTACGACGGATCTCGTCGATGTCGGAGAAGTCGATCTGCGGGTCGACGCCCTGCGAGAACAGGTTCATGCCCAGGGTGACCAGGTCGACGTTGCCGGTGCGCTCGCCCTGCCCGAACAGGCAGCCCTCGACGCGGTCGGCGCCGGCCATCAGGGCCAGCTCGGCGGCGGCGACGGCCGTGCCGCGGTCGTTGTGCGGGTGGACGGACAGGCAGACGTGCTCGCGGCGGGTCAGGTTGCGGTGCATCCACTCGAAGCGGTCCGCGTGCGTGGACGGGGTCGAACGCTCCACGGTGGCGGGCAGGTTGAGGATGATCTCGCGGCCCGGGCCGGGCTGCCAGACGTCCATGACCGCCTCGCAGACCTCCAGCGCGAAGTCCAGCTCGGTGTCGGTGAAGATCTCGGGGCTGTACTGGTAGCCGAACTCCGTACCATCAGCCTCGGGGCCCAGCAGCTTCTCGGCGTACTCCATCACCAGGCGGGTGCCGTCGACGGCGATCTGCTTGATGTCGTCCTTGGAGCCGCGGAAGACGACCCGGCGGAAGACCGGGGCGGTGGCGTTGTACAGGTGGACGGTGGCCCGGCGGGCGCCCTTCAGGGACTCCACGGTCCGCTCGATCAGGTCCTCGCGGGCCTGGGTCAGGACGGAGATCGTCACGTCCTCGGGGATCGCGCCCTCTTCCTCGATGATCGAGCGCACGAAGTCGAAGTCGGTCTGGCCGGAGGCGGGGAAGCCGACCTCGATCTCCTTGTAGCCCATCTTGACCAGCTGGTCGAACATGCGCCGCTTGCGTTCGGGCGACATGGGGTCGATCAGGGCCTGGTTGCCGTCGCGCAGGTCGGTGGAGAGCCAGCGGGGGGCGGTGGTGATCCGCTGGTCCGGCCAGGTGCGGTCCGGGATGTCGACCTGCTCGTAGCGGCCGTACTTGTGGATCGGCATGGGGCTGGGCTGCTGGCGGTTGGCCATGATGGCGTGGGCTCCTCAGGATGTCCGGTATCCGAGTGGGCGGCCGACGACGCAACGCCAAGCTCCGCGGGGAGGGAGTCGGCCTCGACTACAGGCCCTCGCCGCGGCAGCTAAGAAGAAGCAGCCAGAAACGCATGATGCTCCGCAGCCTAGCCGAGCCGTTCCGGGGTGCGCGGGCCTGTCCCAGTATGCGGGACCGCACGACAAAAAGGGACAAAAAGTGCGCCGCACCACATCGCCGTACCACGTCGTCACGCAGGGTTGCGTCCCCTGTCCCGGTATTTCACCAATCATGGTGGCAGCTAGTGACATCGTCATCACGCAGTGCAATGGTGCGCATATGACGACCAACGGGGGCTTCCAGCCCGTCTTCTGCACGATCGTGCCGCCGCACGTCCTCGACCGGCTCGCCCGTCACGAGGACCCCGCGCTCTCCGGCCCGGCCCGCCGGTCCCTGGAGCACGACGCCTACCAGCGCACCAAGCGCCGCCTGACCACGGTGATCGGTGCGTCCGCCGTCGCCCCGCCCGCCGGTGCCGCCGCCGACCAGCCGCACCGCACCATCTACGACGCCGAGCACACCCAGGACCTGCCCGGCACCAAGGTCCGCGAGGAGGGATCCGACCCCGGCCCGGACGCCACGGTCAACCGCGCCTACGCGGGCCTGGGCGCCACCTTCGACCTGTACCTGAAGGCGTACGGCCGGCGCTCCATCGACGACAACGGGCTGCCGCTGGACGCCACCGTGCACTTCGGCGAGAACTACGACAACGCCTTCTGGAACGGCGAGCAGATGGTGTTCGGCGACGGCGACAACGAGATCTTCCTCGACTTCACCATCCCGGTCGACGTCATCGGGCACGAGCTGACCCACGGCGTCACCCAGCACACCGCCAACCTGGCCTACTTCGGGCAGTCCGGCGCGCTCAACGAGTCGGTGTCGGACGTCTTCGGCTCGCTGATCAAGCAGTACACCCTCGGCCAGACCGCCGTCGAGGCGGACTGGCTGATCGGCGCCGGGCTGCTCGCCCCGCGCGTCACGGGCGTGGCGCTGCGCTCGATGAAGGCCCCGGGCACGGCGTACGACGACGACGTCCTCGGCAAGGACCCGCAGCCGGCCAAGATGGAGGACTACGTCCGCACCGGCCGCGACAACGGCGGCGTGCACATCAACTCCGGCATCCCCAACCACGCCTTCTACCTGGCCGCCACCGCCCTCGGCGGCTACGCCTGGGAGAAGGCCGGGCAGATCTGGTACGACGTGCTGACCGGCGGCGAACTGCGGGAGGACGCCCTCTTCGCCGACTTCGCCACGCTGACGGTGAAGGCGGCCCGCGAGCGGTACGGCGCCGGGGGCGAACTCCAGGCCGTGCAGAAGGCGTGGGAGCAGGTGGGGGTGCGGACGCTGTAGTTCCGTACTAGACACGGACCCATGTGGATTCGAGTGCGACGCACGGGTGGTTTCGCGGGCATCGAGCGCCGGGCCGAGGTGGACACCTCCGCCCGGCCCGACGCCTCCGAGTGGGAGGCCCTGGCCGGACGCGTCCTCGCGGCCGGCGGGGACACCCCTCCGGCCGGGGTCCCGGACGGCTTCGCCTACGAGATCTCGGTGGACGGCCGCACCGTGTACGCGGCGGACCCCCGACTCAGCGAGAACGAACGGGAGTTGGTGTCGAGGGTGCTGAAGGAGGGTGCGTGACGGCCGTTCCGCGCAGGGGCGTTGACTTCCGTTACCGACGGTACGGATGATCCGGCCATGGCGACTGACGCAGGCACCCCGGTCCCCCGGTTCCCGCCCGGCTTCCTGTGGGGCGTGTCGACCTCGGCCCACCAGATCGAAGGCGCGGCCGGGGAGCGGGAGCCGTCCGTGTGGGACGTGTTCACGGCCGGGCCCGGGCGGGTGAAGGACGGCTCGACGGCGGCGGTGGCCTGCGACCACTACCACCGCTACGCCGAGGACGTGGCCCTCCTCGCGGACCTCGGCGTGGACGCGTACCGGTTCTCGGTCTCCTGGCCGCGGGTGAACTCCCCCGGCGGCCTGGACTTCTACGACCGGCTGGTGGACGAGCTGTGCGCGGCGGGCGTCCGCCCCGTCCCGACCCTCTTCCACTGGGACCTGCCGGCGGACCTGGACTGGCTGGACCGGGACACGGCGGCCCGGTTCGCCGACCACGTGACGGTGGTCGCGGAGCGGCTCGGCGACCGGGTACGGAAATGGATCACCCTCAACGAGCCCGCCGAACACACACTGCTCGGGCACGCCCTGGGCGCCCACGCCCCCGGCCGGCGGCTGCTCTTCGACGCCCTCCCGGTCGCCCACCACCAGCTCCTCGCCCACGGCCTCGCGGTACGGGCGCTGCGCGCGGCCGGCGCGGGCGACATCGGCATCGCCAACTCCCACGGCCCCACCTGGGCCGCCTCACGGCAACAGGCGGACCTGGAGGCGGCCGGCTTCTACGACGTCCTCCTCAACCGCCTCTTCGCCGAGCCGGTCCTCCTGGGCGAGTACCCCGAGGGCATGGGCGCCCTGATGCCGGGGGACGTGGAGGCCGACCTCAAGGTGATCGCCGAGCCGGTCGACTGGTACGGGATCAACTACTACGCCCCGACACTGGTCGGCGCACCGCAGGGCGGCGACACCGAGTTCGGCGGCCTGACGATGCCGGCCGAACTCCCCTTCTCGGTCCGGCGGATCGAGGGCCGCCCGGTGACGGACTTCGGCTGGCCGGTCGTACCGGAGGGCCTGACGGAACTGCTCACCGGCTTCCGCGAGCGTTACGGCGACCGGCTCCCGCCCGTCGTCATCACCGAGAACGGCTGCTCCTACGAGGGCGTGGACGACCAGGACCGGATCGCGTACCTGGACGCCCACGTCCGGGCCCTGCACCGGGCGGTCGAGGCCGGGGTCGACGTGCGCGGCTATTTCGTGTGGTCCCTGATGGACAACTTCGAGTGGGCCGAGGGCTACGCCC
This sequence comes from Streptomyces sp. NPDC107654, assembly GCF_055639035.1. Taxonomy (NCBI): domain Bacteria; kingdom Bacillati; phylum Actinomycetota; class Actinomycetes; order Kitasatosporales; family Streptomycetaceae; genus Streptomyces; species Streptomyces sp. NPDC107654. The sequence continues at coordinate 88,795 of NZ_JBVKBI010000002.1, forward strand.
GCAGGTTCGGCCTGGTGCACGTGGACTTCGAGACGCTTCAGCGGACACCGAAGGCGTCGTACCGGTGGTACCGGGACCTGCTGCGGGCCCAGGGCCCGCACTCATAGGGCTCCGGCGTCCCGGGCGGACCACAGGGTCGGGAAGTGCGGCCGGTAGCCGAGTTCGCGACGGATGCGGTCGGTGGAGGCGATGGCGTACCAGGGGTCGGGGTCGGGGCCGTCCGCGGGCGGCTCCACCCCGAGGATCCGGTGGATGTCCAGGACGGTGACCGGGGCGTCGTCGGCGATGTTGTAGGTGCGGCCGTCGGCGCCGGGGGCGTACAGCAGGCGCAGCAGGCCCTGGGCGGCGTCGGCGACGTGCACCAGGTGGTGCCGCTTGGTGGCGGGCTGGGCGGCGGTCCAGCGGGTGATGCCCGGCAGGTGCGGGTCGCCGTCGCCGTAGACGAAGCCGAGGCGGCCGACGCGGACGTCCAGCCCGTCCAGCGCCAGCAGTCCGCGCTCGGCCTCCGCCTTGGCCTGCGGGTACGCCATCCACATCGGGCCGCCCGGCACGGTGGGGTCGTCCTCGACGAGCGGCCGGCCGCGGCCGGTGCCGTACGCCAGGATGGTGCCGGCCTGCACGAACCGCCGCACCCCGCGGGCGCGGGCCGCCCGGCCCAGCTCCAGCGCGGCGTCGCGGTTGACGGCCCGCATCTCCTCGTCCGTCACGCCCCGGAAGGAGGCGGCGATGTTGACGACGGCGTCGACTCCGGTGAGGGCCTTGCCGAGGACGCCGGTGTCGCGCAGGTCGCCGAGGACGGGTTCGGCGCCGAGGTCGCCGAGCCGGTCGGCGCGGGCGGGGTCCCGCACCAGGACCCGGACCCGCTCCCCGGGGCGCCGCTGGGCCAGCAGCCTGGGCAGGAACCCGGTGCCGACCTGGCCGGTGGCGCCGGTGACGAGTGTGGTGGACATGGTGGTGCTCCTCTCGGTGGACGGCTTCCACCCTCGGCGGCCGGAGCGCGGACCGGGAGAGACCTCCCGATCGTGGGATCGGCAGTCCCTGGATAAGCCGGGCGGGCTGCCCCACGCTGGAGGGGTGAACCGAGCAGAACTCGCCGACTTCCTGCGCCGTGGCCGCGCCCGGCTGGAACCGTCCGACGTGGGCCTCGCGGCGGGCGCCCGCCGTCGTACGCCCGGACTGCGCCGGGAGGAGGTGGCGTCGCTGGCCGGGATGTCGGTCGACTACTACACGCGCCTGGAGCAGCAGCGCGGCCCGCGCCCGTCCCGCCAGATGCTGACGGCGCTGGCGCGGGCGCTGCGCCTGACCGAGGACGAACGGGACCACCTCTTCCACCTGGTGGGCGAGGCGCCGCCACGCCGGGAGGGGGCGTCGCCCCATGTCCGCCCCGGCCTGCTGCTGGTCCTGGACCGGCTGTACGACTCACCGGCGCAGGTGGTGACGGACTGGGGGACGGTGCTGGCGCAGAACGCGCTGGCCAAAGCCCTGGTCGGCGACGCGTCCGCCCGTCCGGCACGGGAACGGAACCTGACCCGCCGCTTCTTCCTGGACCCGACGGCCCGTGCGCTGTTCCCGCCGGAGGACCTCCCGGCACACGCCCGCGACCACGTGGCCACCCTCCGCGCGGTGACCGCGGCCCGCCCCGACGACCCGGAGCCCGCGGCCCTGGTGACCGAGCTCCGCGCGAAGAGCGAGGAGTTCGCCCGGCTCTGGCAGAACCACGAGGTGTCCCTGCGCCGCCCCGCCACCAAACGCTTCCTGCACCCGGTGGTCGGCCTCCTGGAACTCGACTGCGAGGTCCTCCTGAGCCACGAGGCCCACCACCACCTCGTCATCCACACGGCCCGCCCCGGCACGGAGTCACACGACAGACTCCGGTTGCTGAGGGTGGTGGGCCTCCAGGACATGACCCCCCAGGGGGCCGCCGGCTAGAGGCCCGGCTGCTCGCGCCGCTGGACGACGGGCTCCTCGCATCGTCCACAGCCGCGGACCGGCCGCACCTGCGGCCACCGCCGCGCGGCCGGCGTCCCCGGTCTCCGGAACCCGAGCGGAGCCCCGTGGCAAGGGCCCTCAGCCGAATACGCCGGGCGAGCGGAGAACGAGGTCAGAAACCCAGCTTGCGAAGCTGCTTCGGGTCGCGCTGCCAGTCCTTGGCGACCTTCACGTGGAGGTCGAGGAAGACGGGTGTGCCCAGCAGTGCCTCGATCTGCTTGCGGGACTTGATGCCGACCTCCTTCAGGCGCTTGCCCTTGGGGCCGATGATGATGCCCTTCTGGCTGGGGCGCTCGATGTAGACGTTGGCGTGGATGTCCAGGAGGGGACGGTCGGCGGGGCGGTCCTCGCGCGGGAGCATCTCCTCGACGACCACGGCGATGGAGTGCGGCAGCTCGTCGCGGACGCCCTCCAGCGCGGCCTCGCGGATCAGCTCCGCGATCATGACCTGCTCGGGTTCGTCCGTCAGGTCGCCCTCCGGGTAGAGCGGCGGGCCCTCGGGCAGGAGCGGGACCAGGAGGTCGGCCAGCAGGTCCACCTGCTTGGCGCCCACCGCCGACACCGGGACGATCTCCGCCCACTCGATGCCCAGGTCCTTGCCCAGCTGGTCGATCGCGATCAGCTGCTCGGCCAGTGTCTTGGAGTCGACCAGGTCGGTCTTGGTGACGATGGCGACCTTGGGGGTCTTCCGGATCCCGGCCAGCTCCTTGGCGATGAAGCGGTCACCGGGGCCGATCTTCTCGTTCGCCGGGAGGCAGAAGCCGATCACGTCGACCTCGGCCCACGTCGTCCGTACGACGTCGTTGAGCCGCTCGCCGAGCAGCGTGCGCGGCTTGTGGAGACCGGGGGTGTCCACGAGGATCAGCTGGGAGTCCGGCCGGTGCACGATGCCGCGTACCGTGTGCCGCGTGGTCTGCGGCTGGTTCGCGGTGATCGCCACCTTCTGCCCGACCAGAGCGTTCGTGAGGGTGGACTTGCCCGCGTTGGGGCGGCCCACGAAGCAGGCGAAGCCGGCGCGGTGGACGGTCTCGGCCGGCTGCTCGGATGACTGGGTGCGAACGCTCATGCCGTTCATTCTCCCTGATCCACGGAGCACCGCCGTACCGTGAGGTTTCGGTGACCTTCACGCAACGAAACGTCACGGAAACACGGCCGTACGCGACCGGAAACCCGCACCGGTGACCCTCTGACGCAGTCCGCCCACCGTTGGAGACGCCCGTGACCCTCGCTGCCGCCGCCGTGAACACCGGTGACACCGCCTGGCTCCTCGCCGCGACCGCCCTCGTCCTGCTGATGACCCCGGGGCTCGCCCTCTTCTACGGCGGCATGGTCCGCACGAAGAGCGTCCTGAACATGCTGATGATGAGCTTCGTGTCGATCGCCCTGGTGACGGTGGTGTGGCTGGCGGCCGGCTACTCGCTGGCGTTCGGCGACGACCTCGGCGGAGGACTGATCGGCGGCCTGCACCACGCCGGCATGGCGCACATCACCCCAAACAGCGTGCACGGCACCGTCCCCACCGCCCTCTTCGCCACCTTCCAGCTGACCTTCGCGATCATCACGGCCGCGCTGATCAGCGGCGCGGTCGCCGACCGGACGAAGTTCTCGGCATGGCTGGTCTTCGTACCGCTGTGGACGCTGCTCGTATACGTTCCGGTGGCGCACTGGGTGTGGGGTCCCGGTGGCTGGATCCTCGCCAGGCTGGGCGCGCTGGACTTCGCCGGCGGTCTGCCCGTGGAGATCACCTCCGGTGCCTCCGGGCTCGCCCTCTGTCTGGTCCTGGGCCCGCGGCTCGGGTTCAAGAAGGACGCCATGCGCCCGCACAACCTGCCCATGGTGATCCTCGGCGCCGGTCTGCTCTGGTTCGGCTGGTTCGGCTTCAACGCGGGCTCCGCGCTCGGCGCGAACGGCCTCGCCGCCGCCGCGTTCCTCAACACGCTCGCCGCCGGCTGCACCGGTCTGCTCGGCTGGCTCTTCGTGGAGCAGCGGCGCGACGGCCACCCGACCACCCTGGGCGCGGCCTCCGGCGCGGTGGCCGGCCTGGTCGCGATCACCCCGTCCTGCGGCACGGTGTCCCTGCTCGGCGCCCTGGTCGTGGGCCTCGCCGCCGGTGTCGTCTGCAGTTACGCCGTGAGCTGGAAGTTCAGGCTGGATTACGACGACTCCCTGGACGTCGTCGGCGTCCATCTGGTCGGCGGGATCATCGGCACCCTGCTGATCGGCCTGTTCGCCGAGAAGGCGATGACCGGCGGGGTGGAGGGCCTGTTCTACGGCGGCGGGCTCGCCCCGCTCGGCAGGCAGCTGCTGGCCGTGGCGGCCGTGGCGGGGTACGCCTTCGCGGTGACGTACGGCCTGGGCACACTGCTCGACAAGGCGATGGGTTTCCGGGCGAGCGAGGAGCAGGAGCACACCGGTCTGGACCTTACGGTGCACGCCGAGACCGCATACGATCACGGCGTCCTGGGCCACGGCGCCCCGGTGTCCCACTCCGTCCTCCCCTCCGCCCAGAAGGTCAAGACCCAGGCATGAAGCTCATCACCGCCATCGTCAAGCCGTACCGCCTCGACGAGGTCAAGACCGCCCTGCAGGAGCTGGGGGTGCACGGTCTGACCGTGACCGAGGCGAGCGGCTACGGCCGGCAGCGCGGCCACACCGAGGTGTACCGGGGGGCCGAGTACCGGGTCGACCTGGTGCCGAAGGTGCGGATCGAGGTCGTGGTGGAGGACGCCGTCGCCGACGACGTGATCGACGCGATCGTCAGGGCCGCGCAGACGGGGAAGATCGGGGACGGGAAGGTGTGGGCCGTTCCGGTGGAGACGGTCGTCCGGGTGCGGACCGGCGAGCGCGGGCCCGACGCGCTCTGACCAGGAGCGCCCCGGTGAGCACACCGGCGGCGAACACCAGCGCCACCGGCAGCCAGGGCAGCGCGAGGAAGCCGGCGCTCGCCGACTCGCGGCTGTCCTGGGCGCTCGCGGTGAGCGTCACGTCCGCCCGGTCGAACTGGGGTGCCCCGCGCCAGGTCTCGGTGAGCCGTACCCGCTGCCCAGGCAGCAGTTCGGCGGGCACCCGGGTCAGCTCCCGGTCGAGCAGCGTACGGCCGAACAGTCCGCGCGCCGTCAGCTCCACCGTGGGGTGGAGGGTGACGTTGCCGGTGTTGCGCAGGGTGTAGGAGACGGTGGCGGTGCTGTCGCCGAGGCCGGGGACGAGCGGCTGGTGGTGGCTGACGCGCAGGTCGCCGACGGCGAGCGCGGGCAGTGTGGGACCGCCGACCCGCAGGTAGACCCGGGCGCCGACGGCCCGCTGGACGCCGAGGGCGAGACGGCCGGCGCCCTTGTCGATCCGCTCGTCCAGGGCGACGATCGCACCGGCGTGGTCGCCGGGCCCGGCACCGGCGGGGATGCGCAGGGTGAAGGGCACGGTGAGGGTCCGGTGCCCGGGCACGGTGATCCGGGACTCGGCGGGCCTGGCCCAGGCGCCGACCCCGCGCATCCGCTCCTTCAGCGTGCGGACGGCGAACCCGCCGTCGCGGGCGGTGTTGTAGGCGTCGGCGGCGTAGAGCCGGAAGGTGAGCGGCCGGGCGGTCCTGTTGCGGACGGCGACCTTGTCGGTGAGGGTCTGGCCCGGTTCGGCGGAGAGGGTGAAGTAGGGCCGCGCGGCGGTCTTCGAGGCGACCGGGTAGACGGACCAGCTGCCGTTGTCGGCGGCGCGGGCCACTGCCGTGGGCGGGCCGAGGAGCAGGGCGGTCAGGCTCAGGAGGACGTGCAGCTTGCGCATGGGTGCGGACCCCCACGGACGGGAGACAGGGGAACGGGCGGGTGCGGACGCCCGTGCGTTCAGGTGAGCGTCAGCGTGAGCACCCCGGAGTAGGCGCCGGGCGGCGTGAACGCCGGCACGTCCAGCGAGAGCCCGGCGTCGACAGTGAACTCACCGCCGGTCAGCGTGCCGTCGGGGGTGGACGCGAGGGTCGCGCCCGCGCTGCCCACGGTGCCCGCCGAACCGGCCTTGCAGGTGCTGGGGCTGCCCGCCTTGGTCGCGCAGGCCGGCGTCCAGCTCAGCCGGCCGGCGTCGATCCGGGCGCCGGGACCGGTGAAGTCGGTGACCTTGCCGGTCAGGGACCAGCCCGCGGGTCCGCCGCGGAAGTCCTTGACGGTCACCGTGTCGAGACTGCCGGTGGAGGCTCCGCCCTGGCCGAAGTCGACCCCGGACAGGGCGACGGAGTCACCGGCCTGGGACATGGAGAGGGTGCCCGCCTTGACGGTGGTGGTCAGCTTCTGACCGCCGGCCGGGACGGGTGTGTTGTCGTTGACGACGTAGGCCGCGGGGCCGGCGCCCTTGTCCGGGTTCCAGGTGCCGCCCTCGTAGGCCACGATCCCGGTCGTCGCCTTGTCGTGGACGACGAGGGTGCCGCTGAAGGAGCCCTGGGCGTTCGCGGTCACGGTCGCGGTGTCCGCGGTCTGGGTGTCGCCGGCCCGCCCGGCCAGGGTGACGGTGGCGCCCGGGGTGAAGTCGTGGCCGTTGACGGTGACGCCGGCGCCGGGGTCACCGGAGGCCGAACCGAGCGAGATCGCCCGGGTGTTGCCGGGCGTGCCGTCGGTCGCGGTGATGGTCTGGGAGACCGGGGCGGGCGGGGTGATGACGGTGCAGGGGGTGTCCAGCTCCAGGATGTAGCTGGTGTGGATGTTGTAGTCGCCGGGCGAGAGGGTGATCTGCCCGGCCTTGGTGACGGTGAACGTGCCGGTCATGGAGAAGGACGGGAAGGCGGCCTTCCCCGGCACCGGCGGGTTCTTCTTCGGTCCGGTGACGGTGACGGCGCCGCTCTGGGCGCCGCCGAGCGTCACCTTCCCGGTCGGGGTCATGATGTCGGCCGGCAGGGCCAGGTCGGTGGGGTTGCCGGCGGCGGCCTTGACCACGGTGTAGGTCACGGTGACGGTGTCGCCGACCTTGGGACTGGTGTTGTCCACCGTGACGTTGCCGGTGGTGGTGCCGTCGATGGGCGGGATGCCCGCGACGGCCGGCGGGACGCAGTGCGTGGCGAAGTCCACGTCGGTGCCGGCGGCGCCGGCCGGGCAGGCCAGCGCGCCGCCCGCGGTGACCGCGAGGGCGGTCGCCCCGAGCAGTGACGCCCAGCGCCACCGTCGGGCTCTTCGGGGTGTCGGACCCATGGGCCCCCTCCTGAGGGTTGCTGGCGCAGCGGCTCGTCTGCGCCGACAGGGGGCATTGATGTGGAGCGGGGGTGAGAAGTCAATGGAGATGCCGCAGAAAGCTGACGGATCATCAGTTTCTGCGGCATCCGGAACACATCGCTCGGTCGGGTCAGAACACGAACGGGCCGGGCGACTGCCTGGCCGAGGCCGTACAGGTCACGGTGACCCCGAAGATCACCATCTTCAGCGAGCCGCCGTACGCCTCCAGGCTGTCGCCGGCGGCCACGGTGCCGGGCAGCGGCCCGACGGTGACCGCCGAGCCGCTCGCCATGGCCGGGTTCTTCGTGCCGCTGAAGACGGTGGTGCCGCCGCTCGCCTTGACCATGGTGAGCGTGGAGGCGATCGAATCCTGGGCCACCGCGACCGGCGTCTTGATCGCGGTGGAGGTGAGGGTGAGGGTGGCCGAGGTGCCGACCTGGGTGGCGGTGAGCGTGGCCGTGCCGCCGCCGAAGATGCCGCAGTTCGCGGTGATGGTCGCCGACTGGGGGGTGACGGCGGCCGCGGTGGGGGCGAAGGCGAGTCCGGTGACCGCGAGGGACCCGGCGGCCAGTGCCGCACCCGTTGCCGTGCGCTTGCCTCTCATGGGGATCCGCTTCCCTTTCCTGGTGGGGAGTGCCGCGTGGGGACGGCCGACGGACGGGAAGGCCTGCGCAGGCGGGTGCGGGCACACTGCGCGGGGGTGCGGATCTGACGGTCCGTCGGAACGTATGGGCCCATTGACGCGCGGCGGCGGGAACCCAACAAGGTTGAATTCCAGCCGACCTTTTGTTCGGTGGCTCCCCGCGCGGTGCCGCCTCAGCCCGCGGAGACGGTGACCCGTACCGTGCCGTCGGGCGCGGCGAGCAGCACCGGCGTCCCGGCGCCCCCCAGGTCGGCGACGGCGGCCAGGTCCTCCGCCGGCAGGGACTCCGCCTCGCTCACCACCGCCGCCGCCTCCAGGGAGGCGGCCCCGGAGGCCACGGCCATGGCGACGGCCGTCCGCAGCGCGCTCAGCTTCAGCGAGGCGAGCTCCACCGACCCGGCGACATAGGTCCGCCCGGTGTCGTCCCGTACGGCCGCGCCCTCGGGCACGGTGTTGCGGGCCCGCGCGGAACGGGCCAGGGTGACGATCTTGCGGTCCTCGGGGTCAAGCGCGTTGCTCTCGGTCATGCCCCGAGCATACGAAGTCCCGGCCGGGAGTCAGTCGAGGGTCTGCACGATCTCGCTGCGCGCGCCCGTGTGCACCACTCGCCCCCGCGCGCCGTTCACCAGGGGAAGGTGGGGCGGCACGTGCCCGCACTCGACGTCGGCGACGATCGGCACGCCCAGCGGGCCCAGGGCGTCGAGGACGGCCTCGTGCTGGGTGAGGGTGCGACTGTCGGGCGCGTGGGTGCGGCCCACGAGGACGGCGGCCGCCCGGTCGAAGAAGCCGGCGAGGCGCAGGCCGTGCAGATTGCGGCAGATCTCGAACGCGTCGTCCTGGCAGGCCTCGACGTAGACGAGCAGCGGCTCGCCCACGGCGAAGGACGAGGTGTCCAGGTACGGCGTCCCGGTCAGGTTGGCGAGGATCTCGGTGCAGCCGCCGATCAGCCGGCCCTCGACGTCGACGTCTCCGGTGCCGTCGAGGCGGGTCCAGCCGCCCTCGGCGTCCAGGGTGAGGTCGCGGATGCCGGGGTCGGCGGCCCAGTCGTCCCAGCCGCCGGTCCGGTACCGGCCGGGCGGGGTCTGGGTGAACGGCTCGCCCTGCGCGGCGGTGACGATGTCGAGCCAGGACGCGAGGCCCTCGGGTGTGCGGTAGGGCGTGTCCATGAGGCGTGCACGGTCGCGACGCCGGTGCCCAGGGTCAGCGGGGCGATGACCGTGGAGATGTCGGACCAGCCGACCATCCACGTCGGCTCGGCCCGCGCGATCCGCTCGAAGTCGAGCAGCGGCAGCAGGTCGATCGCGGTCTCCCCGCCCCACGGAGGGATCACGGCCCGGACGGCGGGGTCGGTCAGCATCCCGGTCAGCTCGGCCGCGCGCTCCGCCGCCGGCGCGCTGACGTGCGTCGTGCCGTCCATGCACCGGCCGACGACCACCTCGTACCCGAGCGCCTCCAGGTCACGTACGGCGAGGTCGAGGCGGCCCCGGAGTTCCCGGGCCACCCCGCTGGACGGGGAGGTCACACCGATACGGTCACCGGGGCGCAGCGGGCGCGGGTATCGCACAGTCATGCCGGATTCTGACATGCACCCGACCGGCCCCGGCAACGGGATCACGGCCGGTCCAGCCGCAGCCGCTCCGCCCTCGGAAGACCCGCCACGACCAGGTCGTACGAGTCCTCGATCAGCTCCTTCACCAGCCGGTCGGGGAGACCGCCGTCCACCGTCACGGTGTTCCAGTGCCGCTTGTTCATGTGCCAGCCGGGGACGATCAGCCCCTCGTGCTCCCCGCGCAGCCGCAGGGCGTCCTCCGGGTCGCACTTGAGGTTGACCGTCAGGGGCCGCGCGTCCAGGCTGGTCAGCGCGAACATCCTGCCCAGCACCTTGAAGACCGACGTCTCGGGGTTGAACGGGAAGTCCTCCACCACCGCGTTGAAGGAGAGGCAGAAGGCACGCAGCTGCTGCGGGGTCACTCGGGTCCGACCTCCTCCGGGACCGGGACGGGGACCGGTTCGACCAGGACCGTCACGATCTTGTTGCGGCGGCCGGCCGCGGCCTCCGCCGTCAGCCGCAGGCTGCGCCCGTCGGGCAGGGAGACCTCCGCCGAGGCACCCGCGATGGGCACCCGGCCGAGCGCCTTGGCGAGGAGTCCGCCCACGGTCTCCACGTCCTCGTCGTCGTACTCCTCCAGCCCGTACAGCTCGCCGAGGTCGGTGATGTCCAGGCGGGCCGTGACCCGGAAGCGGTCGTCGCCGAGGTCCTCCACGGGCGGCAGCTCCCGGTCGTACTCGTCGGTGATCTCGCCGACGATCTCCTCCAGGATGTCCTCGATGGTGACGATGCCGGCGGTGCCGCCGTACTCGTCGATGACGACGGCGACGTGGTTGCGTTCCTTCTGCATCTCGCGCAGCAGGTCGCCGGCGTTCTTGGTGTCGGGCACGAAGACGGCCGGGCGCATCGCCGTGGAGACCAGGTCGCCCTCCGCCTCCCGGTTGATGTGCGTCTTGCGGACCAGGTCCTTCAGATACACGATCCCGACGATGTCGTCCTCGCTCTCACCGGTGACCGGGATGCGGGAGAAGCCGGAGCGCAGGGCCAGGGTGAGGGCCTGGCGGATGGTCTTGAAGCGCTCGATGGTGACCAGGTCGGTGCGCGGCACCATCACCTCGCGCACCAGGGTGTCGCCCAGCTCGAAGACCGAGTGCACCATCCGGCGCTCCTCGTCCTCGATCAGCGACTCCTTCTCCGCGAGGTCGACCAGCGCGCGCAGCTCCGCCTCGGAGGCGAAGGGCCCGCGCCGGAAGCCCTTGCCGGGCGTGAGCGCGTTGCCGATGAGGATCAGCAGCGACGGGATCGGCCCCATGACACGGGCCAGCGGCAGCAGCACGTACGCCGCCGCGGTCGCCGTGTTGACGGGGTGCTGGCGGCCGATGGTGCGCGGGGAGACGCCGACGGCGACGTACGACACGAGCACCATCACACCGATGGCGACCAGCAGGGCCTGCCAGGTGGCGGCGAACTCCTGCAGGCAGGCGTACGTCACCAACGCCGCGGCGGCCATCTCACAGGCCACGCGGACCAGCAGGGCGACGTTCAGATAGCGGGTGGGGTCGGCGGCGAGCTGCGCGAGCCTCGCGCCGCCCCGCCGGCCGGACTTCACGGCCTCCTCGGCCCGGAAGCTGGAGACCCGCGCCAGGCCCGCCTCCGCGCAGGCGGCGAGCCAGGCGACGACGACCAGCGCGATCGCGCCGACCACGATCTGCGGAGACATACGGCCCGCTTACGAGACGGTCGGCGCCGGGGACGGCCCGGTCAGGCCGTGCTCGGCCCGCCACCCGTCCACGATGGCGGCCTGGAGGCCGAACATCTCGGCCTTCTCGTCGGGCTCCTCGTGGTCGTACCCGAGCAGGTGCAGCACGCCGTGGACGGTGAGCAGCTGCAGCTCCTCGTCCATGGAGTGCTGCGTGGGCGCCTCCGCCCCCTGCTTCGCGGCGACCTCCGGGCACAGCACGATGTCGCCGAGCAGCCCCTGCGGCGGCTCGTCGTCGTCCTTGGACGGCGGGCGCAGCTCGTCCATCGGGAACGACATGACATCGGTGGGACCCGGAAGGTCCATCCACTGGATGTGCAGCTGCTCCATGGCGTCGGCGTCCACGACGATCACCGAGAGCTCGGAGAGGGGGTGGATGCGCATCCGCGCGAGCGCGTAGCGGGCGATGTCCAGGATCGCCTGCTCGTCTACCTCGGTGCCGGACTCGTTGTTGACGTCGATCGACATGGCCGTGCTGGTCTACTTCCCCTTGGTGCCCTTGGCGCCGGACGTGCCGCGGCCGCCCTTGGGGGCGCCGCTCTCGGTGCCGTGCTTGCTGTCGTACTTCTCGTACGCGTCGACGATACGGCCCACCAGCTTGTGCCGGACGACATCGTGGGACGACAGCCGGGAGAAGTGGACGTCCTCGACCCCTTCGAGGATGTCCTGCACCTGCCGCAGACCGGACTTCTGCCCGTTGGGCAGGTCGACCTGGGTCACGTCACCCGTGATCACGATCTTCGAGTCGAAGCCGAGGCGGGTGAGGAACATCTTCATCTGCTCGGGGCTCGTGTTCTGGGCCTCGTCCAGGATGATGAAGGCGTCGTTGAGCGTGTTGTGCGTGAGCAGGTGGTCCTGGGTTACGTAGAGAGAGTCCTCGGCCGCCACCTGGATGCAGACGCACTCCTCCCTGCCCGCGGGTTCGATGCTGTCGATGAACCGCATCGGGCGTCCCCCGCCTCCGGCCGCGTGGTACTCGTCTCGCTTGCGGGCGAGGCGGAAGGGTTCGATGCCCTCGGGGAGGCGGATGTCGATGGTGTGGGAGTCGCGGCGGTGCGCCACCTCCCGGCCGTTCGCGAGACCCGGCGTGCGACCCTCGGCAGCCCGGCGTCGGCTGTAGGCGACGCCGCCCAACGACTGCACGAGCGAGATCACGTCGTCACGGAGCAGGATCGACGTCGTGCTGTACTGGATGCGGCAGGTGCGGTCCTTCTGCACGACCGGGCCGCCGTCCGAATCCAGAAGACCCTGCAGGACGGCCAACCGGACCGCGGCCGAGTTGTGCAGGTAGTCGTCAGGGACGAACTTGGCGTGTGAGCGTGCGCCGGTCAGGTCCAGCTCGCGCATGACCTTGGTGACCGGGTTCACCTGGGTGATCACATCTCCGGGAGACTTGGTCCGGTTCAGGACGTAGGCAGGTCCGCCTCGATGCCGGACCGAGATACCCGGAATCGCGGATTCCAGCGTTGCTGCCAGCTCCGGGTCCTCTGTGGAGAACGAGGGGGTGGCGGAGCCGGTGAGGCACCCGTCGCCGAGGAGCAGGCCCAGTGCATACGGATCCATCGGCACATCGCGCTCGGGGAGACACACAGGCGCAGTCAGCAGCGGCAGCTCGTACCGGCGCGCATGCGCCGCCCGCAGGTTGCCGATCATCTCCTGGGTTTCCAGGACCCGCCACGGCTTGTCACGGCGCTTGTCGTCGCGCGCCCTGACCGTCCACAGATGCTCACCGCAGCACAGCGTCCAGGAGCCGTCCTGGGCCGTGACACGGTAGATGTCCTTCTCCCCCTGCGGATAGACGCCGAGGACCGGGGTCGGCTCACCGTTGGAGCCGATGACCAGGTCACCGACCTGGAGCGCGCCGATGGGGCGCCAGCCATCCGGCGTCAGGACGTTCGTGAAGACCGGCTGGGCCCTTCCCCGCATGTAGGCGAGCGGCGCGACCTCGATCGTCCCCGCGGCCATCAGCCGGGGGATGGAGTCCGGGTCGAGCATGTCGTGCAGCGCGTCGTACAGCGGGCGCAGGTACGGGTCGATCTTCTCGTAGAGCGTGCCGGGCAGGAAGCCGAGGCGCTCGCCCGCCTCCACCGCCGGACGGGTCAGGATGATCCGGTTGACCTGCTTGGACTGGAGGGCCTGCACGGCCTTGGCCATGGCCAGGTAGGTCTTGCCGGTGCCGGCGGGACCGATGCCGAAGACGATCGTGTGCTTGTCGATCGCGTCGACGTACCGCTTCTGGTTGAGGGTCTTGGGGCGGATCGTACGGCCGCGCGAGGACAGGATGTTCTGCGTCAGCACCTGCGCCGGGGTCTCCGGGCCGTCGCTCGTCCCGTTCTCGCTCGCCTTGAGCATCGCGATCGAGCGTTCCACTGCGTCCTCCGTCATCGGTTGCCCGGTGCGGAGCACCAGCATCATCTCGTCGAACACGCGCGAGATCAGGGCGACGTCCACCGGGTCGCCGACCGCGCTGATCTCATTGCCCCGGACGTGGATGTCGGCCGCCGGGAAGGCCCTCTCGATCACACGCAGGAGGGAGTCGCCGGAACCCAGCACGGTCACCATGGGGTGCTGGGCGGGGACGGTCAACTGCGCTCTCGCCTGCTCCTGCGCGGAGGTGTGAGCTGTGGGTGTCTGTGTCATGGGCCGGCGCTTAAGGCCTGCGCTTCCTCCTCGTCACGGCCGCACGGCTGAGGGCGGCCTCGCGACTCCAGGGTACGACGGGGGGCCGACATCGCCGTAGGGCTTTTCATACGACCGCCTCGCCCGGTACGTCAGCCCGAGCGGCGGAAGCCGATCGTCGGTACGGCCCGGCGCAGCGGCCAGGGCCGGTCCAGCCGCTCGGGGACCAGGCCCTCCAGGAACTCGTACCGCCCCAGCGCCGCGGGCGACTGCCCCGGCAGGGACTGCACGCGCCGCCACCACGCGCCGATCTCCGACCACCCCGGCGCCGACAGCGAGCCCCCGAACTCCTGCACGGACAGCGCGGCCGTCAGCCCGGCGAAGGCCAGCCGGTCGGCGAGCGGCCACCCCGCGAGGGAGCCCGTCACGAACCCGGCGACGAACACGTCCCCCGCCCCGGTCGGGTCCAGCGCCTCCACGGCGATCGCGGGCACCTCGGCGGCCTCCCCCGTGCGCCGGTCCACGGCGTAGGCGCCCTCCTCCCCGAGGGTGACCACGGCCACCGGCACGTACTCGGTGAGGGCGTGCGCGGCGAGCCGCGGGCAGTCGGTGCCGGTGTACCGCTTCGCCTCCTCCGCGTTGGGCAGGAACGCCTCGCAGTGCTCCAGGTCGGCCAGCCCGGACAGGTCCCAGGCGCCGGTGTCGTCCCAGCCGACGTCGGCGAAGATCCGGGTGCCCTCGCGGGCCGCCCGGGCGATCCACGCGGCGCGCGTGCCGGGGGTGAGGGAGGCGACGGCCGCACGCGCGCGGGGCGGGTGCGCCGGGGCGCCCTCCGCGGGGAACACGGCCTCGGGCGGCGGCTCGTGGCCGTGCGAGACCATGGTCCGCTCGCCCTCGTAGGCCATCGAGACGGTCACCGGGGAGTGCCAGCCGGGCACGGTCCGCGAGGCGGAGAGGTCGATGCCCTCGCCCTGCTCCAGCGCGTCCCAGCAGTACTCGCCGTAGTGGTCGTCGCCGAAGGCCGCGGCGAGGGCGGTGCGCAGGCCGAGCCGGGCCAGGGCGGTGGCCATGTTGGCGACCCCGCCGGGGCTGGAACCCATGCCGCGGGCCCAGGACTCGGTGCCGCGCACCGGCGCCGAGTCCAGGCCGGTGAAGATGATGTCGAGGAAGACCGTGCCGGTGAGGTAGACGTCCCAGGGCGGGTCGCCGGGGGCGCGCAGCGCGGCGAGCGGGTCGACCTGGGTCCGGCAGCGCGCTGCCTGGGTGAGGTGTTCCGGTTCCTCTCCGGTGAGGGTGTGCGACGGCGTCACGGTGCGCTCCCTGGCGTGGTGCGGTTCTGGCCAGTGTGCACCAGGTCATGCACCGGGATGCCGTACGGCGTCGGTCACCAGCGGGGCATGGCCGGTGTCCGCCAGTCCGGTTCCGCGGCGCGCATCGCCGCGGCGTCGTCGCGGTCGCGCAGCGCGCCGTCGTCCTCGGCCCACCGCCGGTGCAGGCGGGCGAGTTCGTCCCGGTCCAGTTCGACGCCGAGGCCGGGCGCGTCGGACACCGCGACCCTGCCGCCGTCGAAGGCGAGCCGTTCGGTGAGGACGTCCTCGGACTGCCAGGGGTAGTGGGAGTCGCAGGCGTGGTGCAGGTTCGGGACCGTGGCCGCGACCTGGGTCATCGCGGCGAGGCTGATGCCGAGGTGGGTGTTGGAGTGCATGGACACCCCGACCCCGAAGGCGGCGCAGACCGCGGCGAGCCGCTGGGTGTTGCGCAGGCCGCCCCAGTAGTGGTGGTCGGAGAGGACGACCTGGACGGCGTCCTTCGTGAACGCCTCCTTGATCTCGCCGAAGGTGGTGACGCACATGTTGGTGGCGAGCGGCACGTCCGTGCCGGCGGCCACCTGTGCCATGGCGGGCGTGCCCAGGGTCGGGTCCTCCAGGTACTCCAGGACGTCGCCGAGTTCCTCCGCGACCTTCAGCGAGGTCTCCACCGACCAGGCGCCGTTGGGGTCGAGCCGCAGCGGGTGGCCGGGGAAGGCGTCGGCGAGGGCGCGGACGGCGGCGGTCTCCTCGTCGGGCGGGAAGACGCCGCCCTTGAGCTTGAACGATCCGAAGCCGTGCAGGTCCCGCATCCGGCGCGCCTGTTCCACCACGCCGGCCGGGTCGAGCGCGGCGCCCCACGCGTCGGGTTCGGCGGGGACGCCCGCCGGGTGCCCGTCCCATTTGTAGAAGAGGTAGGCGCTGTACTCGACGGCGTCCCGCACCCTGCCGCCGAGCAGCGCGTGCACGGGCAGCCCGAGTGCCCTGCCCTGGGCGTCGAGGCAGGCGACCTCGAAGGCGGACAGCACGGACAGCCGGAGCTTGTCGGCGGTCTGCACCCCGCGCAGCCCGCCCGCGTCCGCCTCGCCCTCGACCCGGGAGGCGTCCACGGCGAGGTCGATCCCGAACAGGCCGTTCACATCCGTGACCGAGCGTCCGGGGAGTCGCTCGGCCAGCGGCCGGGCCAGCTCCAGGTACTTGGTGTCGCCGTAGGTCTCGCCGAGCCCGGTGACCCCGTCGGCGGTGACGATCTCCACGATCAGCCGCGGGGTGTACGGCTGGTGCACGCCCTGGGTGTTGAGCAGCGGCGGGTCGGCGACCAGGATCGGTGTCAGCCGCACCTCGGCGATGGTCAGGTCACGGGTCACAGGGAGGCTCCTACGAGATCGAGTCCGGCGGTGAGGAGGGCCTTCAGGTCGGCGAGGTCGGCGGGCGCGGGGTCGGTGAGCGGGGCGCGCACGGGCCCGACCGGCTGTCCGCGCAGCCGGGCCGCCGCCTTCACCAGGGACACGGCGTATCCGGGCACCCGGTCGCGGAGTTCGACGAACGGGACGTAGAAGCCGCGCAGCAGCTTGTCGGCGGTGCCGTGGTCGCCGTCGCGGAGCGCGGTGAAGAAGGCGCCCGCGATCTCGGGGGCGAAGGCGTGCACGGCGGAGGAGTAGGCGGGGACGCCGACGGCGGCGTAGGCGCGGGCCTGGATCTCGGCGGTGGCGGCGCCGTTGAAGAAGAGGAAGCCGTCGGGTGCGGCCAGGATGAGGCGCTGGAGCCGGTCCAGGTCGCCGTGCCCGTCCTTGAGGCCGATGACGTTCGGGACGCGGGCGAGGCGGCGCAGTGAGCCGGCGGTGTAGGCGACCTGGCCGCGCTGGTAGGCGACGAGCGGCAGCCGGGTGCGGGCGGCGAGGTGCTCCAGCTGGGCGGCGAGGCCGTCCTGCGGGGCCTCGGTCGGGTAGTGCGGCAGCACGAGCAGGGCGTCGGCGCCGGCCTCCTCGGCGATCCGCGCGAACCGGGCGGCCTGCGCCCAGCCGTAGCCGGTGCCGGCGACCACGGGCACGCGGCCGTGCGCCTCCTCGACGGCGACGGTGACGACGGTCCGGTACTCGTCCTCGTCCAGCGAGAAGAACTCGCCGGTGCCGCAGGCCGGGAAGAGGGCGCCGGGGCCGGCGGCGAGCCGGCCGGCGACGTGGGTGCGGAAGCCGTCGGGATCGAGGGTGCCGTCGTCGCGGAACGCGGTGAGCGGAAAGGAGAGCACTCCGCGCGCCATCCCCTCCCGCAGTCGCCGCGCCACCTTCTGCGGAGCCGGGTCACCGCTCACTGGCCATCTCCTCTTATGAATGCCGTCCACATATGAGAACCGAGGCTAGAGCCTCCTACCCCCGCACACCACCCTCCAACCCAACCGTGGTCCGGATCACACGCCGGTCCCGACGACGACGGCGGTGCAGCGCGGGCGGGCACCCTCGTCCGGTCACGGCCCCGGCCACGGACGTCCCGGTCCCGGAGATCCCCGGGGAGTCGCCCGCCGTGCCCGCCCGGCGTGCCTTACGAGGCGGCGTCCCCGAACTCGTACGCCTCCACCTCGGCGAGGTAACGCGCCCGCCGCTCCTCGTCGTCCTCCAGGAAGGAGGCGAGGAAGGAGTTGAGGGCCAGCTCGCGCAGCCGGTCCCGGGACAGGCCCAGGGTCCGGTGCACGGCCGCGAAGTTGTCGCCGGCGTAGCCGCCGAAGTACGCGGGGTCGTCGGAGTTGACCGTGCACAGCAGGCCGGCGTCGAGCATGGCCGGCAGCGGGTGGCCGGCCAGGGTGTCCACGGCGCGCAGCCGGACGTTGGACAGCGGGCACAGGGTCAGCGGGATCCGCTCCCGGACCAGTCGCTCGACGAGTGCCGGGTCCTCCATGCAGCGCAGTCCGTGGTCGACCCGCTCCACACCGAGGACGTCCAGCGCCTCGGTGATGTACTCCGGCGGCCCCTCCTCGCCCGCGTGCGCGACCCGGCGCAGCCCGAGCGCGGCGGCGGCCTCGTACACCTCCCGGAACTTCACCGGCGGGTGCCCGACCTCGGCGGAGTCCAGGCCGACCCCGGTGATCCGGTCCAGGTACGGCTTCGCGGCCTCCAGGGTGGCCAGGGCCGACTCGGCGGACTCGTCCCGCAGGAAGCACATGATCAGCCTGGTGGACACGCCGTGGCGCGCCTCGCTGCCGCCCAGCGCCCGCCACAGCCCCTCCACGACCGTGCCCATCGATACGCCCCGGGCCAGGTGGGCCTGCGGGTCGAAGAAGATCTCCGCGTGCCGCACGCCCTGCGCGGCGGCCCGGGCGAGGTAGGCGTCGGCCAGGTCGGCGAAGTCCTGCTCGGTGCGCAGGACGGCCATCAGCTCGTAGTACAGGTCCAGGAAGGACTGGAGGTCCTCGAACCGGTAGGCCTCGCGGAGGGCCTCGCTGTCCGCGTACGGGAGGGTCACACCGTTGCGGGCGGCCAGCTCGAACGCCAGCTCAGGCTCCAGCGTTCCTTCGATATGGAGGTGCAGTTCTGCTTTCGGGAGGGACATCAAAGCATCGTACGGCTGGTTTACCGCCGTTTCGGAACCGGCACCCGCAGCAGGTCGTACGCCACGGTCAGCTCCCCCTCGAAGCCCGCCGCCCGCGCCTGCCGCTCGAACTCCTCCGGGTCGCAGTAGCGCTGACTGAAGTGGGTGAGGACCAGGTGCCGTACGCCGGCGTCCCGGGCCACGGCGGCGACCTGGCCGGCCGTCAGATGCCCGTGTTCCACGGCCAGTTCGGTGTCTTCGTCGAGGAACGTGGACTCGATGACGAGCAGATCGCAGCCCTCCGCGAGCGCGTGCACGCCGTCGCAGAGCCGGGTGTCCATGACGAACGCGAACCGCTGCCCGCGCCGCACCTCGCTGACGTCCTCCAGCGTCACGTCCCCGAGCCGGCCCTCGCGCTGCAGCCGGCCCACGTCCGGGCCCCTGACGCCGTGCGCGGCGAGCCGGTCGGGCAGCATGCGGCGGCCGTCGGGTTCGATGAGCCGGTAGCCGTAGGACTCGACGGGGTGCGAGAGCCTGCGGGCCTCCAGGGTGTACGAGCGGGTCACCGCGAGGACGCCGTCGGCGGCGACCGGCGCCTCGGTGAGGCCGACCGTCTCCCGGTAGGCGGTCGCGTAGCGCAGCCGGTCGAAGAAACGCTGCCCGGAGCGCGGGTAGTGCGCGGTGACCTCGTGCGGCACCTGGTCCAGGTTGATCCGCTGGATGACTCCCGCGAGGCCCAGGGAGTGGTCACCGTGGAAGTGCGTGACGCAGATCCGGTTCAGGTCGTGGGCGGCGACCCCGGCGCGCAGCATCTGCCGCTGCGTGCCCTCGCCGGGGTCGAACAGGATGCCCTCGCCGTCCCACCTCAGCAGGTAGCCGTTGTGGTTGCGGTGCCGGGTCGGGACCTGGCTGGCGGTGCCGAGGACCACCAGTTCGCGTACGGACACCGCTTATCCGGGCGGCCACTGGAGGCCGCGGCCGCCGAGGACGTGGGCGTGGGCGTGCCAGACGGTCTGGCCGGCGCCGGAGCCCGTGTTGAAGACGAGGCGGTAGCTGTCGAGCTTCTCCTCGTCGGCCACGGCCTTGGTCTCCGCGAGCACGTCGGCGGCCACCTGCGGGGCGCCCGCGGCGAGCTCGGCCGCGTTCTCGTAGTGGGCCTTCGGGATCACCAGGACGTGGGTGGGGGCCTGGGGGTTTATGTCGCGGAACGCTACGGTCGTCTCGGTTTCGCGGACGATCGTCGCCGGGATCTCACCCGCGACGATCTTGCAGAACAGGCAGTCGTCCTGCGGTTCTCCGGCCATGCGTGTGCCTCCTGTGATCCATTCCGTGGGCATCGTAGTCGGTCAGCCGGGCAGGCCCGGTGGTGTTTTCGCGGGGCGTTCCTCCAGCGCCTGCAGTGCGAGCCGGATCGCCTCGTCCAGCTGGGTGTCCCTGCCCGCCGCCCAGTCCTGGGGCCTCTGCGGGACCTCCACGTCGGGATCCACCCCGTGGTTCTCCACGTCCCAGCCGACGCCCTCCAGCCACATCGCGTACTTCGGCTGGGTGACCAGGGTGCCGTCGACCAGGTGGTAGCGGCTGTCGATGCCGATGACACCGCCCCAGGTGCGGGTGCCGACGACCGGGCCGATGCCGAGGGCCTTGATGGCCGCGTTGACGATGTCGCCGTCGGATCCGGAGAACTCGTTGGCGACGGCGACGACCGGGCCCCGGGGGGCGTCGAGCGGGTAGCTGGTGGGGCGCATACCGCGCGGGAGGTCCCAGCCGATGATCCGGCGGGCCAGCTTCTCGACCACCAGCTGGGAGGTGTGGCCGCCCCGGTTCTCCCGGACGTCGACCACGAGGCCCTCGCGGGCGACCTCGACGCGCAGGTCCCGGTGGATCTGGGCCCAGCCGGGGGCCTGCATGTCGGGGACGTGGAGGTAGCCGAGGCGGCCGGCGGAGGCCGCGTGGACGTGGGCCCGGCGGTCCGCGACCCAGGCGTGGTAGCGCAGGGGTTCCTCGTCGGCGACGGGGATGACGACGGTGTGCCGGGGTTCGCCGCCGGCGGCCGGGGAGACGGTCAGTTCGACGGGGTGGCCGGCCGTGCCGGCGAGCAGCGGCCCGGGGCCCGTCACGGGGTCGACCGGGTGGCCGGCGACCGCGATGATCGCGTCGCCGGGGCGGACCGCGACCCCCGGTGCGGCGAGCGGGGAGCGGGCGTCCGGGTCGGAGGTCTCCGACGGGAGGATGCGGTCGATGCGCCAGCCGCCGTCAGCGTGGCGGGAGATGTCGGCGCCGAGCAGGCCGTGCCGGGCGCCGCCGGAGCCGCCGCGCGGGGTGACGTAGGCGTGCGAGGTGCCGAGTTCGCCGTGCACCTCCCAGAGCAGGTCGACCAGGTCGCTGTGGGTGGCGAGGCGGGCGAGGAGCGGGCGGTAGCGGTCGAGGACGCCGGTCCAGTCGGCGCCGCCGAGGTCGGGGCGCCAGAAGTGGTCGCGCATCAGGCGGCCGGTCTCGTCGTACATCTGCCGCCACTCGGCGGCCGGGTCGACGGTCTGCCGGACGCGGGCGAGGTCGACGGTGACGCTGGTGTCGCCGTCGTCGTCGCTGCCGGTACGACGGTCGCCGGGGACGACCCGGAGCCGGCCCTCGCTCCACAGCAGGACGCGTCTGCCGTCGCCGCTGACCTCGAAGTGGTCGGCCGCTGAGGCGAGGTGCTCCAGGCGGCGCTGGGCGAGGTCGTAGCGCTCCAGCTCGGTGTGCGGGTCGGGGTCCTCCGGGTGGGCGCGGGCGGCACCGAGGACGCCCTCGACGGGGTGGTGCAGCCACAGGACGCCGTCCTTGGCGGCTCGGAGCGTGGAGTAGCGGCCGGCCTCGACCGGGAAGGGGACGATGCGGTCGGCGAGGCCCTCCAGGTCGATACGGGTGGCCGGGGTGCCCTCGCCGTCGGGGGTCTCGTCCTTGTCGGGGGTCTCGAAGGGGCGGCCGTGGCGCTGGGGGCCGAACGGCGAGGGGGTGGTGGCGGCCAGGGTGATCAGGTGGGGACGGGCGCCGACCACGAAGGCGAGGTCGAAGGCGTGTTCGTCGTAGACCGGGTCGAAGGCGCGGTTGGAGAGGAACGCGAGGTGTTTGCCGTCGAGGGTGAAGGCGGGCGCGTAGTCCTGGAACCGCAGCGGGGTCGCCTCGGTGACCGAGAGGTCGGTGGTGTGGGCGATGCGGAGCTGGGAGAGCGGGCGGGGGCCGGGGTGGGCCCAGGCGAGCCAGGCGGAGTCGGGTGAGAAGGCGAGGCCGGAGACCTCGCCGTCGTCGCTGCGGTCGACCTCGCGGACCTCGCCGGTCTCGCGTTCGACCAGGAGCAGCCGGCCGTCGTGCGCGGCCACGGCGGCCCGGCCGCCGTCGGGTGCCATGGCCAGTTCCAGGACGCGGCCCAGTTCTCCGGCGGCGAGCCGGCGCGGCGGGGCGCCGGGGACGGTGCCGGTGGCGGGAGCGAACTCCAGGGCGTCTTCGCCCTCGGCGTCCGTCACCCACACCACCCACTCCTCGCCCTCGGCGCGGAAGACGCGCGGGGTGCGGGCGCGGACGCCGGGGGTGGCGGCCAGGGCGCGGGCGGGGCCGGAGCGGTGGGTGACCCAGTGGATGCCGCCGCGCACGCAGACGGCGCTGCCGCGCGCGGTGTGGTCGGGTGCGGCCTCTCCGAACCAGCGGGAGGCGTTGACCGGGTGGGGCCGCAGGTCGACGCGGGGTCCGCCGAGCCGTACGTCCAGCCGGCGCGGCTCGGCGCCGTCCAGGTCGTCCAGCAGCCAGAGTTCACCGGCCGAGCCGTAGACGACCCGGGTGCCGTCGCCGGCCGCGTGCCGGGCGTAGAAGCCGTCCAGCGGGGTGTGCCGGCGCAGGTCGGAGCCGTCGGCGAGGGAGGAGTAGAGCGCGCCGGTGCCCTCGTGGTCGCAGAGGAAGGCGATGCGGTCCCCCGCCCACACCGGGCACTCGATGTTGCCGTCGAGGTCCTCGTGCAGCCGGACGAACTCCCCGCCGCCGTCCCGGTCGATCCACAACTTGCCCGCCGTGCCGCCCCGGTAGCGTTTCCAGTGGGCGGCCTCCCGCCCCATCGGCGCGGACAGCAGCACGGTGGCCGGACCGTGAGCCACGTCGCCGACCGGGCCGTACGGCAGGGTCTCGGCCGGTCCGCCGTCCAGCGGGACGGCGTGCGCCCAGGAGTGCCGGAAACTGGGCCGGCCCTGCGCGCCGAGCGCGAGCACCCGTCCGTCGGGGGTCCAACCGCGCACCTCGGTCCGGCGGTTGCCCCAGTACGTCAGCCGCTCGGCGGGGCCGCCGTCGACCGGGGCGGCATGCACCTCGGGGGCGCCGTCCCGGGTGGAGGTCCAGGCGAGGTGCCTTCCGTCGGGTGATATCCGGGGCCGGGTCACCGGCGTGTTGTCGGCGCTGACCCGCCAGGCCCGGCCGCCGTCCAGCGGTGCGAGCCACACGTCGTCCTCGGCGACGAAGGTCACCAAGTCGCCGTGCAGGTGGGGATATCGGAGATAGGCGCCCTGAGTCACCCCGTCACTCTACGCAGCGACCGGCGCGCTCCGCTCCCGGTTCGCCCCTCACTTGCCCGGTACGGGCCACACGGTCCGCGTGACGGTGACGGTGACGGTCACCGCCGGCTCGGGCCGGCCCCCGGTGGGCGGGCGGTACGTCGGCCCGGGCGGCGCCGAGCAGTTGCCCAGCCCGTCGACGTGGAAGACCTGTCTGCCGCCGACCTTCGCCGTCAGGTCACCGCGGACGCAGGCCCCGTCGACGGCCTTGGTCACCACCCCGGTGACGGCGATCTTCCGCCCGTCGTCCGTCTCCCCCCGGCAGTCGACGGAGACGAGCGTGCTCTCCGTCGACGAGGGCGAGGCATCCCGGGTGCCGTCGTCACCCTGCCGTCCGGTGCAGGTCAGCCAGGCGACGTTCACATGCCGGTGCTCCAGCGCGGCGGTCGCGGTCCGGTCGGTGGTGTAGGCGACGGTCGCGGACCCGAGCCCACCGGGCTGACACGCCACGACGGCTCCCGCGCCCACCGCGACGAGCCCCACCACGGCCGCCGTCCGCGACCCGCGCCGTATCCGCCTCGATACGCCCATACAGCGCAGCGTGCCACCGCCCCGCACCGCGCGGAAGGCCGCATACGGCCACTCACCCGTTCGGGGGCAGGCGGCCTATGGTGGCCCGATGCGCGGTGAACGCAGGCTCAGACGGCTCGTCCTGCCCGACGGCACCGAGTACCGGTGGCGGGTCCGGCACCGGCACACCGACGGCGGACCGTGTACGGAGGTGCTCTCGCTGCACCGGGACGGAACCGTGACGCACCTCGTGTTCCCCGGCGTGGTCGTCGGCGGTTACGGGCACTCCGGTCTGGTCTTCGACCGGCACGGACACACCGTCAACCTGCACGAACCCCGCGTCGTCCGGGCCTTCGTCGACGCACTGCGGGGCCGTGGCGGGCCGGTGGCCGGTGAGGTGGACGGCTGGGCGCTGCTGCCCGCCGTCAGCCGCGCAGCAGCAGCCACTCCTGGAGCTCCACCAGGTTGCCCTCCGGGTCCTTGAGGTGGGCGACGCGCATGCGGTCGGTCATGGGGGCCGGGCCGTGCAGCAGGGTGGCGCCGCGGGAGGTGATCTCCGCGCAGTAGGCGTCGAGGTCGTCCACGCGCAGGACGACCAGGGAGCGGTGGCCGGTGGCGGTGTCGCCCAGTTCGGCCAGGACCTCGGCCATCATCGCCCGGTCCTGCAGGGCGATCCCGGCGGAGCCGGTGTGCGGGCTGAGCTTCTCGTACGGGCCGCGCGCGGCGCCGGACTGCGGCTTGAGGCCGAGGACGTCGGTGTAGAAGCGGTAGCAGGCGGGGAAGTCGGTGACCAGGAGCCGGACTTGGGCGAGTTCCACGGTGCCTCCGCGAGGGGTCGGGACGAGGGGTCAGGACCAGCGGCCGGTGCGGCCCAGCAGCAGGGCCGTGGCGGCGGTGCCGGCGGTGGACGTGCGCAGGACGGTGGGGCCGAGGACGCAGGCCTTCGCGCCCGTCTCCTCGAAGAGGGCCAGCTCGTCCCGGGAGACGCCGCCCTCCGGCCCCACGACCAGGACGATCTCGCCCTCGGCGGGGAGTTCGGCGGCGGCCAGGGGCCGGCTGACGTGCTCGAAGTCGGAGTGGAGCACGGCGGCGAAGTCGGCGGCGGCGAGGAGCTCGGCGACCTGCCTGGTGGTCGCGAGGTCCGCGACCTCCGGGAAGCGCAGCCGCCGGGACTGCTTGCCGGCCTCCCGCGCGGTGGCCCGCCACTTGGCGAGCGCCTTCAGTCCCCGCTCGCCCTTCCACTGGGTGATGCAGCGGGCCGCCTGCCAGGGCACGATCGCGTCGACACCGGTCTCCGTCATCGTCTCCACGGCCAGTTCGCCACGGTCCCCCTTGGGCAGGGCCTGGACGACGGTGATGCGGGGGCTGGGCTCGGGCTCCACCGGGAACTCGGAGGGCTCGACCACCAGGTGGTCCTTCCCGGACACGCTGACGACGGCCCCGGCCGCGCCCCGGCCCCTGCCGTCGGTGAGCACCACGTGCTCGCCCGGCTGCAACCGCCGTACCGAGACGGCGTGCCGCCCCTCCGGGCCCCGGACGTCGACGACGGAGCCGGGGCCCACGCCCTCCAGCGAGTCGACGACGAACACCGGCGCGGTCATCGCGCACCACCCCCGGCCGACAACGCTGTCCCGGCCTCGGCGAGTTCCGCCGCCAGCACCTCCACCAGCCGTCCGGCCGGCAGCTCCCGCGCCATCCGGTACCCCTGTCCCGCCCACAGCGCCAGACCCTGCGCGTCCCCGGCCTTCGCGGCGGCCTTGCGCAGCGGCGCGGTGAGGTGGCTGACCTCCGGGTAGGCGGCGGGGGCGTAGGGGCCGTGCTCGCGCAGGAAGCGGTTGACCAGCGCGCGGGCCGGGCGGCCGGTGAAGGCACGGGTCAGCTCGGTGCGCGTGAACAGGGGGTCGGTCAGCGCCTGTTTGTGCAGGGCGTGCGCCCCGGACTCGGGGGTGGCGAGGAAGGCGGTGCCCAGCTGGGCCGCGCTCGCGCCCGCCGCGAGGACGGCGGCGATCTGGCTGCCGCGCATGATGCCGCCGGCGGCGACGACCGGGATCCGTACGGCCTCCCGCACCTGCGCGACCAGCGACAGCAGTCCGATGCCGGAGCCGTCGTTCTCCGGGAGGTCCCGGTGGGTGCCCTGGTGGCCGCCGGCCTCCACGCCCTGCGCGATCACCGCGTCCGCCCCGGCCCGCTCGACCGCGCGGGCCTCCTCCGCGGTCGTGGCGGTGACGAGGGTGAGGGTCCCGGCCCGGCGGAACCGGTCGAGCACCTCACGGGCCGGCACGCCGAAGTGGAAGGAGACCACCGGCACCGGGTTGTCGAGGAGGACGGCGAGCTTGGCGTCGTAGCCGTCGTCGCGGCCGCTGTCCGGGTCGCCCAGCTCGGTCTCGTACCAGGCGGCCTCGCCGGCCAGCTGGTGCGCGTACACCTCCACCGCGCCGGACTCGGCGTGGTCCGACTGGGGCATGAACACGTTCACGCCGAACGGGCGGCCGGTGAGCCCCCGCAGCTGCTTGATCTCCTGGTACATGCCGTCGGCGGTCTTGTATCCGGCGGCGAGGAAGCCGAGGCCACCGGCCTCGGAGACGGCGGCGGCGAGCTGCGGGACGGAGACACCGCCCGCCATGGGGGCCTGCACGATCGGCTGGGGGAAGAGATCGGTCAGCGCGGAGGACATGACCGCATGTTGTCACGTCCTCCGTACAAGTCCGAATCCGGGCTTCCCCCGGCACAGGCCCCTGGCGCACGGGGACCGGAGCACCCCGTACGCCTCCGCTCGGCGCCCCCTGACAGTCGTTGACGGTCAGGGATCAGCGCCCGTTGAACGCGTCCTTCAGGCGGGAGAACAGCCCCTGCTGACCGGGCTGGAACTGTCCCTGCGGCCGCTCCTCGCCGCGCAGCTTGGACAGCTCGCGCAGCAGTCGCTCCTGCTCGGGGTCCAGCTTGGTCGGGGTGGTCACCTCCACGTGCACGATCAGGTCACCCCGGCCGCCGCCGCGCAGATGCGTGACGCCACGGCCGTGCAGCGGGATCGACTGGCCGGACTGGGTGCCGGGCCGGATGTCGACCTCCTCCATGCCGTCCAGCGTCTCCAGCGGCACCTTGGTGCCGAGGGCCGCCGCCGTCATCGGGATGGTGACCGTGCAGTGCAGGTCGTCGCCGCGCCGCTGGAACGTGGGGTGCGGCAGCTCGTGGATCTCGACGTACAGGTCGCCGGCCGGACCGCCGCCGGGGCCGACCTCGCCCTCGCCGGCGAGCTGGATCCGGGTGCCGTTGTCGACACCGGCCGGGATCTTCACGGTCAGGGTCCGCCGCGAGCGGACCCGGCCGTCGCCGGCGCACTCCGGGCACGGGGTCGGCACGACCGTGCCGAAGCCCTGGCACTGGGGGCACGGGCGGGAGGTCATGACCTGGCCCAGGAAGGACCGGGTGACCTGGGAGACCTCACCCCGGCCGCGGCACATGTCACACGTCTGCGCGGAGGTGCCGGGGGCGGCACCCTCGCCGTTGCAGGTGTTGCAGACGATCGCGGTGTCGACCTGGATGTCCTTGGTGGTCCCGAAGGCCGCCTCGTCCAGCTCCACCTCGATCCGGATCATCGCGTCCTGGCCGCGCCGGGTGCGCGAGCGCGGCCCGCGCTGCGACGCCGTACCGAAGAACGCGTCCATGATGTCGGAGAAGTTGCCGAAGCCGCCGGCGCCGAAACCGCCCGCGCCGGCCCCGCCCGACTGGGAGAGCGGATCGCCGCCGAGGTCGTAGACCTGCTTCTTCTGCGGGTCCGACAGCACCTCGTAAGCGGCGTTGATCTCCTTGAACCGCTCCTGGGTCTTCGGGTCGGGGTTGACGTCCGGGTGCAGCTCGCGCGCGAGCCGACGGAACGCCTTCTTGATCTCATCCTGCGACGCGTCGCGGCGCACGCCGAGAACGGCGTAGTAGTCCGTGGCCACTTACGACTCCGCCAGGATCTGTCCGACGTACCGTGCCACTGCGCGTACCGCTCCCATCGTTCCCGGGTAGTCCATGCGGGTCGGTCCGACCACGCCGAGCTTGGCAACCGCCTCGCCGCCCGAACCGTAGCCGACCGACACGACGGAGGTTGAGTTGAGTCCCTCATGGGCGTTCTCGTGGCCGATGCGCACGGTCACGCCCGGTTCCTTCGCCTCGCCGAGGAGCTTGAGGAGCACGACCTGCTCCTCCAGTGCCTCCAGGACGGGCCGGATCGTGAGGGGGAAGTCATGTCCGAAGCGGGTCAGATTGGCGGTGCCGCCGATCATCAACCGCTCCTCGTTCTCCTCCACGAGTGTCTCCAGAAGAGTGGAGAGCACCGTGGAGACCGTACCGCGGTCCTCCGGCTCGAAGGCGTCCGGCAGGTCCTCGACCAGCTTCGGCACATCCGCGAACCGGCGGCCGGCGACCCGGCTGTTCAGCCGCGCCCGCAGATCCGCCAGCGAGGCCTCGCCGAACGGCGCCGGGCAGTCGACCATGCGCTGCTCGACCCGGCCGGTGTCCGTGATCAGCACGAGCATCACGCGCGCCGGAGCGAGCGAGAGCAGCTCGACGTGCCGGACCGTGGACCGGGTCAGCGACGGGTACTGCACGACGGCGACCTGCCGGGTGAGCTGCGCGAGCAGCCGTACGGTCCGCGCCACGACGTCGTCGAGGTCGACGGCGCCCTCCAGGAAGTTCTGGATGGCGCGACGCTCGGGCGCGGTCATCGGCTTCACGCCCGCGAGCTTGTCCACGAACAGCCGGTAGCCCTTGTCGGTGGGGATGCGCCCCGCGCTGGTGTGCGGCTGGGCGATGTACCCCTCGTCCTCCAGGGCCGCCATGTCGTTGCGGACGGTCGCCGGGGAGACGCCGAGGTTGTGCCGCTCGGTCAGGGCCTTCGACCCGACCGGCTCCTCGGTGCCCACATAGTCCTGGACGATGGCGCGCAGTACCTGAAGCCTGCGTTCACTCAGCATCCGCGCGCACCTCCAGCATGTCGTCCCCTCGTCCCTTCGGGTCCTGTCGCCTGGCACTCTTCCCACGCGAGTGCCAGCGATCCCCGGCCCAGTGTACGGCTGTCGGGTACACACTGGGCAAGGTCGGGCCGCGGTACCGGGTCGTACCGCTAGCGTCGCGGGTATGACCGTGACTTGGGAAGAGCTGGGGTGGGAACGGCTGACCGCCGGGGTGGGGCGGTGCCGGCTGCCCGGCTGGGACTGCACGGTGGGGCTGGTCCTGGGGGAGGGCACGACCCTCCTCGTGGACGCCGGTTCGAGCCTGGCGGAGGGGGCCCGGGTGCGCGCGCGGGCCGAGGAGCTGGCGGGCGGACGTGTGACCCATCTCGCGCTCACCCATCCCCACTTCGACCACGTGTTCGGCACGCCGGCGTTCGCGGGGGCGGAGCTGTACGGGGCGGTGGGCGCGGACGCGGCGCTGACGTACGAGCGCGACGAGCTGCGTCTGGACGCGGTCCGCAACGGGCTGCCGGTGGCCGACGCGGACGAGGCCGTGGACGCGCTGGTCCCGCCCCGCCACCTGGTCTCCGGCGAGTGGACCCTCGACCTCGGCGGCGGCCGCCAGGCACTGCTGGCCAACGTGGGCCCCGGCCACACCGCGTACGACCTGGCGGTACTGGTGCCGGGCGATCCGGAGGTGGTCTTCTGCGGCGACCTGGTGGAGGAGTCCGGCGAACCCCAGGCGGGCCCGGACGCGGTCCCGTCCCGCTGGCCGGACGCCCTCGACCGCCTCCTGGCCCTGGGCGGCGAGGACGCACTGTACGTGCCCGGTCACGGGGCGGTGGTGGACGCGGGCTTCGTACGCGGACAGCGGGACGAGCTGGCGAGGCGGTTCGGGGTGGGGTGAGCCGGGGGGCGGGTGCGGGGTGAGCGGGGGGGGCGGGTGCGGGGCTCGTGGCGGTTCCGCGCGGGGTCGGCGGGGGGTCGGGGGCGGTGCTGGCGAGCCTTCAGCGCGAAGGTCGCGACGGGTCCCCGGCGGGGCCGGCGGGGGTCGGGTGCGGGGCTCGCGGGGGTTCCGCGCGGGGCGGACGGGCCTCCGCGGGGCGCGCGGCGTTTCGGCTCGAATCTCCGGCGTGTCGTGAGCAGCTCCGTACAGGTTCTCCTATCGTCATCCGAATGCGCCCACCCGTCTCCCGCCGCCACCCCTCCGACGAGGGCCCTTCGGGCCCGCGCCCTCGTGTGTACTCCGCCGACCTGACCCCGCCGTGGAAGAAGCCGAAGCCCGTGCCGGAGGTGCCGGCCGAGCCGGGCCTGGTGGTGGAGGAGCCCGGTACCGGGTTCTGCGGGGCGGTGATCCGCTGCGAGGCCGGCACGGTGACCCTGGAGGACCGCTTCGGCAAGCACCGGGTGTTCCCGCTGGAGCCGCGCGGCTTCCTGCTGGAGGGCCGCGTGGTGACGCTGGTACGGCCGGCCCCCTCGGCCCCGGTACGTCCCACCCGTACGGCGTCCGGCTCCGTCGCCGTCCCCCGGGCACGCGCGCGCGTGGCCCGCGCCGGCCGCATCTACGTCGAGGGCCGGCACGACGCCGAGCTGGTCGAGAAGGTGTGGGGCGACGACCTGCGCGTCGAGGGCGTGGTCGTGGAGTACCTGGAGGGCGTGGACGACCTGCCGTCCATCGTCTCCGACTTCGCCCCGGGCCCCGACGCCCGCCTCGGCGTCCTGGTGGACCACCTGCTGCCGGGCACGAAGGAGTGGCGCATCGCGGAGTCGGTGACCAGCGAACACGCTCTGGTCGTCGGCCACCCGTACATCGACATCTGGCAGGCCGTGAAACCGGCGGCCCTGGGCATCCCGGCCTGGCCGACGGTGCCGAAGGGGCAGGACTGGAAGACGGGGGTGTGCCGGGCCCTGGGCTGGCCGGCGGAGAACACCGGCGCGGTGTGGCAGGCGATCCTGAAGCGGGTGGGGTCCTACAAGGACCTGGAGCCCGAGCTGCTGGGACGCGTGGAGGAGCTGATCGACTTCGTCACGGGAAGCGGTGGGGCCTGACGTCCTCGTACGGGGGATTCGCTCGCCGGAGTGATCAGTCGACCAGATCCCGCACGACCGCGTCCGCCAGCAGCCGCCCCCGCAGCGTCAGCACGGCCCGCCCCTGCGCGTACGGCCCCTCCTGGAGGAGTCCGTCCGCCAGCGCGCGACGGGAAGCCGCGAGCCCCTCCTCCTTCAGCAGCGACAGCGGAACCCCCTCCCGCAGCCGCAGCTCCAGCAGGATCCGCTCCACCCGCCGGTCCTCGTCGGACAGCAGCTCACGCCCGGCGCCCGGCGACTTGCCCGACGCCAGCGCCGCCGCGTACGCGCCCGGGTGCTTCACGTTCCACCAGCGGACCCCGCCCACGTGCGAGTGGGCCCCCGGCCCGGCCCCCCACCAGTCGGCGCCGCGCCAGTACAGCTCGTTGTGCAGGCAGCGGCCCGCCTCGGAGGTGGCCCAGTTGGAGACCTCGTACCAGTCGAAGCCCGCCCCGCCCAGCATCTCCTCCGCGATGAGGTACCGGTCGGCGTGCACGTCGTCGTCGGTCATCGGAACCTCGCCCCGGCGGATCCGGCGGGCGAGCCCCGTGCCCTCCTCGACGATGAGCGCGTAGGCGCTGACGTGGTCGGGGCCGGCGCCGAGGGCGGCCTCCAGCGAGGCCCGCCAGTCGTCGTCGCTCTCGCCCGGGGTGCCGTAGATCAGGTCCAGGTTGACGTGCTCGAAGCCCGCCGCCCGCGCCTCGGCGACGCACCGCTCGGGGCGGCCGGGGGTGTGGGTGCGGTCCAGGATCCTCAGCACGTGCGGCCTGGCGCTCTGCATGCCGAGGGAGATCCGGTTGAAGCCGCCCTCGCGGAGGGTGGCGAGGTAGGCGGGGTCGACGGACTCCGGGTTCGCCTCGGTCGTGACCTCGGCGTCCGGTGCCAGCCCGAACTCGTCCCGGATCGCGCCCAGCATCCGTACGAGGTCGTCGGCGGCCAGCAGCGTCGGCGTGCCGCCCCCGACGAAGACCGTACGGACCTCGCGCGGGTCGTCGCCCAGCACCTTCCGGGCCAGCCGGATCTCGTCGGTCAGCGTGTCCGCGTAGTTCTCCCGGGAGGCGAGCACTCCGCCGGTGCCGCGCAGCTCGGTCGCCGTGTAGGTGTTGAAGTCGCAGTAGCCGCAGCGGGTCGCGCAGTACGGGACGTGCAGGTAGAAACCGAGCGGGCGGTCGGCGGCCCCGGCGAGCGCGTGCGCGGGCAGCGCGCCGTCGGTGGGGACGGGCTCGCCGTCGGGGAGTGCGGAAGGCATGCCTTCCATTGTCCAGCACCGGCGGTGTTACTCCGCCTGGAGCACCAGGAGGGCGAGGTCGTCCTCGGGCAGGCCGCCGCCGAAGTCGTGGACCAGGCGGCGGATCCTCTCGGCGATCTGCTCGGCGCTGAGCCCGGCGCAGCCGGACAGGGCGCGGGCGAGCCCGTCGCCGTCGTCGAACTGACGGGTCCCGGAGCGCCGCTCGGTCACCCCGTCGGTGACGCACAGCAGGCTGTCTCCGGGGCGCAGGTCGAGGGTCTCGCTGGTGTAGGTCTCGTCCTCGACCACGCCGAGCAGGGTCTGCGGGCGGGCGGCGGTGCGGACGGTGCCGTCGGGGCCGAGGACGAGCGGCAGCGGGTGGCCGGCGGAGGCGAGGGTGCAGCGGACCCCGCCGTCGTACGGCCGCAGCTCGCCGTAGAGCAGGGAGAGGAAGCGGGTCTGCGGGCCGTCCCCGGCGGGCAGGGGCCGGGCGCCGGCGGCGACCAGGGCGCGGGCGGCGGCGTCGGAGGCCTCGGTGGCGTCGTCCAGGAGGAGTTGGTTGAGGCGGTCCAGGACGTCGGCGACGCGGTAGCCCTCGCGGGCGAGGAGGCGCAGCCAGGGGCGGGCGAGGCCGATCACCACGGCGGCCTCGGGCCCCTTGCCCTGGACGTCGCCGACGGCGAAGCACCAGCGGCCGTCGCCCGCCGGGAACAGGTCGTAGAAGTCGCCGCTCGGGCCGCCCATGTCGCAGGGCTCGTAGACGAGCGCGCTGCGCATGCCGGGGATCTCGGCGACCGCGCCGGGCAGCAGGCCGCGCTGCAGGACGGCGCTGATGGTGGCCTGGCGGGCGTACTGGCGGGCCGCGCCGATGGCCAGCGCGACCCTGCGGCCGAGGTCCTCCAGCAGCCCGGTGACCTCGTCGGGGATGCCCGCCGGCCCGCACCGGCCGACGACCAGCGTGCCGAGCGGCCGGCCGCCCGCGATCAGCCGGTACGACAGCGCCGTCCCCTGGTCGCCCTGGGGGCCGAGCGCGTGGCCGGGCCAAAGGTGGGGCTCGGGGCCGGAGCGCAGCCCGTCGGGCGGGCCCGGCGGTTCCTTCTCCAGGGCACACCGCAGTTCCTCGATGCGGGCCTCGCTGGCGTGCCAGACCCGGGCGGGCCCGCTGCCGGCGCCGCCGCGTACGGTCGCCTCGTCCTCCAGCCAGACCGCGCACCAGTCGGCGAGCCGGGGCACGATCAGCTGGCCGGTGAGCGCGACGACCAGGTTCTCGTCCAGTTGTCCGGCGAGCAGGTCGGAGGCCTCGGCGAGGAAGGACAGGGCGCCCCGGCCGAGCCAGTCGCGGTCGCCGTCGGCGCGGTGCGGCTGCGGGGCGAGGTCCTCGGCGATCCCCAGGGCGGGCTCGGGGGCGGGTCCGTCCGGGGTCTCGCCGTCGCCCGGGGGCAGCCGCGCCCACACGGTCTTGGCGCCGGTGCGGTAGGTGACGCCCCAGGACTCGGCGAGCGTGGCGACGAGGCGCAGGCCACGCCCGTACTCCGGGGTGTCGTACGCCCCCTCGCCCGCCGTGGCGTCCCGCGGGGCACGGAACGGGTGCTGGTCGCACACCTCGACCACGAACGCGCCGGTCTCCTCCAGCCGCCACTCGACGTGCACCTCGGTGCCGGCGTGCACGACGGCGTTGGTGACCAGCTCGCTGACGACCGCCATGGCGTCGTCGGCGAGCCGCGCGGAGACCCCGGGCGCCGTGGCCAGCGCCGACCGCACCAGCGCGCGGGCCGATCCCGGGGCGAGGGCGCTCCCGGGCAGCGTGGCCCGCCCCCGCCGCTCCCCGGGCTGGGCGCCGCTCTCCCGCTGCGTCGGTATGGCCGCCATATCCATGCGGTCAGGGTGACAGACAGGGGGCACGTATAAGCGGTGAGTTACTCAAGTGGCCGGAAGGCGGACACTTTCGAGCGCCGCCGAGCACGCGACGGCGGCGCCCAGTCACAAACTCCCCAG
Organism: Streptomyces sp. NPDC107654; assembly: GCF_055639035.1. NCBI lineage: Bacteria > Bacillati > Actinomycetota > Actinomycetes > Kitasatosporales > Streptomycetaceae > Streptomyces > Streptomyces sp. NPDC107654. The sequence goes on from NZ_JBVKBI010000002.1 coordinate 122,680, forward strand.
GGGTCGGGGCGGTGTCGGCGAGCGGCTCCGCCGCGGGGCGCGCCAGTTCTCACGGACGGCCCGGAACAGCCGGGCGCTCCCCGCCACCGCCTCCGCGACGGCGCTACGCCTCGCGCGTCCCCGCGTACATCTCGTCGATGAGGTGCTTGTACTCCCGCTCCACCACCGGCCGCTTCAGCTTCAGGCTCGGCGTGATCTCGCCGTGCTCCACATCGAGGTCCCGCGGCAGCAGCCGGAACTTCTTGATCGTCTGCCAGCGCTGGAGCCCGGCGTTGAGCTGCCGCACGTACCCGTCGACCATCTCCACCGTCTGCGGCGCGGCGACGATCTCGGCGTACGGCCTGCCGTCCAGCCCGTTCTCCTTCGCCCACTCCTGGATCGCGAGTTCGTCCAGGGCGATGAGGGCGGTGCAGTAGTTCCGGTCGGCGCCGTGCACGAGGATGTTGGACACGTACGGGCACACCGCCTTGAACTGCCCCTCGACCTCGGCCGGAGCGACGTACTTGCCGCCGGACGTCTTGATGAGGTCCTTCTTGCGGTCGGTGATGCGCAGGTAGCCGTCGGGGGACAGCTCGCCGATGTCGCCGGTGTGGAACCAGCCGTCGGACTCCAGCACCTCGGCGGTCTTCTCGGGCTGCTGGTGGTAGCCCTCCATGATGCCGGGGCCGCGCAGCAGGATCTCGCCGTCGTCGGCGATACGGACCTCGGTGCCGGGCAGCGGCTTGCCGACCGTGCCGGTGCGGTAGGCCTCACCCGGGTTGACGAAGGAGGCGGCGGAGGTCTCGGTGAGGCCGTAGCCCTCCAGGATGTGGATGCCGGCGCCGGCGAAGAAGTAGCCGATCTCCGGGGAGAGCGCTGAGGCGCCGGAGACGCAGGCGCGCAGCCGGCCGCCGAAGGCCTCGCGGAGCTTGCCGTAGACGAGGGTGTCGGCGACCTTGTGCTTGGCGCCGAGCCCGAACGGCACGGAGGCGGTGCCGGTGCGGCGGAAGTTGTCCTGGCTGGCCTTGGCGTACTCGCGGGCGACCTCGGCGGCCCACTGGAAGATCTTGTACTTGGCCCCGCCACCCTCGCGCGCCTTGGCGGCGACGCCGTTGTAGACCTTCTCGAAGATGCGCGGCACGGCCGCCATGTACGTCGGCTGGACCACCGGAAGGTTCTCGATGATCTTGTCGACCCGGCCGTCGACGGCGGTGACGTGCCCGACCTCGATCTGGCCGGAGGTGAGCACCTTGCCGAAGACGTGCGCGAGCGGCAGCCACAGGTACTGCACGTCGTCGGCGCTGATCAGGCCGGTCGCGGCGATGGCCTTGGCCATGTAGGCCCAGTTGTCGTGCGGCAGCCGCACGCCCTTGGGGCGGCCGGTGGTGCCGGAGGTGTAGATGAGGGTGGCGAGCTGGTCCTTGGTGATCGCGCCGACGCGTTCCTTGATGAGCTGCGGGTGCTGCTCCAGGTAGGCGTTGCCGCGCTTCTCCAGCTCGGCGAGGGTCAGCACCCAGTCGCCGCTCTCCACGCCGGCCGGGTCGATGACCACGACCTTGGTCAGCTCCGGCAGCTCGGCGCGCTTCTCCAGGGCCTTGGCGAGCTGGGCCGCGTCCTCGGCGATCAGCACCCGGCTCTCGGAGTCGGAGAGGATGAACGCCGACTCGTCGGCGTTGGTCTGCGGGTAGACGGTCGTGGTGGCGCCGCCGGCGCACATGATGCCGAGGTCGGCGAGGATCCACTCGACCCGGGTGGAGGAGGCGAGCGCCACCCGCTGCTCGGGCTGGATGCCCAGTTCGATGAGGCCGGCCGCGATGGCGTACACCCGCTCGGCCGCCTCGGCCCAGCTCAGCGACTTCCAGTCGTCGGGGCCCTGGCCGGAGGCCGGTGGGACCGGGTAGCGGTAGGCCTCGGCGTCCGGTGTGGCCGCCACGCGCTCCAGGAAGAGGGCTGCCACGGACGGCGGACGGTTCTCGATCAGGGTCTGTGTGTCGCTCACGACATCCTCCGGGGGCCCGCGACGGTGCGGCTGACTCGGTGCGGCTGGGTTAACTCACGGTGGTGGGGTTCGGGCTGTTGTTTAACTCGCGAGTAACTATCGAGCAGGGATCAGGTTAAGGGGCGACCGGCCGCTGCGTAAGGGGCTTCGGCCTGTCACTTTCCACTCAGCGCGACGCTACGCACGCGTAGGGGCCCGTCGCACTTTCGCACGACGAGCCCCCGCATGCCCGGTTTGCGGGCGTGACCGTTCGTTACTTCCGGTTACTTCTTGCCCTTGGCCGACCCCGCGGCGTCATCGCTGGAGAGGACCGCGATGAAGGCCTCCTGCGGAACCTCCACGGAACCCACCATCTTCATCCGCTTCTTGCCTTCCTTCTGCTTCTCCAGCAGCTTCCGCTTACGGGAGATGTCACCGCCGTAGCACTTGGCGAGGACGTCCTTGCGGATGGCGCGGATGGTCTCGCGGGCGATGACCCGGGAGCCGATGGCGGCCTGCACCGGGACCTCGAAGGCCTGCCGGGGGATCAGCTCCTTGAGCTTGGCGACGAGCCGCACGCCGTACGCGTACGCCTGGTCCTTGTGGGTGATCGCCGAGAAGGCGTCCACCTTGTCGCCGTGCAGCAGGATGTCGACCTTGACCAGGGAGCTGGTCTGCTCGCCGGTGGGCTCGTAGTCCAGCGAGGCATAGCCGCGGGTCTTGGACTTGAGCTGGTCGAAGAAGTCGAAGACGATCTCCGCGAGCGGCAGCGTGTAGCGGATCTCGACCCGGTCCTCGGACAGGTAGTCCATGCCCAGGAGGGTGCCGCGCCGGGTCTGGCACAGCTCCATGATCGAGCCGATGAACTCGGTCGGCGCGAGGATGGTGGCCCGTACGACGGGCTCGTACACCTCGTTGATCTTGCCTTCGGGGAACTCGCTCGGGTTGGTGACGGTGTGCTCGCTGCCGTCCTCCATCACGACCCGGTAGACCACGTTCGGCGCGGTGGCGATCAGGTCGAGGCCGAACTCGCGCTCCAGCCGCTCCCGGATCACGTCGAGGTGCAGCAAGCCCAGGAAGCCGACGCGGAAACCGAAGCCGAGGGCCGCGGAGGTCTCCGGCTCGTAGACCAGCGCGGCATCGTTGAGCTGCAGCTTGTCCAGGGCCTCGCGCAGCTCCGGGTAGTCCGAGCCGTCCAGCGGATACAGGCCCGAGAACACCATCGGCTTCGGGTCCTTGTAACCGCCGAGCGCCTCGGTGGCGCCCTTGTGCTGGCTGGTGACGGTGTCACCGACCTTGGACTGGCGCACGTCCTTCACGCCGGTGATCAGATAGCCCACCTCGCCGACGCCCAGGCCGTCGGCGGGCAGCATCTCCGGCGAGTTCGTCCCGATCTCCAGCAGCTCGTGGGTGGCGCCGGTCGACATCATCCGGATGCGCTCGCGCTTGTTGAGCTGGCCGTCGATGACACGGACGTACGTCACGACACCGCGGTAGGAGTCGTACACCGAGTCGAAGATCATCGCGCGGGCGGGCGCGTCGGCGACCCCGACCGGCGCCGGGATCTCCTTGACGACCTTGTTCAGCAGCGCGTCCACACCGAGACCGGTCTTCGCAGAGACCTTGAGCACGTCCTCCGGGTCACAGCCGACCAGGTTCGCCAGCTCCTCGGCGAACTTCTCCGGCTGGGCGGCCGGCAGGTCGATCTTGTTCAGCACCGGGATGATCGTGAGGTCGTTCTCCATCGCCAGGTACAGGTTGGCGAGGGTCTGCGCCTCGATGCCCTGGGCGGCGTCGACGAGGAGGATGGTCCCCTCGCAGGCGGCGAGCGACCGCGAGACCTCGTAGGTGAAGTCGACGTGCCCCGGGGTGTCGATCATGTTGAGGATGTGGGTCGTGCCCTGGTCGGGGCCCTCGGTCGGGGCCCAGGGCAGACGCACCGCCTGGGACTTGATCGTGATGCCGCGCTCGCGCTCGATGTCCATCCGGTCGAGGTACTGAGCACGCATCTGCCGCTGCTCGACCACACCGGTCAGCTGGAGCATCCGGTCGGCGAGCGTGGACTTGCCGTGGTCGATGTGCGCGATGATGCAGAAATTGCGGATCAGAGCCGGGGCGGTACGGCTCGGCTCGGGCACATGGTTAGGGGTCGCGGGCACGCAGGGTCCTGTCTCTTGAGGCGCCTTATGCCTCGGGTCGGATCGTTACGTAGTCTCCATGGTCCCACGGGGAGGGACCGGGGGCCGTTTTGGGCCGTCCGGAAGGCCACTGGTACTGTAGATGGCTGTGCCTCATGCCCTCTCAGCGCGAGGCGCGACTGAAAAGTTTGGATCACCGGTACGGGACCCTCGCGGCCCCGCACCTGAACCTGAAAAGGCTCCTTCGTGGCGAACATCAAGTCCCAGATCAAGCGGATCAAGACCAACGAGAAGGCTCGACTGCGCAACAAGGCCGTCAAGTCCTCCCTGAAGACCGCGATCCGCAAGGCCCGTGAGGCCGCTGCCGCGGGTGACGTGGAGAAGGCCACCGAACTGCAGCGCGCTGCCGCGCGTGCGCTCGACAAGGCCGTCTCGAAGGGCGTCATCCACAAGAACCAGGCCGCCAACAAGAAGTCGGCGCTTGCTTCCAAGGTCACCTCCCTCAAGGGCTGAACACCTTTCTGATCTGACCGCCGGAGGGACCCAGAGCGGGCCCTCTCTCATCCGCTCCCGTCCGGCACCCCCGAGCCTGTTCGCGGCCTGCGTTCGCCACGCGGGAACGGGCTCACACCAGCTTGATCCGAAGGCCTCGGCACCTCTCCTTTCCCCAAGGCAGGCGCCGGGGCCTTCGGCATGCGCCGGGGCTCAGCCCTGCTGGTCGCAACCCGCCCTGCTGTCCGATGTCCTCGACGCACTCGTCGTCCCCGACGCATTCGTCATCCTCGACGCACTCGTCGATGTCGGTGATCCTTACTCCGACGGTCCTGGGGAACGATGCAGCCGCCCCTCGGAACCGCCTGCCCACGCGCTCCGCTGTGGTGCGGAGCAGGCCACGGCGTGCCCCCGGCCGTCGACATACACCCGGCACGGATCCGCCCGGAAGCCGTCACCGGTCTCCTGGAAGAGCCGGCCTCACATCCCGATGACCATCCCGATGACCGCGCCCCGGCCCTTGTACCCACGGGTTCCTTGTACCCACGAGGTTCCTCGCCGGGACCGCCGGGGTGACCGGCTTCAGTTCCGGCCCCTCGACCGCGCCGCCCGGGCGATCACCACCACCGCCTTCTCCAGCGCGTACTCGGGATCGTCCCCGCCCCCCTTCACCCCCGCGTCGGCCTCGGCGACCGCCCGCATCGCCACCGCGACCCCGTCGGGCGTCCAGCCCCGCATCTGCTGGCGCACCCGGTCGATCTTCCACGGAGGCATTCCCAGCTCACGCGCCAGATCGGCCGGCCGGCCGCCGCGCGCCGAGGACAGCTTCCCGATCGCCCGCACGCCCTGCGCCAGCGCGCTGGTGATCATCACCGGCGCAACGCCCGTGGCCAGCGACCATCTGAGCGCCTCCAGCGCCTCCGCCGTACGGCCCTCCACGGCCCGGTCGGCGACCGTGAAGCTGGACGCCTCGGCACGGCCCGTGTAGTACCGCCCCACGACCGCCTCGTCGATCGTGCCCTCCACGTCGGCGACCAGCTGGGAGACAGCAGAGGCCAGCTCCCGCAGATCGCTCCCGATGGCGTCGCAGAGCGTCTGGCACGCCTCGGGGGTGGCCGACCGGCCGGACGAGCGGAACTCCCCCCGCACGAAGGCCAGCCGGTCCGCCGGCTTGGTCATCTTCGGACAGGCCACCTCCCGCGCGCCCGCCTTGCGCGCGGCGTCCAGCAGCCCCTTGCCCTTGGCGCCGCCCGCGTGCAGCAGCACCAGCGTGATCTCCTCGGCGGGCGAACCGAGGTACGCCTTCACGTCCTTGACCGTGTCGGCGGTCAGGTCCTGCGCGTTGCGTACGACCACGACCTTGCGCTCGGCGAAGAGCGACGGGCTGGTCAGCTCGGCGAGTGTGCCGGGCTGCAGCTGGTCCGGGGTCAGGTCACGTACGTCCGTGTCGGCGTCGGCGGCCTTGGCGGCGGCCACCACCTCCTGCACGGCACGGTCGAGCAGGAGGTCCTCCTGGCCCACGGCAACGGTCACCGGGGCGAGAGGGTCGTCATTCGCAGTCTTCCTGGCCATCGCTTACAGCATCCCACGCGGCACTGACATCGAAGCGGCCCCGCCACCCTGACCGGGCCCGGAGCGGACCCTTAGTGCGGGTCGGGGATCGGGGGGCTGGGGCTGGGAGCTGGGGGGGGCAGGTCCGGCTGGGGGCCAGGGTCCGGTTGGGGGCCGGGGGGCGGGTGCCGGGGTTCGGCTGGGGGCCGGGGGGCGGGTGCCGGGGTTCGGCTGGGGGCCGGGGGGCGGGTGCCGGGGTTCGGCGTCCGGGGTGTGGGGGCCGGGTGCCGGGGTCTGAGGGTCGGGGTCTGGGCGTCGGGGTTCGGCGTCCGGGGTGTGGGGGCCGGGTGCCGGATGCCGGGGTCTGAGGGTCGGGGTCCGGGGTTCGGCGTCCGGGGTGTTGGGGTCTGGGGGTCGGGATTCGGGGTCCGGGGCCTGGGCCTGGGCCTGGGCCTGGGCCTGGGCCGAGGTCAGGGCTCCTCGCGCCAGCCGTCCCACTCCTCCGCGAACGCGTCCAGCTCGGCGGGATCGAGGCGTTCGTGCTCGTCGCGCACGACCACCAGCCACTGGGCGTCCTCGGCGTCGTCCTCGCCGGCCAGGGCGTCCCGGACGAGCTGGAGCTCCTCGTCGAGCCCGAACCGCTTCCCGAGCGCCTCGGCCGCCTCCTCGGCGGCGTCGCGGTCGGGCAGCACCAGCACATGTCTCACATCACTCACAGGCCCATTCTCCGGCACCGGGGACGGAGAGAAGAGGCAGGCCAGGCGGGGGGCGGTAGGAGGAGCGGCCTGGGGGCGTTCGTGCCGGACGACGCCCGGGTCAGCCGTGCGGCTTGCAAGGCGACCCAGGCTTACATCATGCGAACCCACGCGAATCCAGTGCATACGCGGTGACTGAGGCGGATTAGTCGTCCAGGTCAGGGTTTCTTACGGTCGGTACACAGCTCAGCTCGATCCCGAAGCGTTCCCGGTAGACCGTCAGCACCTCGTCGTCCGTCTCCAGCTCGCACGTCTGCTGCGTGCCGTCCGCTGCGGTCGTCTTCAGCCTGCGCCCGCTGAGGGTGATCCGCCCTCCGTCCCCGGTGATCCGAGAGCAGACCAGCGACCGCGTGAAGTGCGACGTCGGCGAGGTGCTGTGCCACCAGGCTCCGGCCGCGAAGTCCCCGAGCGCCCGGGCCCGGGTCTCCAGCCGGTACTGCGGTTCGCCGTCCCGTACGACGTCCAGGTCCCCGGCGCCCGGCTCAGCGCCGCCACGCACCCCGGCCGGATCCGGGCCGGCCTCCACCACCCGGAACCTGCCTCCGGGGTCGTCCTGCTCCCCGCGCTCCCCATAGGCCAGCGGGTAGTGGCTGTGTGCCCCGAACCCGACGTCGGCGAGCCAGGTGTCCCCTTCCGCCGTCCGTACCCGCAGGGCGAGGTGGTCGAAGGGAATCCCGAGCCGCCCCTCGCTGTCATACACCCGCCCCGCGAGCAGTTCCACCTCGTAACCGAGGGCGGTGAGCAACGTCCCGAACGCGCCGTTCAGTTCGTAGCAGAAGCCGCCCCGTCGCGCCTCGGTCACCTTGTCCAACAGGCGCTTCTCCTCCAGCGTGATGTCCTCTCCGAGATGGACCGACAGGTTCTCGAAGGGGACCGTCCGCAGATGGCTCAGGTGCAGCTCGCGCAGCGCCTCACTGGTGGGCCGGGGCGGGCGGGCGAGGCCCAGTCGGCGGAGATAGGCATCGATCGGACGGGCATCGGTCGGCCAGGCATCGGTCTGTGCTGGTGTCATGGGGTCAGTCTGGGCTCTGGCCGGCCGCTCTCTCACTTCCCTGGTTGTCTTTCCTCGTCTCTGGTTCTCACCAGTTCTCTCTCGCCACCTGTATCCGCCCCTTGACTCCGCCGGTCCCGGTGACGGCGAGGGCACCGTCGCGGTCGGTGCGCAGGACCGCCGCGCCGTCGGCTCGCAGTGCGGCCATGGTCGTCGGTGCCGGGTGACCGTAGGGATTGCCTGCGCCCGCTGAGACGAGTGCCACCCGGGGTGCCGCGAGGTGGATCAGCTCCGGGTCCTGGTAGGACGAGCCGTGATGAGCCACCTTCAGCACGTCCACTCCGGCCAGCTCGGCAGCCGCCGGGGACCGCAACAGTGCTTGCTGGGACGGGGGTTCGAGGTCTCCGAGCAGCAGCAGTCTCAGCCCGCCCGTGCGCACGAGCAGCACGACACTGGCATCGTTCGGACCTTCCGGCTCGAACAGGGCGCCCGGACGGACCGGAGGCACCGCCGTCCCGCCGGGCGGACCCGTGCTCTGCGGCGGGGGCCACAGGACCTGCCAGGTGAGAGGGCCGGTGCGCCGTTCCTCTCCGGCGACGGCCGTCGTGACGGGGATGTGCCGTCCGGCCGCCTGCCGCCGGACGAACGCTGCCTGGTCCGCCGGTTCGGGGAGCCCCGTCGTCTCGATCGCGGCCACCGCGCGGCCCCGCAGGACGCCGGGCAGGCCCGCCACATGGTCGGCGTGGAAGTGGGTGAGGACGAGGAGGGGGACGCGGGTGATGCCCAGCCGCCGCAGGCAGTGGTCGACCAGCGCCGGATCGGGTCCGGCGTCCACGACCACTCCGGCCCCCTCCCCCGCCGCCAGCACCGTCGCGTCACCCTGGCCGACATCGCACATCGCGAACCGCCAGCCCGGAGGCGGCCAGCCCGTGATCACCCGGGTCAGCGGCGCCGGCCGCGTCACCAGCAGCACGAGCAGCACCCCGAGCAGCCCGCACCACGCCGGACGCCGCAGCAGTCTCCGGCCGGCCAGGACGACGGCCACGGTGACCGCCGCGAGCGCCAGTGCCCCCGGCCAGCTCCCCGGCCAGTCCACTCCCGCGCCGGGCAGCGCCGCCCCGGCCCGGGCGACCCCGGCGATCCACCCGGCGGGCCAACTCGCACACCACGCCAGGGCCTTGGCCGCCGGCATCGCCACCGGCGCCGTCGCCAGCGCCGCGAAACCGAGCACCGTCGCCGGCGCCACCGCCACCTCGGCCAGCAGGTTGCAGGGCACCGCCACCAGGCTCACCCGGGCCGACAGCACCGCCACGACCGGTGCGCACACCGCCTGCGCCGCCCCCGCCGCCGCCAGTGCCTCGGCGAGCCGGGGCGGCACCCGGCGTCGCCGCAGCGCCTCGCTCCAGCCGGGCGCCAGCACCAGCAGGGCGCCGGTGGCCAGCACCGACAGCAGGAAGCCGTAACTGCGGGCCAGCCACGGGTCGTACAGCACCAGCAGCAGGACGGCCGTGGCCAGCGCCGGTACCAGGGACCTGCGGCGCCCCGTGGCCAGGGCCAGCAACGCGACCGCGCCGCAGGCGGCGGCCCGCAGCACACTGGGGTCGGGGCGGCAGATCACCACGAAGCCCAGCGTCAGCGCTCCGGAGAGCAGCGCCGTCGCCCGCAGCGAGAGCCCCAGTCGTGGGGCCAGGCCGCGGCGTTCGGCCCGGTGCGCCAGGCCTGGCGGCCCGATGAGCAGTGCGAGGAGAACGGTGAGATTGCTGCCGGAGACGGCGAGCGTGTGCGCCAGGTCCGTCTCCTCGAAAGCGTGGTCCAGCTCGGGCGTGATCCGCGAGGTGTCCCCGACGACCAGCCCCGGAAGCAGGGCCCGCGCGTCTCCCGGCAGGCCCTCGGTCGCGTCCCGCAGGCCCGCTCTGAGCCGGCCCGCCAGTCGTTGTGCTCCGCTCGGTCCCGCCACGACCCGCGGTGCCGGCCGGCCACGCACCCGCAGCACGGCCGCGGTCCGGTCACCTCCGGTCAGGGCAGGCGCCAGGCGCCCGGCAACCCACAGCCGTGTGGACGGCAGCAGTCCGAGCCAGGCGGCCCGACCGGCTGGGGTGCCCTGTCCGGCGCGTACCGGCGGCGGCCCGGCACTCCGGCTCCCCACCGCATCCCCGTCCGGCGCCGGGACGTCCGGGTCGACGATCACCAGCACGGGTGTCCGGGTCCGCGCACGCGTTCCGTCGGCCTCCTCGACGGTCCGCAGCTCGGCCCGGGCCAGCACCGCCACGGGCGCCGCGTGATCGCCTCGCACCTGGGGCCTGCTCAGCCATGGATCGCCGCTCACCTCGATCTCGGCCATCACGGTCGCGGACCGCCGTGCCAGCTCCGGCACCGGCCCGCGCCGCACGTCAGTCCCGTGCAGTCCGGCGGACGTGGCCGCCGCGGCGGCGCAGAGCAGCGTCACGGCGACGGCTGGGCGCGCCCAACCGGACCGAATACCACGCCCGCCTGCTTCCGGCTGCCGCACCGACAGCAGCAGGAGGGCGACCCCGCCGACCAGGCAGACGACAGCGGTCGCGGCGGTCCAGGACGCCGGCGCGTCCAGGGCCAGGGCCGCCGTGGCCCACGCCGTGAGTGCCGGCGGGACCAGGCGCAGGTCCATGGGGGTGCTTCGGCCGGCCTGCCCGGCCTCGCCTTGCTCGGGTTCCGAGCGCGGGCCGGCCTTGTCGAGCGCGCGGTTCATGGCCGTACCAGCTCGCGCAGATCGGTGAACCGACGGTCGCCGATCCCGTTGACCTCCCGCAGTTCGTCCACGGAGCGGAAACCGCCGTGCTGGGTGCGGTAGTCGATGATGTGCCGGGCGAGAACGGGGCCCACCCCGGGGAGGGTGTCGAGCTGGTCCACGGTGGCCGTGTTGAGGGAGACCGGCGCTGTCGGTCCCGTGCCGGTGGCCCCGGAGAGGGGACCGGCTGCCGGGCCGGGTGGGGCAGCGGAGCCGGCCGGAGTGCCGACGACGACCTGTTCGCCGTCGACCAGGAAGCGGGCCCGGTTGAGCCCTTCCGTGCTCACGCCCGGCCGGACCCCGCCCGCCGCCCGCAGCGCGTCGGCCACCCGTGCGCCGGCCGGCAGCCGCCGGATCCCCGGTGCGCGGACCTTGCCGCTGACGTCCACGACGATCTCCCCGCCGGGTGCCTCCGACGTACCCACGGCCGGTCCGGCGGTCCCTCCCGCGCCCTTCTTCCCGAAGGGCGCCGGGGCGCGCACCACTTGAGGAGCGCTCACCTGCTGGGGCCGGCCCGCCCAGAAGTGCTGCACCGCGAAGACAGCGGCGATGACGAGCACCACGGTGAGCGCCACGGCTCCCCGCCGCTCCACTCCGTACCGGGTCTGGAGCCACACCGGCATCCGCTCGCGCAGAGCCAGTCCCGCCCGCACCCGCCAGTCCGCGGCCGCCGGGGGCTCCGCGTCCGGCTTCCCCTTCAACCCCGGCCCCGGCGCTGATTCCGACTCCGGCCCTGATTCCGGCTCCGGCAGCCTCGACGCACCGCCCGGTTCCAGTGCAGTCGCAGCAGCGGTCGCCGCTCCCTGCCAGGCCTCACGCGGCACCGGCCCGGCCGCTTGCACCGTCCGCCTGGAACCCGGAGCCAGCCTCAGGCCGGGGGCCAGGCCCGTCGCCGCTGCCGTCGGTGTGCCACCGGACCCGTCCGGGGCCGGCGGCGCGTTTCCGGACTCCCTCCACTGCACGGCCCGTTCACCGAAGAGGAGTTGTGCCCGACGACGCAGTTCCTCCGCGGGTGCGGACGGGCGGTGGTGGACGCGGCGGGGACGGCCGGCTGCGCGGCGATGCCGCAGGCGGCCGTCGGAGGCGGGGCCACGCCCGGGGCCACTGGTCGGAGTTGCCGTACGTGAGCGGGATCGAAGTGTCATGCGACGAGGATGGGGCATTCCACCGCATCGCGATGATCTTGGTGGATTTCCGTGGACGGCCGGACAGTTGTGGAAAACTCCACCACCCGGACGAGTGAAACGGGTCAGGGCCCTGAACCCGACGGGAAGGCCGTCCTCGGAACGACCGGTGTCAGCGAGGAGAGACGACCGCGCCCAGCAGCCCGGGCCCGGTGTGTGCGCCGATCACCGCTCCGACCTCGCTGACATGCAGATCGGCCAGGCCAGGGACGCGGGCCCGCAGTCGGTCGGCGAGGGCGGCGGCGCGGTCGGGGGCGGCGAGGTGGTGGACGGCGATGTCGACCTCGGCGCTGCCCGCCCGCTCGGCGGCCAGTTCCTCCAGGCGCGCGATCGCCTTGGACGCCGTACGGACCTTTTCGAGCGGCTCGATCCGGCCGTCGCCCAGCTGAAGCAGCGGCTTGACGGCGAGCGCGGAGCCCAGCAGGGCCTGCGCGGCACCGATCCGGCCGCCGCGCCGAAGGTAGTCGAGGGTGTCGACGTAGAAGTAGGCGGAGGTGCCGGCGGCCCGTTTCTCCGCGGCTGCGACGGCCTCGTCGACAGTGCCGCCCGCCTCGGCGGTCTCGGCGGCGGCGAGGGCGCAGAAGCCGAGCGCCATCGCGACCATGCCCGTGTCCACGACCCGCACGGGCACCGGTGCCTCGCGCGCGGCGAGGACCGCCGCGTCGTAGGTGCCGGACAACTCGGCGGACAGGTGCAGGGAGACGATGCCGCTCGCGCCGGACTCGGCGACCCTGCGGTAGGTCTCGGCGAACACCCGCGGGCTGGGCCGGGAGGTGGTGACGGAGCGCCGCTTCTGCAGTGCCTGGGCCAGGGAGCGGGTCGAGATCTCGGTGCCCTCTTCGAGGGCCTGGTCGCCGAGGACCACGGTCAGCGGGACCGCTGTGATGCCGTGACGCTCCATCGCCCGGGGCGGCAGGTAGGCCGTTGAATCGGTGACGATCGCGACATGGCGGGACATGAGCTGGAGGTTACCTGTCGTCGTGCGCGCGCGGCAGCCCGGCCCCTGCGCTGCGGCCGTGGAGCCGTTCCCTCATGTGGTGCTCTCGGGGCGGGGTTTCTTCTGCCACGGGGAAGCGGGGCGCCATGACGGCGGGGCGATCGCCTCGGGAGCGGGCTCGTCGGCGGCGCGGGGCCCGGGTGTCTTCGGCCAGGTCTGCTCGGTGGCCTGTCCGTCGGTCACGGCGGGGGCGGGTGCTTCGGGCCACGGCGGAGACGCCTGGCCGGGCTCGGCACGCGTCCAGTGGCGCAGGGCACCCGCTTCGATGTCGATCTGGGCGCTGAGGGCGCCCAGATCGTCGTCGGCGAAGCGGCTGGCCCGGTCGCGGACGGCCCAGCGCAGGGAGTCGGCGGACCGGGTGATGCGCTCGGTGCGGCCGCGCAGTTCGGGCAGGCGCTCGGTGAGCGTGGCCCGGTCCGGCTCGGACTCCAGGCGCTTGAGGTCGGCGTCCAGCTCGTGCCCGTGCACGCTGAGCCGCTCGAAGAGGCCGAGGGACTCCTTCAGCGACTCGTCCTCCGCCGCACCCGCGTGCAGCGCGTCCTGCGTGGCCCGCATGGAGGTGCGCAGCGCGAGCCGCAGCTGGGCGATCTCGGCGGCCGGACCGGTCTGCGCGAAGGACTTCGCGCGCAGGGTGTGGTCCTCGACCGTGCGGCGGGCCTGGGCGATGGTCCGGTCCACCCCGCGCTTGGTGGCGCGGACCGCCTTGACCGTGGCGTACGCGCCGAGGCCGACGAAGAGCAGGAGGAGCAGGGCGAACACGGTCACTACTTCCATGACGCTCCTCCTCCGGCCGGGTACGGCACGAGCCGCTGTGCTCTCCACGGTAAACGCTGCGGGCAGGCCCGGAGTTCCGGAAGAACCCCGAACCTGCCCGCAGAGGACCCCGGACCTCCCCGTAGGGGACTACCCCGAGCCGGTGGAAGGCACCCGCCCGTCACGCAGGAGCGATCACACGGGTTGTGACACATGACCGATCACACGGCTGTCGGGCAGGACCGATCACACGGTGGTGACGTCCGGGTGACCGATCACACCGTCGTCACGAGGGACCGGTCACCCGGTTTCACGCGGGAACGATGTTGACCAGCTTCGGCGCCCGCACGATCACCTTCCGGATGCCCGCGCCGCCCAGCGCCGCGACGACCTTCTCGTCGGCCAGCGCCACCTTCTCCAGCTCCTCCTCGGAGATGGCGGGCGGCACCTCCAGCCGGGCCTTGACCTTGCCCTTGACCTGCACGACGCAGGTCACGGTCTCGTCGACGACGTAGTTCGGGTCGGCGATCGGGAAGTCCTGGTGGACGACCGAGTCGGTGTGGCCCAGCTTGCGCCACAGCTCCTCGGCGATGTGCGGGGCCAGCGGGGCGACCATCAGCACCAGCGGCTCGGCCACGGACCGCGGCACCGGGCCGCCGGCCTTGGTCAGGTGGTTGTTCAGCTCGGTGACCTTGGCGATGGCGGTGTTGAAGCGCAGTCCCTCCAGGTCCTGGCGGACGCCGTCGATCGCCTTGTGCAGGGCGCGCAGGGTGTCCTCGTCCGGCTCGGCGTCGGTCACGGTGACCTCGCCGGTGGCCTCGTCCACGATGTTGCGCCACAGCCGCTGCAGCAGCCGGAACTGGCCGACCACCGCGCGCGTGTCCCACGGGCGGGAGACGTCCAGCGGGCCCATGGCCATCTCGTACAGGCGCAGCGTGTCGGCGCCGTACTCGGCGGCGATCTCGTCCGGGGTCACCGCGTTCTTCAGGGACTTGCCCATCTTGCCCAGCAGACGGCTGACCTGCTCGCCCTGGTAGTAGTAGGCGCCGTCGCGCTCCTCCACCTCGGCGGCCGGCACCGCGATGCCACGGCTGTCGCGGTAGACGTAGGCCTGGATCATGCCCTGGTTGAACAGCTTGTGGAACGGCTCCGCGGAGGAGACGTGCCCCAGGTCGTAGAGGACCTTGGACCAGAAACGCGCGTACAGCAGGTGCAGCACGGCGTGCTCGGCGCCGCCGACGTACAGGTCGACACCGCCGTGCGGCCGGCCCTCGCGCGGGCCCATCCAGTACCGCTCGATCTCCGGGTCGACCAGCTCGCGGTCGTTGTGCGGGTCCAGGTACCGGAACTCGTACCAGCAGGAACCGGCCCAGTTGGGCATGGTGTTGGTCTCGCGGCGGTACTTCTTCGGACCGTCGCCCAGGTCCAGGGTGACGTTGACCCATTCCTCGTTGCGCGACAGCGGCGTCTCGGGCTGGGTGTCGGCGTCGTCCGGGTCGAAGGTGCGCGGGCTGTAGTCCTCGACCTCGGGCAGCTCCAGCGGCAGCATCGACTCGGGCAGCGCGTGGGCGACGCCGTCCTCGTCGTAGACGATCGGGAAGGGCTCGCCCCAGTAGCGCTGGCGGCTGAACAGCCAGTCACGCAGCCGGAAGTTGACGGTGCCCTCGCCGATGCCCTCGCGCTCCAGCCATTCGGTGATGCGCGCCTTGGCGTCGACCACGCCCAGGCCGTTCAGCTGCACGTCGTCGCTGTCGGAGTTGACGATCTTCGCGTCGTAGGAGACGAAGGCGTCGTCCCAGGTGGACGTGTCGGTGCCGCGGCCGTCGGTCGGCTCGACCACGCAGCGGATCGGCAGCTCGAAGGCGCGCGCGAAGGCGAAGTCACGGCTGTCGTGTCCGGGGACGGCCATGATCGCGCCGGTGCCGTAGCCCATCAGGACGTAGTCGGCGATGAAGACCGGGACCTGCTCGCCGTTGACCGGGTTGGTCGCGAACGCGCCGGTGAAGACGCCGGTCTTGTCCTTGGCCTCGGCCTGCCGCTCGACGTCGGACTTCGAGGCGGCCTGCGCGCGATAGGCGGCGACGGCGTCGGCGGGGGTGGCGTGGCCCCCGGTCCACACCTGGTGCGTGCCCTCGGGCCAGGCCTGCGGGGTGAACTTGTCGACCAGCGGGTGCTCGGGCGCGAGCACCATGTAGGTCGCGCCGAACAGGGTGTCGGGGCGGGTGGTGAAGACCGTGATGCGTTCGCCGTCGATCGGGAAGTCGACGCGGGCGCCCTCGCTGCGGCCGATCCAGTTGCGCTGCTGCAGCTTGATGGCCTCGGGCCAGTCCAGCCCCTCCAGGTCCTCCAGCAGCCGGTCGGCGTAGGCGGTGATGCGCATGTTCCACTGGCGCAGCTTGGCCTTGAAGACGGGGAAGTTGCCGCGCTCGGACCGGCCGTCGGCGGTGACCTCCTCGTTGGCCAGCACGGTGCCCAGGCCCGGGCACCAGTTGACGGGCGCGTCGGAGGCGTAGGCCAGGCGGTACTGGCCCAGGATCTCGGCGCGCTCGGCGGCGGTCAGCTGGTCCCACGCGCGCGTGGAGCCCGGAATGGCGCGCTCACCGGACTCGAACTGGGCGATCAGCTCGGAGATCGGGCGGGCCTTGCGCGCCTCCTCGTCGTACCAGGAGTTGAAGATCTGCAGGAAGATCCACTGGGTCCACTTGTAGTACTCCGGGTCGATCGTGGCGAACGACCGGCGCTTGTCGTGGCCCAGGCCCAGCCGGCGCAGCTGGGCCTTCATGTTCTCCATGTTGGCCTCGGTGGACACGCGCGGGTGCGTGCCGGTCTGCACGGCGTACTGCTCGGCGGGCAGGCCGAAGGCGTCGAAGCCCAGGGTGTGCAGGACGTTGTGCCCGGTCATGCGCTGGAACCGGGCGTAGACGTCGGTGGCGATGTACCCCAGCGGGTGGCCGACGTGCAGGCCCGCGCCGGAGGGGTACGGGAACATGTCCATGATGAACTTCTTGGGTCGGGCGGCCACCTCGGGATCGCCCGCCAGGTCGCCCGTGGGGTTCGGAGCCGCGTAGGTGCCGTCGGCGTCCCAGAAGTCCTGCCAGCGTGCCTCGATGTCGGCCGCCAGGGCGGCCGTGTAGCGGTGCGGCGCGGCCTCCGCCGACGCGCCGGCGGTGGCAGCGGGGTTCGTCTCGCTCATGATCCTCAAAGCTCCATCGATCGTCTCTGCCTGCGGAAATGAAAAAGCCCCTCGCACAGGAGGGGACGCCGCGCCGATGCCGACCTCACGGTTGGACCGGGGTCGGTACTGATCAGCGCGGCCCGCTAAGCAGAAGGCGTACGGCACGCATGGCGTTAGGGTACCGCAGCCCTTGAGCAAGCCGCGAGGCGCTTCCGTATCCCTGATGGACATGTCACGAAGCCCGCCGGAACTGAACAAAGGTCAGCAATTACTTCGCGTACCGTCCCCTATGGGACACCGCCCCCGTCGCATTGTCTGTTGATAACAACGCAATAACTCAAACCCCGTACTGATCGGTATGGCGCCACCTAGAGTGCGGCAGCGGGACCGCTTTCCCGAAACTGCTCGGAGTTGCCCCCATGAACCCTCGTCGTAGTACCAGCTCGCTCCCCAAACCCGGCCGCTCGGCCTATGGGGTGGCGTCCGCTGTCGTCCTGCTGCTCATACCCGTGCTCGTGCTGGTCGGAGGCAGCCAGTTCCGCGAGTTCCTGAACTTCGGCGCGGGGGTGCTGTCCCTCGTCTCGCTGAGCTGCTCGGTGATCTGGGGCCTGTTCGCGCAGGACCGGATCTTCCTGAACACCCGGCAGCGGATCATCGGCCAGGCGGTGCACCGGACGACCGCGGTCGCCTCGATCGCGTTCCTGTTGCTGCACATCACCACGAAGATCGCCCTGGACCACACCCAGCTGATCGCCGCGATCATCCCGTTCTCGCTCGGCGTCACCGGAATCGGCGGCCTGATCGGCCTGGGATCGCTGGCGGGACTGCTGATGATCTTCGTGGGCATCACCGGCGCCCTGCGCAGCAATTTCGCCACGCCGGCCCCGGTCGCCGCCCGCTGGCGGGCCATGCACATGCTGGCGTACCCGGCCTGGTGCGCCGCGCTGGTCCACGGCCTCTACGCGGGTCGATCGGCCAAGCCGGTCTTCGTGATCCTCTACAGCCTCTCCCTGCTCGGCGTGATGGGCGCCCTCGCACTGCGCGCCGCACCGCGCCCGGTCAAGCGGAGGGTCGCCGACCGGCTGGTGGCCCTGTTCGGCAGCTCGGAGCGGCCCGGGCTCGACGAGCTGGACGCGAGCCGTTCCCGGATGACCGAGTCGGCGCTGCCCGGCTTCGAGAGCCGTCGGGGGCCGAGGCCGTCACCCGCCGAGAGCGCCGCGTCCCCGCTGTACCAGACCCCGGCCGCCCCGGCCGCGGAGCCCGCCTCCGGCTTCGCGGCGGCCTACCGCGCGGTCACCACGCCGGGCCGCCCGCAGCAGCCCTTCGCGGCCGGCCAGACGGCCCGGATGGACCTGCCACTGGATCTCCAGCCCACGCAGGCCGTCCCGCGCATGGACGGCCCCTCCAGCACCTCGGGCAGCTGGCCGATCCCGTCCCCGCCGCCGGTCGGCGAGGCCCCGCCGTCCGCGTACGACCCGCTCCAGGACACCGGCTACACCATCCCGGTCTATGGCAATCCGGGCGCCACGGGATACGGCGGAAGTGACGTGTACGACACCGGTGAGACAAACGGCCTCTACGGCACGTACAACCCGAGTGACACGTTCAACAGCGGTCCCGCCACCGAAACGCTGCCCGGTCCGTCCTATGAGGCACCGGGTTCGGGCGAACCTTGGAACACGCCTTCCGGAGGCTTTAAGTGAACGAGGCCCTGCCCGACGTCCCCGAAGTCCGCGTGGTCGGGCTTCCGCAGCTCACGTCGGGTTTCGACCTTGTGGAGCGACTCGATCTGCCCATGCATCTCAAGGTGCACGGGCCGCTCGATCCACTGGGCGGCGAACAGCTCGCCCAGCTCGCCGAACGCATCAACCTGAAGGGGCGCGGCGGCGCCGGTTTCCCCTTCCACAAGAAGCTGCGTTCCGTCGCCGAGTCGGCGATCAAACGCGGGGTGCGGCCGGTCGTCGTGGTCAACGGCAGCGAGGACGAACCGGCCTGCCGGAAGGACACGGTGCTGATCAACCGTGCTCCGCACCTCATCCTGGACGGCGCGCTGCTGTGCGCCGAGGCGCTCGGCGCGCGCACGCTCGTCATCGGCGTCACCCGTGAGTCCACGCAGCGCTCCATGGAGGCCGCTCTCGCCGAGCGAGGCCTGAGCAACAGTCGTAGATCGGCACTGCGCGCGTGGGTGCAGCGCAATCCGGTCCGCATGGTCACCGGTGCGGCCGCCTCGCTGGTCCGCTCGATCGACGGCGGCCCGGCGATCCCGCCCGGCCGCAAGATCAGCGCCTCGCAGACCGGCGTCGGCGGCGCACCCACACTGCTGTCGAACGCGGAGACGTTCGCGCAGCTGGCCATAGCCGCCCGCATCGGTCCCGAGCGCTACGGCAACACCGGCCTGTACGACGAACCGGGCACCGTGATGCTCACCGTGTCCGGCGCGGTGGCCCGCCCGATGGTGATCGAGGTCCCCACGGGTGTGCCGCTGCGCTACGTGCTGCAGCTGGCGGGCGCCCCGCCGGTCCCGCAGGGCGTACTGACCGGCGGCTATCACGGCAAGTGGATCGACGCGGCGACCGTGAACGAGGCGATCGTCTCCCGCAACTCGCTGGACGCGGTGGGCGGTTCGCTCGGCGCGGGCGCGATCCTGCCGATCAGCCAGGAGACGTGCCCGCTGGGCGAGTCGCTGCGGGTCGCGCAGTGGCTGGCCGAGGAGAGCGCCGGCCAGTGCGGGCCCTGCTACCTCGGACTGCCCGCCGCCGCGCGCGGGCTGGAGGACATCCTGAACGGCGGCGGGCCGGCCGCCCTGGAGGCGCTCAAGCAGGTCGCGAAGAACGTGAAGCGGCGCGGGGCGTGTTCGCACCCGGACGGCTCGGCGATGTTCCTCGAGTCGACCATCAAGGCGTTCACCGACGACCTGGCCGCGCACGTCCTCGGAAACGGCTGCGGACGGCCCGTGGAGGGCGTTCTGCCGCTCTTCGAGGGGGGCAGGGCCCCCACGGGCATCCCGGGCGGCGGAGAGCCCGAGGAGACCGGCTCCAGCCGCCAGAAGATCTACGTCGACTGGACGCTGTGCCGGGGCCACGGACTGTGCGCGGACATCCTCCCGGAGGTCTTCGAGCTGGGCGCCGACGGATTCCCGACCGTCGCCCAGGCGCAGGTGCCGCGGTACGCGGAGGCGAAGGCGCTGCGCGCGGTGCGCCGCTGTCCGGCGCTCGCCCTGCGCATCGAGGAGGACACGCGCGGCCAGGCGCCGTCGCGGAACCTGCCGGTTCTGTCCCAGGGGCGTGGCCGGCGGGCGCTGGGCCGCTGAGCGCGAGGGGACGGCGGGTCACCCGAGCCGGTGACCCGCCGTTCCGTGCGCGCGCACCATGTGTGCGCAACACGCCGAAGGCGGATCATCCGTGGGATGATCCGCCTTCGACTTCTGTGGAGCTAAGGAGAATTGAACTCCTGACCTCCTGCATGCCATGCAGGCGCTCTACCAACTGAGCTATAGCCCCTTGTTGTGTCTCCCCGGGTTCCCCCGGCGACGACGTAAACATTACAGGGCCCGCAGTGCAGCACCAAATCGGTTTCCCGCCCGCCCCGATTAGGGCAGTAATGTCGGCTTCGTGACCATGATCGCGTCTCCCGACGCCCGCCGCCGGACGCCGGTCGCCGTGGGGGTGTGCCTGCTGTCCTTCACGGCGTTCTGGGCCGCCCAGCGGGCCGCGCACGTGTCGATGATCGATCTGATGGTCTACCGGGCCGAGGGGACCGCCGTACGGGCGGGCGACGATCTGTACGCCCTGCGCGCGACGGCCGCGCGCCTGCCCACCACCTACCCGCCGTTCGCGGCCCTGCTGTTCACCCCGCTCCCCCTGGCGGACACCGCGCTCCTGCGCCCCCTGGCGACGGCCGGCAACCTCGCGCTGCTGGTGGTGTTCGTACGCCTGTCCCTGAGACTCGTCGGCCACACGCGCGTGGAGACCACCTGGTGGCTCTCGGCGCCGGCGGTGTGGTGCGAGCCCGTGTGGACGACCCTGCGCTACGGCCAGATCAACCTGCTGCTGGCCGTCCTGGTGCTGTGGGACCTGACCCGCCGTCCCGCCGGCGGATACGACCGCTGGACAGGGGTGGGCCTCGGGCTCGCCGCGGCGGTCAAGCTGACGCCCGCGCTGTTCCCGGTGTACCTGCTCCTCACGGGCCTGGTGGCCCGCCTCGGGGGCGGAGACGGAGGGCCGTGGCTGCGGCACGCGCGCGGGGCGGCCGTCGCGTTCGCCGGGGCGACACTGCTGGCGGCGGCCGTGCTGCCGTACGACTCCTGGCGGTTCTGGACGGACATGGTGTTCCGTCCGGACCGGGCCGGACACGCCGAGGAGACCGCCAACCAGGCCCTGCGCGGCCTCCTGGCCCGCTTCCTGCACACGCCCGACCCGGGAGTCCTCTGGGCGGCCTGCGCGGCCGTGGTGGCCGTCGTGGGGCTCGCGGTGGCCGTGCGGGCGGAGTTGCGGGGGCGGCGGGCCTGGGCGGTGTGCGCCTGCGCGGTCACCGCCCTGCTGATCAGCCCGGTGTCGTGGACCCACCACTGGGTGTGGTGCGTGCCGCTGGTGCTGCTGCTGTGGACACGCCGGCACCGGACGGCGGCCCTCGGCACCCTGCTGGTCTTCTGCTCGTACGCCCCCTGGTGGGTGCCGCACGGAAAAGGCCGGCCCGAACTGCACCTGACCTGGGGGGTCTTGGCGCTGTCAGCCGTGTACGCAGCGACCGGTGCGCTCTTCCTCGCACTGGCCCGGACATCGTTGCCGAGGTCCGGCGACGAGGTCCGTGTCAGGCCGTGACGAACTGGTAGAACCGCTTGAGCGTGCAGTGCTCCTCAAGGAGGCGGCCGTAGATCGGCTCGCCCTCCAGTTCCCGGTACGTCTCGATCGGGTCGCCTTTTATGATCAGCGCCCGCGCGCATTCCTCGCACCAGTACTGGTAATCGGGATTGATCGGCTCCATGTCACGGACGATCGGCGTACCGCTCCCGCACCAGTCGCACTTTCGCCGGTGTGCACCCATCGATCAGCTCCAGCTGTGGCCGCAGGCCGTGCACACGTAGGAGATTCCGCCATTGTCGCCGAGAACCTGGGCCACATGCGCGGAACCGCAGGAAGGGCAGCTCAGCCGGGTGGTCGTGCCCCGTATCAACGCCGCACCGAGGAGGTGGCCGACCTCCTCGAGGATGCTCGCAGGCATCGCTACTCCCTCCCGTCGGGCCGCGCCCCCTTCCGGCCGTTTGATTCTGCCACGGCCGGAGCAATACGGTCAGCGACGCCTCAGTACCAGTCCGGACACACTCCCCACCGCGGCCGTTGCGGCCAGCGCCCAGACACTCACCGAGAACGCCTCCGCGGAGGTGTACGGGCGCAGCGCCCCGAATGACTCAAGCCGGTTCAGGAACAGTGTGCCGAACGCGGCCACACCGATCAGCTGTCCGAGTTGCGCGACCGTCGCCAGCAGACCGCTGGCGTCCGCCGCGTCCTCGGGCCGTACGGTGGCCAGCGCGCCGGTGAGCGTCGGGCTGAAGGCGAGCGCGAGGCCCGCACCCGTGCCCGCGTAACCCGCGTACAGGGCCGCTCCCCCGTCACCGCCGCCGTGGAGGGCCAGCCCGACCACGGCGACGGAGACCGCGGTGAGCGCGAACCCGGCCGGCGCCAGCGCCCGCTGCCAGGCGGCCGGCCACTTCCGCCAGGTCAGACTGACGGCGCCGAAGACGGCCGCGGTCGGCGCGAAGCTCAGTCCCGCCCTGAGGGCGCTGTAGCCGAGGCCGCCCTGGACGTGCAGGGTCAGGGCGAAGAGGAAGCCGGCGTTGACCGACATCGCCGCGAGGATCCGGAAGACGGCCGTCCCGATGCCGGGGTGGCGCAGCACCCGGGGAGTGATGAGCGGGGTGCCGCCGCGCCGGGCCAGCCGGGACTCGTAGCCGCAGAACAAGGCGAACAGTCCCACCGCTCCCGCCAGCGACAGCCAGGACCACAGCGGCCAGTCCTCCTCCTGCCCGAGCACCAGCGGCACCGTCAGCAGCGAAACGGCGGCGCCGAGCAGCACCAGACCGGGCAGGTCGAGCACCCGGGACCGCTCCCGCCCGCCCGCGGCGCCGCGGGGAAGGACGCGCCGGCCCAGCACCAGCAGCGCGGCGCCCACCGGGACGTTGACCAGGAACACCGGCCGCCAGCCGGTGCCGAACAGGTCGGCGCTGACCAGCACGCCGCCTGCGACCTGCCCGGCGGCCGCGCCGACGGCCACGACCGCCGAGTAGGCGCCGAGCGCCCGGGCCCGGGCCTCGCCGGTGAAGGTGCGCTGGATGAGGCTGAGCACCTGCGGGATCATCAGTGCCGAACCGACCCCCTGCACCAGCCGGAACACGATGAGCTCGGTCGAGCCCTGCGCCAGTCCGCAGGCGAGCGAGGCCGCGGTGAACAGCGCCAGCCCGGCGAAGTGGACGCGGCCGTGGCCGAGCCGGTCGCCCAGCCGGGCGCCGGTGATCAGCAGCACGGAGTAGGTGATGGTGTAGCCGGCGATAACCAGCTGGAGGTCGGCGCCCGAGGCCTGCAGGTCGGAACCGATCGTGGGGGCCGCGACGTTCACGATGAAGACGTCGAGGGCTGCCATGAACAGGGCGGCGAGCAGCACGCCGAGCAGCAGCCGAGGCCGATTGTCAGTGGCGGGTGCTTCACTGTGCGTGACGGGTGATGCGGCCCGGCCGACGGTCGGTGGGTCACTGTCAGTGGCGGGTGGTTCACTGATCGCAGGATTCGGAACGGGCTCAGTACCCGGACCGGTCCGGGAGGTCGTCGTCATGGCGTCGAGCGTGACGGCGGGGCGGTACGGGTGCCGAGTGCCCGCCGATGCTGGTATTGCCAGCACCTGGCAGGCACGGGCCCGCGTGCCGACGATGTGACGGGGCGACGGGGTTGTCGGGACGACGGGGGATCGCGATGGGGACGAGGACACAGCGGCGCAGGCCGGAGCTGGCCGCCTTTCTGCGCACCAGGCGGGCACGGGTCACACCGGCCGATGTGGGGATGCCGCCGGGCCTGCGGCGGCGCACGCCGGGGCTGCGCAGGGAGGAGGTGGCGCAGCTCTCGGGTGTCGGCGTGACCTGGTACACCTGGCTGGAGCAGGGCCGGCCGATCAACGCCTCGCCGCAGGTGCTGGACGCGGTCGCGCGGACCCTGCGGCTGGATCCGCCGGAGCGGGAGCACCTGTACCGGCTGGCCGAGGTGCCGTTCCAGCCGGACCCGGAGGGCCTGACCCGGCAGATCAGCCCGGCGGTGCAGGGCATCATCGACGCCCTCGACCCGATGCTGGCGGTGGTCTACAACTCGCGGTACGACGTCCTGGCGACCAACGCGGCCTACCGGGATCTGTTCCTGGTGCCGGACACCGCCAGGACCGGGCTGCCCAACGTGCTGTGGACGCTGTTCACGCTGCCGGACGGAGTCTGTCCGCTGGTGCACCGGGAGACGGAGCTGCCGCTGATGGTGGCGACGCTGCGGTCCTCCTACGGCAGACACGTGGGCGAGCCGGCCTGGGACGAGTACATACGCGGGCTGTCGACGGCGAGCCCCTGGTTCGCGGAGCTGTGGGCGAACGGTGAGGTGGTTCCTCCGGGGCCCCGGGTGAAGACGTTCCGGCACACCGCGGTCGGCGAGATGCGGATGACCTCCCAGTCGCTGTCCATCGACGGGATGCCCGAGTGCCGGATCGTGGTCTACAGCCCGGACGACGAGGACGCGCGGACGAAGATCGCGCTGCTGCGGGAGCGAAGGGAACGGCCGTGGCCGCCGGTGCTGGGAGAGGAGGTCGACGAAGGCGTCCGCGGGTGAACCCGCGGCTGGAATACAGAAAATCCCGCCCCCTGCGGGGACGGGATCCTCATTACCGATCTTTGACAACTCAACAGAGTGTCGATCAGTGGAGCTAAGGAGAATTGAACTCCTGACCTCCTGCATGCCATGCAGGCGCTCTACCAACTGAGCTATAGCCCCTTGTGTTCTTCCCGCTCGGCGGGGCGAACAAGAAGAACTTTAGCCTGTGACCTGCCAGAAAGTGAAATCCGGGGTCGGGGGCCCACGGGACGCTCAGTCGTCGTCGCCGAGGACGGGCTCCGGGAGGGTGCCCGCGTTGTGCTCCAGCAGGCGCCAGCCGCGGGCGCCCTGGCCGACCACGGACCAGCAGCAGTTGGAGAGGCCGCCGAGGCTCTCCCAGTGCCGGGCCTCCAGGCCGAGCAGCCGGCCGATGGTGGTGCGGATGGTGCCGCCGTGGCTGACGACGACCAAGGTGCCGTCCTCGGGCAGCTTCTCCGCGTGCCGCAGCACCACGGGGGCGGCGCGGTCGGCGACCTCGGTCTCCAGTTCACCGCCGCCGCGGCGGACCGCCTCGCCGCGCTTCCAGGCGGCGTACTCCTCGCCGTACCGGGCGATGATCTCCTCGTGCGTCAGCCCCTGCCAGACGCCCGCGTAGGTCTCGCGCAGGCTCTCGTCGCGGGTGACGTCGAGGCCGGTGAGTGCGGCGAGCTCGGCGGCCGTGTGCACGGCCCGCCGCAGGTCCGAGGAGACGATCGCGTCGGGCCGCAGGGAGGCCAGCAGCCGCGCTGCGCGGCGGGCCTGCTCGAGGCCCGCCTCGGTCAGCTCGACGTCCGTGGTGCCCTGGAAGCGGCGCTCGACGTTCCAGGAGGTCTGGCCGTGGCGCCACAGGATGATGCGGCGGCCCCGGCCCTTGCGGTCGGTCACCTCACCTGTGGCGCTCATCACCACTCCCCGCCCGGCTCCTGGTCGGCCTCGGCGGCCCGCGTCCGGGCGTGCTCCTCGGCCTTGCCACGGGTGGCCTTGGCGTCGGCGGGCAGCTCAAGCTCGGGGCAGTCCTTCCACAGCCGCTCCAGGGCGTAGAAGACCCGCTCCTCGCTGTGCTGGACGTGGACGACGATGTCGACGTAGTCGAGCAGGATCCAGCGGGACTCGCGGTCGCCCTCGCGGCGGACCGGCTTGGCGCCGAGTTCCTTCAGCAGGCGCTCCTCGATCTCGTCGACGATGGCCCTGACCTGGCGGTCGTTCGGTGCGGACGCCAGCAGGAAGGCGTCCGTGATCGACAGTACGTCGCTCACGTCGTAGGCGATGACGTCGTGGGCGAGCTTGTCGGCCGCGGCCTGGGCGGCGGTGTTGATGAGCTCAAGGGAACGGTCGGTGGCGGTCACTACACGGCTTTCCGTCGGCGGTCTTTTGACATCAAGGGTCTCACGGACCGCCCGGCGCACCCCACGTGATTACGGCAGCACGGCGGCTCGGCGGGTGCTGCTGCCAGACGTGGGGCTCCCGGGCCGCCCTCCCGCCGGGAAGGCGGCCCGGGGTCAGGAGGAGGACGGCCTGTAGTCGCTGCCGAGGATCACCGACACGTCGGCTCCGGAGGAGACGCTGCCCTTGGTCACGGAGCCGGCGGGCAGGCCGAGGGTCTTGGCGACCTCCGCGGCGTCGGCCTTGTCGGCGGCGTCCGCGTAGAGCACCTTCGAGGCGGCCTGGGTACCGGAGGCGCTGCCGCCCTCCAGGAAGGTGAAACCGCCGTTGAGGAGCACGACGCGGGCCTTCTCCGTGTCGTCCTTCACACCGGTGGCGTTCTGCACGGAGACCCGGACCGCGGAGCCGGCGTCGGGGCTCTTGGCGGTGCCGCCGAGGATGTCCTTGACCACGCTGTCGCTGGTCTGCGCGCTGAGCGTGCCGTCGGCCTGCACGGGCAGCAGGGCGGTCCTGTAGGCGCCGCTCTTGGCGAGGTCGGCGAGCTTGGCGAGGAAGGCGCCGAGGTCCTTGTCGGTGAGCGGCGGGTCGAGGATCTGCGCGAGGGTCTGCACGGTGGTCGTGGCGGACGACGGGTCGGAGGACATCTTGCGCAGCATGCTCTGCATGACCTGGCCGAACCGCTCCAGCTGGGCGTTCTGGGACTCGCCGGCGGCGCGGTAGGTGGCGTAGGCGACGGCCATCTTGCCGCTGAGGGTCTGGCCCCGGCCCTTGTGGACGAGCGGTGCGGCACCCTTCTTCCTGGCGTCCGGGTCGGGCACGTCGGTGTCGGTGTCGACCTCGATGTTGCCGACGAGTTCGACGAGGTTCTGCAGGTAGGGCGTGTCGAGGCGCCAGGTGCCCTGGATGCTGGTGCCGAGGACCGTGTCGAGCTGGTCGCGGGTGCCGGAGGAGCCGTCGTCGTCCACGGACTTGGCGAGGGTCGTGGTGGAGCCGTCGTCGCCGGTCAGCGCGAGCGAGTTCGGCAGCAGGACCGTGGTGCCCTGCTTGGTGGTGGTGTTGTCGACCAGCAGCGCCGTGGAGGTGCCGCCCTTGGCGGTGTTGTGCAGGTGGACGACGAGCACGTCCCGTTTCTGGGCGGCGACCGGGGTGCCGCTTCCGGTCCCGCCGTCGGAGGAGGACAAACCGGGCAGCTTCCCGGCGTACCAGAGGTAGCCGACACCGCCGGCCGCGACGAGGGCGAGGACGACGAGGAGCGCGATGATCCGGCTGCGGGCGCGGCGGCGGGCCTCCTCACGGCGCTCGGTGCGGTTCTCGGTGAACTTCAGCCAGTCGATGACGTCCTCGGAGTCGCCGTCCGGCTCCTCGACGAAGGCGAACTGCTCGGTGTGGTAGTCCGGTTCGCCCGGGTCGGACCCGGTCTCCTGCGGGGCCCGCACCTCCTCCGCGGGTCCGGCCTGCTGCGGGATGTAGGCGGTCTGCTCGGCGACGCGGGGCTGCTGTCCGCTGCTCGCCGCCTGCCCGTAGGGGTCGTAACCCGTGGCGTCCTGGGTGCCGGTGGCGTACGGGTCGTACGGGGGCTGGGAGCCGTAGGGGTCGTAGGCGGGCGTCTGCCGGCCGGTGTCGTAGGAGTGGGCCGGCTGCTGCAGGCCGGTGGCGTAGGGGTCGTAGCCGTAACCCTGCTGCTGGGTGTACGGATCGTGGGCGGCCTGCTGGGTGTACGGATCGTGGGCGGCCTGCTGGGCCTGCGGAGTCTGCTGGGCCGGGACCTGCCCGTAGACGGGCCGGCCGTACTCGTCGTAGCCGACGACTTCGTACGGGCCGGCGCCGTAGCCCGCGTCACCCGCGTCGTATCGGTCGTTCACCGGTGCCCCTCTCGGCTCACTCGCCGCAGTACAGCTCGCGCTTGGCGATGTAGCGCACGACTCCGTCCGGCACCATGTACCAGATGGGGTCTCCCTTGGCGACTCTCGCCCGGCAGTCCGTTGAGGAGATGGCGAGCGCCGGCACCTCGACGAGCGAGACGCCGCCCTCCGGCAGGCCGGGGTCGGCCAGGTGGTGGCCGGGCCGGGTGACGCCGATGAAGTGGGCGAGGGAGAAGAGTTCCTCGGAGTCCCGCCAGGTGAGGATCTGGCCGAGCGCGTCGGCGCCGGTGATGAAGAACAGGTCGGTGTCGGGGTTGAGGGCGCGCAGGTCGCGCAGGGTGTCGACGGTGTAGGTGGGGCCGCCGCGGTCGATGTCGATGCGGCTGACGGAGAACTGCGGGTTCTCGGCGGTGGCGATGACCGTCATCAGGTAGCGGTCCTCGGCCGGGGAGACCGTGCGGTGGGACTTCTGCCAGGGCTGGCCGGTGGGGACGAACACCACCTCGTCCAGCTGGAACTGCGCGGCGACCTCGCTGGCCGCCACGAGGTGGCCGTGGTGGATCGGGTCGAACGTTCCGCCCATGACGCCCAGGCGCCGCTTGCCCGTGTGGGCGGGGCCGTGGCCCGGTCCGTACTGCGGATGCTTCACCGTGTCGTCGGCGGTCTCGTGCCCCGGACCGGTAGGCATGTCCTGCTCTCCCATGCGTGCAGACCCTACCGGCCCGGTCTCGGGCGTCCGGCCGGGGACGGGGTCCCCGCTCAGCGGTCGCGGTTGAAGCGCGTGGTGATCCACAGCAGCAGGAGCAGGATGATCAGGGCGCCGCCACCGGTGACGGCCGGGTTCAGGCTGTTGTGGTTTCCGCCGTGCTCCCCGCCTTCGGCGGCAAGGGTGACCAACTGGGCTGCGGCGCTGTGGAAGCTCATCTTCGGCAGGACCTATCGCGTGTGGGCGGAATAAAGATGTCGGCTCATCGTAAGCGGGCGGTGCTGCGGCGATCACGCCGACTCCGCCGTTGGGGCCGGAGGGCGCCGGCGGCGCGGGCTTCACGGGATCGTCGGGCGCCCGGCGGAGGGGAACTTTCCCCGCTCGTCAGTCGTCCTTCCGCTTGTAGCCACGCAGCAGGAACCAGGCGGTCAGGACACAGCCGAGGACCATCACGATCAGCACGATGCGGAGCAGGTTTCCCGTTCCGTGCTGCTGAACGGCGCCGGCGGCGGCCTCGGTCAGCCGGGCGGCTACGGGGTGGTGCTCCATGGCGGGTCTCCTTCGGGTGTACTGCCCGTCCACGGTATCTCCGCCTAGGCTGGGTCCCGCCTCGGGGGCACAGTGGGGCACTCAGACGCATGGGGGAAGACATGTCCGACGACGGCCACCAGCAGACGGGGTACGAGCGGGTGCCGAGCAGGCAGCGCCGGCGCTTCCCGGGGATCTCCTCGCGCGCGTACGAGCACCCGGCCGACCGTTCGGCCCTGGTCGCGTTGCGCAAGCTGAGCGGGTTCGACACCGTCTTCAAGGCGCTCAGCGGGCTGCTGCCGGAGCGGAGCCTGAGGCTGCTGTTCCTGTCCGACTCGGTGCGGGTCTCCGAGCAGCAGTTCACGCACCTGCACGACATGCTGCTGGACGCCTGCTACATCCTGGACCTGGAGAAGGTCCCGCCGATGTACGTCACGCAGGACCCGCAGCCGAGCGCGATGTGCATCGGGCTGGACGAGCCGATCATCGTGGTCAGCACGGGGCTGGTGGAGCTGCTCGACGAGGAGGAGATGCGGGCGGTCATCGGCCACGAGGTGGGGCACGCGCTGTCCGGGCACTCGGTCTACCGCACGATCCTGCTGTTCCTGACGAACCTCGCGCTGAAGGTCGCCTGGATCCCGCTGGGCAACCTCGCGATCATGGCGATCATCACGGCGCTGCGGGAGTGGTTCCGCAAGTCGGAGCTGTCCGCCGACCGGGCGGGGCTGCTGGTGGGACAGGACGTCCGGGCCTCGATGCGGGGCCTGATGAAGATCGCGGGTGGCAACCATCTGCACGAGATGAACGTGGACGCGTTCCTGGAGCAGGCCGAGGAGTACGAGTCCGGGGGCGATCTGCGCGACTCCGTGCTGAAGATTCTGAACGTGCTGCCCCGCTCGCACCCGTTCACCACCGTGCGGGCCGCCGAGCTGAAGAAGTGGGCCGAGTCCCGGGACTACCAGCGGCTCATGGACGGCCACTACCCGCGACGCACCGAGGACAAGGACGCCTCCGTCAGTGACTCCTTCCGCGAGTCGGCGGCCGGCTACGCGAGCGATGTGAAGAGCTCCAAGGACCCGCTGATGAAGCTGGTCAGTGACCTCGCGGGCGGCGCGGGCGACATCGGCGGCCGGGTCCGCCGAGGCTTCGAAGGCTTCCGGAGCCCCCCGCCGGCCGAGGGGGACACCCCGGGCGGGGACGAGCAGTAGCCGAGGGCCACGCCTGGGCCGGGGACCGCCTCGGCAGCGCTCACACCTTCGGCTGAGCCCCCGTGGCCAGCGTCCCGCACAGGGCCGTGGGGCTGTCCGTCTCGTAGGGGTTGGTTCCCGCGGGGGCGCCCGAGCGGGCCGTCTGGCCGGCCAGGAGGGGGCGGAGGTAGGCGGCGGAGTCCTCGGCGCAGGCGAGGGGGCCCGCCTGGACGTAGGAAGTGATCAGCTGGACCTGGTGGGTACGCAGGTCGTCGCGGTCGAGGTGGAAGGTCACCTCACGGCGGACGGTGAAGAGGGAGGCGGGGGCGTCGGCGGCGCCGGTGGGGCGCAGGGCGTAGACGAAGGTGTGGTCGGCCGTGATCTCCAGCGTCGCCGGATCGGCCTCGGTGACCTCCAGGGAGCCGAGCACACGGATCCGGTCGTCGGCCAGCCGGGCCCGGGCGGGGTCGATGCGGATCACCCAGCCCGTGGGCGCGTGCCGGCCGTCGGCCGCCGGGTGGTCGAAGCTCTGGTCGAACTGGTCGAGCTGGTCGGAGTCGATCAGGGACCGGGCGGGGCGCACCTCGCGGCCGGTGAGCACCTCCGGGTAGAGCGAGGAGCGGACGATGTAGTCCTTGACGGTGGTGAGGGCGGCCACCACCTGGCTGTCGGAGAAGTGGGCGGTGCTGCGCGAGGCCGGCAGGGGTATGCCCTCGGCGCCGACCTCGAAGGGGGCGGCGGGGCTGCGGGCGTACAGGCTCTCGGCGTCGGTGGCGCCGGGCACCTTGCCCTGCGGGGCGAGCGGGATGACCGTGATCCGCAGGGATTGCACGGGCCGCCGGGTTCCCGGGGAGCCGTACGGGTGGCGGACGCCCATGTAGATCGCGGTGCCGAAGGCGACGGCGATCAGCAGGACGAGGATCAGGGCCTGCCGGCCGAGTCCGCGGTGCAGGGGCGGGCGGCGGCGGACGGCGGGCGTGTGGTCGGCCATCCGCTCCTTGGCGGAGAACTCCTGGAGGCGGGCAGCGCGCACGAACGACTCGTCGAAGACGACGGATCGGTATTCGTCCTCCGCACCTCCGGGGCCGCCCTCGGGTGTCCCCTCCGGTGGGTCTCCAGGCCCGCCCATACCTTCAGAGTAGGTCTCGTGGAGCCCCCATAAACGCGCTGCTGCGCGACAACTTCTGACAGGTTCTCACCAAGCGCGGGTGGGCGTTCAGGGTGAGTGCGGGATGGCCGGGGCGGCCGGCCGGGTGTGGTCGGCGGGGGCGCCGGACGGGGAGGCACCGCCCTGCTCCAGACCGCCCTGTTCCAGGCCGGTCGAGGCGGGAGCGGGTACCCCGTCGCGGGTGCCCGGGGAGCCTCCCCGGTAGACGGCGGCGAAGGCCAGGGCGACCATGCCGATGCCCATGACGACGGCGAGGACCCAGGCCACGGGGCGGTGCCAGCGGACCTGTTTGCCGTAGGGGCCGAAGACGCCGCGACGGACACCGAGGACGTACCTGTCGTCCAGCTCGTCGTCGTCCTGCTCTTGGCCGAATGCGGTGCCGTCGGGGCCGTAACCGTCGTCGTAGTGCTCGCCGCGGGCGTGGGCGCGGCGGGCCTCCGCCTCGGAGGCCTCGGCTCTGGCCTGGGCGGCGGCCAGGAGGCGTTCGACGGCGGTCGGCTCATGGACCGTGGCCGCCCGTACGAAGGCCTCGTCGAAGACCACGGAGGCGAACTCTTCGTCCGACACCCCGCGGTCGTGGTCGTCGTCGGGCTCCCAGCCGTCAGGGAACGGCGTGCCCCCCACGTCCTCCGGCACGGGTCCAGAGTAGACCTGGGGGGTCAATTTGGGCAGACGGTATGGAAATTCGTCTGTCTGGTGAGACGGCGTTCAGGGCACCGGCCGCACGCCGGTGGGCTCGGCCGGACGGGTGAACGGGTCAGCGGCGTACGTGTCCGTCGCCGGTGACGATGTACTTCGTGCTGGTCAGTTCCGGCAGGCCCATCGGGCCGCGGGCGTGCAGCTTCTGGGTGGAGATGCCGATCTCGGCGCCGAAGCCGAACTGGCCGCCGTCGGTGAAGCGGGTGGAGGCGTTCACGGCGACGGTGGTGGAGTCGACCAGCTGGGTGAAGCGGCGGGCGGCCTGCTGGGAGGTGGTGACGATGGCCTCGGTGTGGCCGGAGGTCCACAGCCGGATGTGCTCGACGGCCTTGTCCAGCGAGTCCACCACCGCGGCGGCGATGTCGTGGGAGAGGTACTCGGTCTCCCAGTCCTCGGCGGTCGCCTCGACGACGGTGGCCTTGGAGTCCTTGGCGTAGGCCATGACCCGTTCGTCTGCGTGGACGGTGACGCCGGCCTCGGCGAGGGCGTCCAGGGCGCGCGGCAGGAACTCGGGGGCGATGTCCTGGTGGACGAGGAGGGTCTCGGCGGCGTTGCAGACGCTGACCCGCTGGGCCTTGGAGTTGATCAGGATCTCGACGGCCGTGTCGATGTCGGCCTGGGCGTCGACGTAGACGTGGCAGTTGCCGGTGCCGGTCTCGATCACGGGGACCGTCGACTCGTTGACCACGGTCTGGATCAGGGAGGCGCCGCCGCGCGGGATGAGGACGTCGACCAGGCCGCGGGCGCGCATCAGCTCGCGGACGGAGTCGCGGCTCTCCCCCGGCACCAGCTGGACGGCGTCGGCGGGCAGCCCGGCGCCGCCGACGGCGTCGCGGATCACCCGGACGAGGGCGGTGTTGGACTCGTAGGCGGAGGTGGAGCCGCGCAGCAGGACGGCGTTGCCGGACTTCAGGCAGAGGGCGGCGGCGTCGACGGTGACGTTCGGGCGGGCCTCGTAGATGATGCCGACGACACCGAGCGGGACGCGGACCTGGCGCAGGTCGATGCCGTTGGGGAGGGTGGAGCCGCGGACGACCTCACCGACCGGGTCGGGCAGCCCGGCGACGTCGCGGACGTCGGAGGCGATGGCGCGGACCCGCTCGGGGGTGAGGGTGAGCCGGTCGACGATGGCCTCGCTGGTGCCGTTCTCCCGGGCCCTGGCCACGTCCTTGGCGTTGGCCTCGACGATCTCGGCGGTCCGGACCTCCAGGGCGTCGGCGATGGCGAGCAGCGCGTCGTCCTTCACCGCGCGCGGGAGCGGTGCGAGGTCGGCGGCGGCGGCCTTGGCCCGGTAGGCGGCCTGGGTGACCGGGGACATCGAGTCGTACGGAGAGAGCGTGGTCATGAAGGAAGGGTAGTGCGCGGTACGCGGCGCTTCAGCGGACGTCCCACACCCCGAGACACCCCGGGACACCTCAAAGGGGGCGAACCGCCGCCCCGGCCCGCGCCCCGGCCCGCACCTCGACTCTCGCTCCGGCCCGGCCCCGACCACCGGACCCGACCGTCGGACCCGACCACCGGACCCGACCGCCGATCTCCGTCCGCACCTCGCCGTCATTCCGGCCGGCCCGTCCCCGGGCCTCCACCCGCGTCCCACCCTCCGTGGAAGCCCCGCCGAGGCCACCGAGCCCAGGGCCCGGAACTCCCGGAATCCGGGACTCCCGGACCCCGCAGCCCCTGATCTCCGGGCTCCCCGCCCCGGCTCCTCAGCTCCCGGATCGCCGACTCCCCGGCTCCTCAGCTCCCGGTTCCCCGACTCCTCGGCTCCTCAGCTCCCGGACTCCCCGCCCCCGCCCCCGCCCCCGCCCCCGCTCAGAACGGATGCACCCCCACCGGTGTCGCCGGCGGTGGTCCGTAGCCCTCGGCGATGCGTTGGTGGTAGGTCTCGCGGTCGATGACCTCCAGGCCGACGATCTCCCAGCGCGGCAGGCCGGCGGTCTGTCGGTGCTCGCCCCACAGACGCAGCGCCACGGCGGCGGCGTCGTGCAGGTCGCGGGCCTCTTCCCAGTACCGGATCTCCGCGTGGTCGGTCGCGTATCTGCTGGTCAGCAGGAAGGGATGGTCGTGGGCGAGCTGTTCCAGGGCCCGCCGCAGTTCGGGCAGGGGCACCTTCTCCCCGGAGACGCTGAGGGTGACGTGCCACAGCCTGGGCAGGTCCTTGGGCTCCTCATAGGTGTCCCCGGCCGCGACGCTCGTCAGAGCACCGCGGGACGCCGCCCCCGGGCGCACTCGTCTCACGACGGCCTCCTTCACGCATGGCTCGCTCGGCTCGCATGGCTTGCCCGGCGCGCACGGCTCGCGTGGCGTGCATGGCGCGCTCGGCTCGTACCGGCTTCGTACTCGCTCGTACGGGCCGCATGGCCCCTTGACGGAACGTGTTCCCATCAACATGTCCCCGAGACAAAGTTGAGCAGGCCTCCGGGCTCCGCGTGGGGGTTTTACGGAACGTCCCCCACCGGGGGCGTTCCTTACGCCCTGTTTTACGAGCTGTTTTGCGAGGGTCAGGTGTGCAGGAGCACCAGGTCGTCCCTGTGTACGACCTCGCGTTCGTAGGCGGCGCCCAGCTCCCGTGCCAGTTCCCGGGTCGACCGTCCGATCAGCCGGGGGATCTCCTTGGCGTCGAAGTTGACGAGCCCCCGGGCCACCGCGCGGCCCGTCGCGTCCCGCAGTTCGACGGGGTCGCCCGCGCTGAACTCGCCCTCCACGGCGGCGATTCCGGCGGGCAGCAGCGACGTGCGCCGCTTGACGACCGCGTCCACGGCTCCGTCGTCCAGGATCAGCGCGCCCTGCGGAGTGGAGGCGTGCTGGAGCCACAGGAGGCGGTCGGCGGAGCGCTTGCCGGTGGGGTGGAAGTAGGTGCCGGTGTCGCCGCCGGCGAGGGCCTCGGCCGCGTGGACGGCACTGGTCAGCACCACCGGGATGCCGGCGGCGGCGGCGATCCGGGCGGCCTCGACCTTGGTGACCATGCCGCCGGTGCCGACGCCCGCCTTGCCCGCGCTGCCGATCTCGACGCCGGCGAGGTCCTGCGGGCCCTTCACCTCCGCTATCCGGGAGGTGCCGGGCCTGCTGGGGTCGCCGTCGTAGACGCCGTCGACGTCGGAGAGGAGGACGAGGAGGTCGGCGTGGACGAGGTGGGCGACGAGGGCGGCGAGGCGGTCGTTGTCGCCGAAGCGGATCTCGTCGGTGGCGACGGTGTCGTTCTCGTTGACGATCGGGAGGGCGCCCATCGCGAGCAGCTTGTCGAGGGTGCGGGAGGCGTTGCGGTGGTGGGCGCGGCGGCTCATGTCGTCGCTGGTGAGCAGGACTTGGCCGACCCGGACGCCGTAGCGGGCGAAGGAGGCGGTGTAGCGGGCGACGAGCAGGCCCTGGCCGACGCTGGCGGCGGCCTGCTGGCGGGCCAGGTCCTTGGGGCGGCGGCGCAGGCCGAGCGGGGCGAGGCCGGCGGCGATGGCGCCGGAGGAGACCAGGACGACCTCCCGCTCGCCACCGCTGCGGCTCTTGGCGAGGACGTCGACGAGCGCGTCGACACGGTCGGCGTCCAGGCCACCCGCCGCGGTGGTCAGCGAGGAGGAGCCCACCTTGACGACGATCCTGCGGGCCTCGCCCACCGCCTGCCTTGCCCTTGCCACGGTGCCTTCCGTCCCCTCGCGCGTTCCGGCCGCCTGTGCTGCCGCCTGTCCGGCAATCTACGCGAAGTGGATCGGCCGGTGCGCGCCGGTCCACCTCCCGGACGGGCGGTGCGTAATCGTTCGCTCACCGTTTGCATACGGCAAAAAAGTTGTATTGGTTGCCTGTAGAAATAAAATGTCTCACCAACATAAGTTGAAGTTTGTGTCACCTACTGTTCCCCCTGTGAACCGCATCCTGCTGCGATCGGGCAAGAGCCCGTACGATGTCCTCTCCCTCGAGGAGGCCCTCCACCGGGACGTCATCGCCACCAACGCCGGCAATCTGATCTTCAGCGACGCCGCGCACAAGATCCTCGAGGTGCCGGGCACCGAGGTCGTCTCGAACGGCATCGGTACCGACGTGTCGGCGGCGGCCCGGATCAACGAGGAGTACGACGCTTTCGTCGTGCCGCTGGCCAACGCCTTCCGGCCGTCCTTCGAGGGCGGGCTGAAGCGCATGACCCGGCTGATCAGCAAGCTGCGGATCCCCGTGGTGGTGCTGGGCGTCGGCGCGCAGACCGGGCTGGGCTACGACGCCGCGCGGCTGAAGCCGATGGAGCAGTCCGTGCGCGAGTTCTGCGCGGCGGTGCTGGACCGCAGCGCCTCGATCGGGGTGCGCGGCGAGTTCACCGAGCAGTACCTGCGGGACTTGGGCTTCCGGGACGTGGAGGTCATCGGCTGCCCGTCCCTGTTCCTCAACGGCCGCGACCTCGACGTGCGGAAGCGGCTGCCGGAGCTGACCTCCGACGCGCGGATCGCGGTGAACGGTTCGCACAGCGCGGTGCAGAAGCAGGGCCTGGACCGGATCATCAGCCGCACCCACGCCCGCTACCCGAACCTGTGCTTCGTCGGGCAGAACATCAGCGACGCGCGGCAGCTGCACTGGCGGGACCTGACGGACCCGAACGCGCGGGTGACGGCGATGCCGACGCACCCGGACCACCCGATGTACCGGGAGGGCAAGGTGCGGGTGTACGTCGACCCGGTCACCTGGATCGACGACCTGCGGGACTTCGACTTCTCCTTCGGCTCGCGCATCCACGGCAACATCGCGGCGCTGCTCGCGGGGACGCCGGCGACGGTGCTGTGCGGGGACTCGCGCACGCTGGAGCTGTGCCGGTACTTCGAGATCCCGCACCTGCGGCTGGACAAGGTCGCGAAGGACCCGGAGACGGCGGATCCGGCCCGGCTGTACGAGCAGGCCGATCTGAGCGGGCTGGTCGGGGGCCACGGGGAGCGCTTCGACCGGTTCGTGGGGTTCCTGGACAAGAACGGGCTGCGGAACACCTTCACGCACGGCGACGGCGGGGCGGCCTTCGAGAAGAGGATGCGTGCGCTGTCGTTCCCGCCGGGTGTACGGCCGTGGAACGACACCGATCTGGCCTCGCTCAGCAGCCGGTTCGGCTGGCTGCAGAGCCAGATGACGGAACTGACCCGGCACAACGCCCAGTTGCGCCGGGAGCTGGCGAAGGCGCAGAAGGTGAGGCAGAAGGCCGCGGCGGCGGTGCCGGCTCCGGCCGCGTCCGTCTACCGGCGCGCGCGGCGCGTGGTGGGCCGGCCCCTGCGGCGCGCGCTGCAGGCGGGCAAGCAGTAGCAGGAGCGGGAGCAGACCTGCTCCCGCGGAGCGCGCCACCGGCGGGCGAGCGGGAGCAGGAGCAGACTCACGGCGTCACGGGGCCCCGGGCGCTCGGGCCCGGGCGCACGACGCGCGCCGGCGCGGGCCGCTCAGGCCGCCGCCGCCCCGAAGCCCTTCTTCGGCAGTACGCGCCGCAGGATCCGCCGCGCCTTGCGCAGGGCGCGGCGCGGGAAGGACTGGGCGGCGGCCTCCCGGTAGCCGAGGAAGGGGCGGGCCTCCCGGGGGTCGGCGAGGTAGATCTCGTCGGGGATGCCGGCCTTCCTGGACCGGAAGTGCGGGTAGATCAGGTACAGGCGGGTGCCGCGCTTCTCCAGCACGGCCGCGGCCTGCTTCTTCGCCTTGACGAACGTGACGACGTCCAGCAGCAGCTCGGGCTCCTGCATGGCGACCAGGTGCAGCCGCAGCCGCTCGTTCACCTTGAGGCGGCGGGCCACGCCGGGCGTCCAGTAGGCGTCCATCAGCGGCTTGGCCAGCTCGAACTTGTGCCGGCGCACCTCTTCGCTGTCGGTGAGGAACTTGGGCCCGAACTGCGGCAGCAGCGTGACGAGGAACGGCCGGACCATGAGCAGGTCGCGCTTCTCGCCGGCCGGGACCATGTCGGCGATCAGTTTCATCAGGGCGCGCGCGGAGTCGAAGCGGAGGGTGTAGCTGCCGGTCTTGGTGACCTGCTTGCCGTCGTCGCGGCCGACCAGGTAGTAGCAGGTGTAGTCGGCGACCACGGAGACGCCGTCGGCGCGCAGGTAGGCCTCCAGCGTGAACAGGGCGTCCTCACCGGTGAACAGCGACTCGTCGAAGCGCATGCCGTGCTGCTCCAGCAGAGAGCGGCGGAAGAGCTTCTGCGCGCTGAGCGTGAACTTGATGTTGGAGGTGAAGACGTCGGCCCGGTCGAGGGTCTTGCCCCACATGGACTTCGGGGCGCTGCGGTTGACGCCCTCCACCTTGCCGAGGACGACGTCCGTGCCGTTCTTGTCGGCCATGGCGACCATGCGTTCCAGGGCCTCGGGGCCGAGCCGGTCGTCGGCGTCGAGGAAGAAGACGTAGCGGCCGGTCGCCTTGCCCAGGCCGACGTTGCGCGGTCCGCTGGGGCCGCCGGAGTTCTCCTGGCGGATGACGGTGACGGACATGGGGGCGCGGGCCGCGAACTCCTCCAGGCACTCGCCGGTGCCGTCGGTCGAGCCGTCGTCGACCGCGATGACCTCCATGCGGGCCGGGCCGATGGTCTGCGCCTCGACGGATGCCAGGCACTCCACCAGGTACGGCATCGCTTCGTACGCCCCGATGATCACAGTCACATCAGGCTGCGTCACGACGGTCACTTTTCCCCCTAGTCACGGAATATTTCCCCCGTATCACCTCAATCGCAATGTGTTAGACGGACTCCTGGGGCAAGCGGTTGCCCGGCGGGAGGCAAAGAGTGGTGCGCCTCACAGCGGAGCCCTGATTGAGGCGGCACGGAGCACGAAGAGGGCCCCCGAGGAGGTCCTCGGGGGCCCGGTGATCACGCTGGGACGGTCAGCCGGCGTTCACGCCGTCCGTCTCCCCGGCCGTCGCGGTGCGCTGGCCCGGGACCGCGTTGGTCAGCTCGGCCGCCTCGGCGGGATCGGCGTTCGCCGCGCCCAGCCGGGACTGCTGGCCGACGTTGCGGGCCTCGGCCTTCAGGGCGAGGTCGGCGACCGCGCCGTTGAACTGGTCGATCGACTTCGGCTCGTCCGGGCCGAGCAGGTACTGCTTCAGCTCCTTGCGCGCGTCCGCGAGCGGGTCGGCGGACGGGTCGCGCACGGCGTCCAGCAGCCCGCCCAGCTCGGCGGCGCTGTTGGAGAGGATCACCGCGGCGCGCACGGCCGTGTTCTGCCGCTTGAACTCCTCGGCACCCAGCTCGCCGGAGTCGGTGACGGCGTACGGCTTGCCGCTCGCGATGAAGTCGGAGACGACGGAGGAGATGTCGGAGACCATCGCGTCGGAGACGTTGAAGCAGTCGTACAGCCGCGGCTGGGCGCCGGTGATGACGCGGTGCTCGTACGAGGGGAAGGAGCGCCAGTAGGCGTCGTTCCACTCGGCGCGCAGCCGGGCGATCTCCTCGTGCCGGTGCACGTCCACGATGCCGTCGCGGGTGGCCTCGGCCTCGTCGCCCTTGCTGCCGCCGGCGCCGGCCAGCTCGGCGAGCCGGGCCTCGATGCGGGCCAGCTCGGCCTTGGCCTGGGCCTGCGCGGCGGTGTCGGCGGTGAACCGGGAGTCGGCGGCGCGCTCGGCGGCGGCCTTCTCGACCAGGGCGGTGATGCGCTGGTGGGCGGCCTTGGCGTCCTTGCTGACGGTGCCGGTGAACGGGTGCGGCTTGTACAGGACGCGGACCGGCGGATCGGCCGTGACCAGCTTCGTCACGATGTTCTCGCCGGCGAGCACGATCGAGGTGTTGCCCGGGTTGCCGTCCCAGCCCTCCCAGGTGGGCGCGTACAGCACGGTCGGGACGCGCCCCTCGGGCACGCCCTGCCAGCTCTGGATGGGGGCGAGCTGGGGGCGGCCGACCTCCACGATGTCGTCGTCGCGGACGCCGACGTCGGCGATGGCGTAGCGGTCGCGTCCGGCCCGGCCGGCGGTCCACACCTCGTCGTAGACCTTGCTGTACGGGTTGACGCTGGCGAGCTTGTCGCTGTCGCCGTGGCCGATGAAGACGTGCTTCATGGTGGGCACGCGCAGCAGGTGGATGTTCTTGCCGACGTTGGCCGCGTAGAGGGCGACCCGCACGGTGGACAGGTCCAGGTTCATCAGGTGCACCCCACCGGGCACGCAGATGACGGGGACCGTGGTGGGCGCGAGGTTGTTCAGGATGACCCGCTCGCGGAGGATGATCAGCGGCCGGGTGTCCAGCTGCTCCATCGTCTCCAGCCACATGTTGACCTGGTACGCGGAGTCCTTGGAGCCGGAGAAGTACAGGACCGTCTCGGGCTTGTAGGCGGCCAGCCAGTCGTCGACGGCGGCGAGGACGACGTCGGCCTTCGGCGGGACACGCCGGCCGCGCACGTACGGCAGGAGGCGCAGGATGTAGCCCACGCCCCCGCCGACGGTGAGACCGATGCCGAGGAAGCCGAAGCCGGCCGACCCCAGTTCGGCGGAGACGAGGATGCCGGCGACCGCGAACAGGTCGAGGTGCAGCATCTTCTCCGCGGAGCGGTGCAGCAGCCCGCGCGGCGGGGCGTCCGGGATGCGGATGCGGGACTTCAGGTCGATGTTGCGGGTGGCGACCGGCATCCGGCGGCGGTTGCGGATGAGGGTGACCAGGGCACCGTGCGGGGCCTGGAGGCCGTAGAAGGCGATGAAGCAGGCGACCGCGCCGTAGAAGAGCAGGTCGTCCGAGAGGGACAGCCGGGCCAGCAGCAGGATCAGCAGCAGTTGCCGGATCAGGAAGCGGATCGACAGGCCCGCGCGGACCTTGCTGAGGCGGTTGATCAGGTAGCTGCCCTTGCGGTGCAGATAGTGATCCGCCAGGTACGTCACGGCGGCCAGGGCCGCGAAGGCGGGAACGCTCGGGACGAGCGCGGCCAGCATGAGCGCGGGGAAGCCCAGCATCACGAGGGCCGCCGCGGCAAGCTCGGCCGCGCTGCCCACCCGGGCGACGCGAATAGCGGTGGATATCACGGAGAAACCTGCTCTGGGAGGGGGGAGTGCCGGTTTTGTACAGGTATGCCGGGAGGGACCGGTAATTGGGTGAGGTACGGATACAGGCCTCTGCGAATACCCGGTGAACGGGTGCCCGCAGAGGCCTGAATTCCCAAAGTCTTAATTACCTCTGATTATTACACGCCGTCCTGACGGTCCAGCACGGTGGCCAGCGCCTGTTCAAAGCCGGAGGCCTTCGCGGCGCCCGCGGTCGGGTCCTGCTGGCGGACGTCGATGACGTGCCCGGTCAGCTCCGACAGCAGCACGTCCAGGGAGGTGCGGGCCACGGCCTCGGAGGACAGCAGGCTGCCCGCGGGCTCCTGGCCGAAGGCCTTGGTGCGCATCGGGGTGGCGGTGCGCTCGGGGTTGATGCAGTTGACGCGGATGCCGTCGCCTGCCCACTCGTCGGACAGCGCCTGGGTGAGGTTCACCATGGCGGCCTTGGTGGAGGAGTACAGGGAGTACTCGGCGCGACCGCGGGTGTAGCTGCTGGAGGTGTAGAGCAGCAGCTGGCCGTTGGTCTCCGCCAGGTACTTGTAGGAGGAGCGGGCGATCTGCACCGGGGCCAGGTAGTTGACCTTCAGCGCCTCCTCGATGGTGGCGTTGTCGGTCTCGGCGAGCTTGCCGATGCGCAGCACGCCCGCGGTGTTGACGACGTAGTCGATCCGGCCGGTCTCGGCGTACGCCTTGGAGAGCGCGTCGTCGACCTCCTCCGGGTTCTCCACGTGGGTGCCGGTGGTGGAGCGGCCGAGCGCGTACACGTTCGCGCCGTAGGACCCGGCGAGTTCGGCGATGTCCTTGCCGATGCCGTAGGAGCCCCCGAAGATGACGACGGTCTTGCCGGTGAGGAGTTCGCGGTAGGCCTCCTCGCCGTTCTGCTCGGGCGCGGCGGTGGAGGCGAGCTGGAACAGCTTGTCGGCGATGAAGACGTCGACCGGCTGGGTCACCTTCATGTTGTACTCGTCGCCCGCGACGACGTGGATCGGCACGTCCGGCAGGTACTTGAGGACCACCGAGCAGTCGTCCGTGGCCTGGAAGTTGGGGTCGCCGGAGGCGACCTCGTAGGCGCGGCGGATGGTGGACAGCTTGAAGGCCTGCGGGGTCTGGCCGCGGCGCAGCCGGGAGCGGTCCGGGATCTCGGTGATGAACTCGCCGTCCCCGCCGTGCGTGCGCGTGACGATGATGGTGTCCGCGGACGGGATGGCGACGTCGACGGCCTGGTAGCGGTCCAGCGCGGCCACGCAGTCGTCGATGACGCGCTGCGAGAGCAGGGGGCGTACGGCGTCGTGGAAGAGGACGTTGACGTCCTCGCCCTCGGCCAGGCCCTCGCCGAGGGCGGCGATGGCGCGCTCGGTGGTCTCGTTCCGCGTCGAGCCGCCCTCGATGAT
Organism: Streptomyces sp. NPDC107654; assembly: GCF_055639035.1. Classification (NCBI taxonomy): domain Bacteria; kingdom Bacillati; phylum Actinomycetota; class Actinomycetes; order Kitasatosporales; family Streptomycetaceae; genus Streptomyces; species Streptomyces sp. NPDC107654. Next base: position 165,190 of record NZ_JBVKBI010000002.1, read on the forward strand.
CTTCTTCACCTTGGTGAAGCCCGCCTTGGCGACGATCTTCTCGATGTCCGGCACGTAGCCCGGGGCCATCAGCACGATGATGTCGTCGATCGAGTCGGCGTTCTCGAAGGTGGTCAGGGTGTGCTCGATGACTGCCTTGCCGGCGATCTTCAGCAGCTGCTTGGGGATCGACAGACCCACCCGCTGACCGGTGCCACCGGCCAGGATCACTGCGGTGGTACGGGGCTTGGCTATGTGCTGGGACACAGGTGACCTACCTTGGGGCGACAGGGAACCGTGAAATGGTCCCACTTCCGGTAACCGCAGTGCAAGGTGAGTGACCTTCGCTGCATATGTGCGCGCTACCTGTCATTCACCTTGCACTCCTGGTGATTGGCGGCGGGCACTGTGAACGCCCGTGAATTTGCTGTGAGTAACTCCACAGGTACCCGCGAACGAGGGGTTCAGTGGCGCCTCGGCCGCCTCGGGCAACGGTGCCGGAGGGCCCGTACCGGCGCCGGGTCACCGAGGGCACGGGCGGCCGGCACGCCGATCCGCCGGGCCGTCTCCGCGCCGGTCGCGCAGGCCTCCTCCACCGCCCAGCGGGGGGCCGGGGTCTTCACGTCCCGGGACAGGGACCGCACGCGTTCTTCATATGCGGCACGGCTCCGCCCCGCGCAGGGCGGGAATACGGGGCGTCGGGGAGGCCATTGCCGCGGAATTCGACATTGAGGTTCCGTAGCATTTCGGTCTCGGCCAGGGTGCGCCGACCGATTCGCGGTGTCCGGAACCGGCCGCAGGAGATTCCCGGGCAGCCCGGGCGGCGTCCCGAAGGCACGCGTCAGCCCGCCCCGGTCGCGGTCGCCCCCCGCTCGCGGTCGTCCTGGTGTGGCGCGGGTCACCGTGGCGTGGTGCCGCCTGGTCTCAGGCGGCGAGGAGCCCGGGACCCGTCCGGGTCCCGGGCTCGTACGGAGCGTCACACCAGGCGGACGCCCGGTTCGTCCGACTCCACCCGCAGCCGGGCCAGGGTGCTCGCCGTCGCCTGGGGCTTCAGCACCGTGTCGACGGCCCGGACCCGGGCGTCGATGCCGTCGCGGCGGATGTCGAACAGGTGGTAGCCGCGGTGGGCGTCGATGAACTTCCAGTGCGGGTTGTCCGCCATCAGCGGGTCCCACTGCCGGTGGAAGGCGTCCTGGTCCTGGTCGCCGCTGCTGGAGATGGACGTGCCGACGAACTCGGCGCCGACCACGTCGGAGTCGGGGTCGGCGTAGTCCGTCCTGAGGTCGCTGATCATCGTCAGGTGGCGGTCGCCGCTGAGCACGACCGGGTTGCGGATGTCGGCGAACTCCTCCAGGAGGGCGTTGCGTTCGACCTGGTAGCCGTCCCAGGCGTCGTAGTACCAGAGCTTGCCGTCACCGGGCAGCAGGTCGGTCTCGGCCATCATGATCTGCGAGGCGACGAGGTTCCAGCGGGCCGGGGAGTCGTACAGCCCGTCGAGCAGCCACTGCTTCTGCTCGGCGCCGAGCATGGTCATCGAGGGCGACTCGGCGCCCTCCTGCGTGGTGGCCTGGTCGCTGCGGTACTGCCGGGTGTCGAGGACGTTGAGCCGGGCCAGCCGGCCGAACTCCAGCCGGCGGTACATCTGGATGTGCGGGCCCGTGGGGACCGCGGTGGCGCGCACCGGCATGTGCTCGTAGTACGCCTGGAAGGCCGCGGTCAGCCGGGCCACGAACTTGTCGTGCGGCTGCTTGTCCGGGTCCTGCGGGATCTCGCCGGCCCAGTCGTTGTCCACCTCGTGGTCGTCGAAGGTGACGACCCAGGGGGCGTTCGCCTGCATCGCGGCGAGGTCGGGATCGGTCTTGTACTGGGCGTACCGGTTTCGGTACTGCGCGAGGGTGTACGGCTCGCCCTTGCCCTCGTGCCGCCGTACGGCCGTCGCCGAGGGCGCGGACTCGTAGATGTAGTCGCCGACGAAGAGCACGACGTCGGGGTCCTGGGCGAGCATGTCGGCGTATGGCGTGAAGTAGCCGTGCTGCCAGTTCTGGCAGGAGGCGAGGGCGACGCGCAGCGAGCCGCCCCGCTGGTGCGGGTGGGGCGCGGTACGGGTGCGGCCGGTGGGCGAGAGCTGGGTGCCGGCCCGGAAGCGGTACCAGTACGGGCGGTCCGGGCGCAGACCGCGGACGTCCACGTGGACGCTGTGGCCGAGTTCCGGGCGGGCCTCGGCGGTGCCGCGGCGGGCGGTACGGCGGAACCGCTCGTCCTCGGCGATCTCCCACTCCACGGGGAAGACCGCGTCGGGCATGCCACCGCCGTTCAGCGGGTCGGGCGCGAGTCTGGTCCACAGGACGATGCCGTCCGGCAGCGGATCGCCGGAGGCCACGCCGAGGGTGAACACCCCGTCGGGCAGCGGGGTTTCGGCGGCGCGCGCGGTGCCGGGCAGCCACAACTGGGCGGAGGCCGCGGCGCCGAGGACGGCGGCCCCGACGGTCAGAAAGCGGCGGCGGTCGGGCGATGGTGCGGTCATGCGCTGACTCCCTTTGCCACAGTGGCCACTTGGACAGGTGGGACGGACATGCGGAAGTTCCCATGGCCGGACGGTCCGCCTGCTGAACCGCGCACATCGCGGGCATGACAAGTAGGGAGACAACAGGAGACGCGTTACGGCACGAGAACACCGTGACGCCGCACGGGATCTGACGGTAGGTCGGAATGCGTCCTACCGCACGAACCCGGAACCCCGTGCCGTTCCTGAGCGGTGGTCGGGCGCCGTGACCCATGTCGAGGGCGGAGACACGAGGGCGTAAAAAAGGCGGCACGCGGCGGACCGTGGTCCGCCGCGTGCCGCACCGTGGGATGCGGTCGGCCCTTCACGTGAACGGGCCGACGCGACGCCCTACTCGAACGGGTCGAACTCGTCGTACTCGCGCAGCGACTCGTCCCGCTCCGCCTGCTTGTCCCGTCGGCGCTGGGCCGCGGGCCGCGGCTCGTCGAAGCGGTGGTCCTCGCCACGGCGGCCGAGCATCTCCGCGCCGGACATGACCGTCGGCTCCCAGTCGAAGACGACCGCGTTCTCCTCGGGGCCGATGGCGACGCCGTCACCCGCGCGGGCGCCCGCCTTCATCAGCGACTCCTCCACACCGAGGCGGTTGAGCCGGTCGGCGAGGTAGCCCACGGCCTCGTCGTTGTTGAAGTCGGTCTGGCGGACCCAGCGCTCGGGCTTCTCACCGCGCACCCGGAACAGCGGCTCCCCGCCGACCTCCTCGCGCACGACGGTGAAGCCGGCGTCGTCCACGGCCTTGGGCCGGATGACGATCCGGGTCGCCTCCTCCTTCGGCTTGGCGGCGCGCGCCCGGCCGACCAGGTCGCCGAGGGCGAAGGACAGCTCGCGCAGCCCGATGTGCGCCACGGCCGACACCTCGAAGACCCGGTAGCCGCGGGCCTCCAGGTCGGGGCGGACCATCTCGGCGAGGTCCTTGCCGTCCGGCACGTCCACCTTGTTCAGGACGACGATCCGGGGCCGGTTGTCCAGACCGCCGTACTGCCGCAGCTCCTCCTCGATGATGTCGAGGTCGGAGACCGGGTCGCGGTCGGACTCCAGGGTGGCGGTGTCCAGCACGTGCACCAGCACGCTGCACCGCTCCACGTGCCGCAGGAACTCGAGGCCCAGACCGCGGCCCTGGCTGGCGCCGGGGATGAGGCCGGGCACGTCGGCGATCGTGTAGACGGTGGAACCGGCGGTCACCACGCCCAGGTTCGGGACCAGCGTGGTGAACGGGTAGTCGGCGATCTTCGGCTTGGCCGCGCTGAGCACGGAGATCAGCGAGGACTTGCCGGCGCTCGGGTAGCCGACGAGGGCCACGTCCGCGACCGTCTTCAGCTCCAGGACGATGTCCTGGAGGTCACCGGGCTCGCCGAGCAGCGCGAAGCCGGGAGCCTTGCGGCGGGCGGAGGCCAGCGCCGCGTTGCCGAGGCCGCCGCGGCCGCCCTGCGCGGCGACGTAGGAGGTGCCGTGGCCGACCAGGTCGGCGAGCACGTTGCCCGCCTTGTCCAGGACGACCGTGCCGTCCGGCACCGGCAGGACCAGGTCCTGGCCGTCCTTGCCGGAGCGGTTGCCGCCCTCGCCGGGCTTGCCGTTGGTGGCCTTGCGGTGCGGGGAGTGGTGGTATTCGAGGAGCGTCGTGACCGACTGGTCGACGGTCAGGATGACGTCGCCGCCGCGGCCGCCGTTGCCGCCGTCGGGGCCGCCGAGCGGCTTGAACTTCTCACGGTGGACGGAGGCACAGCCGTGGCCTCCGTTACCCGCGGCGACGTGCAGTTCGACGCGGTCCACGAAGGTGGTCATGGTGGGGTGCCTCCAGAAAGATGACGGGTTCTACCTGTGTTAACACGCGAAAGGCGGACCCGCCTTCCCGACCGGGAAGTGAGGTCCGCCTCGCGAAAGCGTTCGGTGCTGAATCAGGCGATCAGACGATCAGACGATTCAGGCGACCGGAACGATGTTCACGACCTTGCGGCCACGGTGGGTACCGAACTCCACCGCACCGGCCTGCAGGGCGAACAGCGTGTCGTCGCCGCCACGGCCGACACCGGCGCCGGGGTGGAAGTGGGTGCCGCGCTGGCGGACCAGGATCTCACCAGCGTTCACGACCTGACCGCCGAAGCGCTTCACGCCGAGCCGCTGGGCGTTGGAGTCGCGACCGTTCCGGGTGGACGATGCGCCCTTCTTGTGTGCCATGTCTCCTCAGTCCCTTACTTCGCAGCCGTGGGGATCGACGTGACCTTGATCGCCGTGTACTGCTGGCGGTGGCCCTGCCGACGGCGGTAGCCGGTCTTGTTCTTGTAGCGCAGAATGTCGATCTTCTGGCCCTTGTGGTGGTCCACGACCTCGGCCTGGACCTTGATGCCGGCCAGCACCCACGGGTCGCTGGTCACGGAGTCGCCGTCGACAACGAGCAGGGTCGAGAGCTCGACCGTGTCGCCAACCTTGGCAGTGGAAATCTTGTCAACCTCAACGATGTCGCCGACAGCAACCTTGTGCTGGCGACCACCGCTGCGCACGATGGCGTACACGCGGATCTCACTTTCGCTCGAAGAAACGGCACCCCCGCAGGCCAGTCACCCGGGAACACCACGGGCGACCTCTCCCGGCCCGCCTTGCGCCCGGGAGGAAGAGGTTTACGGGGATGTGGCGTGTCAGTGGACACGCCGACGGTCAAGGTTACGGGGCCACGACCGAGGGGGTCAAACCGGGCCCCATGGGTGTGCGGCCGGTCACTCGAACCCGCCCCACGAGATGTGCGGTCAGTTACTCGAACCAGCCCCACGAGATGTGCGGTCAGTCACTCGAACCAGCCCCACGAGATTGCGGCCGGTCAGTGCTCCCGGCCCCACCGGTGCGCGGCCGGTCGCGTGGACCGGCCGCACACCGCGGGCGTCAGCCCTCGTCGTCGGCGGTGGAGACCGTGGTGGTCTTCTTCGCCGTCGACTTCACGGCGGCCGTCTTGGCGGTCTTCGTCGCCTTCTTGGCCGTCGTCTTCTTGGCGGCCGTCTTCTTGGCCGCGGTCTTCTTGGCGGCCGTCTTCTTCGCCGCGGTCTTCTTGGCCGCCGTCTTGCGGGCCGCCTTCTTGGCCGGAGCCGTCGCCTCGGCGACCTCCTCGCCCGCCGGGGCCTCCGCAGCCGGGGTCTGCGCCACGGGAGCCTCGGCGTCGGGGGTCTCCTCCGTCGCCGGGGCCGACGGGACGACCACGACGGCCGCCTCCTCGGACGCGGTCGGCGCGGTGGCCTTGCGCACCGCACGGCGGCGCGGGCGGGCCGGAGCGGCGGCAGCCTCGGCCTCCGCCGGCTTCCCGGCCGGGGCCTCGGCGACCGGCGCGGCCTGCTCCGCCGGCGCCTCGGCCACGGGGGCCTCGGCAGCGGGAGCCTCGGCGGCCGGCGTGGCCTCCGGCACCGTCACCACGGCCGCCTCGGCACCCGCGGGAGCACCGGCCGGGGCCGACGCCTTCCGGGTCGCCCGACGGCGCGTACGGCCCTTGGGCGCGGCCTCCTCGGCGGCGGGGGACTCGGCCTGCGGCGCCGGAACCACCTGGTCCTCGACGGCGACGGGCTCGGCCAGCGCCTCGGCGGCCGGCTCCGGCCGCACCGGACGCGCGGCTGCCTCCTCGGCCGTGACGTCCTGGGCGGTCGGAACCTCGGCCGGAACCTCGGCCTCGGCGGCCTGGTCGGCCTCCGCGGCCCGCTCCGCCCTGGAAGCCCGCTCGGCCCGGGGGGCCCGCTCGGCCTTCTCCGCCTTCGGCGCGCCCGCCGGAGCCGACGCACGGCGGCTCGCCCGGCGCCGCGTACGGCCACGGCCGGCCGCCGCCTCCGCCTCGGCGACGCTGCTGTACAGCTCCTCGTCCGGCGCGAACTCCGGCGCGGGCAGGGCCACCGGGGTGGCGGCCTCGGCGGCCACCTCCGCGGCGGTCTCCACCTCGGGCTCGACGGCCTCACCGGTCTCCACGGCCACGGCGGCGGTCTCGTGCACGTGCTCGTGCACGGGCTCCGGCGCCTCGGCACCCCGGCCGCGCTTCTTGCGCTTGCCGCCGCCTCCGTTGGCGGTGGCCTGGTCGATGTGGACGATGACACCGCGGCCGTTGCAGTGGACGCAGGTCTCGGAGAAGGACTCCAGCAGGCCCTGGCCGACCCGCTTGCGGGTCATCTGCACCAGGCCCAGCGAGGTCACCTCGGCCACCTGGTGCTTCGTACGGTCGCGGCCCAGGCACTCCAGCAGGCGGCGCAGCACCAGGTCGCGGTTGGACTCCAGGACCATGTCGATGAAGTCGATCACGATGATGCCGCCGAGGTCGCGCAGCCGCAGCTGGCGCACGATCTCCTCGGCCGCCTCCAGGTTGTTCCTGGTGACCGTCTCCTCCAGGTTGCCGCCCTGGCCTGTGAACTTGCCGGTGTTGACGTCGATGACGACCATCGCCTCGGTCCGGTCGATCACCAGCGAACCGCCGCTGGGCAGCCAGACCTTGCGGTCCAGCGCCTTGGCGAGCTGCTCGTCGATCCGGTAGGTGGCGAAGACGTCGACCTCGCTGGTCCACCTCGACAGCCGGCCGGCCAGGTCGGGGGCGACGTGCGACACGTACCCGTGGATCGTCTGCCAGGCCTCGTCACCGCTGACGATGACCTTCGAGAAGTCCTCGTTGAAGATGTCCCGCACGACCCGGACGGTCATGTCCGGCTCGCCGTACAGCAGCGTCGGGGCGTTGCCGCCGTTCTTGGCCTTCTTCTGGATCTCCTCCCACTGCGCCTGCAGCCGCTCGACGTCCCGGCGCAGCTCGTCCTCGCTCGCGCCCTCGGCGGCGGTGCGCACGATCACGCCCGCGTCCTCGGGGACGATCTTCTTGAGGATGGTCTTCAGCCGGGCCCGCTCGGTGTCGGGCAGCTTGCGGCTGATGCCGGTCATCGAGCCCTCGGGGACGTACACGAGGTAGCGGCCCGGCAGGGAGACCTGGCTGGTCAGACGCGCGCCCTTGTGCCCGATCGGGTCCTTCGTGACCTGCACGAGGACGGACTGGCCGGACTTCAGGGCGGACTCGATGCGGCGCGGTCCGTTGGCCATGCCGAGCGCCTCGAAGTTCACCTCACCGGCGTACAGCACCGCGTTGCGGCCCTTGCCGATGTCGATGAAGGCGGCCTCCATCGAGGGCAGCACGTTCTGGACCTTGCCCAGGTAGACGTTGCCGACGTACGAGGTGGACTGCTCCTTGTTGACGTAGTGCTCGACGAGCACGCCGTCCTCCAGGACGCCGATCTGCGTACGGTCGCCGTGCTGACGGACCACCATCACGCGCTCGACGGCCTCACGGCGGGCCAGGAACTCGGCCTCGGTGATGATCGGGACGCGTCGGCGCCCCTGCTCACGGCCTTCCCGGCGGCGCTGCTTCTTGGCCTCCAGTCGGGTCGAGCCCTTGATGGACTGCACCTCGTCGGACGGCTCGCTGGGCTTGCGCGGCTCGCGGACCTTGACGACCGTGCGCTCGGGGTCGTCGGCGGTCGGCTCGGCGTCGGTGGCGCTGTCACCGGCCCGGCGACGGCGGCGACGACGGCGCCGGCTGCCGGCGGTGGAGGCGCCGCCCTCCTCGCCGCGGGCGTCCTCGGCGTCCTCGTCCTCCTGCTCGGCGGTGTCCTCGGCGTCCTGCGCGGCCTGCTCGGCGGCCAGTTCCTCGGCGTCGGCGTCCACGCCCTCGCCGGACTCGCCCTCGGCCGCGTCACCGCGCCGGCGACGGCGTCCGCCACGGCGGCGGCGACGGCGCGAGCCGGACTCCTCGTAGCCCTCGGCGCCCTCGGTCTCGTCGCCGTCCTCGCCCTCGGCGAGGTCGTCGGCGGACTCGGGGGCCTCCTCGGCCTCCTCCTCGTCCTCGGCGGCGGCCTCGACCGGCCGGGTCTCCTCGGCGGGTGCGCCACGGCGGCGACGGCGCCGGCGGCCACCGGTCTCGGCACGCTCCTCGGCGTACTCCTCCGGCTCCTCCACCTCGGCTGCCCCGGCGGCGGCCTCGGCGGCGGCCCGCTCCGGGGTCTGGAACTTGGGCTCGGCGAAGACCGGCGGCTGGAAGACGGCCACGGCGGGACGGGCGGGCCGGCGCGGGGTCTCGCCCTCTGCGGACTCGGCGGTCCGCGGCGCGGCGAACCCGGACGCGGCCCGGACGACCCGGCGCCGGGCCCGGCGCGGCGCACCGGCCTCGGCGGCGGCCGGAGCCTGCGCGGCGTCCTGCGTGGCGGTGGCGGGCTCGGTGGTGTGCGTGGTCGCGGGGACCTCCGGGGTGTGGGTGGTCACCGCGGCCTCCTCGGTCTCGCCGGTCCGACCGGTCTGGCCGGTCTCGTCGGCTGCGGCTTCCTCGGCGGCGGGGGTGGCTGCGGGCGCGGTGGCCCGTCGGGTGGCACGGCGGCGCGCACGACGGGGAGCGGCCTCCTCGGCGGGAGCCTCCCCGGTCTCCGCGGCCTCCTCGGCAGCCGGAGCGGCCTGGGGCTCGGCGGCGGCAGCGGCCTGGGCCGGAGCCTCCTCGGCCTTCGCCTCGGCGGCTTCCTCGGCGCCGGAGGTGGCGGCGGCCGCGGTCACCCGGCGGGTGGCACGGCGGCGCGTACGACGCGGGGCGGCCTCCTCGGCGGGAGCCTCCCCGGTCTCCGCGGCCTCCTCGGCAGCCGGAGCGGCCTGGGGCTCGGCGGCGGCAGCGGCGGGAGCGGTCCGAGCGGCGGCCGGAGCCTCCTCGGCACCCTGCGGCGCACCGGCGGGCGCGGACGCCCGGCGCGTGGCACGGCGGCGCGGACGCCCGGCGGGAGCGGCCTCCTCGGCGGCAGGCGCCTCGGCGGCGGGAGCCTCGACGGCAGCGGTCTCGGCGGGCGCGGCGGCCGCTACGACCGTCTCGGCGGCCTCGGCGGCCTCGGCGGACGTCGGCGAACCGACGGGCGCCGACGCACGGCGGGCCGCGCGGCGACGCGGACGCGCGGCGGGAGCCGCCTCCTCGGCGGCGGGAGCCTCGGCGGCGGGCGCTTCCGGCGCGGGCGCCTCGGCGGCCGCACCGGTCTCGGCAGCGGCGGCGGTCGGCGCGGAGACACTGCGCGTGGCCCGGCGGCGGGTGCGGCGCGGTGCCGCCTCCTCACCGACGACAACCTCGCCGGCCTCCGGAACGACGGCCTTCTCCGGCTCGGCGGTCTCGGCGGCCGGTACGACCGTCTCGGCGGCCTCGGCGGACGTCGGCGAACCGACGGGCGCCGACGCACGGCGGGCCGCACGGCGACGCGGACGCGCGGCGGGAGCCGCCTCCTCGGCGGCAGGAGCCTCGGCCACGGCAGCCTCTTCGGTGCCCTGTGCCTCCGCGGCGTCCTCAGCTGCCTCAAGCGCCTCGGTGGATGCGGCGTCCTCGGTCACCTCGGCAACCTCGTCGGCCTCCGCGGCCGGTATGGCCGGCACGGTGACCTCCACGGGCGCCTCCGCGGCCGCGACCGGCGGGCCCGCCGGGCGGGAGGCGGCACGGCGACGCCTGCGCGGCGGCAGGGTGTCGCTCGGAGTGTTCGGTTCGGAACCCTGGGTGGGTTCGGTCGGTTCGAGCATGCGGGGGTTTCTCCCGTCAGGCTCCCGGGCGCCGCGCCTGGTCCGGCGGCGGTCTCAGGGGACCGTCCGCCGTTGACGTCCGCGGCCCGCGCGATGCGCGATGGCCGCCGTCCGGGGCGCGGGCGCCGCACGGGAGCACTCTGTGTCCTGTCTCGCCGGTTCCGTACGCCTTGTCGGTACGGCCTGGCGAAAGTCTTCTGGTCGGTGCGCTGCCCGACCCAGGTGGCTCCCGAGTACGAGGGCTGCGCTTACGACGTCCGTCCCTACGCGGGACCTTCCGGCGTCGGCGCCGTCGCGGCGGCGGCCGGCTGGGCCGTCAGGGCCCCGGCAGCCTCGCGGTCGGGCGCGAGCGGGTCGGTCACCGTGCCGGTCTCTTCATCGAACAGCCCCTGCGCCAGCCTGGTCACCGCTGCGGGGACCGGCGGCGCCAGGTCGGCCACGGCGCGGAGACCGGACAGGACGTCGTCGGGTCGTACGGCAGGCGTCACGTGCCGAACAACCAGCCGCAGTATCGCACAGGGCTGGTCGCTCGGCCTATCAGCCTGCGAACCGTGTGTTTCCGTTGTCTCCAGGCTCACCACGGCCGGACGGGCGTCGAAGGTGCGGACACCGTTCTTGGTCATCCGCTGCACCTCGACGGCGTCGGCCTTGGTGAAGGCCTCGACCGCGCGCTCGGCGTCGACCGGGTCGACACCGTCCAGCCGCAGCTCCCAGACGGAGGCCGTCAGCCGGTCGGCGAGGCCGGAGGTCCGCGCCTCGACCGCCTCGATGACGTCGAGCCCGGCGGGCAGCGACTCGTCGAGGAGGACTCGCAGGGTCTCCGGATCACGCGCTTCGGTGAGCGCGATCTCCAGGTACTCCGCCTCACTGCCCGTGCCGGTGGGTGCGGCATTGGCATACGACACCTTCGGATGCGGCGTGAACCCCGCCGAGTACGCCATGGGCACCTCGGCACGGCGCAGCGCCCGCTCGAAGGCGCGCTGGAAGTCTCGGTGGCTGGTGAACCTCAGGCGGCCGCGCTTGGTGTAGCGCAGTCGGATGCGCTGCACCGCTGGTGCGGGCGGCGGGCCCTCGGGCTGTCGCTTGCCCAGTGTCGTTCAGTCCTTCGTGAGAGCGGTCGTACTCCTACCAAGAGTACGTGTGTCGCGGCCCGGGAGTTCCCGCAGGTCCACCGCGGCCGGCTGCCGGGGCTCGCCGAAGAGCATGCGGCGGACGTCCGCGCGGGCCTGCCGCACGGTGTCCCGGGCCGCTGCCAGCGCCTCGCGCGCGACCCGGCCCACCGCGCGTGCGCCCGCGGCGACGGGCCGCAGGACGGCGTCCCGTACGACGTGTCCGGCCGGCGTGAGGACGGTCCGGTACACCCAGCGCACGGGCTCCACGAAGATCCACCGGAAGAGGGTGCCCAGAGCCCGTCCCACGGCCCGGGAGATCCGTCCGGCGATCCGCCAGGCGTGCCCGAGGGCCTCCCCCGCCTCCCGCGCGAGGACCGCGAGGAACCGGCCCACGGGCACGAGCACCCGGCGCCACAGTGCCAGCGGGGGCAGCACGAGCAGGACGCGGGCGGTCCAGTACAGGGCCAGTCCGGCACCGGTGACGAGCATCCCGAGCAGCCGTCCGACTCCCCGTGCGCACCAGGCGACGGCCCGGCCGACGGGCGCGAGGACCCAGGCGTACAGCCACCGCGCGGGCACCACGAGGAGGTACCGCGCCAGCCAGGCGACGGCCGTGTACACCCCCGTTCCGATGGCGGCCAGGACCAGGCCGACGCCCTTCAGCAGCCAGGTCAGCGCGTGTCCGGCCGGGGTGAGCACGCGCGCGTACACCCACGCGAAGCCGTGTCCGACGGGCGTGAGGACGTACCGGTGGAACCACACGGCCGGTACGACGACGAGGACCCTCCCGAGCCAGGCGAGCGCCATGCCGGCGGGGACCAGGACGTACCGCCACAGGCCCGCGAACGGCCAGACGAACACGGCCCTGCCGAGCCAGAGCAGCGCCCGCCCGACCGGCCGGAGGACGAAGTCCCGCAGCGCCCGCCCGAGTGGCCGGAAGACGGTGTCCCGCAGCACGCGCCCGGTGACGACGAGCGCGTCCCACACCATCCGCACCGGCACCACGAGCACGAGGACGACGATCCGCACCGGGATGCGGACGGCGGCGACGAGGCACCCATCGGGCTGCTGTGGCGGAGGTGGCGGTTTCTGCGGGTCCATACAGGGACAGACGCCGGGGACGGCCGTTCGGATCCCGTCAGACGGCACGCGCTTTGTACGCCTCCGGATACCGCCGGGTGAACTTCACGGCCCCGACCAGCAGGGCGATGGGCACGACCCAGTTGAACCAGTCGTCCTGGGAGGGGTAGCGGACGGCCAGCCAGGTCGAGACCGTCATCAGCGCGAAGGCGGCGCCCCACACGGCCGTCAGCACCCGGTTGACGTGCCGGAAGACGGGCGAGTCCCACACCTCGCGGGGTGTCTGTTCGCGGGCGTACTGCGCGGTGAACGGGTCGGTGAGCAGCGAGCCGAGCGCCACGACGGCCACCAGCCCGCTGGAGATGACCTGCGCGTACGTCTCCAGCCAGGCCAGCTCCCCGCGGTCCAGGGCCAGCGCGAGGACGGACAGCACGGCGAAGAACACGATGCCGGTGATGTCCAGGACGCGGAGCCTGCCGTGCAGCATGTCCTGTCCCGACAGCACGATCGAGGCGACGAGCGCGGCGAGTGCCGCGTACTCCCAGGTGCTGGGGCTCGCGACCACTCCGAAGATGATCCAGGGCGCGAACGACAGGAAGACGCCGCCGGTGCTGACGGGCTTCCGCGCGGAGGCCTTCGTCGCCGTCTGCTGGGTCATGGGGTCTCCTCCCGTCGGGTGCGGGGCGACGCGGGTGCGAACGGATGGTGGGTGGGCAGTGCCCCCTCAGGCGGCGGTGGCCGGCGGCCCGGCCGGTGTGGTGGGACGCAGCGCGAGCAGGGCGATGTCGTCGGCCGCGTCGGCCCCGAAGGTGATGATCAGGTCGTCACAGAACACGTCGAGGGGGACGTGTGCGTGCGCGGCCGTGTACCGGCGGAGCCTCGCCATCGCGTCGTCCAGCGACTCCCCGCGGCGTTCGATGAGGCCGTCGGTGTAGAGCAGCAGCGTGGAGTGGGGCGGCAGCCGGTCGCAGGCGGACGGCCGGGGGAAGTCGGGGTCCATGCCGATCAGCAGGCCCCGGCCGGTGTTGAGGTAGCGGGTGTCGCCCTCCCGGGTGGTCAGCAGGGGTGGCAGGTGCCCGGCGGAGGCGTGGTGCAGTTCGCACGGGCCGGCGTCACCGTCCTTGACCAGGGCGTAGACGCAGGTGGCGGTGGACTGCGGGTACAGGGTGCGGCTGGCGAGGTCCAGGCGGCGCAGGACGTCACCGGGCGGCTCGGGGCGGTCGACGGCGATACCGCGCAGCGTGTTGCGCAGGGTGCTCATGGAGACCGCGGCCTGCAGGTCGTGCCCGGACACGTCGCCGATCACCAGCGCCGTGCGGCCGCCGGGCAGCGCGAAGGCGTCGTACCAGTCCCCGCCGACCTCCGCGGTGGTGCTGGAGGGGACGTAGCGGGCGACCATCTCCAGGTGGGCGACCTCCGGCAGCTCCGGCAGCAGGGCCCGCTGGAGGTGTACGGCGGTGTGCTGGGCGTACCGGTGCAGACGGGCGTTGTCCAGCCCGAGGGCGACACCGCGGACCAGTTCCGCGATCCGCAGGACGTCCTCCCTGGCGAACGGCGGTTCGTCCCGGGCGCGGACCAGGGTCAGGGCGCCGAAGACCCCCCGGTGGGCCCTGAGCGGAGCGACGACGGCGCTGCCTCCCCCCAGCTGCCGCACCAGATCGACCTGCCGGGCGTCCAGGGAGCTCAGCGGCCGGTCGAACCGGGACATGTCCGAGATCAGCAGCGGGCCCGCCCCGCGCAGCACCCGGGGCAGGGCGCCCTGTGTCGCCTCGGACACCGGAGGCAGCGTGCCCAGGTGCTCCTCGCCGACCAGCACCTGCGGATCGCGGTGCACGACGCAGACGCGCTCCACCCGTCCGTGCTCGTCCAGGAGGTCGCCCGCGCACCAGTCGGCCAGCTGCCGGGTCAGCACATGGCACACCCGCCGCAGCCTGTCGTCCACGTCGAGGGTGCTGGTCAGGGCCCTGGAGGTGTCGGCGAACAGGGACAGCCACTCCGCCCCGGCGGCGTCGGCGACCACCTTCCCGGTCTTCTTCGTCATGGCCGGCAGACGGACCGGCCCCGGCACGGGCCGGGTCGTGTGACCGCCCTCCTGGGGAGTGCGCGGCGCGGCGGGGGCGGCGGTCCTCGTGGTGAGCTGGGCGACGAACACGGTGCGCCCGTCGACCGCCTCCTGTGTCTGGATGTACAGGCGGACGGGGACCACCCGCCCGTCCCGGTGGAGCGCGGGCACCGGTATCGACCGACCCAGGATGCGGGCCTGGCCGGTGAGCAGCAACGAGGTGAAGGCCGCCGCGTGGCGGTCGCGCAGGTGCTCGGGCATGAGGACGGTCAGCCGCTGCCCCACGAGTTCCTGCGGGTGCCAGCCCAGCAGGCTCGCGGCGGAGCCGTTCACCGCGATGATCCGGTTGCCGTCGTCGGCCGCGATGGTCGGCACACCGCTGGCCTCCACCTCGCCGGCGTCCCAGGGCGCCAGCTCGACCGGGGTGGCGCTCGGCGCGCCGGGCAGCCGGGTCCAGGGGGTCGCCGCCCTCCCGGACAGCTGGCCGGCGATCTGGTCGAGCAGCCAGTCCCGGAAGGCCCGGATCTGCGGCAGCGCCGGGAGCGCGAGCAGGCTCTCCTGCTGTGCCGCGGCCTCCGCCTCGTCGAGCACACGGCGCAGGACCGTCACGGCCGCGGCGGCATCCTCCGGGAACGCCACGCGCAGGGAGAGCGTCGAGCTGTCGGGGGTCTCCTGCTCCACCGCGGTCGTCATGCAGGCGCAGACGATGTTGCAGGCGTCCTGGGCGACGACGAGGTCACGCGGCGGTGCGCCGGGCGCGGTGAGGAGCAGCTCGCGCAGCAGCCCTTCCCAGTGCTGTTGCGCGGCCCAGTACAGGGCGTACGGCATGTCCCTGAGCGCCACCGTCACCGTACGGTCGGACGGCGCCACGGTCTCCCACGCGGACGCGGGCGGCGCCGGCGCGTCCGGCCACAGCTCGAACCAGACCGTCTTGCCGTCCTCGCTCCTCTGCACGCCATGGCCGGCGGCCAGCTCCTCCACCAGGAGCAGTCCTCTGCCGGTGCAGGCGTACGGATGCCGGTCGTGCGGCACCACCCCCCGGTCCGGCCGCCGATCGCTGACCCGCACGCACACCCGCCCCCGGGCGCACCAGGCCCGCACCTCGACCTCCGTACGGGCGTGGATCACCGCGTTGGTCACCAGCTCGCCGACCAGCAGCTCGGCGGTGTCCACCACGTCCGGGCCGGTCCCCTCCGCCACCGACCGCACGAACCGCCGAGCCGCCGACACGCTCTCGGGCGCCGCCGCCAGCCCCAGCGTCGGCGCCCCGATCGGAGCGGGGGTGCCCATACCGCCTGGGTGCCCACAAACCCCCGCCTGAAAAGGGCGGTGACGCAGTGCCGACCCCGGACCCCGCAGCGTGGTTTCCTCCCCTGCCGCGCGGGCATACGCAGGGTTGACTCGCGGAGGTACGGACATGAGCGCCGGAGAACGGGCCAAGGCAAAGGCCGAACAGGTACTCGGAAAGGCCGTGCGGAAGGCGGCCCACGCGGCACACAAGGAAACCCTCGCGGCCAAGGGCGCCGCCCTCGAGGCACGCGGCAGGGCGCGGGGCGCGAAGGAAGAGGCCAGGAGTCCCTTCAAGCGCTGACACCCGCCGGCCGCCCGGGAGCCCCTTTCTCCGCCGGAAGGGGGCTCGGCGTGCCGGGCGGTCGGTGCGTGTGTCCTCCCGGGAGTACTCGGGAGGTGAGGGTGCCGATGCCGCTCCGAGGAGCGTGCCACCGCACTCGGCGTGACCGCGGAACCAGTCGCGGGCCAGCCACGCCGTCCGGGGGTTGCGGGACCCCTACAGCAGCGAGCCCCCTCCCTGACAGGGAGGGGGCTCAACGCGTCGTACGGCCGATCAGGCGTCCGCAAGGGTCACGTCCGGTCCGCCTCCGAGACGATGCCCTACAGCTGCCACCCGATCGAACGCCTCGCTGACATCAGTGCGAGTGACCACTCGCCGCCGGCGTCGGCCCAGCGTTCTTGACCGTCAGCGGGAGCAACTTCTTGCCGGTCGGGCCGATCTGGATGTGGGTGTCCATCTGCGGCCATTCACCAACGGGCCCACAACCACTGTCGTATTGGTCATCGCGAAACGAACGAGGACGCGCTCAGCAACTGACCGCACCGGTACTCAGTTGAATCCGAGTGCACCGGGCGGACTTGGTCCTCTTGGAGGAGCTGAAGAGGACCGCAGCGCTCTTACCCGACGACGCCCTACAAGCCCGACCCGATGAGCAGGTCGGCGACAAGTGCGAGCCAGGCATCCGGTGAGTATGGGGCCGGGGGATCGACCTCCATGCCCAACTCGGCCACGGCGATGGCGTAGTCGGACTCATCGAGACCGAGCGCGAGGAGTTCGTGCAGTTCCCCGATCAGTCGGGCGATGAGATGCGGGTCTGTCGAGTCGCGGTAGTCCTGGACGGCCGTGGCATGGTCGGTGAACTCGCCGGGCATGTCCTGCGAGAACCAGCCGCCGAGGAACTGGCCCAGCTCGGGAAAACGGGCTTGCCACTCCCAGTGGGTGGCAGGGATGGCCGACGGCGGGACCTCGCCCGCCTCGATACTGCGCTTGATGTGGTCGGCGAGGCAGAGGAGCCACTGTTGGATCTCGCCCTCGGCAAGGCCGATGTCGGGGATTGCGTAGAACTCCCCGAGTCGCAACCGCAGCCGCCCCGGCGGATTCTCGGCGTAGTCACGCAACTGTCGCTCGGCGATGGCCAGAGCCCACGGTCGGCTGTGCCAGGTCTGCCGGAGGTACGCGGTCAGGGCTGCGCCGGGCCTGTCCGGGGTGTCGTCCGCCGGATGTCCGAGGTAGGCGCGCATGACCTGGTCGAGCTCGCCATAGCGGCGGTCGTGTTCGAGGGGGCTCAGGGGCACGGTGGTCAGCCTCTGCGATCGCTACAGGTAGATGGGAAAGGTGGCATGGACGGCGAAGCCGTGTGGGAGGGAGGCATCCCGCTTCAGAGTGACGCGGGCGGCCCGAACATCGACGGGCTCCCGCCCCGCCAGCATCATCGCCTGCAGGAGGACGCGTCCGACCGGCTCGGACCGGGACGGCCACGATGCCTCGATGGTCAGGCGCGAGCGTGTCGACTGGGCGAGCCAGCGGTGGACCAGCTGCTCGTTCACGGTGACGACCTGCTGGGTGGCCCACTGGGCGGTCTCGCGGTCGGGGTAGGTTGCGGAACGGGTGCGCACCTTCAGTCCTCTCCCTTGTGCTGTGACGGCGGCGATCGGGTGATTGCCAACGGCTAGTCGTCCTCGAAACGCCAGAGAACCAGGACGTTCTCGTCCGACACCCCGACCAGGCAGATGTCGATGGTGGTCCCGGCGAGGACGTTGGCGTGAAAGGACGAGGCCAAGAAGTCACCCTCTTCACCGTCTTCCGCATGCCCATGATTGGTGAAGAAACGTGCGCCACTCCCCACGGCCCTCAAGAGTTCCCGCAGACAGGCGTCGCGTTCCTCATCCGGTGCGCGAAGGGATGCGCAAGGGCCGTACAGAAGAGATCCAACCGAAATCAGCGCGGCTAGCTCCATGGCCTGGCTGGGTGAGACCTCCAGGATACTGTCCCGCAACTCCTGGCGGTCGACCTGCCGGAGTACGGGATTCCCCTGGATCGCTTCCATCACCGTGTCAAGCCAGTCCGCGCCGTCGCGGGCCACGAGCGCGGCGAAGGACTGACGTTCATCGAAACGTCCCCGTACGCACGCCGGCAGATCCGCCTTCCTTTTCGTCACAGATTTTCCCCTGGTGTTCTCACGGAAGCCTCGGCATGGACGTGTAGACCACATAGGGCGGACGAAGGCCGTTCTTGTACTTGAGTACAACCTCCACCGAGTGCGCGTCCTGCGCCGCACCCACCCTCGGGTTCGCTGACGTAATGGTACGCCCGGTCACAGAACTGAACTCCACCGGATCCAGCTTCAGAATCGAATTGTCGGCGCGCGGCTTTGAGAGCCATTTCTTGATTTTTGCCTGATTGTCCACACCCTCGTTCTGCTGGCCTGAATTAGCCGGAGGGCCCACATATTCAACCGTGTCTTGCGTGTACTTCTGGGCGCCCGCCAGATCGGTGAAGCTCGAAGCAGCGGGAATCGACGGCTGATCCCTGAGTCGCTGCGCCAGCTGCTCATCAGTCTTGCCTACGTGTTTATCGATGACATGACTGCCGTGGATTCCTTCTTGACTCGCCAGGTCGATTGGATATGCGTGGTTGGCCTCGCTGTCGCCCGGCACGGTGTACAGCGGGTTTCCTTTGAAGTCGGTCAGGGCCCGCGCGCCGAACGCCTCGGCGCGGGCGGACTCCGCGATGAATGTCGGGGCGCTCGTATACGCCTCGTCCAGCGCCGACATCAGGTCCTTGATACCTCGAACCTGACGGTGAACCCGGTTGTTGTAGGTGGCGACGGCGTCGTTCATGGCGTCTTCGTCGATGTTCAGGACGATACCGACTGATACATCCGCGACCAGGCCCTTTCCCACGTGCCACAGCCCCTTCACCAGGCTCTTGGCGTCCGTGACGTCCAATTCTCGCGGATCGAGCTGCTTGATGCTGTCCAGCACGGCTTGTCGATAGATCCGGTGCAGGTCGTCACGAACGTCTTCCGCCGCCTGGGCCACGTTGTACACGGCATCGACCATGGCGTCACAGGTGTCGAACAGGACTGCGAAGACCGGGTGGCTGGTCCCTCTCTTGCGCGCGCCGTCGTTCGCCCAGTCGTAGCCATCTCGGTTCTGCCCCCAGGCGGACGTGCCCCACAGCGTGCTGCAGAACTGCCGCATCGCGTCGTACCACTCCTGGTTGGACTGGTCGGTGATGTCGCCAATGAAGCTGGTCAGCATCCCGTCCACCATGCTGAGCGTGGTCTGCGGCATCCTCCAGGTCTCAGAGACCTTGTACAGCTGCAGGTGATTGGGCAGTGGGAGGATCTTTGCCGCCTTGCCCCAACGGCACTCGTGTTCCAGCAGAGGGCGCAGGATGGCGAGCACCGCGACTTCCAGCCCTTCCAGGGCTTTTTGTGCGAAGTCTTGGCCGGCGTCGAAGTCCCCCCACTTGAAATCGGTGACCGGCCCGTACTTGGGTGGTGTGTCGATCACATGCGGAAGGGGACGCTGGGTCGCATGGCCCGTTGGTGAAGGGTGTGTGGCGGCGTCGGCCGCGACGTAGTTGTTGGCGGTGCTGGTGAATCCGACGCCGGCACCACCGACGCTCACCACGGACTTGGCCCACACCTCGAGGAATCGATTGGAGACATTCACGTAAGCCTGGGTGAAGTCCTTCATCGCCGAGCCGTTGCCGCCGCCGTCGGGGTACCGTGCCAACTCGTCGAGAAACGCCTTGATCCCCCGGTCGAGAGGGTCCTGTTGGCCGGCCACGTTCGTGGAGACCTGGTAGAGGACCGATGGCGTCACATCGATCTTCCCCTGCCCGGGGGTCGCCGGGGTGGCCATCAGGCGGCTCCCCAGCCGCGCAGGACCGCTTTGTGTACTGCCGCGTAATTGGCGTGGCCGGTGGTGACGTATTGGTGCAACCACTTCTGGGCCGCCTGCAGGTCCTGCGCAGAGCGGTCCCACTCGTCGAGCTTCTCGACGAAGACCTCGCGGGCTTCGCCCTTCCAGGACAGGACGACCGGTTCGACGCGTTCGTAGAGGTCGTCCAGCTTGCCGTTGAGCTGTTTCAGGATGTCTTCCAGCTCGACGGCCAGTTCATGGAGCGTGGCGAACGAGACAGATATGTGGTCGCCGTCGGCACCAGTCGACATGATTCCCCCTTGGAGTCGGTGACAGTACTTGCGAGGCCGGCACTTGGCGCTGCGAGTGTCAGAAACCGTCCAAGTTGCTTCGTGGGCGAGCCAGTGCGTCGTCGGCTCCTGTATTCGGCGTGGAGAGTTTGTCGACCTCGCTGTTGAGGTCCACGTGGATCCGACGCATCTGTTCGAGCACATGCAGATCGTCGGCGCTGAAGCCGTCACGACTCATCCGAACGGCTTGCTCCAGACCCGCCACCACTTCCCGGATACGTACGGCGTCGCCCGCGGCAGCACGATGGAACTCCCGGTACGCCGTTGCCGCCGGCCCCCGCCAGCCGGCCTCGATACGGTCGACGAGTTCATCCATACGCTTGATCTGTTTGTCCAGGTGGTCCTGCATCTCGCCGAGGTCGCCGGCGAGCTTGGTCAGGCCTGTAGACGACACGCGCAGGTCGGGACCGCCGTTCTCACCCACGCTCGTGTCTGGTGCCCCCATGCCGTATTCCCCCACCATGTCGGCATCTCGCGTCCCAACTGATCTTCAGATCATACGAAAGGCTCACCGAGGCGGAGGCACAGGGCTGCCGGCAACCCGGATGGGGCTCATGTCAGCAGGGGCAGTTGTCGCGTTCAGGGCCGCCGTTATTCCTCGGTCGACACCGGGCAGCACGCCCCCCAGTTCGTCTCGAACGGGTCACTCAGCTCGCTACAGGGCAGGGCTAACCAGCGGTGCGTGCGGTCGTAGACGGCCGCCGCGTGGATACCGAATCCTCATGCCCACTGCGCCTCGGAGACGATCCATGAGGCGCTCCTTGGGCTCGGCAGCGGCGTCCGAGAGGTGCCGACCGCGACGGCGGGCGGGGACGCGATACGCCGACCGTCGTCAGCGCCGCCAAAATTCTCCTCCTCGCTCGCCCCCGCCAGCGCCTCATCCCCCGATCGAGCGCCACGCCAACGTCAGTGAGCGTGACCGCTCGCGGCTGGCGCCGGACCCGCGTTCTTGACCGTCAAGGGCAGCAGTTTCTTGCCCGTCGGACCCACCTGGATGTTCGTGTCCATGGCGGGGCAGACGCCGCAGTCGAAGCACGGGGTCCAGCGGCAGTCCTCGACCTCTGTTTCGTCGAGGGCGTCCTGCCAGTCCTCCCAGAGCCAGTCCTTGTCCAGGCCGGAGTCGAGGTGGTCCCAGGGGAGGACCTCCTCGTAGGTGCGCTCGCGCGTGGTGTACCAGTCGACGTCCACGCCGAAGGGGGCCAGCGCCTTCTCCGCGCAGGCCATCCAGCGGTCGTAGGAGAAGTGCTCGCGCCAGCCGTCGAAGCGGCCGCCGTCGTCGTAGACCGCGCGGATGACGGCGCCGATGCGGCGGTCGCCGCGGGACAGGAGGCCCTCGACGATGCCGGGCTTGCCGTCGTGGTAGCGGAAGCCGATGGAGCGGCCGTACTTCTTGTCGCCGCGGATCTTGTCGCGGAGCTTCTCCAGGCGGGCGTCCGTCTCCTCCGCCGAGAGCTGCGGGGCCCACTGGAAGGGGGTGTGGGGCTTGGGGACGAAGCCGCCGATCGAGACCGTGCAGCGGATGTCGTTCGAGCGGGAGACCTCGCGGCCCTTGGCGATGACCTTGGTCGCCATGTCGGCGATCTGGAGGACGTCGTCGTCGGTCTCCGTGGGCAGGCCGCACATGAAGTACAGCTTCACCTGGCGCCAGCCGTTGCCGTAGGCCGTGGCGACCGTGCGGATCAGGTCCTCCTCCGAGACCATCTTGTTGATGACCTTGCGGATGCGCTCCGAGCCGCCCTCGGGGGCGAAGGTGAGGCCGGAGCGGCGGCCGTTGCGCGTCAGCTCGTTCGCCAGGTCGATGTTGAAGGCGTCGACGCGGGTGGAGGGGAGGGAGAGGCCGACCTTGTCGTCCTCGTAGCGGTCCGCCAGGCCCTTGGCGATGTCGCCGATCTCCGAGTGGTCCGCCGAGGACAGGGAGAGGAGGCCCACCTCCTCGAAGCCCGTCGCCTTCAGGCCCTTCTCCACCATGTCGCCGATGCCGGTGATGGAGCGCTCGCGGACCGGGCGGGTGATCATGCCGGCCTGGCAGAAGCGGCAGCCGCGGGTGCAGCCGCGGAAGATCTCCACCGACATGCGCTCGTGGACCGTCTCGGCCAGGGGGACGAGGGGCTGCTTGGGGTACGGCCACTCGTCCAGGTCCATGACCGTGTGCTTGGACACACGCCACGGGACGCCCGACCTGTTGGGTACGACGCGCGCGATACGGCCGTCGGGGAGGTACTCGACGTCGTAGAACGCCGGGATGTAGACGCCGCCGGTCTTGGCGAGGCGGAGGAGGACCTCCTCGCGGCCGCCGGGGCGGCCCTCGGCCTTCCACGCGCGGATGATCCGGGTCATGTCCAGGACGGCCTGCTCGCCGTCGCCGATCACGGCCGCGTCGATGAAGTCGGCGATCGGCTCCGGGTTGAAGGCCGCGTGGCCGCCGGCCAGGACGATCGGGTCGTCGATCGTGCGGTCCTTGGACTCCAGCGGGATGCCGGCCAGGTCGAGGGCGGTGAGCATGTTCGTGTAGCCCAGCTCCGTGGAGAAGCTGAGGCCGAACACGTCGAAGGCCTTGACCGGGCGGTGGCTGTCGACCGTGAACTGGGGAACGCCGTGCTCCCGCATCAGCGCCTCCAGGTCCGGCCACACGCTGTAGGTGCGCTCGGCGAGGACGCCCTGCTGCTCGTTGAGGACCTCGTAGAGGATCATGACGCCCTGGTTGGGCAGACCGACCTCGTACGCGTCCGGGTACATGAGCGCCCAGCGGACGTCGCACTCGTCCCACGGCTTGACCGTGGAGTTGAGCTCCCCACCGACGTACTGGATCGGCTTCTGCACGTGCGGGAGCAGAGCTTCGAGCTGCGGGAAAACCGACTCGACAGGCATCTCGCGAACCTTCATGAGCTGACTGGGGGATCCCCCGGCCGGAGGCTGGGGGCGGGTGACCATCTAGCGTAACCCGACCGGCGGGCTCCCCCGAACGCTCAGCCGCTCACCCCGGGCCCGATCTCCTTCCAGCGCCGGGCCAGCTCCGCCTCCGTCGCCGCGGCGCGGGCCTCCTCCCTGCCGTACAGCAGGCCGTGTGTGAAGGTGCTCTCACCGGCCGCGTCGGCCACCGCGGCCAGCTCGCGCAGGGTCCGGCGGGCCATGACGCCGTCCTGGTGGTCGCCGAGGAGGGTGGTCAGGGACTTCATGGACCGGGTGAGGGTGCGGGCGGGGGTGCCCAGGGCCTCGGTGGCGGCCTCGGCGGCGTAGCGGGTGCGCTTGGCCTTCTTGCGGGCCTCGTGCAGGGCGAGGTCGCGGTCCTGGCCCGGCGGCAGCTTCAGCGCGTGCTCCATGACGGCCGTGAGTTTCTTCTCGTCCTTGCGTACGGCCTTGGTGAGCGCCTTCTGCGGTTTCCTGCCGGCCGCCTTGCGCAGGGGCGGGTCCGTGAGCAGGGCGTCCAGGGTGTCGAGCAGGGTCAGATGGCGGCGGGAGTCCAGGACGCCGGTCAGGTGGGCGTGGGCGCCGCTGTGCCGGGCCTCGGCCCAGGCGGTGAGGCGTTCGGGGACGGGGCCGGTGACCAGGGCGGGCGGGAGCGCTTCGAGGGCGCTGGTCAGGCGGTCGGCCAGCACCTCCCGGTCGCGGTCGACGCCCAGCTGGCCGGCGAGCCATTTCAGCTCGGCGCCGACGGGGTCGGTGACGGTGCGGTCCAGGAGGGTGCCGAAGGTGCGCAGGGTGCTGCGGGCGCGGCGGGTGGCGACCCGCATCCGGTGCACGGAGTCGGGCAGGCCGCGGCGGACGGCGGGGTCCAGCTCGACCAGGGTGTCGCGCTGGGTGCGGAGGTAGGCGAGGACGTGGTCGCCCGCGGTCACCGGTGGCCGGGGGCCGGCCTTGCCGCGCCGGTGCCCGCGTCGGCTGCCGCCGGTCAGCTCCAGGGCGCGGGCCAGTTTCGACGGCGCGGCGGCGGGGCGTACACCGGACTTGCGCAGCCGTTTCTCCAGCCGGTCGAGGAGGGCCGGGTCGCCGCCGTCGGCCAGCTCCACCTCGATCTCGGTCCACTGGGCGGTCCGGCGTTCGCCGGTGAGCCGCTCGGCGGTCACGGTGTCGAGGCTCGCCTCGGCCAGCAGGGTGCCGTCGGCGTCGGTCAGGTGGCGTACGGCGCGGGCGGAGCGCAGCCGGACCAGCGGGATCAGCTCGGCGTTCCGGACGCGGGAGCGGACGAGGGCGGCGATCTCCTCGGGGACGGTGTCGGAGAGCGGGGCCCGGATCTCGTCGCGGACTCCGGGGGCGACCGGGAACTTCAGGTGCCAGCCGGCGTCCGAGCCGCCGGTGCGGCGGCGCAGGGTGAGGGAGTGCGCGGTCAGGCGTTCGTCGGCGGTGTCGTAGTAGGTGGCGTCCAGGTCGACGAGGCCCTTGTCGACGACGGCCGCCACCCCGCCGACACCGGTCAGGTCGGGCAGCCCGCTGCCATCGGATTCGTACTTGCGCTCGATCTCGCGTTTCGTATCCGCCATGCACTGAATCTAGTGCTCCGGTGACCGGTGGGGCAGGGGGCCCCGGACCGGTGCGGTGGAGAGCGCCATCGGTCCGGTGGCCGCTGGGCGGTGGACCGGCGGACCGCCAGTTCGGCAGCCCGGCGGCCGAGGGGTGGGGCCCCGCGCCGGGCCGCCGGTGGGCTACGCCGACATGGGGCGCTGCACCTTGATCGACTGCAGTAGTCCGATCGCCACCCACACCGCGAACATCGAGGAGCCGCCGTACGACACGAACGGCAGGGGCAGGCCCGTGACCGGCATGATGCCGAGGGTCATGCCGATGTTCTCGAAGGCCTGGAAGGCGAACCAGGCGACGATCCCTGCGGCGACCGTCGTCCCGTACAGCTCGGTCGAGTCACGCGCTATCCGGCAGGCCCGCCACAGGACGACGCCGAGCAGGAAGATGATGAAGCCCGCGCCGACGAAGCCCAGCTCCTCCCCCGCGACCGTGAACACGAAGTCGGTCTGCTGCTCGGGCACGAACTGGCCGGTGGTCTGCGAGCCGTGGAAGAGCCCGGCCCCGGTCAGTCCGCCGGAGCCGATGGCGATACGGGCCTGGTTGGTGTTGTAGCCGACGCCGGCCGGGTCCAGGTCCGGGTTGGCGAAGGCCGCGAACCTGTTGATCTGGTACTCGTCCAGGATGTGCAGCTGCCAGATCGCGATGCAGCCGATGACGCCGGCGGTGAGCAGGCCGAAGACCCAGCGGTTGGAGGAGCCGGAGGCGAGCAGCACGCCCAGGATGATCGCGACCATGGCCAGGACCGAGCCGAGGTCGGGCATGAGCAGCAGGATCAGGATCGGTACGGCGGCCAGGCACAGGGACTGGAACACGGTCCGGTGGTCGGGGTACGGCTTGTCGCCCGCGTCCACCCGGGCGGCCAGCAGCATGGCCATGCCCAGGATGATCGAGATCTTGAGGAACTCGGCGGGCTGGAGCGAGAAGCCGCCGATGACCAGCCAGTTGCGCTGGCCGTTGATGGTCGCGCCGAGCGGGGTGAGGACCACCAGGGCGAGGAGCACCGACAGGCCGTAGAGGATCGGCACGGCGTTGCGCAGGGCGCGGTGGCCGAGCCAGAGCGTGGCGATCATCAGGGCGATCCCGATGCCGAGGTTCATCAGGTGCCGGAGCAGGAAGAAGTACGGGTCGCCCTGGTTCAGCTCGGTGCGGTTGCGGGTCGCCGAGTACACCAGCAGGGAGCCCAGCAGGGACAGGCCGGTGGCCGCGAACAGGATCGGCCAGTCCAGTCGGCGGGTGAGCGAGTCGCGGGCGAAGATCCTGGTCCAGCCGGCCCGCTCGGGGCCGTACCCGGAGACGGAGAAGCTGTTCGCGCCGGTCATGAGGGCCTCCTCCGGCTTCCCCTCGTGCGGGACCGGCGGCGGGTGTCGCGGTTGCCCGTGCCGGGTGAGGGTGTGGTGCCCGCGGGCTGCTGGTCGTCGCCGTTGGTGGGGTTGTTCTTCTGGGCGGTCTCGGCGTCCTTGGCCGGGTCCCCGGTGATCTTGGGGGCGGCGATGGTGCCGTCCGTGCGGACCTTGGGCAGGCCCGTCTGCGGCTCGGGCAGCAGCGCCTTCCCGTGGTCGATGGAGCCGTCGCCCTGGACGCCGTAGAGCGCGCTGTAGATGTTGCGCACGGCCTCACCGGAGGCGCCGGAACCCGTACCGGCCTGGGCGATCGTCATGATCACCGTGTAGTCCTTGGAGTAGGTGGCCAGCCAGGACGTGGTCTGCTTGCCGTAGACCTCCGCCGTACCGGTCTTGGCGTGCAGCGGGATCTTGTCCTGGGGCCAGCCGCCGAACTTCCAGGCCGCCGTACCGCGGGTGATGACGCCGGCGAAGGCGTCGTTCATGCCCTTGAGGGTGGCCTGGCTGACCGGCAGCCTGCCCTTCTTCTTGGGCTTGATCTCCCGCACCGTCTTGCCGTCGGCGCTGACGATCGCCTTGCCGATGGTCGGCTGGTACATGGTGCCGCCGTTGGCGACGGCTCCGTAGATCACGGCCTCCTGGATCGGCGTGACGAGGGTGTCGCCCTGGCCGATGGAGTAGTTGATCGAGTCGCCCTCGCGCATCTTGTTGCCTTCGAGGCAGTTCTCGTAGGCGATCTTCTCGACGTAGGAGCCGTCCTTCTTGCCCGTCTTGCACCAGGCGTCCTTGTTGGCCTTCCAGTAGTCCAGCTTCCACTGGCGGTCGGGGACGCGGCCGGTGACCTCGTTGGGCAGGTCGACTCCGGTCTCGCGGCCGAGGCCGAACTGGTGGGCGGCCTTGTAGAAGTAGTCCTTCGGCTGGCCCTTCTTGGGGTTGATGCCGCCGTCCTTCTTCCACTCCTTGTCGGCCAGGTAGTAGAAGACGGTGTCGCAGGAGACCTCCAGGGCGCGGCCCAGCGGGATCGCGCCGAAGCTCTCGCCCTCGAAGTTCTTGAAGACCTGGCCGCCCACCGAGTAGGAGCTGGTGCAGGGGTAGCCACCGTTGAAGTCGTAACCGGCCTCGACCGCGGCGGCCGTGGAGACCACCTTGAAGGTCGACCCGGGTGCGGCCTGGCCCTGTATGGCCCGGTTGAGCAGGGGGTAGTCGGAGTTCTTGCCGGTGAGGGCCTTGTAGTCCTTGGCGGAGATGCCGCCGACCCAGACGTTCGGGTCGTACGTCGGCGCGGAGGCCATCGCGACGATCCGGCCGGTCTTGGCCTCCATCACGACGACGGCGCCGGAGTCCGCCTTGTAGTTGGTGCCGGTGATCTTGTCGAACTGCTGGCGGGCGGCCTTCATCGCCTTGTCGAGTTCGTACTCGGCGACCCGCTGGACCCGGGAGTCGATGCTGGTGACCAGGTTCGAACCGGGCTCGGCCGCGTCCGACTTGGCCTTGCCGATGACCCGGCCGAGGTTGTCGACCTCGTAGCGGGTGACGCCGGCCTTGCCGCGCAGCACCTTGTCGTAGGTCCGCTCCAGGCCGGAGCGGCCGACCATGTCGGAGCGCAGGTAGGGCGAGTCGGTGTCCTTGGCCTGCTGGATCTCGGCGTCGGTGACGGGCGAGAGGTAGCCGAGCACCTGCGCGGTGTTGGACTTGCCGGGGCCCGGGTAGCGGCGGACGGCCTCGGGCTCGGCGGTGATGCCGGGGAAGTCCTCGGAGCGCTCGCGGATCTGCAGGGCCTGCTTGGGGGTGGCCTCGTCGGTGATGGGGATCGGCTGGTACGGCGAGCCGTTCCAGCAGGGCTGGGGGGTCTTGGCGTCGCACAGCCGGACCTTCTGCATGATCTCCTGAGGGCTCATGCCGAGGACGCCGGCCAGCTTGGTGAGGACGGCCTTGCCGTCGTCCTTCTGCTTCAGCAGGTCGGTACGGGAGGCGGAGACCACCAGGCGGGTCTCGTTGTCCGCGAGGGCCACACCGCGGGCGTCCAGGATGTCGCCGCGCACGGCGGGGTCGACGACCTGCTGGACGTGGTTGCCGGAGGCCTCCTTCTGGTACGCGGCGCCCTCGCGGATCTGCAGGTACCACAACCGGCCGCCGAGCGTGCCGAGGAGGGAGAGGACCAGGATCTGGATCACGACGAGCCGGGTCTGGACGCGTGGGGTCCGACCGGTCTCGGGAATGTTGGTCACTGCGGCTGCCTCCCCCTCTCAGTGCGCGTGTACGGGAACGTGTGCGAATGATGAACGATCGGCCTGTGAACCCGCGTTCCAGGAAAGCCGACCCGTTCGGGTGAACTCTCCGGAGGTGGACTCGTCCGAGGCGGACTCGTCCGGCACTGGGTCACCGGTGCCGAAGTGACCGTCGGTCACAGCCGCTTGACCCCCTTGATACGGCCCACCCGGGCGGAGCGCGTGCGGGCCTTGGCCTTCAGCGCGCCGAAGCCGCCGCGCTGACTGCCGATGCGCAGGCCGGTGCCGGAGGAGAGCCAGCCGGAGGAGATGTCCCCGGCCTTCGCGGCGGGCCCGGACTCGGTGAGCGGGTCGTTGTCCGCGCGGCGGGCCAGCCACATGACGCCGGGCACCACGAACGGGGCGAGCAGCAGGTCGTACAGGGCGGCCGAGATCAGCAGCCCGGGCAGGCCCACATGGCGGGCGGCGGTGTCGCCGACGAGCGCGCCGACCCCCGCGTAGAGCAGGGTGGAGCCGAGGGCGGCGGCGACCACGACGGCCATGGGGCCGGCCGCCGACTTCAGCCGGCCGTTCTCCGGCCTGACGAGTCCGGCGAGGTAGCCGATGACGCACAGCACGAGCGCGTACCGGCCGGCGGCGTGGTCGGCGGGCGGGGCCAGGTCGGCGAGCAGACCGGCGCCGAAACCGACCAGGGAGCCGCCCACATGGCCGTACACCATCGCCAGGCCGAGCACGGTGAGCAGCAGCAGGTCGGGGACGGCACCCGGCAGGTGCAGTCGGGCGAGGACGCTCACCTGGATGACCAGGGCCACGACGACCAGCGCGGTGGAGAGCAGGATCCGGTTGACACGCATGGGGATTCAGCTCCTACTGCTGCTCTTCGGTGTCGGGGGCGTCGGCCGACGGGGAGACCGTCACGGTCACCGTCGGCGTCGGGACCGGCTTGGGCTTGGCCGGGAGCACGGTGTCCCGCGGGTCCTTCTTGGGCGCCTGGACGACCACGCCGACGATGTCGAGCTTGGTGAAGCTGACGTACGGGGTGACGTAGAGGGTGCGGGTCAGGCCGCCGCCGGAAGGGTCGACCCGGGAGACGACACCGACCGGGACGCCGGGCACGAACGGTTTGTCGGCCTGCGAGCCGAACGTGACGAGCCGGTCGCCCTTCTTCACCTCCGCCTTGCCGTTGAGCAGCTCCACCCGCAGCGGGCGGTCGCCCTGCCCGGAGGCGAAGCCGAGTTCGTCGTCGCCTTCCATGCGGGTGCCGACGGTGAAGTCGGGGTCGTTGGCGAGCAGCACGGTGGAGGTGCTGGGGCCGACGGTGGTGACGCGGCCGACCAGGCCGTCCCCGTTCAGTACGGTCATGTCCCGCCTGATGCCGTCGTCGGCGCCGGCGTCGATGGTGATGGTCCAGGAGAAGCCCTGGGCCGAGCCGATGGCGATGACCTGGGCGCCCTTGATGCCGTACTGCCCCTCGCCGGCGATCCTCATCACCTTGTCGAGCTGCGCCAGGCGGCTGCGGTTGCGGTCGTCGCTGCCGAGCTTGGCCTTGAGGGCCGCGTTCTCCTTCTCCAGCACGGCGAGCCGGTCGTGCCGGCTGCCGGAGTCACGGATCGCGGAGACGGCGTTCGCGACCGGGTCGACCGCGGAGGACAGCCCGTCCTCGACCGGGCCGAACGCCGTCGCGGCGGCGTGCCGGGCACCGTCGACCGGGGAGTTCCGGCCTCCCCGGATGTCCACCGTGATCAGCGCGAACGCAATGGCGACCAGCAGGACCAGGAGCAGCCGGCTCTCTTTCGTGTCCCTCACGTGCGGCGGCCGTGCCCTTCCTCAAGTAGGAATGCGGGGGCCCCGGGACGACGCGCATGGTGCGGCGCGGAACCAAGGGGCCCGTTGGGGGAGCTTATGCCTCTATGTCAACGATCCGCCGCACGAGAGGAGAACGTCTCGTACGGCGGAATCGCTGAGTCGCGTCATCTGCGCGGCTGGGCGTCCAGAACCTGCTGCAGCGCCTCGAACTCCTCGACGCACTTCCCCGAACCGAGCGCGACGCTGTCCAGCGGGTCCTCGGCGATGTGGATCGGCATGCCGGTCTCGCGCCGCAGTCGCTCGTCGAGCCCGCGCAGCAGGGCTCCGCCGCCGGTCAGAACGATTCCTCGGTCCATGATGTCGCCGGACAGCTCCGGCGGGCACTTGTCGAGGGTGGTCTTCACCGCGTCCACGATCGCGTTGACCGGCTCCTCGATGGCCTTGCGGACCTCGGCCGCGGAGATGACGACGGTCTTCGGCAGCCCGGACACCAGGTCCCGGCCGCGGACTTCGGTGTGCTCGTCGGTGTCGAGGTCGTACGCCGAACCGATCGTGATCTTGATCTGTTCCGCCGTCCGCTCACCCAGCAGGAGGCTGTACTCCTTCTTGATGTACTGGATGATGGCGTTGTCCAGTTCGTCGCCGGCGACGCGGATGGACTGGGCGGTGACGATGCCTCCGAGCGAGATGACCGCGACCTCCGTGGTGCCGCCGCCGATGTCCACCACCATGTTGCCCGTCGCCTCGTGGACCGGCAGACCGGAGCCGATGGCGGCCGCCATGGGCTCCTCGATGATGTGCACCTGGCGGGCGCCCGCCTGGGAGGACGCCTCGATGACCGCGCGGCGCTCGACGCCCGTGATGCCGGAGGGCACGCAGACGACGACCCGCGGCCGGGCCAGATACCGCCGCTTGTGGATCTTCAGGATGAAATAGCGGAGCATCCGCTCGGTGATCTCGAAGTCGGCGATGACGCCGTCCTTCAGCGGACGGACGGCCACGATGTTGCCCGGCGTCCGGCCGATCATCTTCTTCGCTTCGGCACCGACCGCGAGGATCCCACCCGTGTTGGTGTTGATCGCCACGACGGACGGTTCGTTCAGTACGATTCCGCGACCCCTGACGTACACCAGCGTGTTGGCGGTCCCGAGGTCGACAGCCATGTCACGGCCGATGAACGACATTGAGTTCCCCATCCGGATTCATCTGGCCAACCTGCGCTTTTGAGGGCATGTCAGGTCGGCGAGGCGGGTGCTGTGACGTGAAGGCTTCCATCGTAAACGCGCCTGCACGAACACTGCGCGAGGGTCTCCGCCATTGTCACCAGATGGCGTGCCGCCTCGCTTGTGGAGACGGGCGTTCGGGGGCGCTCGTTCCCTCAAATGCCCGGACTATGCCGGAAAGGTCCGGGGCCGGCCCGGACCTTTCCGCGGCTGCCGCGAGCGTCACGCGCGTCCCGGGAAGAAGATCTTCACCTCGCGTTCGGCGGACTCCTCGGAGTCGGAGGCGTGGATCAGGTTCTCGCGGACGATCACGCCGTAGTCACCGCGGATGGAACCGGGCGCGGCGGCGATCGGGTCGGTCGGGCCGGCCAGCACGCGCAGCCCCTCGATCACCCGCTCGCCCTCCACGATCATCGCGACGACCGGCCCGGAGGACATGAACTCGACCAGCGGCTCGTAGAACGGCTTGCCCTTGTGCTCGCCGTAGTGCTGCTCCAGCGTGTCCTGGTCCAGGGTGCGCAGCTCCAGCGCGGTGATCTGCCAGCCGGCCTTGCGCTCGATACGGCTGATGATCTCGCCGGTCAGGCCTCGACGGACGGCGTCGGGCTTGAGCAGGACGAGGGTGCGCTGGCTCACGAGGGGCTCCTAACACGGCTTACGGGTGTGCGGTGGGACGAGGTTACAAGAGCGTGGCCTGCCGTTGTTACGCAGCGTCAGCCGTGGAGGAGCCGGAGTCCGCCTGGGCGGCGAATCGCGCCTTCGCCTCGTCCACCTTTCTCCCGAAGTGCACCGATGCCCACCACAGCGCGGCGAACACCGCGCCCATGAAGTACATGGTCGGGACGAACACACCGGAGGCGATCAGGGCGATCTGCAGGGCCCAGCCGAGGGCCACCCCGCCGGGCCGGGTCACCATGCCGCACAGCAGCACGCACAGCAGCATGGCGACACCGCTGACCAGCCACACCGTCGAGGTGGACAGGTCCGGGTCCTTCATGGCGACGAGCCCGGCGAAGCCGATGACGAAGAACTCGCCGATCAGCGTCGAGGAACAGAGCGTACGCATCTCTTCGCCTCTCAGCCCTTGCCCAGCAGCAGCCGGGCCTCGCCGACCGTGATGACGGAACCGGTCACCAGCACACCGCCGCCGGCGAACTCGCCCTCCTCCTCGGCCAGCGTGATCGCGGCCTCCAGGGCGTCCGGCAGCCGCGGCTCGACCTGCACCCGCTCGTCGCCGAACACCTCGACGGCGATCGCGGCCAGCTCGTCCGCGTCCATGGCACGGTGGCTGGAGTTCTGCGTGACGACGACCTCGGTGAAGATCGGCTCGAAGGCCTCCAGCACGCCCCGCACGTTCTTGTCGCCGCTCGCGCCGACGACCCCGATCAGCCGGGTGAAGTCGAACGCCTCCCGCACGGCCTCGGCGGTGGCCTCCGCGCCGGCCGGGTTGTGCGCGGCGTCCAGCACGACGGTGGGAGAGCGCCGTACGACCTCCAGCCGTCCCGGGGACGACACGGCAGCGAAGGCCTTGCGCACGGTGTCGATGTCCAGCGGCTCCGCGCGCTGTGCGCCGACGCCGAAGAACGCCTCGACGGCGGCGAGCGCGACGGCCGCGTTGTGCGCCTGGTGGGCGCCGTGCAGCGGGAGGTACAGCTCCGGGTACTCGCCGCCGAGGCCGCGCAGTGTGAGCAGCTGTCCGCCGACGGCGACCTGCCGGGCGACGACGCCGAACTCCAGGCCCTCACGGGCGACCGTGGCGTCCACGTCGACGGCCTTCTTCAACAGCACCTGCGCGGCGTCCACCGGCTGCTGGGCCAGGATGACGGTCGCGTCCTGCTTGATGATGCCGCTCTTCTCGCCGGCGATCTCGGCGGTCGTCCCGCCGAGCCGGTCGGTGTGGTCGAGGTCGATCGGGGTGACCACGGCGACATCGCCGTCGATCACGTTCGTGGCGTCCCAGGAGCCGCCCATGCCGACCTCCACGACGGCGACGTCCACGGGGGCGTCCGCGAAGGCGGCGTACGCCATGCCGGTGAGCACCTCGAAGAAGGACAGCCGGTACTCCTGCTGTCCGTCGATCATCTCGACGTACGGCTTGATGTCCTGGTACGTCTCGACGAACCGCTCGGCGGAGATCGGGGCACCGTCCAGGCTGATCCGCTCGGTGATCGACTGCACGTGCGGGCTGGTGTAACGGCCGGTGCGCAGCTCGAAGGCGCCGAGCAGGGCCTCGATCATGCGGGCGGTGGAGGTCTTGCCGTTGGTGCCCGTGATGTGGATCGAGGGGTACGAGCGCTGGGGCTCGCCGAGGACGTCCATCAGCGCGGAGATCCTGCCGACCGAGGGCTCCAGCTTGGTCTCGCCCCAGCGGGTGGCCAGTTCCGTCTCGACCTCGCGCAGCGCCCTGTCGACCTCCGGGTCCTCCGGGCGCGCGGGTACGTCGGCCTGGGGCGGGCCGCCCTGGGTGCGCAGGGTGCGGCTGCCGGCCTCGATCACCGCGAGGTCGGGGTCACGGGTGGTCTCGGCTTCGATGATCTCCTCGAAGCTGTCGAGGGGGTCGGGGGTGTCGCTGGTG
The DNA here is from genome assembly GCF_055639035.1 of Streptomyces sp. NPDC107654. NCBI lineage: Bacteria > Bacillati > Actinomycetota > Actinomycetes > Kitasatosporales > Streptomycetaceae > Streptomyces > Streptomyces sp. NPDC107654. Next base: position 198,998 of record NZ_JBVKBI010000002.1, read on the forward strand.
CCAGGCGCTTCGCTCACGAGGCCCAGTCTACGGAGCGTATGCCTGCGGCGCGGCGGTGGTATGGGATGGCTTGTCTGGCCGGCCGAGTACGGGGTGCTCGGGCACGGTCCGGGGCGGCTTGGTCCCGGCGGGTCCGCTGCGGGTGCGGCGTGGCTAGTCGCGCAGTTCCCCGCGCCCCTTCGGGGCACGCAACGGCCCCCGGAGTCCTGCGGCTCCGGGGGCCTTCGGCAGCGTGTCTACGCCTGCGGCAGTCGGTCCAGCTGCGCGGTGATGCGCGTGATGTCTTCCTCCGCCTTGGCCAGGCGCGTACGGATCTTGTCCACGACGTGGTCCGGCGCCTTGCCGAGGAACGCCTCGTTGCCGAGCTTGGCCGTGGCCTGGGCCTTCTCCTTCTCGGCCGCCGCGAGGTCCTTCGCGAGGCGCTTGCGCTCCGCGGCGACGTCGATCGTGCCGGAGAGGTCGAGGGCCACCTCGGCACCCGCCACCGGCAGGGTGGCCGTGGCGGTGAAGGAGTCGCCCTCGGGCTGCAGACGGAGCAGCTGGCGGATGGCCGCCTCGTGCGGGGCGAGGGCCGTACCGTCCAGCGTCAGGCGGGCCGGGACCCGCTGACCCGGCTGGAGGCCCTGGTCGGCGCGGAAGCGGCGGACCTCGGTGATGACCGACTGGAGGGTGGAGATCTCCTGCTCGGCCGCCTGGTCACGGAAGCCGCTGTCGGTCGGCCAGTCGGCGATGACGACCGACTCGCCGCCGGTCAGCGTGGTCCACAGGGTCTCGGTGACGAACGGGACGACCGGGTGGAGCAGCTTCAGGGTGACGTCGAGGACCTCGCCGAGGACGCGCTGGGAGACCTCGGCCGGTTCGCCGCCCGCCTGGAAGACCGTCTTGGACAGCTCGACGTACCAGTCGAAGACCTCGTCCCACGCGAAGTGGAAGAGGGCGTCGGAGAGCTTGGCGAACTGGAAGTCCTCGTAGTACGCGTCGACCTCGGCGACCACCGAGTTCAGGCGGGAGAGGATCCAGCGGTCGGTCGCCGACATCTTCGACGGGTCCGGCAGCGGGCCCTCGACCGTCGCGCCGTTCATCAGCGCGAAGCGGGTCGCGTTCCAGATCTTGTTGGCGAAGTTGCGCGAACCCTGCACCCAGTCCTCGCCGATCGGCACGTCGACGCCCGGGTTGGCGCCGCGGGCCAGGGTGAAGCGGAGGGCGTCGGAGCCGTACTTGTCCATCCAGTCCAGCGGGTTGACCGCGTTGCCGAAGGACTTCGACATCTTCTTGCCGAACTGGTCGCGGACCATGCCGTGCAGGGCGATGGTGTGGAACGGCGGGGTGCCGTCCATCGCGTACAGGCCGAACATCATCATCCGGGCGACCCAGAAGAAGAGGATGTCGTAGCCGGTGACCAGGACGGAGTTCGGGTAGAACTTCGCGAGCGAGTCGGTCCGCTCGGGCCAGCCGAGGGTGGAGAACGGCCACAGGCCGGAGGAGAACCAGGTGTCGAGGACGTCGGTGTCCTGGTGCCAGCCCTCGCCGGTGGGCGGCTCCTCGTCGGGGCCGACGCAGACGACCTCGCCGTCGGGGCCGTACCAGACGGGGATGCGGTGGCCCCACCACAGCTGGCGCGAGATGCACCAGTCGTGGAGGTTGTCGACCCAGTCGAAGTACCGCTTCTCCATCTCCTGCGGGTGGATCTTGACGCGGCCGTCGCGGACGGCGTCACCGGCGGCCTTGGCCAGCGGGCCGACCTTGACCCACCACTGCATGGACAGGCGCGGCTCGATGGTGGTCTTGCAGCGCGAGCAGTGGCCGACGGAGTGGACGTAGGGACGCTTCTCGGCGACGATCCGGCCCTCGGCGCGCAGCGCGGCGACGATCGCGGAGCGGGCCTCCAGGCGGTCCATGCCCTGGAAGGGGCCGTGGACGGTGATGACGGCGTGCTCGTCCATCACGGTGATGGACGGCAGGTCGTGGCGCCGGCCGATCTCGAAGTCGTTCGGGTCGTGGGCCGGGGTGACCTTGACGGCGCCGGTGCCGAACTCGGGGTCGACGTGCGTGTCCGCGACGACCGGGATGGAGCGGTCGGTGAGCGGCAGGCGGATGAGCTTGCCGACGAGGTGCTTGTACCGCTCGTCGTCGGGGTGGACGGCGACGGCCGTGTCACCGAGCATCGTCTCGGCACGGGTGGTGGCGACGACGATGGTGTCGTCCCCCTCGCCGTACGTCATCGAGACGAGCTCGCCGTCGTCGTCCTGGTACTCGACCTCGATGTCCGAGATCGCCGTCAGACAGCGGGGGCACCAGTTGATGATGCGCTCGGCACGGTAGATCAGCTCGTCGTCGTAGAGCTTCTTGAAGATGGTCTGGACGGCCTGGGAGAGGCCCTCGTCCATGGTGAAGCGCTCACGGGACCAGGCGACGCCGTCGCCGAGGCGGCGCATCTGGCCGGAGATCTGCCCGCCGGACTCGGCCTTCCACTGCCAGACGCGCTCGACGAAGGCCTCGCGGCCCAGGTCGTGCCGGGACTTGCCCTCCTTGCCCAGCTCCCGCTCGACCACGTTCTGCGTGGCGATACCGGCGTGGTCCATACCGGGCTGCCACAGCGTCTCGTGGCCCTGCATGCGCTTGCGCCGGGTCAGGGCGTCGATGAGGGTGTGCTCGAAGGCGTGCCCGAGGTGCAGGCTGCCGGTGACGTTCGGCGGGGGGATGACGACGGTGTACGGCGGCTTGTCGCTCTTCGCGTCCGCCTCGAAGTAACCCCGCTCCACCCAGCGCTCGTACAGCGGCCCCTCTACATCGGCCGGCGCGTACTGGGTCGGCAGTTCGGTGTCGGGCGCGGGTGGCTGCTGCTGAGCGTTCTCGGTCACGGGGGTCAGTTTAGAGGTGTCACGGGGTGGTCCCGAAACGCGTTTGTTCTGTAACGGTGCGGCCCCCGGTGACGTGCTGTTCCCGGACCTGGGCCAGGATGTCAGGAACACATAAGGCATCTGGAGGGGAACCCAGGAATGAGTCACAACCAGCCGGGCCCGTACGGCCAGCAGCCCCAGCAGCCGGGACCGTACGGCCAGCCGGGGCAGCCGGGCCCGTACGGCCAACCGGGTCCCTACGGCCAGCAGCCGCAGGCTCCGCAGCCCGGCTACGGCTACCCCCAGCAGGCCCCTCCGGCGGCGCAGCCGGGGTACGGCTATCCGCAGCAGGGCGTGCCGCAGCAGCCGGGCCCGTACGGCCAGCAGCCCTACGGCGCGCCGCAGGCTCCGCAGCCGGGCGGCGGGAAGAAGAAGACCGGCCTGATCATCGGCGCGGTGGCCGTGGTGGCCGCCGTGGCGGTGGGCGCGTACTTCGCCTTCAGCGGCGGCAGCGGCGGCGACGGGGTCGCGGACGACGGCCCGCACAAGCTGACGGCTCCCGCCACGGTGCTGTCCGAGTACAAGAAGAAGGACGGCAAGGGCGACACGATGACGGAGGAGGATCTGAAGGACGCCGAGAAGTGGGGCGTGCACGATCCGAAGGACGTCAGCGCGCAGTACGAGTCCGGTGACAAGGACAACCCGCTGAGCAAGAAGATGATCCAGTTCAGCGGCGTGTACGGCACGATCGACGACCCCGAGAAGGCCGTCGACGCGATGTTCGCCTACATGAAGAAGGAGTCCGAGAAGGAGAGCGACAGCGAGGCCGCCCTGAAGGGTGAGCCGAAGGCGTACTCTCCGGCCGGGCTCGACGGCGCGATCCTCAAGTGCCAGCAGGCGACCGCCCCCACCGGCGCCAGCAGTGGCGGTCCCAAGGACGTCACGATGACCATCTGCATCTGGGGCGACCACAGCACCATGGGGATGGTCATGCCGGTGGACCTCGCCAACCTCATGGCGGGCCGGAGCAGCGACCCGGCGACCGACGCCGAACTCGCCGCGAAGTTCCGTTCGGAGGTCCGCGTCAAGGCCTGACGCGCGGCGCGGCAACGGCGAAGGGGCCCCGGTCGGCTGACCGGGGCCCCTTCGTACGTGGCTTCGCCTACGCCGTCTTCTGCTCCCCCGACCCCCGCCCGCGGGCGTCCCGCGGGATCAGCGTCGGGTTGACGTTGGAGAGGACGACGTCGGCGGTGATGACGACGCGGGCGACGTCCTTGCGGGACGGGACCTCGTACATCACGCCCTGGAGGACTTCCTCCATGATGGCGCGCAGGCCGCGGGCGCCGGTCTGGCGGAGGATGGCCTGGTCGGCGATGGCCTCCAGGGCCTCGCGCTCGAAGTCCAGCTCCACGCCGTCGAGTTCGAAGAGGCGCTGGTACTGCTTGACGAGGGCGTTGCGGGGTTCGACCAGGATCTTCAACAGGGCCTCGCGGTCCAGGTTGTGGACCGAGGTGATCACCGGGAGACGGCCGATGAACTCCGGGATCATGCCGAACTTGACCAGGTCCTCCGGCATGACGTCCTCGAAGACGTCCTTGGACTCCAGCTCGCGCTTGGAGAGGATCGTGGCGCCGAAGCCGATGCCCTTCGCGCCGGCACGCGCCTCGATGATCTTCTCCAGGCCGGCGAAGGCGCCGCCCACGATGAACAGGACGTTCGTCGTGTCGATCTGGATGAACTCCTGGTGCGGGTGCTTGCGGCCGCCCTGGGGCGGGACCGAGGCCGTGGTGCCTTCCAGGATCTTGAGCAGGGCCTGCTGGACGCCTTCGCCCGACACGTCACGGGTGATCGACGGGTTCTCGCTCTTGCGGGCGACCTTGTCGATCTCGTCGATGTAGATGATGCCCGTCTCGGCCTTCTTGACGTCGTAGTCGGCCGCCTGGATGAGCTTCAGGAGGATGTTCTCGACGTCCTCGCCGACGTATCCCGCCTCGGTCAGCGCCGTGGCGTCGGCGATCGCGAACGGCACGTTCAGCATGCGCGCCAGGGTCTGCGCGAGGAGGGTCTTGCCGGAGCCCGTGGGGCCGAGGAGCAGGATGTTGGACTTCGCCAGCTCGATGGCGTCGTCGCGGCCGTTCGCGCCGCCGTTCTCGCCTGCCTGGACCCGCTTGTAGTGGTTGTACACCGCGACGGAGAGCGCCTTCTTGGCGGCTTCCTGGCCGACCACGTAGCCCTCGAGGAACTCGTAGATCTCGCGGGGCTTGGGCAGTTCCTCCCAGCGCACCTCGCTGGTCTCGGCCAGCTCCTCCTCGATGATCTCGTTGCAGAGGTCGATGCACTCGTCGCAGATGTACACACCGGGCCCTGCGATGAGCTTCTTGACCTGCTTCTGGCTCTTGCCGCAGAACGAGCACTTGAGCAGATCGCCGCCGTCACCGATGCGTGCCACGGTGTGCTTCCCCTTCGCCTGGGAGACGCCTGGACGTTACGAGTCCAGCGGCTCCTGGTGCTGCCTTATGTCCGACGGTACCTTGCCGGGCCCGGTGTTCGGGCCCCTCTTGGCAGGGTTCACTTTGCCGTGAACCGTGCCAAGCGGGGCTCGGAGTGCCGCTTTCCGCGTCAGCGGACCGCTGCGTTGTTCAGCTTGCGGGTGGAGATGATCTGGTCGACGAGGCCGTACTCCAGCGCCTCCTCGGCCGTGAGGATCTTGTCGCGCTCGATGTCCTCGCGGACCTGCTCGATCGGCCGGTTCGAGTGCTTGGCCAGCATGTTCTCCAGCTGCTCACGCATCCGGGTGAACTCGTTGGCGATGATCTCCAGGTCGGAGAGCTGGCCGCGGCCGGTGGAGCCGGCCGGCTGGTGGATCAGCACCCGGGAGTTCGGCAGCGCCATGCGCTTGCCGGGGGTGCCGGCGGCGAGCAGGATGGCCGCGGCGGAGGCCGCCTGGCCCATGCAGACCGTCTGGATGTCGGGCTTCACGAACTGCATCGTGTCGTAGATCGCCGTGAGGGCGGTCATGTCGCCGCCGGGGCTGTTGATGTAGATCGAGATGTCCCGGTCCGGGTCCATCGACTCCAGGCACAGCAGCTGCGCCATGACGTCGTTGGCGGAGGCGTCGTCGATCTGGACGCCCAGGAAGATCACGCGCTCCTCGAAGAGCTTCGCGTACGGGTCGTACTCGCGGATGCCCTGCGAGGTGCGCTCGACGAAGCGCGGGATGACGTAACGGCTGTCGGGGCGGGGCCCTTCGTACATGCCGCTGGCGGCGCCGGGGAAGTTGCTCATGGGGTTCACCGTCCTGGTGGCGTTCTGGGGGCTTCGGTCTCTGCGGTGCGTGGCGTGGCCGGGCCGGTCAGGCACCGGTGCCGCCGCCTCCAGGAACACCCGAGGCGTGCGTGATGATCTCGTCAATGAGACCGTACTCCTTGGCCTCCTCCGGGGTGAACCAGCGGTCGCGGTCGCCGTCACGGATGATCGTCTCGACCGTCTGGCCGGAGTGCTGCGCGGTCAGCTCCGACATGCGCTTCTTGGTGCGCATCAGGTACTCGGCCTGGATCTTGATGTCCGAGACCGTACCGCCGAGGCCGGCGGAGCCCTGGTGCATCATGATGTCCGCGTGCGGCAGGGCGAAGCGCTTGCCGGCGGCGCCGCCGGTGAGCAGGAACTGGCCCATCGAGGCCGCCATGCCCATGGCGATCGTGACCACGTCGTTCGGGATGTACTGCATGGTGTCGTAGATCGCCATGCCGGCCGTCACCGAGCCGCCCGGGCTGTTGATGTAGAGGAAGATGTCCTTGTCCGGATCAGCGGCAAGGAGCAGCAGCTGTGCGGTGATCTTGTTGGCGATGTCGTCGTCAACCTGCTGGCCGAGGAAGATGATCCGCTCGTTGAGCAGCCGGTTGTAGACCTGGTCGCCGAGGCCACCACCGATGGAAGGCTCGCCGGCGGCGGAGGGCATCAGATTCGTCACGTATCCACCTGCTCGTCTTGCGACGGCGCCGGGCCGTCTCAGTTCTGCTTGTTCTGCCTTTCATGGACCCTAACGCGAGGGTCCCTTCGGGGAATCCCGGGAATGCGGGTGTTCGCCGGGGGCGTAGCGCTCCGCGGGGGCCGCCGGGCGCGGTTCGCGGGGGGTGGCGGCCGTGTTCGCCGGGTGCGGGTGGGTGGGGTTGTTCGCGCCCACCCACCCGCATGCCGGTGCGGCCCCGCGCCCCTGGAGCCGGCTGCCGCCCCCGCATACGACGAACGGGCCCCGGGGACAGTCCCCAGGGCCCGCCGTACGTGCCTCACAGGCGCCGTGGGGCCGCTCAGCCCTCGGCGTTCTCCTCGGAGGTCTCGGAGGTCTCCGACGCCTCGGCGGCCTCGGTCTCCTCCTCCTCGTCGTCCAGGTTGACGATCTCGCCGTTGGTGTCCTTCACCGTGGCGGCCTCGACCACGACGGCCAGGGCCTTGCCGCGGGCGACCTCGCCGACCAGGAGCGGCACCTGGCCGCCCTCGACGACGGCCTGGGCGAACTGGTCGGGGGACATGCCGGAGGAGGCCGCACGCCGCATGAGGTGCTCGGTGAGCTCCTCCTGGTTGACGTTGAGGTTCTCCTTCTTGACCAGCTCGTCGAGGACGAACTGGGTCTTGATGCCCTTGACCGCGGCCTCGCGGGTCTCGGTCTCGAACTCCTCGGCGGTCTTGCCCTGGATCTCCAGGTACTTGTCGAGGGTGAGGCCCATCTGGCCGAGCTGGTGGTGCTCCAGGTTGTGCTTGCGGGTGTTGATCTCGTCCTCGAGGAGCTTCTCGGGAACGGGGACCTCCACCAGCTCCAGCAGCTTCTCCAGGACGCGCTCCTGGGCCTGCGTGGCCTGGTCGAACTGCTTCATGTTCGCGAGGCGCTTGCGGCTGTCGGCCTTCAGCTCCTCCAGGGTGTCGAACTCGGAGGCGAGCTGCGCGAAGTCGTCGTCCAGCTCGGGCAGTTCGCGGGCGGCGACCTGGGTGACCTTGACGGTGACCTCGGCCTCCTTGCCCGCGGCGGAGCCGCCCTTCAGCTCGGAGGTGAAGGTGGCCTCCTCACCGGCGGACAGGCCCTTCACGGCGTCGTCGATGCCGTCCAGCAGCTCGCCGGAGCCGATGGTGTACGACACGCCGTTGGCGATGCCGTCCTCCAGGACCTCGCCGTCGACCTTGGCCTCGAGGTCGATGGTGACGACGTCGCCGTCCTCGGCGGCACGCTCGACGGGGGAGGTCGACGCGAAGCGCTCACGGAGCTGCTCCACGGACTTCTCGACGTCCTCGTCGGTGACCTCGACGGCGTCGACCTCGACCTCGATACCGGAGTAGTCCGGGATCTCCAGGGCGGGGCGGACGTCGACCTCGGCGGTGAAGTTCAGCGTCTCGCCGTCCTTCAGGTCGGTGATGTCGACGTCGGGCTGGCCCAGCGGGCTCAGCTCGGCCTCGTTGACCGCCTCGGTGTAGAACTTCGGCAGCGCGTCGTTGACGGCCTCCTCCAGCACCGCGCCGCGGCCGAACCGCTGGTCGATCACGCGGGCGGGGATCTTGCCCTTACGGAAGCCCTTCACCGTGACCTGCTGGTTGATCTTCTTGTACGCCGCGTCGAGGCTGTCCTTGAGCTCCTCGAAGGGCACCTCGACAGTGAGCCGAACCCGGGTCGGGTTCAGGGTCTCCACGGCGCTCTTCACGGTTCGGTCTCCTTGTGGCTGACTTCTCGGGTTCTGCCGGAGCCTGACGGGCCCGGCGGATTTCGCCGCCCGGAGGAGTTCGTAGGCCGTGAGGGCCAGGACACACGGGCGCGCAGCTTGCATAGTAACCGCAGCCGGTCGGCGCCCCAAAAGGCGATCATCACGACGTCGTGAGCCGGACGTCGTGAGCCGGTGGTCGGGGTGGCGGGATTTGAACCCACGGCCTTCCGCTCCCAAAGCGGACGCGCTACCAAGCTGCGCCACACCCCGTCTGGTGCGACACGTAGGGTACATGCCCGGGCCCGTTCCGTCGGCCGCATTCTCCGCGGCGGGACGCGGGGTACCGCTGTGTTCCGACTCGTTGGCCTCGGCGGCGGGCGACCCGCTACGATGCCTTCAGTGCCGCGGTCACACGACCTGCGGCGCAGCGCTGCGGGCGTAGCTCAATGGTAGAGCCCTAGTCTTCCAAACTAGCTACGCGGGTTCGATTCCCGTCGCCCGCTCTCTCGGTCCAGGGGCCCGGTCTCCGCTTCGGCGGTGCCGGGCCCCTGGCGTGTTTCCCGGGCCGGTGGGGCGCCCGGCGGGTGCCGTGGAGGGGCTACAGGTCGCCGACGTCCACGCTGTAGGCCGCGCGCATGCCGTAGGGGACGTGGAGGGCGTCGCCGGACAGGGTGGAGGGCGTCGCCGGACAGGGTGGAGGGCGTCGCCGGACAGGGTGGAGGGCGTCGCCGGACAGGGTGGAGGGCGTCGCCGGACAGGACGGGGGCCGCCGCGGTGGTGCCGGAGCTGCTGTCGCCGTCGTCGCGGCCGGGGAGGGTGCCGGTGACCCGTCCGGTGCGCAGGTCGAGGGCGGCGAGCCGGCCGGTGGGCGAGGCCAGGTAGAGGCGGGTGGCGGAGGCGGTGGGCGGGCCGGGCTGCTCGACGGTGGAGTTGCTCTGCCACCGCTCGCGCCCGGTGAGCGGGTCGATCGCGCGGACGCTGCCGCTGGTGAGGGTGAGGCAGAGGGTGTCGCGGACGACGTGGGCGCCGGAGGCGGCGCGCGGGGTGGCCAGCCGTACGGTCGTCAGAACGTGCGAGGAGGCGTCGATCAGGGCCAGGCCGGTCAGCTTCTGCATGAGCGGGCCGGTGCCGAACACGAGGTGGCCCCGGGTCTGCCCCAGCAGGGACAGCGCGCCCTTGGCGGTGATCTTCCAGGTGGACCTGCCGGTGGCGGGGGCGAGCCGGGCGACGGTGGTGCGCGGGTTGTCGCCGTTGTCGTCGGAGGTGCCGCAGATCAGGTACGGCCGGCCGCCCGCGTCGGCCAGTGCGCAGTCGCTGTCGGCGCCCTGGGGCAGCCTGTGCCGCCAGCGGACCGTGCCGTGCGCCGCGTCGAGCAGGGCGTAGGAGTCGGAGGCGGCGCCGTACGTGGAGATGACGCCGTCCGGGGTGGCGACGGCGCCGGTGTACTCCGGTCCGGGGCCGTCGGTGTTGTCGACGACGACCGTGCTCCAGACCGGCTTGCCGGTGTCCGGGTCCAGGGCCTGCACGGTGTACCGGGTGCGGCTCTGCGGCTCCTCGCCCTTCTTGAGGTCGGTGCTGTCGGCGCCGAAGGCGTACACGACGCCGGGGCGGGCACCGATGAGCGTGCCGCCGCCACTGGCCGAGGTCTCGGCGGGGGTGGGGTCCATGGGCCGGGACCAGGTGTTGCGGCCCTCGGCGAGGGTGAAGCGGGCGGCCATGATCCCGTCGCCGGCACACAGCAGCGCCTGGTCGGCGACGGCGCAGCGGCTGAACGGTTCGCTCGGGCTCATGGCCCGCGGGTTGCCGGCCAGGGGGTCCGAGGCCTGCCGGTGCCAGGCGTGCCAGCCGGCCGGCAGGTCGTGCGGGGCCTCGCCGCCGGCGCGGGCGAGGACGCCGGTGGCGGCCACGGCGGCCACGGCGGCCAGTACGGCGACGGCGGCGACGGCGGCAGGCCACCGGCGGCGCCCGCGCGGGCGTACGGGCTCGGGGCCCGGCGCCTCGGGCTCGGGGCGCGGGTCGGGCAGCCGGCCCTCGCGGAGCAGGTGCAGCAGCTCGTCGGGGCCGGGGCGGGACTGGGAGTGCTTCTCCAGGCAGAGGCGGACGACGGGGAGCAGTTCGCCGGGGACACCGGTCAGTTCCGGGGTGCCCTCGACGACGCGGGTGGCGGTCTCCCAGGGGCTCGGGCTGTCGAAGGGGCCGCGCCGGGTGGCGGCGTACGCGAGGACGGCGCCGAGGGAGAAGATGTCGGTGGCCGGGCCGACCTCGTGCGGGGAGGCGAACTGCTCGGGGGACATGAAGGGCGGGGTGCCCATCACGCGGCCGGTCTGGGTGAGGGCGTCCAGGCCGGCGGCCTCGGCGGCGCGGGAGATGCCGAAGTCGATGACGCGGGGGCCGTCGTCGGCGAGCATCACGTTGGCCGGTTTCAGGTCCCGGTGGACGACTCCGGCGCGGTGGATGTCGCGCAGGGCCTCGGCGAGGCCGGCGGCGAGTTCGCGCAGCCGGGCCGGCGGGAGCGGGCCGTGCCGGCGGACGTGGGTGCCGAGGTCCTCGCCGGGGATGTAGAGGGTGGCCGTCCAGGGGCGGGGGGCGTCGGCGTCCGCGTCCACCACGGGTGCCGTGAAGGCGCCGCTGACCTGGCGGGCGGCGGCCACCTCGCGGCGGAACCGGGTGCGGAACTCGTCGTCGTCGGCGTACTGGCCGTGGACGACCTTGACGGCGAGCCGGCGGCCGGAGGCGGAGCGGGCCAGGTAGACCACGCCCATGCCGCCGCTACCGAGACGGTCCTCGATGAGGTAGCCGCCGATCTCCGCCGGGTCCGCGTCGCGCAGCGCCACTCCCGTACGTCCCCCCGTTGTTCCACTGTGCGGCCCGTTCAGGCCCGCCGGCTCCCCCGCCGGGTCAGAACCTGATCGAGTTGATGGACTCCGCTATCGAGTTCAGGAAGCGATCGATCGATGGCGCCATGCCGGTGGAGGCGAGGAAGAAACCGAAGAGGATGGCGACGATGGCGGGGCCGGCCTTGATGTTCCCTCCCCGGATCAGCACCACCAGGATGATCGCCAACAGCAGCACCACAGACAGTGAAATGGCCACAACTGATCACACCCTCGGTCGGTCCGCTCTCCCGGCCCGGAGGTACGGCCCGCGCACCCCCGCCAGAACCATCGTGCCACCAACCCGCCCCCGCCATGCGGCGCATGACACAACGTCGGCGGCGGTGCCGGTCCGCGCGATCTTCCGCACAGTAATTCGAGGGGCTTCCGGTGCCCGACTCCCGGAGGAATTGCGCGACTTCGTTTCCGTGCCCACACATCACATGCGCAGGTAATTCGAATTCATGACACAGAGACGACTTATGCCCCAATTAGTCAGGATGAATCGGTACATCACGGGTGAACCGGCGACCTGAGTGTGCTCACCATCACGTGCACGAGGGAGGCAAGTTCGGTAATTGAGCGGGTACCCGAACCCGATAACCAGGAATGACTGCGGGAGTTTTACGAAATCCCGCAGACGACGCTAGGGTGCCTGAGATGTTTGACGCCGCCTCGTCCCCCGGCCAGAACCGCAGCCCGCTCCCCCCGGCACAGCCGCCGGCGGACGGAGTGCCCGCTCCGCGTACCCCGACGGGCGCGCAGACCCGGCAGGGGCAGCAGCACGGGCGTCAACAGGCGGCAGACAGACCGGGATCCGGGCGGCAGCGCGACGCGTTCTTCGACAACGCCAAGTACCTGGCCATCGTGCTCGTGGCGATGGGGCACGTCTGGGAGCCGCTGAAGGGCGACAGCCGCATCCTGGAGGGTGCGTACACCGTCGTGTACTCCTTCCACATGCCGGCGTTCATCATCATCTCCGGTTTCTTCTCCCGCAGCTTCGACATGCGCCCGGACCGGCTGAAGCGGCTCGTCACCGGCGTCGCCGTGCCGTACGTCCTGTTCGAGACCGCCTATCCGCTCTTCAAGAACGCGGTCACCGGCTCGCACGAGGAGATCAGCCTCCTCGACCCCTGGTACCTGACCTGGTTCCTGGTCGCCCTGTTCGTCTGGCGGCTGACGACGCCCGTCTGGAAGCTGGTGCGCTGGCCGCTGCCGCTGGCCCTCGGGATCGCCATGCTGGCGAGCGTCAGCCCGACCATCGGTGACGACCTCGATCTGCAGCGGGTCCTGCAGTTCCTGCCGTACTTCGTGCTCGGCCTGTGCATGAAGCAGGAGCACTTCCACCTGGTGCGCCGGCGTTCGGTGCGGATCGCCTCGGTGCCGGTGTTCGCGGCGGCGCTGGCGGTCGGCTGGTGGGCGGTGCCGCGCATGAACACCGCGTGGTTCTACCACCGCGACTCCGCCCAGGAGCTGGGCGCCCCCTGGTGGTGCGGCCCGGTGATGACGCTCGCCATGATGGGCTGCTCGCTGCTGCTGACGGCCTGCTTCTTCGCCTGGGTGCCGCGCCGGCGGATGTGGTTCACGGCGCTCGGCGCGGGCACCCTCTACGGCTATCTGCTGCACGGCTTCCTGGTGAAGTTCGGCGACTACCGCGGCTGGTTCGAGCACCCCTGGCTGCACCGCCCGCTCGGCGAGATCCTGGTGACCGTGCTCGCCGCGACGGCCGTCACCGCGCTGTGCACCCGGCCGGCACAGCGTGTCTTCCGGTTCGCGATGGAGCCGCGGATGGAGTGGGCGTTCCGGCAGGACGCGGCCGAACTCGCCCGCGAGCGGCACCGGCAGCGGGAGAAGGCCGGCGTCTAGCCGGTCCCCCGGCTCAGGGCTCGACGCCGAGGAGGGCGCGCATCCGGGCGTACTTCCCGGTCAGTCGGGTCCGGGTCGGCTCGTCGAGGACCGCGAGCCGCCGCGGGTCGGCGTTGTGCGCCAGGTCGGCCTCCTTCACCAGCGGCGCGCCCGGGGTGTCGAGGATCCGGCGCGCGTACGCCTCCGGTTCCTCGCCGGGCCGTCTGGTGAGGGCGTCCACGATGGCCTTGGTGCGCGGGGTCAGGGCGGCGGCGGCCAGCCACTCCCGGGGGAGCGCGTCGTCCTCGACGGCGTCGTGCAGCCAGGCCGCCGCGATCTGCTCCGGGTCTCCGCCGCGGGCGCGCACGCCCTCGGCGACGGCCGCGAGGTGCTCGGCGTACGGCCGTCCCGCCTTGTCGGTCTGCCCCTCGTGGGCGGCGCGCGCGACGGCCTCGACCTCGGCGAGCGTGAGGTGGTTCATGGGGCCAGTGTCTCCCGGCGGAGCCGGCTCCGGGCCCGTCCGCTCACGAGGCGGGACGTCGGCCGGGGGGTTCAGCGGCCGTTCGCCGTCGCCTCGCGGCAGATCAGCAGCAGGGCACGGTCGTCGTTGACGTCCTTCGCCACCGCCTCGATGAGGTGCCAGGCGGCGCCGTGGAAGCCGCCGGCGACATAGCGGTCGGCCTCGCCGGTGAGCCGGTCGATGCCCTCCACGATGTCCCGGTCGGAGGTCTCCACCAGTCCGTCCGTGAACAGCATCAACACGTCCCCGGGTCGCAGCGAGCCTTTGACGGGGTCGAACTGGGCGCCGTCGTACACGCCGAGCAGCGGTCCCTCGGCCGCCTTCTCCTCCCAGCGCCCGCTGCCCGCGCTGAGCTGGAGCCCCGGCGGATGGCCCGCGGTGTACAGCTCGTAGTCCCCGGAGTCGAGGTCCAGGACGAGATGGATGGAGGTGGCGAAGCCCTCGTCCCAGTCCTGGCGGAGCAGGTAGCCGTTGGCGGCCGGGAGGAAGGCGTGCGGGGGCAGCGAGCCGAGGAGGCCGCCGAAGGCGCCGGACAGCAGCAGGGCGCGCGAACCCGCGTCCATGCCCTTGCCGGACACGTCCGTCAGCACGACCTCCAGCGTGCGGCCGCCGTTGGTGCGGGCCGCGACGACGAAGTCACCGGAGAACGACTGGCCGCCCGCCGGGCGCAGCGCCATCTCGTGGTGCCAGCCCTGCGGCAGCTTCGGCAGCTTGCTCTGCACCCGGATCCGCTCGCGCAGGTCGAACAGCATGGTGCCGCCGCGTCGCCAGGGCACGCCGACCCGGCTGCGGAACTGCGCGGTCAGCAGTCCGAAGAGGCCGCACGCGGCGACCACCAGGACGATGCCCGGGGTGACCCGCGAGGGGCCCTCGGTGTAGGGGCCGAGCCGCACCGACTCCACGATCAGCGCGGTGGCCGCCGCCGCGTACAGCCCGAGCAGGCTCGCCGGGCGCAGCAGGAGTCCGCCGGCGACGATGGGCAGCACCAGGGTGGCCGGGGAGCACCACACCGAGTCGAACAGGGTCATGGCGGCGAGCACCGGGACGGTCAGCAGCAGTCCGGCGAAGGCGACCCAGTCGGAGCCGTCCCCGCGGAAGTAGTCCACGGCGCTTCTGCGCAGGCCGACGCGGACCCGGTGCCACTGCTTCTTCCACCGGGCCGTGAGCGTCTCGGCCTTCGAGCGCCGCTGTCGTCCTGCTGCCATCAGTTCGCGACCCTATCCAGCGGACCGGCCGCTTGGCACGGGAGGTCCCACTTGTCCCCCCTGCGGGATTCCACTTCGCCGCCCGCCCACCGGAATCGCCCCGGAATCGCCCTGGCCTCCCCCCGGAACGGCCCCGGAATCACCCGGCGTTCCCGGCCCGTTTCGGGCCTGTGTCCCGCCGGAATCCGCCGGTGTGAAAATCGCTGGCTCGTCCCGCTTCGCCCTGATAGGCATGGCTCATGGGGACTGACCAGGGGATCGAGCTGAAGACGCTGCGTCCGGAGGAGTTCGACCGGTGGTGGGACCACGTGGTCCGCGCCTTCGGCGGCGGACCGGCCTCCGCGGAGGAGCGTGAACTGGACAAGTCGCTGACCGAGTTCGACCGCTCGCTGGCCGTCTGGGACGGGGACACGCTCGTCGGCACGTCCGGGGCGTTCAGCTTCCGGATGACCGTGCCGGGCGGGGCCGTGGTGCCCACGGCCGGTGTGACGATGGTCAGCGTGGCCGCGACGCACCGGCGGCGCGGGGTGATGACGTCGATGATGCGGCGGCTGCTGGACGACGCGCGCGCCAAGGACGAGCCGCTGGCCGCGCTGTTCGCCTCCGAGCCCGCGATCTACGGCCGTTTCGGGTACGGCATGGCGACCTTCCAGCTGGGCGCCGAGATCGACACCGGCCGGGTGACGCCGGCGCTGCCGGCGGGCACCGACGAGGTGCGTGTGCGGTACGCGCCGCCCGCGGACGTCCTGGAGGAGTGCGAGGCGGTGTACGCGGCGCTCGTGCCCCGGCGCCCCGGCATGCTGGCGCGCCGGCCCGGCTGGGAACGGGCCGGGCTGCTCGACCCGGAGAGCGAGCGGGAGGGGGCGTCGGCCCTGCAGTGCGTGGTCGCCGAACGGGACGGCGAGGTGACCGGGTACGCCCGCTTCCGCACCAAGATGAGCTGGGGGCCGAGCGGCCACGACGGCACGGTGACCCTGGAGGACCTGGGCGCGCTCGATCCGGCGAGCGAGGGCGCGCTGTGGCGTTTCCTGTTCGGCGTCGACCTGATGACGACGCTGCGGGTGCGGGGGCGGCCGGTCGACGACGCCTGGCAGCACCTGGTCTCCGATCTGCGCCGCTGTCTGCCGCAGCGGCGGGACGCGGGATACGTCCGGCTCGTGGACGTGGGAGCGGCCCTGTCGGCGCGTACGTATCTGACGCCCGTCGATCTGGTCTTCGAGGTCGAGGACGCCTTCTGCCCCTGGAACGCGGGGCGTTGGCGGCTCAGCGGCGACCCGAAGGGCGCGTCCTGCGAGCGTACGGCCGACGGTGCCGATCTGGCCCTGTCCGTGCGGGAGTTGGGCGCGGCCTACCTGGGCGGGGTGAGCCTGCTGTCGCTGGCGGCGGCCGGGCGGGTACGCGAGCTGCGGCCGGGGGCGCTGGCGGAGGCGTCGGTGGGCTTCGGGTCCCCGGTGGCCCCGTGGCTGCCGCACGGCTTCTAGTCCGCCGCTCGGCAGGCCACCGTTTCCCGGGACACCGCCTCCCGGGTCACCGGTTCTGACAGGCAGGGCACCAGAAGAGGTTGCGGGCGGCGAGGCCGGCGGTGCGGATCTCGCCGTCGCAGACGTGGCAGGGCAGGGTGGCGCGGCGGTAGACGTAGACCTCGCCGCCGTGGTCGTCCACGCGGGGCGGGCGGCCCATCGCCTCCGGGGTGTGCTCCGGGCGGACGGTGTCGATCCGGTTGTTCCGTACGCCCTCCCTCATCAGCTCGACCAGGTCGGTCCAGAGCGCCTCCCATTCGGCCGGGGTGATGTCCCGTCCCGCGCGGTAGGGGTCGATGCCGTGCCGGAAGAGGACCTCGGCGCGGTAGACGTTGCCGACGCCGGCGACGATCTTCTGGTCCATGAGGAGCGCGGCGATCGTGGTGCGGCTGCGGGAGATCCTCCGGTACGCCGCGTCCGGGTCGGCGTCCGCGCGGAGCGGGTCGGGGCCGAGGCGGTCGTGGATCGCCCGTTTCTCGGGGTCCGTGATCAGGGCACAGGTGGTGGGGCCGCGGAGGTCGACGTACGCGGTGTCGTTCGCGAGCCGGAGCCGGACGGTGTCCGTCGGCGGGGGCGGCGGGGCCTCGCCGAAGCCGACCCTGCCGAAGAGGCCGAGGTGGATGTGGACCCAGTCGGCGTGCCGGAACCGCAGGAAGAGGTGCTTGCCGTGGGCTTCCGTGGCGGTCAGCTCGGTGCGGTCCAGGAGGGCGGCGGCGTCGGAGAACTTGCCCTGGGGGCTGGTGACGCGGGCGGGCCTGCCCAGGAAGCGGTCGGCGTAGTCCTGGGCCAGCCGGTGGATGGTGTGCCCTTCTGGCACGGAGGGGTGTCCTTTCGCTCCGTCGCCCACGCGGCCGGCGAGCGGGCCGAGCCGACGCCGCTCCGCCGGGACCCCCTCCGGCCGGCCGGGCCGGGCCGGGCGGAGGGGCGGGTGGGCCGAAGGGCTACTGCTGGGGGTGGTGGGCCGGGATCGGGGGGAGGTCGCCGGTCGTCTCGTAGTCCGACAGCATGTCGATGCGGCGGATGTGCCGCTCGTCGCCCGAGAACGGCGTGCCGAGGAAGATCTCGACGAACCTGGTCGCCTCCTCGGTGCTGTGCATCCGCGCACCCACGGCCACCACGTTGGCGTCGTTGTGCTGGCGCCCGAGCGCCGCCGTCTCCTCGCTCCAGGCCAGCGCCGCGCGCACGCCCTTCACCTTGTTCGCGGCGATCTGCTCACCGTTGCCGGAACCGCCGATCACGATGCCGAGGGCGTCCGCGTCCGCGGCCGTCCTCTCCGCGGCGCGGAGGCAGAAGGGCGGGTAGTCGTCCTGGGCGTCGTAGATGTGCGGCCCGCAGTCGACGGGCTCGTGGCCGGCGGCCTTCAGCCACTCGACGAGGTGGTTCTTGAGTTCGTAGCCCGCATGGTCGGAGCCGAGATACACGCGCATGCCACGAGTGTGACACGGCCGTTCAGGGGCGGCAGCCTCAGGGTGCGGGGGGCGAATACGCCCGAAAAGTGTGAGCGAGGCCATAGAACCTCAAGGGAACCTCAAGTAACGATACGGATTCAGAGGTTCCCGAATCCGTTCGCCTCGGATTCACTGGACCGACTCGTACACCGCTCGTACGGGTAGCCCCACACCTGGCGCAAAGGAAACCCCACCATGACCCCTGGTTCGGGCCTCCAAGCAGGACTCAAGAACCGTCACCTGTCGATGATCGCGATCGGTGGTGTCATCGGAGCCGGCCTCTTCGTCGGTTCCAAGTCGGGTATCGCCACCGCGGGACCCGGCATCCTCCTGTCCTACGCCCTCGTCGGCACGCTCGTCGTCCTCGTGATGCGCATGCTCGGCGAGATGTCCGCGGCCAACCCGACCTCCGGCTCGTTCTCCGCGCACGCCGACCGCGCGCTGGGCCGCTGGGCCGGTTTCTCCATCGGCTGGCTCTACTGGTTCTTCTGGGTCGTCGTGCTCGCCGTCGAGGCGACCGCCGGCGCCGGAATCCTCCACGACTGGATGCCGGGCATCTCGCAGTGGGTCTGGGCGCTCATCGTGATGAGCGTGCTCACCGCGACCAACCTGGTCTCCGTCGGCTCCTACGGCGAGTTCGAGTTCTGGTTCGCCGGGATCAAGGTCGTGGCGATCGGCGCGTTCATCGTCGTCGGTCTGCTGGCCATCTTCGGTGTCCTGCCGGGCGTCCACGCCGACCAGGCGAGCTTCGGCAACCTGACCTCGCACGGCGGATTCCTGCCGCACGGCCCCGGCTCGATCCTCACCGGCGTGCTGCTGGTCGTCTTCTCCTTCATGGGCAGCGAGATCGCCACCCTGGCGGCCGGTGAGTCCGAGAACCCGCAGCAGGCGGTCACCAAGTCGACCAACAGCATCATCTGGCGGATCGGCGTCTTCTACCTGGGCTCGATCCTGGTCGTCGTCTCGCTGCTGCCGTGGAACTCCCCGGCCATCGCGAAGGACGGCTCCTACGTCGCCGCGCTGAACTCGCTGGGCATCGCGCACGCCGGCCAGATCATGAACTTCATCGTGCTGACCTCGGTGCTGTCCTGTCTGAACTCGGGCCTGTACACGGCCTCCCGCATGGCCTTCTCGCTCGGCGAGCGGGGCGACGCGCCGAAGGTGTTCGCGCGGGTCAACAGCCGGGGTGTGCCGATGGCGGCGATCCTCGCGTCGGTGGTGTTCGGCTTCGTCGCCGTCTTCTTCAACTACCTGTCCCCGGACACGATCTTCCTGTTCCTCGTCAACTCCTCCGGCGCGGTGGCCCTGTTCGTGTGGCTGGTCATCTGCTTCTCGCAGCTGCGGATGCGCAAGATCCTGCAGCGGGAGGCGCCGGAGAAGCTCGTCGTGAAGATGTGGCTGTACCCGTACCTGACCTGGGCGACGGCCGCGCTGATCGTGTTCGTCCTCGGCTACATGCTGACCGACACCGAGCACGACGGCCGGGAGACCGTGCTGCTGTCGCTGCTGGTCGCGGCGATCGTGCTGGTGATCGCCGTGGTCAAGGAGCGGATCGCGGCGAATCGCACGGCCGCGGTGGCCGAGGCCCCTGCCGACAAGCTCTCCGTCGGCTGATCCCGCCCGGACACACGGAACCCGGGCACACGGAACCCGGACGTACGGAAGAGGCCCGCCGGGGTCGAGGATCTCCTCGACCCCGGCGGGCCTCTCGTGTGTGAACGGCGTGCGCGGGAACCGCCGCGTCAGCGCTTGCCGGCCAGCTTCCAGGCCGCCGGCAGGGCGCCCATCGCCAGGGCGGCCTTGAGGGCGTCGCCGAGGAGGAAGGGGGTGAGGCCGGCCGCGACGGCCTGGGAGGCGGAGAGGTGGGCGGCCAGTGCCAGGTAGGGGACGCCGACCGCGTAGATGACGGCCTCGCCGAGGATCATCGTGCCGGCCATGCGCAGCGGGGAGCGGTCGGCGCCGCGGCGGGCCAGGGCGCCGACGAGGGTGGAGGCCAGCAGCATGCCGAGGACGTAGCCGAAGGAGACCAGGCCGGTTCCGGAGGCGCCCTGGGCGAACCACGGCACGCCCGCGACGCCGGCGACGGCGTACAGGGCGAGGGAGAGGAAGCCGCGGCGGGCGCCGAGGGAGGTGCCGACGAGCAGCGCGGCGAAGGTCTGGCCGGTCACCGGCACCGGGGAGCCGGGCACGGGCACCGACAGCTGGGCCGCGAGGCCGGTGAGCACGGCGCCGCCGACGACGAGGGCGACGTCGCGCACGCGGGACGCGGGGAGCAGGTCGGCGAGGACTGCGCCGGGGCGGGTGGTGGCGGTGGCGGTGCTCATGGGGACTCCGCGGGATGGTGTGGACACGTCGGGACACCGAGACGCTATACCGGCGCGCTCGCGCGATCACCGTCAGTGGTCGACAAAGGCGGCGACGGCGGCTTGGTGTGCTTCACACAAACGGGGCCGCTTACACATGGCCGGGCGTGATACCAGTCACGGAGGCAGAGACGTTCCGCTCACTTCCGCGCATGGATCGAGAACTGTAGGGTCCCACCAAAGCACGCACCGCCAGTCGGTAGCCGGCCCCTCACCTTGCGTGCGGCCGGCGTCCGGATAGTGGGCAACCTCTTCGCGTGAGCGGACGGTCCGCCCAGACTGGCGGGGTTTTTTCCCGCCCCCTCGCACTGGGAGAGCCGCGCCCATGCCCAGCAGCACGACCCGGGAGACTCCGCCGCAACAGCGCGCGGACGGCTCCCTCTCCCATGGCCTGAAGCAGCGCCACCTGTCGATGATCGCCCTCGGCGGGGTCATCGGCGCGGGCCTGTTCGTCGGTTCCGGGGCGGGCATCGCCGCCGCCGGTCCGTCCATCGTGATCGCCTACACCGTCTCCGGCCTCCTGGTGATGCTGGTGATGCGGATGCTCGGCGAGATGTCGGCCGCCTACCCCTCCTCCGGTTCCTTCTCCGCGCACGCCGAGCGGGCGATCGGCCCCTGGGCGGGCTTCGCCGCGGGCTGGTCGTTCTGGGTGCTGCTGTGCACGGCGGTCGGCCTGGAGGGCATCGGCGCGGCGCACATCGTCACCGGCTGGCTGCCCGGCACGCCGGAGTGGATGTGGGTGGCATTGTTCATGATCGTCTTCTGCGGCACGAACCTGGCCGCCGTGAAGAACTTCGGCGAGTTCGAGTTCTGGTTCGCCGCGCTGAAGGTCGGAGCGATCAGCCTGTTCCTGATCCTGGGCGCCCTGGCCATCGCCGGCGTGCTGCCCGGCACGGACTCCCCCGGCACCTCGCACCTCGCCCACTTCTTCCCGCACGGCAGCGACGGCCTGATCATCGGCCTGCTCGCGTCCGTCTTCTCCTACGGCGGCATGGAGACGGTCACCATCGCCGCGGCCGAGTCGGAGAACCCGGTCAAGGGCGTGGCCTCCGCCGTCCGTACCGCGATGTGGCGCATCGCCCTGTTCTACATCGGCTCCATGGCGGTCGTCGTCACCCTGATCCCGTGGGACGCCAAGGAGGTCGTCGAGAAGGGCCCCTACGTCGCCACCCTCGACCACCTCGGCATCCCCGGTGCCGGCCAGCTGATGAACGTCGTCGTCCTAGTCGCCCTGCTCTCGGCGATGAACGCCAACATCTACGGCTCCTCGCGGATCGCGTACTCGCTGGTCGAGCGCGGCCAGGGTCCGAAGGCGCTGGCGAGGCTGTCCGGCGGGGTCCCGCGGATCGCCGTCCTCGTCTCCTGCGTCCTCGGGTTCGTCTGCGTCCTGCTCAGCTACTGGAGCCCGAACGGCGCCTTCAAGTGGCTGCTGAACATGATCGGCGCGGTCATCCTGGTCGTCTGGATCTTCATCGCGGTCTCCCAGCTGATGCTGCGCCGGCGCATCGAGCGCGAGACCCCCGACAAGCTGGTCGTGCGCATGTGGGGGTTCCCGTGGCTGACCTGGGTCGCGCTGGCCGGTATGGCCGCGATCTTCGTCCTGATGGCCCGTGAGCCGGACACCCGGGTGCAGCTGTACTCGACGGGCGTGATGACGCTGGCCCTGGCCGCCGTCGGATACGCCTGGCAGCGGGTGCGCGCCCGGCGCTGACCCCCGTGTCCCGGAAAGGCCCCCGTGTGCGACACACGGGGGCCTTTCGGTTGCTCCGGCTCCCCGCCGCCGTGAAGGGTGAGAAGACGATCACGAGGCGAGGCGCTGATTGCGACTCTATTGCAATTACGACCTCTGATCAATAAGGGCGGGGCGTGTCGCGGGAGAGTGACGCGGTCCGCTCGCCCGCCCTCCCGCTCCCCGTGCACTCGCCCGCACCCCCTCCTGGGAAGTCACCTGTGCACTTCCCACGCCGGTGCGGGATTGTCCGCGTGCTTTCCCGGTGCGCAGGGGATTGACGGCCCTCCGCCGCCGTTACACGCTCTGTTGTCGAGCCGGCTCGCGCCGTCGACCCGCCCGACCCCACCGCCCCCCGACGGAGGTCCCGGATGGACAGGCACGTGCACGACGAGCGGGTGCGGGTGACGGCCGGGCTCACCCATGTCTTCGCCGCCGAGAGGAGGGACTCCCTCGGATGACCTCCGGTGCCGCGCGTGCGGTGGCCGCCTGCCCGGGACCGCGCCCGGCCGTCGTCCGCCGGGGCGGACCGGTCGACGCCGGTCTGGAGGCGACGGAACGGCACGGGGCACGGGTGTCCTTCGCGCCCGGCCGCAGCGCCGCCGCCACCGCCGAATCCACGATCGGCCTGCCGCTCGCCGTCCCGCGCCGCATCCCGCGGGCTCACGAGCCGCCGGCCCGACGGGGCGGCCGGGCCGGCCCGGCGTACGAACTGCTGCGCCGCTCGGCCGTCGTCCCCCTGATCGGTGCCCGCGGGCCGGTGCTGCCGCAGCCGGGCGCGGTGATGGCCGACGCGGCCCGGGGCCCGCTGCCGGACGAGGACGCGTTGTGCGCCGCGCCGGCCGAGGACGGCGGCGGCGCTGGACACCCACGGCCGCGAACCGCTCCCGCCGGAGTCCCGGTCGCGCGTCCCGGCCGGCCGGGTGGTGCTCACCCCGCACCCGGGCGGGGCCGGCCGTGCGGTGGCGGGAAGGCCGCGCGGACCGCCGCCGCCGGGGTGGGCCGCCGGGTGCGCGGGGAACCGCTCGCGCACTGTCTGACCTGAGGAGTCGGCATGTTGGTGGGGATCGACGTGGGGACGTCCCTGGTGAAGGCGGCCGCCTTCGGCCGGGACGGGCGGGAACTGGCCGTCGAGGCCCGGCCGGTGGGCCTGGAGCTGCGCGGCGGGGCCGTCGAGCAGGACATGGAGGAGGTGTACGGCGCCGTCGTCGCCGTACTCGGCGCGCTGACCGCGCGGGTGCCCGGGCCGGTGGAACTGGCCGGGCTGACCGGGCAGGGCGACGGGGTGTGGCTGGTGGACGCGGTGGGCCGCCCGGTGCGGCCGGCGATCTCCTGGATGGACGGCCGGGCCCACGAGCTGGTGGACCGGTGGCTGGCGGACGGCACCTTCGAGGCCGTCTTCCGGCGCACCGGCAGCGCGATGTTCCCGGGCTGCCCGGGGCCGCTGCTGGCCTGGCTGGACCGGCACGAGCCGCGGGCGCTGGACGCCGCCGCGGCGGCCGTCTCCTGCAAGGACATGGTGTTCCAGCGGCTCACCGGCGCGGAGCGGGCGGTGACGGACGTGTCGGACGCGTCGATGCCGTTCCTGGACCCGCACGGCCGGGTGTACGACGACCGGGTCGTGGAGTTGCTCGGCCTGGCCCACCGGCGCCGGCTGCTGCCCCCGGTCGGCGATCCGATCGCCACCGGCGAGGCGGGGGGCGAGGGGCTGCCGGCGGGGACCCCGCTCGCGAACGGCCCGTACGACCTGCCCGCCTGCGCGCTCGGCGCCGGAGTCACCGCGCCCGGCGACGGGCTGCTGATCGTGGGCACCTGCCTGGCGAGCCTGGTCGCCACCGCCGAACCGGCCCTGGGCGGCGAACCGGCGGGGCTGTACATCTCGACCGACCGGCCCGGGCACTGGCTGCGGGCGATGCCCGCGATGGTCGGCACGGCGGCGCTGGACTGGGTGCTGCGCACGACGGGCGCCCGGCACGAGGAGCTGGACGCCCTGCTGACCGCCGCCCCGCCCGGCGCGCACGGGGTGCGGGTGCTGCCGTACTTCGCGCCGTCCGGCGAGCGGGCGCCCTTCGTGGAGCCGGGGCTGCGGGCCGAACTCCTCGGTGTCTCCCTGGAGTCGACGCCCGCCGATCTGGTCCGCGCCACCTGCGAGGGGATCGGCTACGCGGCCCGGCACTGCCTGGAGGCGGCGGGCCTGACCGGCTCGCTGGCGGTGTGCGGCGGCGGCACCCGCAGCCCGGCCTGGGCGGGCCTGCTCGCCGATGTGCTCGGCCGGCCGCTGAGGGTGGCGGCGGGCGAGGTGGGGGCGCGCGGCGCGGTGCTCGCGGCCGCCGAGCGGTACGGCGTCCCGCTGGACACCGCCGCCTGGACCGAGCCGGCCCGGCTGGTCGAGCCGGATCCGGACCGGGCGGCGTACTACGCGAAGGGATACGGGGAGCACCTGCAACTGCTCGCCGGGGCACGGGAACGGGCCCGGCGCGGAGCGGTCACAGGTTGCTGAAGTCCGGGCCCTGGGTGCGGCTGCGCTTGATCTCGTAGAAGCCCGGCACCGAGGCCACGGCGAGGGTGCCGTCCCAGAGACGGGCGGCCTCCTCGCCCTTCGGGGCCGGGGTGACGACGGGGCCGAAGAAGGCGATCTGCTCACCGTCGGGGCCGGGCACCGCGATGACGGGGGTGCCGACGTCCTGGCCGACCTTCTCGATGCCCTCCTTGTGGGAGGCGCGCAGCTCCGCCTCGTACGGGGTGGAGTCCCAGTGGTCCATGAGGGACTCGGGCAGGCCGACGTCCCGCAGCGCGGCGGCCACGGCCGGCTTCTCCGGACCCTCGCCCTGGTTGTGGATGCGGGTGCCGAGCGCGGTGTAGAGGTCGCCGAGCACCGCCTCGCCGTGCTCCTGCCGGGCGGCGATGACGACGCGGACCGGCCCCCACGCCTTGGTCTCCAGCATCTCGCGGTACCCCTCGGGCAGCTCGTCCAGCTTGTCCTCGTTGAGGACGGCGAGGCTCATCACATGCCAGCGGACCTCGATGTCGCGGACCTTCTCCACCTCCCGCACCCAGCGGGAGGTCATCCAGGCCCAGGGGCACAGCGGGTCGAACCAGAAGTCGACGGGGGTCTTGTCCGACATGTCTCTCCTCGTGAGGAACGTTTCCCGGAAAAACGCCGCTGCCCACTGTGTCATTCCCCGATCCCCGTGTCAGGAGCTCATGGCAGGATCGGTCCTGTTCAGCCCCCATTCACGCGATCACGAGGGAGTGCCGTCCGTGCCCGGTGAGAATCTGTCCCGCGACGAGGCCCGGGAGCGGGCCGCCCTGCTGTCCGTCGACGGTTACGACGTGTCCCTGGACCTGAGGTCCGCCGTCGGCGACGGGGGCGGCGAACCACGCACCTTCCGTTCGGTGACCACCATCCGGTTCCGCTGCAACGAGCCGGGCGCCGCCGGCTTCGCCGACCTGGTCGCGCCGCGCGTGACCTCCGTGTCGCTGAACGGCCGTGACCTGGACCCGGGCGAGGTCTTCGACGGCTCCCGGATCGCGCTGGAGGACCTGGCCGCGGAGAACGAGCTGGTGGTGGACGCCCAGTGCGCCTACTCGCGCACGGGCGAGGGCATGCACCGCTTCGTCGACCCGGAGGACGGCGAGGTCTACCTGTACACGCAGTACGAACCGGCCGACGCCCGCCGGGTGTTCGCGAACTTCGAGCAGCCGGACCTGAAGGCGCCGTACCGCTTCGAGGTGCGGGCGCCCGAGGGCTGGACGGTGTGGAGCAACGGCGCCGGTGAACAGACCGACGGCGTGTGGCGGTTCGCGGAGACGAAGCCGATCTCGACGTACATCACGTGCGTGGTGGCGGGGCCGTACCACTACGTGACGGACTCCTACGAGCGGGTCCTCGAGGACGGGACCAAGCTGGAGATCCCGCTCGGCGCGATGTGCCGCAGGGGTCTCGCCCCGCACTTCGACGCGGACGACGTGTTCCTGGTGACCAAGCAGGGCCTGGACTTCTTCCACGACCACTTCGACTACCCGTACCCGTTCGGGAAGTACGACCAGGCGTTCGTGCCGGAGTACAACCTGGGCGCGATGGAGAACCCGGGTCTGGTGACCTTCCGCGAGGAGTACATCTTCCGCGGGAAGGTCACGCAGGCCTCGTACGAGGGCCGGGCCAACGTCATCCTGCACGAGATGGCGCACATGTGGTTCGGCGACCTGGTCACCATGGAGTGGTGGGACGACCTGTGGCTGAAGGAGTCCTTCGCGGACTTCATGGGCACGTTCGCCAACGTCGGCGCGACCCGCTTCAAGGACGCGTGGATCACCTTCGCCAACCGCCGCAAGGCCTGGGCGTACCGGGCGGACCAGCTGCCCTCGACGCATCCGGTCACGGCGGACATCCGTGACCTGGAGGACGCCAAGCTGAACTTCGACGGCATCACCTACGCCAAGGGTGCCTCGGTGCTGAAGCAGCTGGTGGCGTACGTCGGCCAGGACGCGTTCCTGGAGGGCGCCCGGCGCTACTTCAAGCGGAACGCGTACGGCAACACGCGCCTGGGCGACCTGCTGTCGGTGCTGGCGGAGACCAGTGGCCGGGACATGACGGGGTGGTCGCGGTCCTGGCTCCAGACGGCCGGGGTGAACGCGCTGACCCCGCAGGTGCTGCTGGACACCGAGGGCGCCCGGATCGCCGAGCTGGCGATCGTGCAGGAGGCCGCCGAGTCCCACCCGGAGCTGCGCCCGCACCGGATCGCCGTGGGCCTGTACCGCCGCACGCCCGGGGGCGCGGTGGAGCGGTACGCCCGTGTGGAGACGGACGTGCACGAGCCGCGCACGGTCGTGGCGGAGCTGGCGGGCGCCGAGGCGCCGGAGCTGGTGCTGGTCAACGACGACGACCTGACCTACTGCAAGAACCGGTTCGACGCGACCTCGCTGGCGACGCTGCGTGAACACCTCGGCGAGATCACCGATCCGCTGGCGCGTGCCCTGTGCTGGTCGGCGCTGTGGAACATGACCCGGGACGCGCTGCTGCCGGCCCGGGACTTCGTGGACCTGGTGCTGCGGTTCGCGGGCCGCGAGTCCGACATCGGTGTCCTGCAGATGCTGCACACGTGGGCCGGCGGGGCGCTGGTGCACTACGTGGCGCCCGAGTGGCGGGAGACCGGCGGGGAGCTGCTGGCCGAGGGGGCGCTGCGGGAGCTGCGGGAGGCCGGGCCGGGCAGCGAGCACCAGCTGGCGTGGGCGCGGTTCTTCGCGTCCGTGGCGTCGGCGGAGCCGGATCTGAAGCTGCTGAAGGACCTGCTGGACGGCACGGTCGAGATCGAGGGCCTGGAGGTGGACCAGGAGCTGCGCTGGGCGTTCCTGGAGCCGCTGGCCGCGCACGGGGCGGTGGACGAGTCGGTGCTGGCGGCCGAACTGGCCCGGGACGACACGGCGTCGGGCAAGCGGCACCAGGTGCGCTGCCTGGCCGCGCGGCCGTCGGCGGCGGTGAAGGCGCAGGCGTGGGCGCAGGTCGTGGAGTCCGACGCGCTGTCGAACGCGCTGGTGGAGGCGACGATCGCGGGCTTCGCCCGGCCCTCGCAGCGGGAGCTGACCGCGCCGTACGCGCAGCTGTACTTCGCGGCGATCGAGCGGGTGTGGCGGGAGCGGTCGATCCAGATCGGCATGGACGTGGTGCGGGGCCTGTTCCCGGCGTACCAGGACCGCCCGGAGACGCTGCGGGCGACGGACGCGTGGCTGGAGGCGCACGAGGACGCGGCGCCGGCGCTGCGCCGGCTGGTGCTGGAGGCGCGGGACGACCTGGCGCGGGCACTGCGCGCGCAGGAGTGCGACGCGGCGGCCGCCGACCGCTGAGCCTTGGCCTGAGCTTGCCCGGTCGGTGACCGTTACGGAATCCGGGCAAACACAGCCGTAACCCCTGGTTCGCACCCGATGGGACCAGGGGTTTTGCCTCCCTACTCGGCATCCGAACACCTGACCTTTAGTCCCGTGTTGTCCGCATTTCTCGACGGACGTGTAACAGCGGTTAAAGGGGGGACAGCGGGCGGGAATCCCGTCGCCATGACCCACAACGCCCCGCTCTCCCCCCGCCCCCTGCACCACCTCGCCGACGTCCACCGCCGCGTGGTGACGGCCGCTCGGCTCCGCTCCCACGGGGTGACGGCGGCCGAGCTGTCCGAGCAGTGCCGCCCCGACGGCCCCTGGCGGGAACTGCTCCCGCACGTGATCCTGCTGCACCCGGGGCCGCCCACCGGCGAGGAGCGGCTGCACGGTGCCCTGCTGTACGCGGCCCGCGCGGCCGAACCGGCCGTCCCCGCCCAGCCGACCTCCGGCAGCCCGCACCCGCCGCTGTACGCGGACGCGGTGCTCACCGGCCTCGCGGCGCTGGCCCTGCACGGCTTCTCCTCCGGCCCGCCGCTGTCCGCGCTCGACCGGGTGGACGTCCTCGTCCCGCGACCGCGCCGGCCGCGCTCCACCGGCTACGTCCACGTCCTGCGCACCCCCGTCCTGCCCGCCCCGCACACCGTCGCCGGACTGCCGGTGGCGCCGGTGCCCCGGGCGCTGGCGGACGCGGTGGCGGCGCTGACGGACGCGGAGGCGGTACGGCGGCTGCTGACCGAGGCGGTGCGCGGCGGCCACTGCGAACCGGCGGCCGTGGTCCGCGAGCTGACCCAGGCGAAGCTGCTCGGCCGCCCGCACGTGGTGGACGCGGTGGACGCCCTGCTCGCGGAGGGCCGCTCGATCGCCGAGGACCGCCTGTACCGGATGGTCGGCGAGTACGGCCTGCCCGACCCGGTCTGGAACGTCGACCTGCGCCTGCCCGGCGGCCCGCACCTCGGCGGCGTCGACGCCTACTGGCCGGACCAGGCGGTCGCCGTCGAACTCGACACGCGCGCGCCCCGGCAGGACGACGACGCCATGTGGTCGGAGTACGCCCGCAAGCGCGAGCACCTGGAGCGCCTCGGCATCACGGTCGTGTACCTCTCGCCGAAGAAGCTCCGGGACTCCCTGGAGCAGCAGGCGGCGGTGGTGCGGACGGCGCTGATGGCGTCCGGGGACCGCGACCCGGCCGCGTACGTCCTGGTGCTGCCCCGGTAGTGACGGACCGGGGCGGCGACGGCAGGGCCCGCACCGGGGTCCTGGAGGAGGGGAGAGGAGGGGCCACCGGGCCGGGGACCGGTGGCCCCTCCTCATGCCCGCCGCCGGCCCAGCACACCCGCCGCCGGCCGTCCACTTCCGGCGCGCCGGCCGGGTGAGGGCTCACCGGAACGGGTGAGCAGGGCGGGCGGGACCCGGGCGGACCACGGTAGAGGAAAGTCATGAGACACCCCCGAATAGCGGCAGGCGCGTGCTCCCTCCTCCTCGCGGCCGCCTGCGCGTTCGCCGATCCCGCGACGGCACAGGTGGCACCCCGGACGGTGACCGGTGGCTATGTGGCCCTCGGTGACTCCTACTCCGCCGGTGTGGGCGCCGGCGACTACCTGGCCTCCGGCCGGGAGTGCAAGCGCAGCAGCCGGGCGTTCCCGGTGCTGTGGGCCGAGGCCCACGCGCCGGCGTCCTTCACCTTCGCCGCGTGCAACGGCGCCGGCACCACCGACGTGCTGACCGAGCAGCTCGGCCACCTCAGCCCGCGCACCGGCCTGGTCACCCTCACCGTCGGCGGCAGCGACACGGGGTTCGTCGGTGTCATCGCGAGCTGCGCGCTGGGTGCCGGCGGCTGCCGGTCCGCCCTCACCCGGGCCCGGGCCACCATGGACGGCTCCCTGCCGGCCGCCCTCGACCGGCTCTACACGGCGATCAGGACCCGGGCGCCCGCCGCCCGGGTCGTGGTGCTCGGCTATCCGCACCTGTACCACCTCAGGGGCGCCTGCGCGCTGGGCCTCCAGGACGGCGAGCGCGCCGCCCTCAACGACGGGGTGGACCACCTCAACGCCGTGATCGCCGGGCGCGCCGCCGCCCACGGGTTCACCTTCGCCGACGTCACCGCCGCCTTCGCCGGCCACGAGATCTGCTCGTCCCGGCCCTGGCTGCGCGGCGTCGACGTGCTGGCGATCACCGAGTCGTACCACCCCACGGCACCCGGACAGTCCCTCGGCTACCTGCCGGTGCTCAGCCGGGTGTCGTGACCCCTGCAGCGGCTCGGGCAGCCACGCGGCGACACCCCGGCTAACAGAACTCCCCCTCGATCACCGCGCCCGTCTCCCCGCTCCAGTCCCCGTTGAAGTTGAGGGCGAGGGAGTGACGGCCGTCCGCTGTCGTCACCGCCGAGGACACCGAGCCGTGGATGCCGCCGTCGTGGCCCCAGACGTGCACACCGCAGGGCAGCTCGGTGTCCATGAGGCCGAGGCCGTAGCGGACGTTCGGCACGCCGTCGATCCGCACGGTCGTCTTCATCTCCTTCAGCTGGCGCGGCGGGAGGAGTTTCCCGCCGAGCAGGGCGCTGTAGAAGCGGTCGAGGTCCGCCGAGTCCGAGATCATCTCGCCGGCCGAGGAGGCCATGGACGGGTTGAGGGTCGTGACGTCGTACGTCGGTTCCCCGGCCGTCTCGGCGAACTTCGAGTAGGCGCGGCTGCTGGGCCGCGGGACCGTGACCTTCGTGCCGGGCACGGAGGTGGCCGTCAGGTGCAGGGGGTCGAGGACGCGCCGGCGGATCTCGGAGGCGTACGAGCGGCCCGTCACCTTCTCGATCACCATCCCGGCCAGGACGTAGTTGGTGTTGGAGTAGCTCCAGGACGTGCCCGGGGCGAAGTCCGGCCGGTGCCGCAGGGCGATCGCCAGGAGGTCGCGCGGCGCGAGGGTGTCGTAGCGGTGTTCGAGGAAGCCGTCCTTGGCGAAGTGGTCGCGGGCGAAGCCGGCGTCGGCGGTGTAGTCGTAGATGCCGCTGGTGTGGTTGAGGAGCTGACGGACGGTGATGCGGCGGCCGTCGTGGCCGTGGCCGCGGACGACGCCCGGCAGCCACCGGTCGACCTTGTCGTCCAGGGACAGCCGGCCCTCCGCCTCCAGCTGGAGCAGGACCGTGGAGACGAAGGTCTTGGTGATGCTGCCGACGCGGTAGCGGTCGGCGGCCGAGCGCGGCGCGCCCGTGCGGGTGTCGCCCACCCCGGCCGTCGCCGACCAGGTGCCGTGGGTGCCCCGTGCGGTGGCGGTCACCCCGGGCACGCCTGCCGCGACCGCCGCCTCGATCGCCTTGCGGGTGCCGGCGTGGCCGTCGTCGGACCGGGTGCCGGTGGCCGCCACCGCCGGGGCCGCGAGGGCCGCGGAGAGGAGCAGGGCGGTGGTGCCCGCCAGAGCCGTGCGTACGCGCATGTCTTCCCCAACCTGTGGTGTGTGGTGCGGTCGGGGGGAGGGACCTTGTGGCGGTGCGCGAGGGTTGCCTGGTGTAACCCGGTTGAGTGACTTTCAGCCCTTCTTCAGCACCAGCTCGGTGTTCCGGTCGGCCGCGCCGCCGGCGAGGGTCCTGTTGGCGCCGGGGGCGTTGTAGGACAGCTCGCGGTAGAGGGCGGCGAGGCCGGTCTGGGAGAGGTCGGCGTAGTCGGTGCGGTGCGGGGCGGCGGACTCGATCAGCGTGGTGAACAGGGAGAGCGTGCCGTCCTTGTTGTCGACCAGCTCGATGACCCGGGCGAGCTGCGGGAAGTCGACGTGCGAGGCGGTGGAGACCTCCCAGAAGGAGCGCCCGCCGGACGCCTTGTGCGGGGTGACGACGTTCTTGTGGATGTGGCCGTTCACCCAGGCCAGCACGTTGGCGTGGGCGGACAGCACCGAGACCACCTCGGCGCCGCCGTGCCGCCTCTCCCCCGGGCGGGCCGGGTCGGGCCGGGTGTTGGTCATGGTCTTGCTGGTGTGGTGGCTGAAGACGACGGCGTAGGAGTCCTTGTGGTCCTTCAGCGTCCTGTCGAGCCACTTCAGCTGGGCGGTGCCGACGGAGCCCTCGTAGTGGCCGCCGGCGTCGGTGGTGTCGAGGCTGATGCCGATGACGTCGTCGGAGATGCGGAAGGCGTAGTACTGGGTGCCCGCGTCCAGGTTCGCCGAGGAGTAGCCGTGCCCGACCGGGCCGAGGCCCTGGTACGCCGGGTCCAGGTGGGCCTTCAGGTAGTCGGCCTGGGTGTAGGGGGCGCGTCTCTCGTCCGGGGTGACCGAGCGCGCCGAACGGGCGTGGGCCCTGAGGAAGTCCCGGTAGCCGGTGGCCTTGGGGTCCTTGGCGTTCTTGATGGTGTCCTGGAGCTTCTTGGCGTCGGCGGCGGAGACGTTCATCAGTTTCCTCCCGCCGATGGCCGCCTCGGCGAGGTAGCGGTCGCCGTGGAAGCCGTAGCAGCCGAGCGGGAGGGCGTCGTGGTTGCCGACGGTGGAGTACCAGGGCAGGTTGAGGCCGGGGCTGCGCACCTCGCGGATCGCCGCGGCCAGGAAGCCCGTGAGGTGGGGGAAGCCGAGCGCCTTGTCGTTGTCGCGGGTGGTGGACGCGGCCTGCCAGTACAGCTTCAGCCCGCTGTTCTGCACGCCCTCGTAGTGCCGTGGGTCCCCGGAGTTGGGGGTGATCCGGCCGCCGCTCATCACCTTCATGAACCACTCCAGTTCGCAGTGGGCGTTGTTGTCGGTGTTGTCGCCGGTGGTCATCACGAAGTGCAGCGGGGCGCCGGTGACGGGGGCGCCGCGCAGCGCGTTGACCCGCTCCACGAGGGAGATCGCGCCGGGCACGGTGAGCGCCTCGTGCGGGCGCCAGGCGTGCACGTCGTGGGAGCGCAGGTACTCCAGGCGCAGCGGGTGCTGGACGTCCATCAGGTGCAGGTCGGTGAACTGCACGAACGCGGCGAGCGCGGTACGGCGTTCGGCCCGGCCGGACTTGGGCGCGGCCAGCTCGGCGCGCACGACCCGCTTCCAGCCGGGTCCGTCGCCGAGACGGCGGTGGCCGGAGCTGTTGCGGGGGGCGGCGACGGAGGCGAGGGTGGTGCCCTGGGTGTAGGGGGCGAGCGGGGCCGTCGTGGCGGCCCGCCGGGAGTCGGCGACCGGCGCCTCCGCCTCGGTGGGCGGGGTGGCGGCCCGGCTGTCGGTGGGACGCAGGGCGTAGCCGACGCCCGCGGAGAGCGAGACGGCTCCGGCGGCGGCGAGGACGGTACGGCGGTTGACCTCCAGGGCGGAGGCGGCGACAGAGCGTATGCGCGACATGGCGCGATCTCCCCGAGTGCGAACGCGTCGGCAGTGGTCGCGGGCCGTCGCACAGACGAACGCCCCGCTCACTGTGGATCGTTGGCACCGGGGATGACCTGCGCGTGAACGCGGCCGCAACGCGCAGCGCCGAACACCGTACGTGGATCACGGGGTACCGGGTGCGGTCACGGAGTGGATCGCGGCCGGCCGGGGGCCGGTCACTCCTCGTTCATCTGCCGGGGTACGGGTACGTCCTCCAGGTGTCCGTGGGGCGGGCGTCCGCGCCAGAGCCGCAGGGCGATGTCGACCATCGGCACCCGGACCAGACCGGGCACGGCGTCCAGGTGGTGCCAGGCGGCGAGGTCGGTGGATCCGCCGACCTCGTAGCGGAGTTCACCGCCCGTGATCTCGCCCTCGTAGACGATCCGCAGCCCCTGGTGGTCCGTGCGGCGGCCGACGCGGGGATCGCCGACCAGCCGGTGGGAGTCGACACCGAGGAGGCCGGTCACCTCGATGCGGTAGCCGGTCTCCTCGGTGACCTCGCGGCGGACCGTGTCGTACGGGTCCTCGCCGTGCTCCATGCCGCCGCCGGGCAGCACCCACTCGGGCGTGCCGTCGGGGGCCGGTGACCGGGCGAGCAGGATCTGTCCGTCACGGACGCACACGGCGTAGGCCGCCACCCTCAGTTTCCGTCGCATCAGCGGACGTTAACGCGCGGGCTCCGGATTGGCGGGCGAATATTCCGGCGCGGACCAGCGCAGCGGCAGGGCGTCCGGGGTCCACAGGGCCTCGGTGAGGGTGAAGCGGACGGTGCGGGTGCCGTCCCCGGCGGTCCCGGTGCGGGCCTCACCGGTGAGCTGGAGGGTGCTGCCCGTCTCCCAGTCGAGGAAGAGCAGTCCGGCGCGGGGGTCGGCGTACAGGTTGCCGAGGCTGAGGAACATGGCGTTGCCGGGGTAGTCCGGCCAGGTCAGTTCGCGCGGTGAGGCGACCTGGACGAAGCCGGGGTTGCCGCCGCGGTGGCTGGCGTCGGCGCCGGTGCGGTGGACGGTGGCGAGGAAGAAGGTGTCGGCGGCGGCGACGAACTCCGCTTCCGCGGCTCCGAGTCCGGTGAGCCGGCGGGGTGCGCCGGGGGTCCGGTCGACCGTCTCGTACGACTGCCTCCGCTGGATGTACCGGGGGCAGTTGGAGAAGACCTGGTCCGCGTCGACGGTGAAGCCGGTCGCCGTGGGCGTGAGGCGGCCGTTGAGGCGCATGCGGCGGCGGGTCCGGGGGTCCAGGGCGATGGTGCCGACGGTCGTGCCGCGGCCGAAGGCGTGCGCCGTGTCCACGGACACCCGCCGGGGCCCGGTCGCCCGTACGAAACCCGGCGTGCCGGTGAGGGCGTGCGCCCACACCTTCCCCGTCCCCGGGTCCGGCCCGCCGACGACCAGGAGGGGCTGCTGCTCCAGGAACGCAGCCGCGACGGGCTTGATGTCCCGGCCCAGGGAACGGCCCACGTGGTCGGCGCGGTCGCGGACGCCGGCCTGGTCCTGCACCGCCCGCGAACCCGCGTGGTACACGCTCATGACTAGAAGAAACCGCAGGTCGGGGCGGAGGCGTGCGGGGCGGGGGCGTTCTCGGCGCCGTGCGGTACGGAGATCTCCAGACGGGTGCCGTCCGGGTCGTGGAAGAAGATCCCGCCGGAGGACGCGCCCTCCCGGTGGGCGACGACACCGTCATGGGCGAAGTCGACACCGGCGGCCCGGAGCGCCGTCTCGTACTGCCGGACCCGGTCGACCGAGTCGGCGGTGAAGGCGAGGTGGTGCAGTCCGGCCCGGCCGCGGTCGTACGGCCCCCGCGCCTGCTGCCAGAGGGTGAGGACGGGCCGCTCGCCGCCGTCGCCGAGGAACGCGTAGCGCCGGTCGTCCTCCTTGCCCTCGGCGAGCAGGGCGAAGCCGAGGACGTCCCGGTAGAAGGCGAGCGAGCGGTCGAGGTCGGTGACGTTCAGGCCGGTGTGGCCGGTACGCAAGGTCATGACTCTCCCCTTCGGTGTGCCCGTGCCGGGCATGTCTAACCGTTGTTTTTTACATTAGGGGTTATAAGCGGCTCGGTCAACCAGTCACGTACCCTTGACTGGTTAGCCGAGGAGGAATGCCCGATGCCCACCGTCCGCGACCCCCGCCCGCTCACCGGTGAACCGCTCGCGCTCGACCTGCTCAACACCCGGTGGAACAGGGACGGAGCCGTCCAGGACCTGCTCGCGGACACCGACGGGCTGACGGTGTGGCTCGCGGGCAACGGGCTTGCCGCGACCCACGCGTCCGACACGGAGGCGCTGGACCACCTGCGGGCGGCCCGCGAGGCGATCAAGGCCGCGGTGGACGGGGCACCGGAACAGGCGGCGCCGCTCGTGGACGCCGTACTGGAGCACGGCCGGATCCGGGCCCGGCTGACCGCCGGCGGCCCGGCCGAGGAACCCGAGTTCGCCGACCCCGCCTGGGGTCCGGCCTGGCTCGCCGCCCGGAACTACCTGGAACTGCTCACCCGGGCTCCGGAGCGGATCCGCAGCTGCGCCGGGGGCCACTGCATCCTGTACTTCTTCGACACGTCCCGGAACGGCACCCGCCGCTGGTGCTCGATGGCCGCGTGCGGCAACCGGGCCAAGGCGTCCCGCCATTACGCACGTTCCAAGGAGAATTGAGCACACACCGGACCAACGGCACCGGATCCGTTCAGATCCGATCGCGGGTTTTCCCCATACGTTCATCTCGATTGGGTCAACGGTCCCCACACGAATGTCCCTTCGGTAAGGCTGAGCGCTCTCGTCCGCTCGTTCCTTTACCTGAGGGATGCCGATGACCCACACGCCCGAGCGTGATCCCATATCCGGCCCGAGACGCCTGGCCCGCATAGCGGTGGCCGTGGGCGTGGTGGCCGCCCTCTCCGCCGCGGGGCCGGTCCCCCTGGCCCTCGCCGCGGACCCGGCCCCCGCCCCGGCCGCCGACCCCGGCGTCAAGTCCGCCCACGACAAGCTGGGTTCGGACGACGCGGCTCTGCTCGCCGAGGCCAAGGCCGACGGCGAGAAGAACGTCACGATGATGATCGCGACCTCGCCCGGGCAGACGGAGCAGGTCGCCGCGGATCTGGACGCCGTCGAGGGCGGCCTGGTGGGCCGTACCGACGACAAGCTCGGCTACGTCCGCGCCACCGTCCCGACGGGCCGGGCGGACTCGGCGATCGCCGCCGCCGTGAAGCTCTCCTCGGTGCGGGCCATCGACCTCAAGCAGGAGATCCCGCTGGACGACCCGGCGCCGAACGGCGCCAAGCCCGCCGCCGGCAAGGGCACGTATCCCGCGCCGGGCGGGAAGACGCCCGCCGCGAACCCCTACAACCCGTCCTTCGAGACGGGTGCCGTCGATTTCGTCCGGGACCACCCCAAGGCGGACGGCCGCGGCATCACCATCGGCATCCTCGACTCCGGCGTCGACCTCGGCCACCCGGCGCTGCGGAAGACCACCACCGGCGAGCGGAAGATCGTCGACTGGGTGACCGCGACCGACCCGGTCACCGACGGCGACGGCACCTGGCGGCGGATGACCACCGCTGTCGCCGGCCCGTCCTTCTCGATCACCACCGCCGCGCAGGGCACCGAGAAGTTCACCGCGCCCGAGGGCTCGTACAAGTTCAACTACATGTACGAGTCGGCCACCGCCGGCGGTGACGAGAAGGGCGACCTCAACCGGGACGGCGACACCACCGACGCCTGGGGCGTGCTGTACGACCCGGCCGCCGGCACGGTCCGGGTCGACACCGACGACAACCTCGACTTCACCGACGACACGCCGATGAAGCCCTACAAGGACGACCACCAGGTCGGGTACTTCGGCACCGACGACCCGGCGACGGACGTCGCCGAACGCGTCCCGTTCGTGGTCGAGACCCGCAAGGACGTCGTCTACAACTCCTCCGGCGCCAAGGCCGACTACGTCAACATCGGCGTCATCGAGTCCGAGCACGGCACCCACGTCGCCGGCATCACCGCCGCGAACGGCCTGTTCGGCGGCAGGATGAACGGCGCCGCCCCGGGCGCCAAGCTGGTCTCCTCGCGAGCCTGCACCTGGACCGGCGGCTGCACCAACGTCGCCCTCACCGAGGGCATGATCGACCTCGTCACCAAGCGCGGCGTCGACATCGTCAACATGTCGATCGGCGGGCTGCCCGCGCTGAACGACGGCAACAACGCGCGCGCCGAGCTGTACACCCGGCTCATCGACACCTACGGCGTCCAGCTGGTGATCTCCGCCGGCAACTCCGGGCCCGGCGCCAACACCATCGGCGACCCCGGCCTCGCCGACAAGGTGATCTCGGTCGGCGCGGCGATCTCCAAGGAGACCTGGGCCGCCAACTACGGCTCGGCCGTGAAGAGGAAGTACGCGATGATGCCGTTCTCCTCGCGCGGCCCGCGTGAGGACGGCGGCTTCACGCCGACCCTGACCGCCCCCGGCGCCGCGATCAACACCACCCAGACCTGGCTGCCGGGCGCCCCGGTCGCCGAGGCGGGCTACACGTTGCCGGCCGGCTACTCGATGCTCCAGGGCACCTCGATGGCCTCCCCGCAGGCCACCGGCGCCTCCGCGCTGCTGCTGAGCGCCGCCAGGCAGAAGGGCATCGACCTCACGCCCGCCAAGCTGCGCACGGCGCTGACCTCGACCGCCGACCACATCAAGGGCGCGCAGGCGTACGAGGAGGGCGCGGGCCTCATCGACATCGTGGACGCGTGGGACGCCGTCAAGGACGGTGCCACCGCCCACGAGTACACCGTCAAGGCCCCGGTCGACACCGCGATCGACTACGCCCTGAAGACCCCGGGCTTCGGCACCGGCCTGTACGACCGCGAGGGCGGCCTGAAGGCGGGCGAGAAGAAGACGTACGACGTGACCCTCACCCGTACGTCCGGTCCGGACAAGGCGGTCCGGCACGAGCTGCGCTTCGCGAACAACGCCGGCGGCACCTTCCGGATCGTCGGTGACGACGACGTACGGCTGCCGCTGAACCAGCCGGTGACCGTCAAGGTGCAGGCCGCCCCGAAGTCGGCGGGCGTCAAGAGCGCGATCCTGGAGGTCGACGACCCGAGGACCGAGGGCGTCGACAGGCAGGTCCTCACCACGGTCGTGGTCGCGGTCCCCGTGAAGTACACCTGGTCCGCGTCCGGGACGGTGCAGCGCAACAGCACCCGCTCCTACTTCCTGACCGTGCCGGAGGGCGCGACGTCGCTGGAGGTCGCGCTCGGCGGGCTGAGGGACACGAGCCAGACCCGGTTCATCGCCATCCACCCCTACGGCGTCCCGTCCGACAACACCTCGACGCCGTACTGCTACAACAACTACCTGGACGGCAACGGCTGCAGGCCCGACGTCCGCTCCTACGCCGACCCGCAGCCCGGCGTCTGGGAGGTCGAGGTCGAGTCCCGGCGGACCTCCCCGCTGCTCGACAACCCCTACCGCCTGGACGTCACCGTCCTCGGCGCCGCCTTCGACCCGGCGACGGTGACCGTCCCCGAGGCCAAGGTGGGCACCCCGGCCACCGCCACCTGGAAGGTGACCGACAAGTACGCCGCCCTCGACGGCAAGCTGGTCGGCGGCCCCCTCGGCTCGGCCAGGACCACCCGCCCCGCCATCAAGGAGGGCGAGAAGCAGACCAGCACGGTCGAGGTGCCGGCCGGCGCCACCTCCCTGGACGTCGCCATCGGGGGCGTCTCGGACACGGCGGCCGACCTGGACCTCGCGGTGTACGACTCCGCCGGCAAGGAGGTCGGCAAGTCCGCCGACGGTGACTCGGAGGAGGCGGTCTCCGTGCCGTCCCCGGCCGCCGGCACCTACACCATCGAGGTCACGGGCTACTCGGTGCCGTCCGGCTCGACCGACTACGACTACCGGGACGTGTTCTTCTCCACCGCGCTCGGCTCCGTCTCGGTCGACGGCTCGGCCCCGGTCAAGCTGGACACGGGCGACTCGGCGACGGTGACCGGCCAGGTCACGGCCGCCGCCCAGGCCCCGGCCGGCCGCGAGTTCTTCGGGCGGGTCCAGCTGGTGAACGCACGCGGCACGGTCGCGGGCACCGGCAGCGTGAAGATCGAGAAGGTCACGCCGTAGCGGGGTGACGCACAGGGGAGGGGCGGGCGTCCTGACGGACTCCCGTCCCTCCTTCTCCCGCCCCTCCGTGCCTCAGGAGGCGTCGCCGGAGCGGCAGAGCGTGGTCCGGGAGCCGGGCAGGGCGTCGGTGATCCAGGCGCGCTCGGCGGCCACCCGGGAGCCGCCGACGGCCCACCGGCTCGCGTACGTGTCGCCGTGGCCGACCCGGACCAGCGCGTGCTGCCCCCGGCGCGGGGCCGGCCGGGCGTCCGCGTCCAGCAGGAAGGCGACCTCGGCCGGACCGTGCGCGGGCTTGTAGAAGCGGGTCACGGTCAGGGTGACGCGGCTTCCGGAGGCGTCCTCCGCCGGCTCCACCCTGGCCACGGTGCCCTCCACGACCAGCCGGGAGCAGGCCAGTTCCCGCTCCGGGTCCGACGGCCGCGGCCCGGTCCCCGCGTGCTGCCTCCCGGCGCCCTTGGCCGCCGGGGAGGCCCCGGCGCTGTCGTCCGCGCCGCCGCCGGCCTGCGTGACCAGCCAGCCGAAGCCCAGCGCCACCGAGAAGGCCGCGGCACCGGCGACCGAGCCGAGCGCGATCCGCAGCGCCCGCCGGGGCCCGCCCGGCCGGCCGGGACGCGGGGGCCGGGGCGCCCGGTCCCGTCCGGCGGGGCGGGTACGGCCCCGGGAGCGGCGGTCGGGCCGCGGCGCCGGCACGGCGACACCGGGCACTCCACTCTCCTCCTCCCCGCTCTGCTCCTGCCGGCTCTCCTCCTCTCCGGTCGCCTCCTGCCCGGTCCGCTCCTCCCCGGTCAGGGCGTCCGCGAGCCGGGCCAGCTGGTCCCGCAGCACCGCGAGGTCGGCCTCGGCCGCACGGTGTTCGGCGAGGAAGGCGGGGTCCCGCCGGGCCTCCTCCGGCAGGGGGCCGCCGGTGATCGCGGCCATGAGGGCGTCCGTGCCGTCGTATTCCCCCCGGCCCCCGTACCCACCGGCAGCCCCGATGCCGTCGGCGCCGTCGGCACCCCGTGCGCCCTCGTGTTCGGCGGCCATCTCACACCACCTCGTCCTCGTGCAGCCGGTCGCGCAGCGCGCGGACCGCCGTGTGCAGCCTGCTCTTGACCGTGCCCTCCGGGACGCCCAGCTCGGCGGCGATGTCCCGGACCGGCAGGTCGGCGAAGAAACGCAGCACGACCACCTGCCGCTGGGCGGCGGGCAGTCCGTCCAGGCCCCGGGCGACCGCGAGGGACAGCAGGCTGGTCTCCTCGCCGGAGGGGTGCGCCGGCGCGCTCAGCGCGGCCAGCCGCTCCCCCAGCCGCTCCCGGCGCCGCTTGGCCCGGTGCCAGTCCATGGCCAGGTTGGAGGCGACCACCGCCGCCCACG
Source organism: Streptomyces sp. NPDC107654 (assembly GCF_055639035.1). Lineage (NCBI taxonomy): Bacteria > Bacillati > Actinomycetota > Actinomycetes > Kitasatosporales > Streptomycetaceae > Streptomyces > Streptomyces sp. NPDC107654. Next base: position 239,645 of record NZ_JBVKBI010000002.1, read on the forward strand.
CCGACACGTCCCGCGGCGCCTCGCGGCCGCTCGCGGCCCGCTCCAGCAACCGCAACCGGACCTGCTGCACCCCGTCCGGCAGGTCCGACTGCGGCACCCCGCCGAGCGCGAGCACCGCCCGCACCCGGCGTTCCTGGGCCGCGTCCAGCGGATCACCGCCGATGCGCTCCGCACCGGCGGCGTCCGCCCCCTGGTCCCGGCGCGTCCTTCCGCGCGGCACAAGCCACCCCCTCCCGCGTCTGCCCCTACGACGCGGCAGCGGGCCGGAACGTTCGGCCGGTGACGGACACACGCAGAGGCGTACGTCACACCCTCGTGTGGCCCGGGCCCGGACGGGCAGGGGCGGGACAGCACAGCTTCCGGCTCGTGCCCGCCCCGGGGAGAATTCCTGCAGCCCGACGGGGCGCCCGGCGAAGGTGTGGAACCGCCCGCCGGGTGACCGTGTCCCATTCCTCGGGCACGCGCGGCAAAGAATTGGACAGGTGGACCGGGGTCGGCCGCATCATGGAAACGCCCCGGTCAGGCAAGAGACACACAAAGGGAGTCGCTGTGAGGGTCGGAATCGTCGGAGCCACCGGTCAGGTCGGCACGGTCATGCGCGGGATCCTCACGGAGCGGAACTTCCCGGTCACGGAGCTGCGCCTGTTCGCCTCGGCCCGCTCGGCCGGGACCGTGCTGGACGGTGTGACGGTGGAGGACGCGGCGACCGCCGACTACACCGGCCTTGACATCGTGCTCTTCTCGGCGGGCGGCGCGACCTCCAAGGCGCTGGCCGAAAAGGTCGCCTCCCAGGGTGCCGTCGTGATCGACAACTCCTCGGCCTGGCGCAAGGACCCCGAGGTCCCGCTGGTGGTCTCCGAGGTGAACCCGCACGCGGTCGCCGACCGCCCCAAGGGCATCATCGCCAACCCGAACTGCACCACGATGGCCGCGATGCCGGTACTGAAGCCGCTGCACGAGGAGGCCGGCCTGGAAGCCCTGGTCGTCGCCACCTACCAGGCGGTGTCCGGCTCGGGTCTCGCGGGCGTCGCCGAGCTGCACGGCCAGGTGCAGAAGGTGGCCGCCGAGGCCGACAAGCTCACCCACGACGGTGCGGCGGTCGACTTCCCCGAGCCGCAGGTCTACCAGCGCGCCATCGCCTTCAACGTGCTCCCGCTGGCGGGGTCGATCGTCGACGACGGTCTGAACGAGACCGACGAGGAGCAGAAGCTGCGCAACGAGTCCCGCAAGATCCTGGAGGTCCCGGAGCTGAAGGTCTCCGGCACCTGTGTGCGCGTCCCGGTCTTCTCCGGCCACTCCCTGCAGGTCAACGCCCGCTTCGCCCGCCCGATCTCCCCGGAGCGCGCCACCGAGCTGCTCGGGAAGGCGCCGGGCGTCGCCCTCTCCGACATCCCGACCCCGCTGCAGGCGGCCGGTCAGGACCCGTCGTACGTCGGCCGCATCCGCCGCGACGAGACGGTGGACAACGGTCTCGCCCTGTTCATCTCCAACGACAACCTCCGCAAGGGCGCCGCGCTGAACGCGGTGCAGATCGCGGAGCTGGTGGCGGCGGAGCTGTCGGCGAAGTAACCCGCGGCTCCGAGAGGGGGCGCCCGGCCAGCGGCCGGGCGCCCCTTCTGCGTCGTGGTGTCGGCTACTCGGCGGAGCCCGCCGCCTCGTCCGCCGCCTGGGCCTTCAGGGCGCGCTCGATGCCCGCGCGGGACTCCGAGACCAGGCGGCGCAGGGCCGGGGTCGGGTCGGCCGAGGACAGCCAGGCGTCGGTGCTGGCCAGGGTGGCCTCCGAGACCTGGATCGCCGGGTAGAGGCCGACGGCGATCTGCTGGGCCATCTCGTGCGAGCGGGAGTCCCAGGCGCCCTTGACGACCTCGAAGTACCGCTCCGTGTAGGGCGCGAGCAGCTCCCGCTGGTCCGTCTGGACGAAGCCGCCGATCACGGCCTCCTGCACGGCGTTGGGCAGCTTGTCGGAGTCGACGACCGAGGACCAGGCCTCCGCCTTCGCCTCCGGCGTCGGGCGGGAGGCGCGGGCGGTGGCCGCGTGCCGCTCGCCGGCCGCCGTCTTGTCCCGCTCGTACTCGCCGGCGATCTCCGTCTCGTCGTACCGGCCGACGGCGGCGAGTCGCTCGACGAACGCCCAGCGCAGCTCGGTGTCGACGGCCAGGCCCTCGATGGTCTGCGTGCCGTCGAGCAGGGCCTCCAGGAGGTCCAGCTGCTCCGGGGTGCGGGCGGTGGCCGCGAAGGCGCGGGCCCAGGCCAGCTGGTGGTCGCTGCCCGGCTCGGCCGTGCGCAGGTGGGCCAGTGTGGCGTCGGTCCAGCGGGTGAGCAGGGACTCGCGGGCGGCCGGCGCGGCGTACAGGTCGATGGCCAGCTTGACCTGGCGGTGCAGGGACTGCACCACACCGATGTCGGACTCCTTGCCGATGCCGGACAGCACCAGGGAGAGGTAGTCGCGGGTGGCCAGCTCGGCGTCCCGGGTCATGTCCCAGGCCGATGCCCAGCACAGGGCGCGCGGCAGGGACTCCGCGAAGTCGCCGAGGTGCTCGGTGACGACCTTCAGGGAGTCCTCGTCCAGGCGGACCTTGGCGTAGGACAGGTCGTCGTCGTTGAGGAGGATCACCGCGGGGCGCGGCCTGCCGGTCAGCTGCGGTACGGCGGTCAGCTCGCCGTCGACGTCCAGCTCGATCCGCTCCGTGCGCACCAGCTTGCCGGCGTCGGAGAGGTCGTACAGGCCGATGGCGATGCGGTGCGGGCGCAGGACCGGCTCGCCCTTGGCGCCGGCGGGCAGCGCCGGGGCCTCCTGGCGGACGGCGAACGAGGTGATCGTGCCGTCCGCGTCCGTCCGCACCTCCGGCCGCAGGACGTTGATGCCGGCCGTCTCCAGCCACTTCCTCGACCAGGTCTTCAGGTCACGGCCGGAGGTCTCCTCCAGCGCGCCCAGCAGGTCGGACAGGCGGGTGTTGCCGAACGCGTGCCGCTTGAAATAGGCCTGGACGCCCTTGAAGAACTCGTCCTCGCCGACGTACGCGACCAGCTGCTTCAGCACGCTGGCGCCCTTGGCGTAGGTGATGCCGTCGAAGTTGACGAGCACGTCGTCCAGGTCGCGGATGTCCGCCATGATCGGGTGCGTGGACGGCAGCTGGTCCTGCCGGTACGCCCAGGTCTTCATGGAGTTGGCGAACGTCGTCCACGAGTGCGGCCAGCGGGAGCCGGGCGCGGAGGCCTGGCAGGCGATGGAGGTGTAGGTGGCGAACGACTCGTTCAGCCACAGGTCGTTCCACCACTCCATGGTGACCAGGTCGCCGAACCACATGTGGGCCAGCTCGTGCAGGATGGTCTCCGCGCGGACCTCGTACGCCGCGTCGGTCACCTTGGACCGGAAGACGTACTGGTCGCGGATGGTGACCGCGCCCGCGTTCTCCATGGCGCCCGCGTTGAACTCGGGCACGAACAGCTGGTCGTACTTCTCGAACGGGTAGGCGTAGTCGAACTTCTCCTGGAACCAGTCGAAGCCCTGCCGCGTGACCTCGAAGATCGCGTCGGAGTCCAGGAACTCGGCGAGCGAGGGCCGGCAGTAGATGCCGAGCGGCACGGACTGGCCGTCCTTCTCGTACACGCTGTGCACGGAGTGGTACGGGCCGACGATCAGCGCGGTGACGTACGTCGACATCCGCGGGGTCGGCGCGAAGGACCAGACGTTGTCCTTGGGCTCCGGGGTCGGCGAGTTGGAGACGACGGTCCAGCCCTCGGGTGCCTTCACGGTGAACCGGAAGGTGGCCTTCAGGTCGGGCTGCTCGAAGGAGGCGAAGACGCGGCGGGCGTCCGGGACCTCGAACTGCGTGTACAGGTAGGCCTGCTCGTCCACCGGGTCGACGAAGCGGTGCAGGCCCTCGCCGGTGTTGGTGTAGGCGCAGTCCGCGACGACCCGCAGGACGTTGCGGCCCTCCAGCAGCTCCGGCAGCGCGATCCGCGAGTCCGCGAAGACCTCGGCGGGGTCCAGCTGGTCGCCGTTGAGGACCACCTCGTGGACGGTCGGGGCCACCAGGTCGATGAACGACTCGGCACCGCCGCGCGCCACGTCGAAGCGCACCGTGGTCACGGACCGGTAGGTACCGCCCTCCTGCGCGCCGGAGAGGTCGAGTTCGATCTCGTACGAGTCAACGGTGAGCAGCTCGGCCCGCTGCTGCGCCTCTTCGCGAGTCAGGTTTGTGCCAGGCACGCGGTCATCTCCTCGTTATGTGTCGGTTGCGCCATCCTTCCATGGGATCAACAGGGAACGCGATGTCCGGTTCCCGCCGGTGCGCACGGCGCCGGGGCGGGACGCTCGGGGTATGACGACCCACATCCCACGTCCCATCGAACCGGCCGTCCTGAAGGAACTGCGGACCACCGACGACGCCGGCCGTCCCATGACCGCGGTGACCGACGAGGAGGGCGGCGCTCCGCTGCGCTGCTGCCTGCGCCGCAGCGAGCCCGGCGAGCGGATCGCCCTCGTCTCCTACGCGCCGCTGCGCCGCTGGGCGGCGGACACGGGCGCCGACCCCGGCGCCTACGACGAGCAGGGCCCCGTCTTCGTCCACGCCGAGGAGTGCCCGGGCCCGGCCGGCGACTCCCTGCCGTTCACCAACGCCCACCGCGTCCTGCGCCGCTATTCGTCCGCCGGGCACATCCTCGGCGGCCGGCTGGTGACGGACGCGGACACCTTCCGGCCGGCCCTGGCCGAGGCCTTCGCCGATCCGGAGGTGGCGCTGGTGCACGTGCGGGCGGTGGAGTACGGCTGCTTCCTGTACGAGGTGCGGCGGGGTTAGGCCCCCCGGCATGCCGGTGCCGGGCGGGCAGTCGGCCCGCCCGGCACCGGCGGCCGGGTCAGCGGTTGTGTCAGCGGTCGGGGGCCGCGTCGGGCGCTCAGCTGACGACGATCACCACGACACCGCCGCCGAAACCGAAGCCGGGGACGAAGCCGGTGCGGAAGCCGTTGTTGAAGCAGTTGCCCCAGCAGCCGTGATGGGTGGAGACCTGGGTGGGGGTGGTCGCGGCCGAGGCCGTGCCCGCCGTGCCGATCGCGGCGCCACCGGCAAGGAGGACGCCGGTCGCGGTGGCCGCGAGGAGACGCCTCACGCGTTGTGCTTTCATGGGCCTACCTTTCTTCCACGCCCTCGCGGGTTTCCGGTGCGGGGCGATCGCCGCGGCCGCGGGGATCGGGCGGCGCGGTCGTAGGTGTTGCCGCGGGGGGACGAGCAGCGGGCCTGCGCCACATCGGCTGTCGGCCCCGGTGGACGGGGCACTCGCCGCCGGCGGCGGGCACACCCCTGATCGCGGTCCTTTCCCTTCACGCTAGCCGCCCTTCGGTGACTCAGCATCTCGGGCCCGCTTCCCGGCTGTCGTGCCACGGAGAGACGGGCGAGCCCGCCGGACCCGGTCCGCGCGCTCAGTCCTCGGCCCCCAGGCGCTGCGCCGCGTGGCGCAGGGCCCGCAGGACCCGGGCGGTCGCCGGGGCGTCGGCGGCGCCACGGCGCACCGCTGCCACCACGTGCCGTACGGGGCGGTCCGCGCCCAGTTCCCGGAGGACCACGCCCGCTCCTCGGCCGGCCGCCGTCCTCGGGACCAGGGCGACGCCCATCCCCGCCTCCACCATGGCCAGGATCGCCGTCCAGCCGGAGGCGGAGTGCCCTCGGCGGGGGCTGAAGCCGGCCGCCTCGCAGGCGCGCCGGGTGATGTCCGACCAGGGGCCGCTGCCGCCGAAGATCCAGGACTCGGCGGCCAGGTCGGCGAGGGTCAGGCCGGGGGCGGAGGCCAGGGGGTGGTCCGGGGGCAGGGCGACGTCCAGCGGGTCGGCGAGGAGCGGGACGCGGGTGAAGCGGGCATCGGCCGCACCGGGGGCCCCGGCCGCGAGGGACAGGGCGAGGTCGACCTCGCCGGCCGCCAGCAGGTCGTAGGCCTCGGCGGCCTCCGTCTCCCGGACCCGTACGGTCACCCGCGGATGCGTCGCGCGCAGGGCCCGTACGGCCGGTACGACCAGGGCGGGGACGGCGGTCGGGAAGGCGCCGACGCGGACCTCCCCGGCCTCGCCGTGCGCGTACGCCGCGAGGGCCGCGTCGGCCCGCTCCAACTGCTCGAACACCGGTTCCGTGTGGGCGAGGACCAGCCGGGCCGCGTCGGTGAGCCGGACCCTGCGGCCGTGTGCCTCCAGCAGGGGCACGCCGAGCTGGGCGGCGAGGTTGGTGAGCTGCTGGGAGACCGCGGACGGGGTCATGTGCAGGGCCTCGGCCGTCGCGGTGACCGTGCCCCGTTCGCGCAGGGTGCGCAGGATCCGCAGCTTCCTCAGGTCCCACTCGGCCATGCCCGCACGGTACCCGCCGCCGCCAGACCGCCGCGGCGCGCCCTCGCGGACGCCGGGGCACGGCCTCGCCGACGCCGGAGCACGCCTGGCGGACGCCGGGGCACGGCCTGACGGACGCCGGAGCACGGCCTCGCGGACGGCGGAGCACGGCCTCGCGGACGGCGGAGCACGGCCTGACGGACGCCGGAGCACGGCCTCGCGGACGGCGGGGCACGGCCTCGCGGACGCCGTCAGTGACGGGAGCCCGCGCCCAGCACGACCCCGGCCAGGATCAGCGCCAGGCAGAGCAGATGCGGCCATCCCGTGTGCTCGCCGAGCAGCGCCCAGGACAGCAGGGCCACGCACACCGGCTGGAGGTGGTAGACGATGCCGGCGCGGGTGGCGCCGATCAGGGCGACGGCCTTGTTCCAGGCGAAGAAGGCGAGCGCGGAGGAGGCCACGCCGACGTAGAGGAGGGGCAGGACCGTACCGGGGGCGGGGTGGAAGCCGCCCTGCACGGCGAGGCTGACGGCCTGCGCGGGCAGCAGCAGGACGGTGCCGGCGAGGAACGTGGTGAACAGGAAGGCGCTGCCGCCGAGTTCGGCCGGCCGGCGGCGCAGCAGCGCGCTGTAGCCGGCGAAGCAGCAGGCGGCGGCGAGCATCCACAGCCCGCCGGCCGTGAAGTCCGCGTCTCCGCCGAGGAGCAGGGCCACGCCCGCGCAGGCCGGCAGCAGCCCGGCGGTACGGCGCGCCCCCAGCCGTACGCCGCCCAGCCGCTCCAGCACCGCCATGAGCACGGGCGAGGCCGCCATGATCATGCCCATGGTGGCGGCCGGGGTGGTCAGACCGGCCTGGTTGACGAGGGTGTTGTACACGGCCACGCCGAGGAACGAGGCGAGGAGGACGTACCGGGCGTGCCGGCGGAACAGGTGCCGTTGCCGCCAGGCCTGCCGGGCGCCGAAGGGAGCGACGGCGACCAGTGCGATCACCCAGCGCCAGAAGGCGTGCTGGACGGGCGGGACGCTGTCGTGCAGCCCGCGCGAGGTGACGAAGCTGCCGGACCAGACGACCGTGGCGAGCGCGGCACAGACCAGACCGAGGAACGGGGCGGCGGCCCGCCGCTCCCCTGGCCGGGGGGCGGGGCGGGCCGGTGAGTGGGGCACGGTCGCGGCGGGGGCAGCGGGGGTCTGGTGCGCGGCTGCGGTCACAGGGGGGCCTTCCGGGGCGTCTTCGTCGGCTGGGGTCGTCGGCCGGTGGGGCTGCGCCGGCCGAGGCGCCTCTACCGTCGCAGCGCCGGAACTGTCAGGTCCATCGAATCTTCCCGATCGTTCTTTTCAGTTGAGCTGAACGGTCGCGACTTCCGCTCCCCGCCGAGCTGCCCGGCCAGCGTCGCCCCGAACGCCAGCGCCATGCCCGCCACCTGCACGGCGGTGAGCGCCTGTCCGAGGGCGGCCCAGCCGACGACCGCCGCGGTCAGGGGGGAGAGCGGGCCGAGGAAACCGGCCTGGGTGGCGGTGAGCCGTCCGATCCCGCGGAACCAGAGCCAGTAGGCGACGGCCGTGTTGGCCAGGGCGAGGTAGAGGTAGCCGCCGACGGCACGGCCGTCGAGGGCCGGCGGGGCACCCTCCACCAGGAGGGCGACCGGCGCGATGAGCAGGCCGCCCGCGGTGAGCTGCCAGCCGGTGAGCGTCAGTGGGCCGACGCCCTCCGGCCGGCCCCAGCGCTTGGTCAGCACGGTGCCGGTGGCCATGGCACCGGTGGAGGCGAGGGCCGCGAGGACGCCGACGAGATCGAGCGCGCCGGCCCCCTTCAGCACGACGAGACTGACTCCGAACGCCGCCGCCAGCCCGGTGAGCAGCGTGCGCGGCTCGGGCCGCCGGCCGAGCAGCAGCGCGGAGAGCCCGACGACGAACAGCGGCCCGACCGAGCCGACGACCGCGGCCATCCCGCCGGGCAGCCGGTACGCCGCGACGAACAGCAGCGGGAAGAACGCCCCGATGTTCAGCACCCCGAGCACCGCCGCCTTGGCCCACCACACCCCGCGCGGCAGCACCCGGGTGAGGGCGAGCAGCAGCAGTCCGGCGGGAAGGGCGCGCATCAGGGCCGTGAACAGGGGCCGGTCCGGCGGCAGGAACTCGGTGGTGACGGCGTAGGTGGTGCCCCAGGAGACGGGGGCGAGGGCGGTGACGGCTATGACGGCGGTGGTGTTGCCGCCGGCCGTGCGGGTGGTGGTCATGGCGGGCCCCTTCCACTGAGGCGTTTTCGGTGAGGCCGAGTGGGTCAGCGGTAAGTAGCTTAGTGCTAAGCTACTTATTTGCAAGTGACTTTCTTGCGGTCGAGCGGACGGAGACCGATACTTCTCCGCATGCAGCAACAGCCGGCGGACGCCGTGGACGCGATCATCGAGCAGTGGGGCCGGGTGCGGCCGGACCTGGACACCCGGGCGATGGAGGTGTTCGGCCGGATCTTCCGGCTCTCACGCGCGATGGGCGACCGGATGGAGCGGGCGTACAAGTCCTACGGCATCTCGCGCGGCGAGTTCGACGTCCTGGCCACCCTGCGCCGCTCCGGCGAGCCGTACACCCTCTCGCCCCGCGAACTGTCGGCCACCCTCATGCTCACCACCGGCGGGATGACCGGCCGGCTCGACAAGCTGGAGCGCGCCGGCCTGCTGCGCCGCTCCCCCGACCCGCACGACCGGCGCGGCCTGAAGGTGACCCTCACCGAGGAGGGGCTGCGGCTGATCGACGAGGCGGTGGGCGCCGGCCTGGCGGCGGAGGGCGCCGCCCTGTCCGCCCTGGACGCCGAAGAGGCCGGCCACCTGGCCGGCCTGCTGCGGAAACTGCTGGACGCGACGGCCGAGTAGCCGTCACGGGGTTCAGCCGACCACGTCACGCGTGACGCCGACCGCGCCGAGGTGGCGGGCGAGAGCCTCCTCGGTCTCCGCGGGGGTGGCCGAGTCGGCGGCCCAGGCCGCGTATCCGTCGGGGCGCACCAGCACGGTCGTACGGCGGCCGCTCGCCCAGCGGGCCACGGCCAGCCGGTCCGCGCGGCCGGCTCCCGCCTCGTACGGCTCCGGGGTGATCAGCACGAACCGTCCGCCGCGCAGCGCCTCGTGGAGCCGGCCGCCGTCCGCGAGGGCGACGTCGGGGACACGGGTGCCGGTGAGGCGGTGGGCGCCGCGCGGGGCGGGGTAGCGGAGGCCGATGCCGGTGATCTGGCCGACGGCCTTGCGCCGCGCGGGGCCGACCCGGTCGAGGAACGCGGTGAGTGCCGCACGCGCCGCCAGCGTCCAGGGCCGCTTGGCCATGGCGAGGCGGACGATCCCGCCGCTGCTGCGCAGCACCGCCCGTCCGACGGGGTGCCGCTCGGCCTGGTAGGTGTCGAGCAGCCCGGGATCCGCGTGCCCGCCGGCCACCGCGGCGAGCTTCCAGCTCAGGTTGGCGGCGTCCTGGAGCCCGGTGTTCATGCCCTGGCCGCCGGCCGGGGTGTGCACGTGCGCGGCGTCCCCGGCGAGGAAGACCCGGCCGACCCGGTAGGCCGGCGCCTGGCGCTCGTCGCTGTGGAAGCGGGACATCCAGCGGGCGTCGTGCATGCCGTAGTCCCGGCCGAGGGCGAGACGGGTGATCTCCTTGATCTCGGCGAGGTCCAGCGGCTCGTCGTCCGGGACGTCGTGGCCCCGGTGCCAGCCGATCACCCGGTAGTAGCCGTCACCGAAGGGCGCGAGGAAGGCGAAGGCGTCACCGACCGCGTTGACGGTGAGCACCGTCGGCGGCTCCTCCGCGAGCCGGACGTCGGCGAGCACGACGGACCGGATCACCGACCGGCCCGGGAAGGGCAGCCCGATCGCCTGCCGCACGGCACTGCGCATGCCGTCGGCGCCGACGACGTACGCGGCCCGCAGCGACTCCGTCCGGCCTTCCGGCCCCCGGACCTCGACCGTCACCCCGTCCGCGTCCTGGCCGAGCCCGGTCAGCTCGGTCTCGTACCGGAACTCCGCCCCCGCCTCGACCGCCCGCCGCTCCAGCGCCTTCTCGACCTCGTACTGCGGCAGGACCAGGAGGTGGCGGTAGCGGGAGGGCAGGCGGGACAGGTCGAGGCTGAGCCGGCCGAACAGGCGGAGCCGGTCGAGGGGCTGGCCGGCCGACTCCAGGCCGTCGGCGAGGCCGCGGGCGTCGAGCTGTTCGAGGGTGCGGGCGTGCAGGACGAAGGCGCGGGAGAGGTTGCTGATCTTCTGCGGGCGCTTCTCCAGGACGGTGACAGGGATGCCGGCGGTGGCGAGGTCACCCGCGAGGAGGAGACCGGTGGGGCCGGAGCCGACGATCAGGACGCGGTGCGTGGGGGTGGTGCGGCCGGCGGTGTGACGGGCGGTGCCGGTGGTTCCGGTGGTGCCGTTCATGGTGGCCTCCTGGGGTGCCAACGCCCGTTGGTCAACTGATGTTGGTCGACACATGTTGGTCAACACATGTTGGTCAACGCTTGTTGGCAACGGTAGGGCGGGGTGGAGGGGCGTGTCAACACCTGTTGGCAAACAGGTGTGGGCCTACGTCCGGAGGCCCACGGCGGCGTCATGTCGTCCGCCAAGTCACCCCTGGCCGCTACCCCTCTCAGGCACGCTTGTGGGGCCAACGCCCGTGGGCCTACGCTTGTTGGCATGCCAGCACGCCGCTCCGACGCCACCCGTACCGCCATCCTCACCGCCGCCCGCGAACGCTTCGCCGCCGACGGGTACGAGCGGGCCACCATCCGGGCCATCGCCAAGGACGCGCGGATCGACCCGTCCATGGTCATGCGGTACTTCGGCAGCAAGGAGGGGCTGTTCGCCACGGCCGTCGCGCTCGATCTGCGGCTGCCGGACCTGACAGGGGTCCCCCGCGGCGAGGTGGGCCGCACGCTGGTGGGCCACTTCCTCGATCTGTGGGAGGAGAACGAGGAGCTGACCGCCGTGCTCCGGGTCGGCGCCGGCAGCCAGGCGGGGGCCGAGCGGATGCACGGCGTCTTCCGGGAGCAGCTGCTGCCTGTGGCCCGGCAGGTGTGCCCGGACCCCGAGCAGGTCCCCGCGCGGGCCGCGCTGTGCGCCGCCCAGCTGCTCGGCCTGGCCCTCACCCGCTACGTACTGCGCCTGACACCGGCCCGGGAACTGCCCCGCGAGGAACTGCTGGCGTGGCTGGGGCCGACCGTCCAGCGCTATCTGACGGCACCGAACCCCTGAGCCGGCACCGGACCCCTGAGCCGCCGGCGCCGTCGACGGGCACAGCCCAAAAAACCGGGGCGTCGGTCACCCCTGCGGGGTACGACGCGTGGACGTACCGGCGGGAGGGTGAGCGACGCCCCGGCGAGGAGACCGTGGGGCCGACGGACCGTCGGGCCCAGGGGCCGGTCAGGCCTTGGCGCGGGCCTCGGGCTTGATGTTGATGTTGGACGAGGTGGTGTCCTTCCTGGCCTGGGAGCGGTCGAGGACCATCACCAGTCCGGCGATGACCAGGAACAGCACGACCGGGAGAATGACGTAGAGGCCCAGCGTCTCGATGACGCTCAGGCCCTTGCCGGGGTCGTCGCCGTCGTCGCGGGTCAGCGCGAGCGCGGGGGACGACATGAGCAGCATCATCAGCGTCGTACCGGCGGCCAGGGCGCCGGCGCGCAGGGCGTTCTTCTTGTCCACGGAAATCAAGTTAGCGAACCGGTGTCGGGGCCGCGCGCCCGGGGTGCCCAACAAGGCCGCCCCGGGAGCTTGGGCGTCGGGTCAGCGTGGGGCCGTCGGCCCGGTGCCGGGCGGCCGGAGTACGTCCAGCAGGGCCCGTAGCCGCGGTGAGGCGACCAGTTCCTCCAGCGGCACGGGCCGGCCGTCGGAGTCGGCGACGGGCAGGCGCCAGTTCGGGTACTGGTCCCAGGTGCCCGGCAGGTTCTGCGGACGGCGGTCGCCCAGGCCGTCCGGGAGCCAGACGCCGATCAGCCGGGCGGGGGTGCGCAGCAGGAAGCGGTGGACGGCGCGGATCTCCTCCTCCTCGTCGGAGCCGGGCGGTCCGGCCGCCGGGCTGTCCAGCAGACCGAGGCTGCCGAGCAGGGCGAGCCACTCGGCGGCGTCGGCGGTGGCCTCGGCGCGTTCCTCGGCGGCCGATCGGGTGAGCAGGCCGAGGCGGTCGCGCAGGTCGACGTGATCGCCGGTGAGCCGGGCGGCGGTGGGCGGCAGGTCGTGGGTGGTGGCGGTGGCCAGGCAGTCGGCGCGCCAGTGTTCGGGCGGCAGGGGGCGGCCGTCGCCCTCCCAGTCCCGTTCGAACCAGAGGACGGAGGTGCCGAGCAGCCCGCGCCGCTGGAGCGTCTCGCGCACACCGGGCTCCACGGTGCCGAGGTCCTCGCCGATCACGACGGCCCCGGCGCGGGTCGCCTCCAGGGCCAGGAGGGCGAGCATGGCCTCGGCGTCGTAGTGGACGTAGGTGCCGTCGGTGGGCGGGCTGCCCTGGGGTACCCACCAGAGCCGGAACAGGCCCATGACGTGGTCGATGCGCAGGGCGCCGGCATAGCGGAAGAGGGCGCGCAGGAGGTCGCGGTAGGGGGCGTGGCCGGTGGCGGCGAGCCGGTCGGGGCGCCAGGGCGGCAGGCCCCAGTCCTGGCCGCGGGCGTTGAAGGCGTCGGGCGGGGCGCCGACGGACGTGCCGGCGGCGAACACGTCCTGCTGGGCCCAGGCGTCGGCGCCGGCCGGGTGCACGCCGACGGCGAGGTCGTGCACGATCCCGATGGGCATGCCGGCCTCGCGGGCGGCGCGCTGGGCGGCCCGGAGCTGTCCGTCGGTGAGCCAGGCGAGGCGGGCGTGGAACTCCACGCGGTCGGCGAGGCCGGACCTGGCGCGCGCGGTGGCGGCCGAGCGGGGGTCGCGCAGGCCGTCCGGCCAGCGGTGCCAGTCGGAGCCGTGGAGTTCGGCGAGGGCGCACCAGGTGGCGTGGTCGTCCAGGGCCTGGCCGTGGGCGGCACGGAAGGCGTCGTAGGCGGCCTGGCGGCCGGGGCCGAGGGGGACGGCGAGGACCTGCTCCAGTGCCTCCCGCTTCAGTTCCCAGACCGCGTCCCGGTCGATGAGCGCGCCCTTGTCCAGGACGGCGGCGCGCAGCCGCCCGGCCCGTTCCAGCAGCGCGCCCAGCCGCTCGCGGTCGTCGGCGTAGGCGAACTCGGGGATGTCCTCGATCCGCAGGTGGACGGGGTCGGGGAAGCGGCGGGAGGAGGGGCGGTACGGGGAGGGGTCGGTGGGGGCGCCGGGTACGGCCGCGTGCAGCGGGTTGACCTGGATGAACCCGGCGCCCGCGGTGCGTCCGGCCCAGCCGGCCAGTTCGGCGAGGTCGCCGAGGTCGCCCATGCCCCAGGAGCGGCGGGAGAGGAGGGAGTACAGCTGGACGAGGAGGCCGTAGGAGCGGCCGGGCGGGGCGGGCAGCCGGTCCGGGGCGACGACGAGCCAGGCCTCTCCGGTGCGCCCGTCGGGTGCGGTGGCGGTCAGCCGGTGGACGCCGAGCGGGAGGTCCGCGATCAGGGCCCCCGCCTCCCCGACCGGTTCCTCCCCGACCGGTTCCTTCCCGGCCCGTTCCTTCCCGGGCCGTTCCTCCGCGACCCCGGCCCGTACCTCCGCGACCCGTTCCTCCCCGTCCTCGGTCTCGACCCGGAGCCGGGTGCCGACGGGCAGGGCGGTGAGGGCGGCGGGGACGGTGGGGGCGGCGGCCGGATCCGCGGAGGACCACTGGACCACCGTCGGTGGCAGCAGGCGCTCGCGCAGTTCGCGTTCGCGGGCGGCGAGGGCGGTGCGGACGGCGTCCGGGCCGGTGGCGTCGACGCCGAGGGCGGCCAGGGCGGCGGTCACGGCGGAGGCGGGGACCTGGACGGTACGGTCCGGGGCGGGGCGGTAGGAGGTGGCGACGCCGTGCAGCTCGGCGAGCCGGGCGAGGTCCTCCGCTGAGTGCTCGTCGGGCACCGCGGCCATCTACAGCCCCGGCGCGTAGAAGTCCGGGACCGGCTCGGACTCGCTGGTCAGCGGGGCGGCCTCGGCGAGCGGGGGTTCACTGGTCAGGGGGGCGGCCTCGGGCAGCGGCGGCTCGCTGGTCAGCGGTGCCTGGGCGCAGGCGCTCTCGGCGCTGAACACGCACAGCGCCGCCTGGTCGGTGTCGGCGGACGGCTCCGCCACGGGTTTCCACTGGGACTGGGCCGGGATGGAGAGTCGAGCCGGTGCGGCCACGGGGGCCTCCTTGTCGGTGTGGGGGTGCTACGGCTTCGGACGGGTGGGGTTACGGCAGGCCTACCCCGTGAGCCCCGCGCCACGCCCGGCAAAAACCGGCGCCGGGGTGATCCGGCGCCGGTCCGGTGATCGATAGAGGGGGTGTGAGACTGTTCCGCCCCATGGGGGGCCAGCGGGAGACGGACGACGGGAGCGGCGCGGACGCCGCCCTGCTGCGGGCCGTCGCACAGGGGGACGCGGCGGCGATGGCCGACCTGTACGACCGGCACGCCGGGTGGCTGCACGCGCGGCTGTCCCGGCGGTGCGCCGACCCGGAGCTGGTGCGGGAGGTGCTGCAGGACACGTTCGTCACGGTGTGGCGGTCGGCGGCCGGGCACCGCGGGCAGGAGGCCGGCGGCTGGCTGTGGACGATCGCCGCGCGCCGGCTGGTCGACGCGCGGCGGGTGCAGGAGCGGGCCGTGCGGGTCGCGGGACCGCTGCCGGAGCCCGGGTCCCCCGGACGGTACGAGTCCGCCGCCGCGCCGTCCGCCGAGGACCGGGTGCTGGCGGGGCTCGAGTACGGCGATGTCGGCACCGCGCTCGACCGGATCTCCCCGGAGCTGCGGGAGGTGCTGCGGGCGACGGTCATCGACGGGCTGAGCACGCGGGAGGCGGCCCGGCTGCTCGGCATCCCGGAGGGCACGGTCAAGTCCCGGGCCCGGCGTGCCCGCGCCGAACTGCGGGAGGCACTCGACCGGTTGCACCCGTCCCCGCTGGGAGGCACGGCATGACACAGCGCGAACGACGGCCCTGGCACGTCTCCGACGACCTGGCCGCCCGCTACGCCGGGGGCGACCTGCCGGAACCGGACGCGTGGTCACTGGAGAAGCACGTGGAGGACTGCGCGGGGTGCGCGTCCCGGGTGTCGGCCGCGGTGCGCGGTACGGCGGCGGGGGCGGTGCTCGCGCAGGTGCGGGCGGCAGTGCTGGAGTCGGCGCCGACACCGACCGTGTCCCCGGCGCCTGCCGCCTCCCACCCACCGACCGCGTCCCACACACCTGCCGCGTCCCACGCTCCCGCCCCCTCCCACGCACCTGCCGGGCCCCCCGCGCCGGTCGTGTTCCCCGCCCCTGCCGGACGGCCCGCGCTGTCCCGGCTCGCCCGGCTGCTGTGGGCCGCGGGGCCCGCCGTGCGCGGGGCGTGGCTGCCGGCGGTGCTGGTCGTGGCCGTCGCCGCGCTGGCCCTCTCCTACGTGGCGGGGTTCGCAGGAGCGCGGGCGCTGCTGCTGGCCGTGGCGCCGGTGGTGCCGGTCGCCGGGGTCGCCCTGTCCTACGGCCCGCACGCGGACCCCCTGCACGAGGTGGCGGCGGCCACTCCGAACGGCGGGCTGCGGCTCGCGCTCACCCGTACGGTCGCCGTGCTCGCGGTGTGCGTGCCGCTGCTGACGCTGACCGGGCTGCTGCTTCCCGCCTCGGGCGCGCCGGCCGCGGCGGCCTGGCTGCTGCCGGGGCTGACGCTGGCCCTGGCCTCGCTGGCCCTGGCCTCCTTCGTGGGGTGCCGGGTCGCGGCCGGGGTGACGGGGGGCGGCTGGCTGTGCGCCGTGCTGTCACCGGTGGCGGTGGCGCCGGGCGCGGCGGCGACCGCACGGCTGTCCGAGCAGCTCTCCCGCTGCCTGGACGGCACCGCGACGCAGGCCGCGTGGGCGGCGGCGGCCGTCCTGAGCGCGGCCCTGCTGGCGCTGCGCCGCCCGGCGTACGACCGCCCGTCGCGCCCCTGACGGCGCGCGGACCACGCCCCGGGGACCGGACCGGGCCGGGCCCTGGAACAGCGGGTACGACCACGACCGGCCACGGCGCCGGCCCCGCTCTTCCTCTTCCCCCGATCACCTCACCCCGGCCCCCATTCCTCCCCTCCCTCTTCTCCTGGAGAGCCCATGAGTTCCATACGCGTGTCCGGCCTGCGGGTCCGGCACCGCAAGACGCTTGCCCTCGACTCGCTCGACCTGGCGCTCGGCACCGGTGTGCACGGGCTGCTGGGGCCGAACGGGGCGGGGAAGACCTCGCTCATCCGGGTGCTGGCCACGGTGGCGCGGCCGGACTCCGGGCGGGTGGAGCTGCTCGGCGAGGACACCGCCGGCCACCGCGCCCTGGCCGGGGTGCGGCGCCGGCTGGGCTATCTGCCGCAGGAGTTCGGCTACTACCCGGGTTTCACCGTGCGGGAGTTCGTGGCGTACGTGGCCTGGCTGAAGGAGGTGCCGGCCGCGCGGGTGCCGGCGGCCGTGGAACGGGCGGTGGCCCGGGTGGGGCTCGCGGACCGTGTCGACGCCAAGGTGCGGACCCTGTCCGGCGGCATGGTCCGCCGGGTCGGGATCGCGCAGGCGATCGTCAACGACCCCGCCGTACTGCTGCTGGACGAGCCGACCGCCGGTCTGGACCCGGAGCAGCGGGTGGAGTTCCGTGAGCTGCTGCGCGAGCTGGGCACCTCGTCGACCGTGGTGGTCTCCACCCACCTGGTGGAGGACGTGGCCGCCGCCTGTACGGAGGTGACCCTGCTGGACGGGGGCCGGATCGCGTACCGGGGGACGCCGGAGGCGCTGTCGCTGCTCGGCGAGACGTCCGGCGGCCCGGGTGACCACCCGATCGAGCGCGGGTACACGGCGGCGCTGCGCGCCCACCGCGCGCCGGGTGCGCGGGAGGCGGTCCGATGACCCTCGCCGCGCGTCCCACGGACACCATGGATCCCGCCGACCGCACGGCGGCGCCCGCGCGGGCGCCGCACCCGTTGCGCGCCGAGGCCGTCCGCGGCTTCGCGCCCTGGGCCGGGGCCGCGGTGCTGCTGTCGTTCGGCGCGATGCTCGCCGGCACGGCGGACCGCTGGCAGGGCGGGTGGGCGGAGACCGCCACCGAGACGCACACGGCCATGCTGATCACCCTTCCGCTGGCCGCGGCGGCGGGCTGCTGGCAGGGCGGCCGGGAGCGGCGGCGCAGCACCGAGGAGTTGTGGCGTACGACCGTACGTCCGCCGCTGGTCCGTCTGTTCGTGTCGGCGCTGCCGGTGGCGCTCTGGGTGGCCGCCGGCTACCTGGTCACGGCGGCCCTGGCGTTGCTCGCCACCTGGCCCTACGCCCAGGGCGACCACCCGCACCCGACCCTGCTCCCGGGTGACACGGTCGCCCTGGTGGCGGGCGCGCTGGCCGGGCATGTGCTGGGCCGGACCGTGCCCACCCGGCTGGCGGCCCCGCTGCTGGCGATGGCCGGGTACGTGGGGCTCGGCGTCCTGTCGATCGACGGCCAGGGCGTGGGCCGCACGCTCAGTCCGGCCGCGACCCTCGGGATGGGGCAGCTGCCGGTGTGGTGGCAGCCGTGGGCGATGGCGGTGTGGACGGGCGGACTGGCGTGCGCCGCCGTGCTGGCGTACGCGGCCCGGCGCCGGGTGACGGCCCTGTGGCCGCTGGCCGCCGCGCTGGCCGCGGGCGCGCTGCTGGTGCAGACCGGGGACGGTGTGTGGCACACCGATCCGCTCGCCCGCCGCCAGGTGTGCGACACCTCCGTGGCTCCGGCGGTCTGCGTCAACGCCCGGTACACCGGGATGCTCCCGCAGGTCAGTCGGGCCCTGTCGGGGGTCACGGGGAAGCTGGAGGGGGTGCGGAACCTGCCGGCGCGCTGGGCGGACCACGACGGCGCGCTGCGCGCCGACGAGGCCCGGCTGCCGGGCATCACGCCGCTGGGCTGGTCGGCCGTGCGGGGGCGGCTGACCGATCCGGAGCAGTTCGCGTGGGAGGCCGTCGTCGCGCTGGAGAACGGCGACTGCCCCGAATCCGCGACGACCGAGCGCGTTGTGTGGGCCGAGGACGCGGTCGAGTCCTACCTCGCACCGAACAGCCTGCAGAGGAAGGGGCTGGTGCCCGGCGACGGCCCCGTCGAGGAGCGCAGGCTCCTGGCCGCCCGGGCCAGGCTGGCCGGAATGGCGGAGCGGCAGCGCCGTGACTGGCTGTCGGCGTACTTCGCGGCCCGCGCGGGCTGCCACCCGAAGGAGGTCCCCTCACTGTGACGACGACCCACGGCCCCTTGCTGTACGCGCGCTCCCGGGCACTGCCGCTCACCCTGGCCGCGCTCGCCGGGACGGCCGCCTTCGCGGTCTGGGCGGCGGGGCGGCTGGACGCCTACCTCGACCCGGAGCGCCGGGTGCCGATCGTCGCCCTGGCGCCGCTGCTGGCGTCGGCGGTGATCGGGGCGAGCCTGTACACGCCCTCGGACGAGCTGGACCGCACGGCCGTACGCCGCTGGTGGCCGCGCCGGCTGGCGCAGCTGGCCGGCCTGACCGCGCTGGCCGCCCTGCTGGTGGCCCCGGCCGTCCTCGGCCACACGGAGACCTTCGGCCCGCCCGCCGTGCTCCGCAACACCCTCGGCTGTACGGGGCTGACGGCGGCGGCGGCCGTACTCCTGGGGGCCCGGCTGAGCTGGCTCCCGGCGTTCGGCTACGTCACCGCCGTCTACCTGGGCTCCCACGCGGCGCGCGGCCGGGCGGCCACGGTCTGGGCGTGGCCGGTGCAGCCGGGCGCGGCGGCGGGCGCGTGGGCGGCGGCGGTGACGGCGTTCGTGCTGGGTGCCGGGCTGTACGCCGTGCGCGGCGCACGCCCGGAGGGACCGCGCGGCTGACCGGCCCCCGGGCAGGGCACCGTAAGGCGCCTGCCGGCCGCGACCGCGCCGGACACACCCCTGGGCAGGCCCCGGAGACACAACGGGCCCGGTTCGACTAGGCAGAGATACCGTCGATCCGGGCCAGGGCATCGTCCGCGCCGTAGGGCTGCAAGTACGGCAACCAGCGCGGGTCGCGGTGTCCCGTGCCGATGATCCGCCAGGCCAGTCCCGTGGGCGGAGCCGGTTTGTGGCGGAGCCGCCAGCCCAGTTCCACCAGGTGGCGGTCGGCCTTGACGTGGTTGCAGCGGCGGCACGAGGCCACCACGTTGTCCCAGACGTGCTTGCCCCCGCGACTGCGCGGGATGACGTGGTCGACGCTGGTTGCGACGCCACCGCAGTACATGCACCGGCCCCCGTCGCGGGCGAAGAGCGCACGGCGGGTGAGCGGGACGGGCCCTCGGTAGGGGACCCGGACGAATCGCTTGAGCCGGACCACGCTGGGTGCGGGGAGGGTGACGGTTGCGCTGTGCATATAGGCGCCGGATTCCTCCAGGGAGACTGCCTTGTTCTCCAGGACGAGGACGAGCGCGCGGCGGAGCGGTACGACGCCGAGCGGCTCGTACGACGCGTTGAGGACCAGGACATGCGGCACGGGTGCCTCCTTGGGCGTCGGCGGCGCGTGGCTCGCGCCGGGACGATCTGCAGTCAGTCTCCCCTCATGCCTGGTGAACGCGCCACCATGTCCCGGTAACGGGCTGGGAGTGTTTTCGACCACACCCGATACATCCCCCCGACCATGGCCTGTTCAAGCCCGCGTGAGCCGTGTCTCTCCTGCACGCCTCCTGTGCGGATCGGCCCGAGGCACGCACCATGCCCCGTTAGTGTGGTGGTCCTGTCCGTCCGGTGACCTTTTCGTGACCTTGACCGCCCGCCGGTGCGGACCGCGCAGCACCTGGGAGGTACCTGCCGTGTCGTCCCTGCCCGCCGCCCTCTTGGCCGCCGGGGCATCCCCGTCCCCGTCCCCGTCGCCGTCGGGCTCCACGGCCCCGGCCGTGCCGACGCTCCAGGACGCCCAGGAGAGCGCGACGAACGCGGCGAGCTGGGTCGAGCAGAACTGGTCGACGTGGCTCGCGATGGGGCTGCAGATCCTGCTGATCGTGGTCGTGGCGGTGGCGCTGCGCGCGGTGGTGCGGCGGGCGATCACCAAGCTGATCGACCGGATGAACCGCACCGCGCAGGCCGTGGACGGCGGTGCGCTGGGCGGGCTGCTGGTCAACGCCGAGCGGCGGCGGCAGCGGGCGGCGGCGATCGGTTCGGTGCTGCGGTCGGTGGCGAGCTTCCTGATCCTCGGCACGGCCGCGCTGATGGTGCTGGGCACCTTCAAGATCAACCTGGCGCCGCTGCTGGCCTCGGCCGGTGTCGCGGGTGTGGCGATCGGTTTCGGCGCGCGGAACCTGGTCACGGACTTCCTGTCGGGCGTGTTCATGATCCTGGAGGACCAGTACGGCGTCGGGGACGTGATCGACGCGGGTGTGGCGACCGGCGAGGTGATCGAGGTCGGGCTGCGCGTGACCAAGCTGCGCGGCGACGGCGGGGAGATCTGGTACGTCCGCAACGGCGAGGTCAAGCGGATCGGCAACCTGTCCCAGGGCTGGGCGACGGCCGGGGTCGACGTGACCGTGAAGGCGAGCGAGGACCTGGACCGGGTCAGGGCCACGCTGGACGAGGTCGCCGAGAAGATGAGCAAGGAAGAGCCCTGGCACGAACTGCTGTGGGGTCCGGTCGAGGTGCTCGGTCTGGACTCGGTGCTGATCGACTCCATGGTGGTCCGCGTCTCGGCCAAGACCATGCCCGGCAAGTCGGTCACCGTGGAGCGGGAACTGCGCTGGCGGATCAAGCGGGCGTTCGACGCGGCGAGCATCCGCATCGTGGGCGGCGCGACGGCCGTCGAGGACCAGGAGGACGCCCCCGACCCGACCGCCACGGTCGCGGCCCCCTCGGCCTACTCCAACGCGGACTCTCCGCAGACGGCGGCGGCCTCCCCGATCACCGCACAGCGCTCGGCTCCGCCGGCGAAGTAGGCGCGGCGGCGGAACGGTTCGGCACACACGTTCGCGTGAACAGGTGGGGCATCGCGGCGCGCACGGGGTGCCCCATCGTTCTGCCGGGGCGCCCGGCGTGGGCATAGCCTGGCATCAGCGTGACGAGGAGAAGCGAGCGCCGAACCGATCATGGAGCCGGTCATGACGCAGGTGGACCCCATCGACCTGTTGAGCACGTTCGAAAAGGCGTCGCCGATGCCGATTCGACCGGAGTACGTCGAGGGGACCGCAATGGTGCCGCCGCAAGCGAGCGACGACCACAACCACGGTGCCGGGGAGCTGTTCTACCAGTTCCGGTCAGCCGGAATCGAGCTCGTGGGCTTCGGCAACGGGTACCGCGCCGCCCAGGGACGGCAGAACCATGGCCCTGGTCATTCCGGACTTCTACGTCCGCCGTCGCAGGCCGACGGAGCTCGACGAGTCGTACCGCAAGGCGAACAAGGGCTGGTACCCCATCGACATGCTCGCCATGGTCGGTGAAATCACCTCCACCAACCACGAGACCGACACCGGCCCCAAGTTCCGCACCTACGCAGCTGTCGGCATTCCCCTCTACGTCCTCATCGACCGCCACTCGAAAACGGCCCACTGCTACACGGACCCCGTCCTCCCCGGCGACGACCCCACCGAGGCCTACTACAGGACCGACACCAAGGTCACCCTCGGCGACCCTCTCCCTCTCCCGGCGCCCTACCCCACCCTCGACACCACCCCGTTCCTCACCGACTGACCGGCCCGCAGGCCAGCCGGTAGGCCTCGCGGAGCCACGCCTCCTCGCCGGGGCTGACGCCGCAGGCCAGGAACGCGCCCTGGTGGGCGTTCAGCCAGGTCGTGACGCTGCCGTAGTGCGTGCCGTCCGGGCAGTT
The DNA here is from genome assembly GCF_055639035.1 of Streptomyces sp. NPDC107654. Classification (NCBI taxonomy): domain Bacteria; kingdom Bacillati; phylum Actinomycetota; class Actinomycetes; order Kitasatosporales; family Streptomycetaceae; genus Streptomyces; species Streptomyces sp. NPDC107654. The sequence goes on from NZ_JBVKBI010000002.1 coordinate 261,757, forward strand.
CACGGCGAAGCTGGCGTCCACGGCCTTCACGGCCTCCGCGGTGACGAAGCGGCCGCCGCCGGAGTCCAAGCGCTCGGGGTGCCGGGGATGGTGGGCGGTGTCCTCGCCGGGTGCCATCAGGTCCCCGGTGTCGTAGCCCAGGCGCTCCTTCGTCGCCCCCAGTCTCGCGCGTCGCCCGAAGGTAAGCGCTGTGACCAGCGAAAACCACCGCCGTTGCGCACTCGTGACACACCGTCGGAGGCCGCTCGGCGCCAGCCGGACCGCTTCGTCTTCGCCGGTACGGCCACCACGGCCGCGAAGACCTATTGACGCCCCCTTCGTCCTGGGCTTACGTTCCTCCCACCCCAATAGGAAAGTTTCCTAACAGTGATCTCCGGCATCAGGTGATCAAGACTGGACGCCATGCCCAGGTCACTGAAAAGCTGGGCGGCTGGAAAGGCAGGTGTCGACCCCCATGGCAGGAACCGCCGGTACGCCGGGCACCCCGCGCGTCCTGCGCGCCATGAACGACCGCGCCGCCCTGGACCTGCTGCTGGAACACGGGCCGCTGTCGCGCACCCGGATCGGCAAGCTCACCGGCCTGTCCAAGCCCACCGCCTCCCAGCTGCTGGCCCGCCTGGAGGCGGCCGGCCTGGTCCGGCTCACCGGCACCAGCGAGGGACGTCCCGGCCCCAACGCCCAGCTGTACGCGGTCGACCCGACCGCCGCCTACGCCGCCGGGATCGACGTCACCCCGCACCGCATCCGCGCCGCCGTCGCCGACATCACCGGCCGCACGGTCGGCGAGCACGAGCTGCCCACCCCCGGCCGGCGCCCCGCGCGGTCCGTCGTCCAGCAGGTCACCGACGCCCTCGACGGCGCCGTCAAGGCGGCCGGGCTCGCCCGGTCCGACGTGCACCGGCTGGTCATCGGCACGCCCGGTGCCTTCGACCCCACCACCGGGCGGCTGCGCTACGCCTCCCACCTGCCCGGCTGGCACTCCCCCGCGCTGCTCGACGACCTCGCGGCAGCCCTGCCGATGCCGGTCGAGTACGAGAACGACGTCAACCTCGTCGCCATCGCCGAACAGCGGCTCGGCGCGGCCCGCGGCCACGGGGACTTCGTGCTGCTCTGGAACGAGGAGGGCCTCGGCGCCGCCCTGGTCCTGGGCGGCCGGCTGCACCGCGGCTGGACCGGCGGCGCCGGCGAGGTCGGCTTCCTGCCGGTGCCGGGCGCCCCCCTGGTCCGGCAGGTCACCAAGGCCAACAGCGGCGGCTACCAGGAGCTGGCCGGCTCCCAGACGCTGCCGAAGCTGGCCCGGGAACTCGGCGTTCCGGACGTGCCGTCGGGGCCGTACCCCGAAGCCGCCACCGCACTCGTGGCCCGCGCCGCCGACCACGCGAGCGGCCCGTACCGGGAGCTGCTCCAGGCCTACGCCACCCGGCTGGCCACCGGCCTGGCCTCGCTCGTCTCCGTCCTCGACCCCGAACTCGTCGTCCTCAGCGGCTCCGCGCTGACAGCCGGCGGCGAGGTGCTGCGCGCCCTCGTCCAGGCCGAGCTGGAGGAGCTGGCCGCGGCCCGGCCCCGGCTGGTCGTCGGCGACGTCCACGAACACCCCGTGCTGCGCGGCGCGCTGGAGTCCGCGCTCGCCGCCACCCGCGACGAGGTCTTCGACACCTCGCGCTGAGCCCGCCCCACACCGGTAGCACCAGCCCCTGGCACCTGTCCCCGGGAGACCTCGCCATGCCCACCGCCCTGCCCCCGGTCATACCCTCGGCCGCCCGAAAAGCGGCTTGTGTCCTGACCGCTTCCCTCGCCCTCCTCGCCACCGCCTGCACCGGCCAGTCCGGCTCGGGCGCCACCGACGACCCCTCGAAGGACACCACGATCACCTTCTGGCACGCCTGGAGCGCGCCGAACGAGGTGAAGGCCGTCGAAGCGCTGGTCGCCGGCTTCGAGATCGCGCACCCCACCATCCACGTGAACATCGTCGGCAACATGACCGACGACAAGATCAACCAGGCGCTGCGGGCCGGCGGCGACCGGGCCCCGGACGTCATCTCGTCGTTCACCACCAACAACGTGGGCAGGTTCTGCTCCTCGGGCGCACTGGTCGACCTCAACCCGTTCTTCGAGAAGTCCGGGATCGACCCGGAGAAGACGTTCCCGAAGCCGATGAACGAGTACACCCGGTTCGACGGCAACCGCTGCGCCGTTCCGCTGCTCGGTGACGCGTACGGGCTCTACTACAACAAGACGGCGTTCAAGAAGGCGGGCATCGCCGGACCCCCGAGGACCTGGTCGGAGTTCGAGGCCGACGCGAGGAAACTGACCGTCCGCCAGGGCGACGGCTACCGGCAGCTCGGGTTCATGCCGGACTACCACGGCTGGGAATCCACCACCGAGCACTACCTCGGCCAGTTCTCGCCGACGTACTTCGACAGGAACGGCAAGTCGAACCTCGCCAAGGACCCCGCGTTCGAGGAGGGCTTCACGCTCCAGAAGAAGCTGGTGGACGAACTCGGCGGCTTCACACGGCTGGAGAGGTTCCGCGCCACCCTCGGCGACGAGTGGGGCCCCAAGCACCCCTTCCACACCGGCCAGGTCGCCATGCAGCTCGACGGCGAGTGGCGGCTCGGCATGGCCGAGGACGCGAAACCCGGCTTCGACATCGGGGTGGCCCCGCTGCCCGTCCCGGACGACCAGGCCGACCAGTACGGCAAGGGATACATCACCGGCACCATCACGGGCATCGCCGCCACCAGCCGCAAGCCGAACGCGGCCTGGGAGTTCATCAGGTACATCACCACGGACACGGACGCGGTGGTCGGCTTCGCCAACGACATCCACAACGTGCCCTCCACGCTCGCCGCGCTGAAGTCCCCGAAGCTGACGTACGACCCGCGCTTCAAGACCTTCCTGGACATCGCCGCCAACCCGCACTCCACCACCACTCCCGCCTCGGTCAACGGCGGGGTGTACCTGGTGACGATCCAGCAGTTCGGCTACGACTACGAGAGCGGCAAGGTCACCGACCTCAAGGCCGGGCTGCGGAAGACGGCCGCGCAGATCGACACGGACATCGCGCAGGCCCGGTGATGGCCACCGTCACCCTCGCGTCGAAACGCCGGCGCGCGGCGCTGCGCACCCTCGCCTTCATGTCGCCGTGGCTCGTCGGCTTCTCGGTCTTCTTCGCCTATCCGCTGATCTCCACCGTCTACTTCTCCTTCATGCACTACGACGGCTTCCGGCCGCCGCAGTGGAGCGGCGGGAAGAACTGGACGTACGTCTTCCAGCACTACCCGCTGTTCTGGCCCGCGCTGCGCAACACGCTGTGGCTGGTCGTGATCATGGTGAGTCTGCGGGTGGTGTTCGGGCTGGGCGTCGGGCTGCTCATCACCAGGATCAGGACGGGCACGGGTGTCTTCCGCACCCTGTTCTACCTGCCGTACCTCGCCCCGCCGGTCGCGGCGACCATGGCCTTCGCGTTCCTGCTCAACCCGGGCACCGGCCCGGTGAACTCCCTGCTGGAGAAGGCCGGGCTGCCGGCACCGGGCTGGTTCAACGACCCCGCGTGGTCCAAGCCGGCGCTGACCCTGCTGGCGCTGTGGGGCATCGGCGACCTGATGGTCGTCTTCATGGCCGCGCTGCTCGACGTACCGGCCGAGCAGTACGAGGCGGCGGAGCTGGACGGCGCCTCGGCCTGGCAGCGTTTCCGGTACGTCACCCTGCCGAACATCTCGCCGATCGTGATGTTCGCCGTCGTCACCGGCGTGATCCAGACCATGCAGTACTACACGCAGCCGCTGGTGGCCGGGAAGGTCGCCTCCGGAGTGATCCAGGGCGCCGGCACCCAGTTCGAGCCCGGCTACCCCGACAAGTCCACGCTCACCCTCCCCCAGCTCGTCTACAACCTCGGCTTCCAGCGCTTCGACTACGGCTCGGCGTGCGTGGTGGCGCTGGTGCTGTTCGCCCTGTCGATGGCGTTCACCACGCTGCTGATGCGGCGCAGGGGCGGCCTGATCCAGGCAGGTGACTGACGTATGAACCGCCGCAAGGCATCTCTGGAGTGGGTGGCAGTCCACTCCCTGGGCGTGGCAGCCGCGCTGTTCTTCACGCTCCCCTTCGTCTTCGTGTTCCTGACCTCGCTGATGAGCGACAGCCAGGCCCTCAGCCGGGACCTGATCCCGCACACCTGGGAGTGGGGCAACTACAGAAGCGTGCTCGACACCCCGGGCTTCCTCACCTGGTGGCGGAACACGCTGCTCTACGCCGGGCTCGGCACCGTGCTGACCGTGGTCTCCTCGGTCCCGGTGGCGTACGCGCTCGCCAAGTTCCGCTTCCGGGGCCGCAACCTGTCCCTCATGCTGGTGATCTCGATGATGATGCTGCCCCCGCAGGTGGTCGTCATCCCGATGTACCTCTTCTGGGCGAAACAGCTGGACCTGTCCGGCACGCTGTGGCCGCTGATCGTCCCGATGGCGTTCGGGGACGCGTTCTCCGTCTTCCTGCTGCGCCAGTTCCTGATGACGATCCCGAACGAGTACCTGGACGCGGCGAAGGTCGACGGCTGCGGCGACCTCAGGACCCTGCTGCGGGTCGTCCTGCCGATGGCCCGGCCGGGCATCGCCGCCGTGGCCCTCTTCCAGTTCTTCTACGCCTGGAACGACTACTTCGGCCCGCAGATCTACGCGTCCGAGAACCCCGGCGCCTGGACCCTGTCCTACGGGCTGGAGTCCTTCAAGGGCGCCCACCACACCGACTGGAACCTCACCATGGCCGCCACCGTGCTGGTCATGACCCCCGTGATCCTCGTGTTCTTCTTCGCCCAGAAGGCATTCGTCGAAGGCGTCACGCTCACCGGAGTGAAGGGTTGAACCACACATGAAACTCACCGTGGTCGGCGGAGGCTCGACCTACACCCCCGAACTCGTCGACGGCTTCGCGCGCCTCAGGGACACCCTGCCCGTCGAGGAACTGGTCCTGGTGGACCCGGACGCCGAGCGTCTGGCGCTGGTCGGCGGCCTGGCCCGCCGGATCTTCGCCCGGCAGGGCCACGGCGGCCGGATCGTCACCACGTCCGACCTGGACGCGGGCGTCGACGGCGCCGACGCCGTGCTGCTCCAGCTCCGCGTCGGCGGCCAGGCGGCCCGGGAGCAGGACGAGACCTGGCCGCTGGAGTGCGGCTGCATCGGCCAGGAGACCACCGGCGCGGGCGGTCTGGCGAAGGCGCTGCGCACGGTCCCGGTCGTGCTCGACATCGCCGAACGGGTCCGCCGTGGCAACCCGCGCGCGTGGATCATCGACTTCACCAACCCGGTCGGCATCGTCACCCGCGCCCTGCTCCAGGCGGGCCACCGGGCGGTGGGCCTGTGCAACGTGGCGATCGGCTTCCAGCGGAAGTTCGCGGCCCTCCTCGGTGTGGCACCGGCGGATGTGCATCTGGGCCATGTGGGCCTCAACCACCTCACCTGGGAAACCGGTGTGCGGCTGGGCGGCCCGGAGGGCGAGAACGTCCTGCCGAAGCTCCTGGCCGAGCACGGCGAGGCGATCGCCGACGACGTCCGCCTCCCCCGCACCCTGCTGGACCGCCTGGGCGTCGTCCCCTCCTACTACCTGCGCTACTACTACGCGCACGACGAGGTCGTACGCGAACTGCGCACCAAGCCGTCGCGCGCCTCCGAGGTGGCCGCCATGGAACGGCAGCTGCTGGCGATGTACGGCGACCCGGCCCTGGACGAGAAGCCGGCGCTGCTGGCCAAGCGGGGCGGCGCCTTCTACTCGGAGGCGGCCGTGGACCTGGCGGCGGCCCTGCTGGGCGGGGGAGGCAGCCCGTACCAGGTGGTGAACACGCTCAACCGGGGCACGCTGTCCTTCCTCCCGGACGACGCGGTGATCGAGGTGCAGGCGGCGGTCGGCCCTGCGGGCCCGGTCCCGCTGCCGGTCCCCGAGCCGGACCCGCTGTTCTCGGGCCTGGTCGCGAACGTGACGGCGTACGAGGAGCTGGCCCTGGAGGCGGCGCTGCGCGGCGGCCGGGACCGCGTCTTCCGCGCGCTGCTCGCCCACCCGCTGATCGGCCAGCACGCCTACGCCGACACCCTCACCGACCAGCTGGTCGCGCACAACCGGGAGCACCTCGCGTGGGCCTGACCGCACCCGCGCCCGCGACGGTTCTCGCCATCGACGCGGGCAACAGCAAGACCGACGTGGCCGTGGTCACCGGCGCCGGCGAGGTCCTGGCGACGGCCCGCGGCGGTGGCTTCCGTCCGCCCGCGGTGGGCGTGGCCGCGGCGCTGGACGCGCTGGCGGCGCCGGTGACCCGGGCGTTCGCGGACGCCGGGGTCACCTCCGTCGGCCACGTCGCGGCCTGCCTGGCCAACGCAGACCTGCCGGTGGAGGAGGAGCAGTTGGCGAGCGCGCTGCACGCGCGCGCGTGGGGCGCGTCGGTGGAGGTCCGCAACGACACCTTCGCGATCCTGCGCGCGGGCGTCGCCGAGCCGCGCGGAGTGGCGGTGGTGTGCGGGGCGGGCATCAACTGCGTGGGCATGCGCCCCGACGGCCGCACCGCCCGCTTCCCGGCCATCGGCCGTATCTCCGGTGACTGGGGCGGCGGCTGGGGGCTGGCGGAGGAGGCGCTGTGGCACGCGGCCCGCGCGGAGGACGGCCGCGGGGAGCCGACCTCGCTGGCCCGCACCCTCCCCGCGCACTTCGGCCTGCCGGACATGTACGCCCTCATCGAGGCGCTGCACCTGGGGCACGTCGGCCAGGACCGCCGGCACGAGCTGACACCCGTGCTGTTCGCCACGGCGGCGGACGGCGACCCGGTGGCCCGGGCGATCGTCGCCCGGCTCGCGGAGGAGGTCACGGTGATGGCGACGGTCGCCCTGACCCGCCTGGAGCTGCTGGCGGAGGAGGTCCCGGTGCTCCTCGGCGGCAGCGTCCTCACCGCGGGCCACTCCCAGCTGGACGACGGCATCCGCACCCTGCTGGCGGCCCGCGCCCCCAAGGCCGACGTCCGCGTGGTGACGGCGAGTCCCGTGCTGGGCGCGGTCCTGCTGGGCCTGGACCGGCTGGGCTCGGGCACACGGGCGCAGGAGCGGGCGCGGAGTCACTGGGAACCGGTACGACGCCCCAGCTGACCCGGGGCACGGGGGGGCACCGGTCTCGCGGTGAGGCGCCGGTCCGGGGCTGTCCGCCTTCCGGACGCCGGCTCGGCACAACGGGAACCGATCCGTCCCGACGGGCGTGTTCATCAGCGGGGGGTGGTGCGTCGGGCGCCGTGCGCCCGGGGCCCACTGCGATCCGATCAAGATCGGGTGAAGGCCGGTGCGCATGCCGGTGCCGGCGGCGATACTTGGCGGCGAACGGATGACCACGGGGGAGGTCAAGTGACACACCCGCCGAAGAGCGCGGCACCACCGGTGGCGGGCCCCGGTGTGCCCGCCGCCCCCGGCGTCCCCGCACAGCCCGGGCGTCCGGCTGCCGTCGGTCCGGGTGTGCCGCCCGCGCGCCGGACCGCCTTCGCCGAGGGCGCCGAGCGGCTGCGGGCCGCCGCGACGACCGAGCCGGGCCGGCTGCGGATCATCGGCGCGGTGCTCGCGCTGCTGGTCGTCGTGTTCGGCGTGGTCACCGCCTGGCAGACCAGCGCCCGCTCGGCCGCCGCCGACGACGTCCTGCACCGCAGCCAGCCGCTCAGCTCCGGCGCGGCCGCCCTCTACCGTTCGCTGGCCGACGCCAACACCGCCGCCTCCAGCGGGTTCCTCGCCGGCGGCCAGGAGAACGCGCAGTCCAGGGACCGGTACGAGAAGGACATCCGGACCGCCGCCGCGGGCCTCGTCACCGCCGCCGCCAACGCCGAGCCGGGCTCCGCCGCCGAGGCCACCATCACCCGGCTGAACCGGCTGCTGCCCGAGTACAAGGGCCTCATCGAGCGCGCCCGGACGTACAACCGGCAGGGCTATCCGGTCGGCGGCGCCTATCTGCGGTACGCCAACGAGAAGATGCAGAAGCAGATGCTCCCGGCGGCGGAGGACCTCTACACGACGGAGAACGGACGCCTCGACGCCGACTACGGCAACGCGACGCCGTACCCCTGGGCGGCGATCGCGCTCGGTCTGCTCGCCCTGGCCGCGCTCGGCTGGGCCCAGCGCCGCATGTACCGGCGCACCAACCGCGTCCTCAACCACGGCCTGGTCGCCGCCGCCGCAGCGACCACCGCCGCCCTGCTCTGGCTGGTCGTGGGCCACGCGGTCGCCCGCTCCGGCCTCGACGGCTCCTACGAGCACGGGATCCGCTCGCTCAACGTCCTCCACGACGCCCGGATCGCCTCTCTGAAGGCGCGCGGCAACGAGAACCTGAGCCTGGTGGCGCGCGGCGCGGAGACCGTCACGGTGGACGGGAAGCCGTACGACGCCTACTACCACGCCTTCGACAAGGACATCGCCGTGCTCGGCAAGGGCCTCACCGAGGCGGCGCGGCTCGCCGACGACCAGGGGGGTACCGCACCGGTCAAGGCGGCCGAGGGCGACATGGCGGTGTGGAAGCAGCGTCACACCGCCGCCCGCAGCGAGGACGAGAACGGCAACTACCAGCAGGCGCTGGACAAGGTGATCGGCGCCGAGGGAGCGACCGCCGAGTGCTTCGACGGCGTCGACCGCAGTCTCGCCCGGGCCATCGACCACGAGCAGGCCGAGTTCCGGCAGGCCGCCGGTGACGGACGGGACGCCATGACCGGGCTGCCGGTGGGCGTCGCCGTCCTCGCGGTGCTGGGCGCGGCCGGCGCCGTCGCCGGCATCGGCCGCAGACTTTCGGAGTACCGGTGACAGGGGGCAAGGTGATGGACGTGAGCCGTGCACGGCCGTCCCTGCGGGGCTGGGGCGGAGTCGCCGCGATGGCGGTGCTGTGCGCGCTGGCACTGGCGTTCGCCCTGCTGCTGCCGTGCACCCAGCGGGCGCCTCGGGGCCCGGAGCGGGCCGGGCAGAAGACGGCCACCGGCGTCCAGGCCCGCGCCGACGGCTGCGTGGACGCCGAGGCGCACCGGCAGACGCTCGCCCCGTCCGGCGCGGACGGCCCGACGATCGACGCCATCAAGGCCCGTACGGGCGCCAAGCGCAAGCTGGTCGTCGGCGTCGACCAGAACAGCTACCGCTGGGGCTACCGCAACCCCAACACCGAGGGCGCGCGCCTGGAGGGCTTCGACATCGACCTGGTGCACCGGATCGCCGAGGACGTCCTCGGGGACCCGGACGCGGTGCAGTTCAAGGCGATCCCGACCAGCATGCGGATACCGGCGATCGAGGACGGGCGCGTCGACATGGTGGTGCGCACCATGACGATCACCTGTGCCCGGCTGCGGCAGGTCGCCTTCTCCGCGCCCTACTTCAAGACCGGCCAGCAGGTCCTCGCGCCCAAGTCGTCCCCGATCACGGGCTACGACGGCTCGCTGGCGCACAAGAAGGTGTGCACGGCGGCCGGTTCGACGGCCCACGCCAAGCTGGACGCCGACCGGAAGGAGGGCCGGCTGCCCGCCTCCACCGACATCTCCACCACCGTCCCGAACCAGCTGGACTGCCTGGTCCGGCTGCAACTCGGCGAGGTGGACGCCGTCGTGACCGACGGCGCGCTCGCCGCGAGCCAGGCCGCGCAGGACCCGACGGTGGAACTCAAGGGCAAGGCCTTCACGACCGAGTACTACGGAGTGGCGATGAAGAAGGACGCGAGCGATCTGGCGCGCCGGGTCAACCGCGTTCTGGTGGACTATCGCGCGCAGGGCTGGCAGACGTCGTACGACGACTGGCTGTCGGCGACACTGGGGAAGGATTCCGCTGCGTCGAAACCGCCCGCGCCGCAGTACCTGCGCGGCAGTTGAGCCGCGGCCGACCGGAACAGACAGCAAGCGAGAGGTGATCGATGGGCGTCACGGACCCCGCCGGGCCGGTGATGGACCGGGACGAGGTGGACCGTGCGCTGGCGCGGCTCGGCCAGGAGCACGAGGCGATCGAGACCTCGCTGCTGGCCCTGCAGGACCACGCGGGCCGCAGACTCCTCGAAGGTGCCGACCTGGCCGGCGTCACCCGGGAACGCTGGCAGGCGACGGAGGGGCGGATCACCCGGTTGTGGGCGTACTTCGACGCCTACACGGCCGCGCTGCGCGGTGCCCGGGAGATCCGCGCGCGGCGCCGCTGGTCCAGCCGGGAGGACCTGGCGGAGCTGACCGCGCTGCTGCGCGGCGAGTCCGTGACCGTCCCCGGCGTGGGCACCGGCCGGCTCAGTGAGACGTACTCGCTGTCCGCGCTGGTGGAGCGGATGAACGAGCTGTACGCGACGAGCCTGGACGTGATCGTCGCCGCCGACGCGGTGTGGTCGGCGCTGCCCGCGCGGATCGATTTACTCGCCGCGGAACTCCAGCGCACCCGGGGTCTCGCGCACTCCGTCGGGGTGCGCCCCGGAGAGCACCCGGCCGGCGACGACCTGGAGCGGATCACCCGCACGCTGACCCGGCTGCGCGAGGACGTCGTCCGCGACCCGCTCGCCTTCTGGGTGCCGGCCCAGGGCAGTTCGGCGCCCGGTGGCGGGCGCCCGGACACCACGGTGTACGACCGTGAGGCGCGCGCCCTGGAGGACGTGCGGCGGGAGATCGACGCCGTGCTGACGGTGCGCCAGGACGCGGAGACGCGGCTGATCCGGCTGCGGGACGTGCTCTCGCGCGCGGACCGCACCCTTGCCGAGGCCCGTACCGCGCGCGGCGAGGTGCTCGCGAAGATCGCCGCGACCGAGGTGCCGGTGGTGAGCGGGCCGCCGACCGCGCTGCAGGAGCAGCTGGCGACCGCGGCCGAGTACCGCAGGCAGGCCCAGTGGCACCGGCTCTCCCCGCTGCTGGAGTCACTGGAGGAGAAGGCGGAGGACGAGCTGCTGCGGGCCCGCGAGTCGCTGACCGCGGTCACCGCGCCCCTCGCGGTCCGCGCCGAACTGCGCGGCCGGCTCGACGCCTACAAGGCGAAGGTGGCCCGGCACGGTCTCGCCGAGGACCCGCTGCTGGTCGAGCGGTACGACGCGGCCCGCCGCATGCTGTGGAGCGCGCCCTGCGACCTGCGCGTGGCGGAGCAGGCGGTGCTGCGCTACCAGCAGGCGGCGGCCGAACTCATCGGCGGCGCGAACGCTCCGGGGGACCGCAAGGGGGACACGTCATGAGTCGGCCGGGGCAGACCTGCCAGCGACCGGGCTGCGCGGGGACGTACGAGGACGTCGGCGGCGGCGAGCTGTACTGCGACACGTGCGGACTCGCCCCCGTGGTCTCGGCCGGGGGTCCCCCCGCCGGGGGAGGTCTGGTGGGCTCGCCGGCCACCGGGATCACCAACCGCTCCTCCGAGAGCGGCGGTTCACGCAGCGCGCGGACGTCCTCGCAGTCGTCGAAGTCACGCCGCTCGGTGTCCGGGCGGCTCTCCCGGTCGCTGTCGGGGAACTCCACGGGCCGCTCGGTGTCGGTGCGCAGCTCCGGCGCCTCGTCGGGCACCTCCTCGCGCGGCCGGCTGGGCGCCGGACTCGTCTCGGTGCCACAGGTGCCGCGGCCCGACCCGCGCGCGATGGTGCTGGAGAACCCGGAGGTGCCGGAGCGGAAGCGGTTCTGCTCGCGCGCGGACTGCGGGGCTCCCGTGGGCCGGGCCCGGGGTGACCGGCCGGGCCGCACGGAGGGGTTCTGCACCAAGTGCGGGCACCCCTATTCCTTCGTGCCCAAGCTGAAGGCCGGGGACATCGTGCACGGCCAGTACGAGGTGGCGGGCTGTCTCGCGCACGGCGGGCTCGGCTGGGTCTACCTCGCCGTGGACCGGGCCGTCTCCGACCGCTGGGTGGTGCTGAAGGGCCTGCTGGACACCGGCGACCAGGACGCGATGGCCGCGGCGATCTCCGAGCGGCGCTTCCTCTCGGAGATCGAGCACGCCAACATCGTGCGGATCTACAACTTCGTGGAGCACCTGGACCAGCGCACCGGTTCCCTAGACGGCTACATCGTCATGGAGTACGTCGGCGGCAAGTCCCTGAAGGAGATCGCCAACGCCCGCCGGGCGCCCGACGGCCGGCGCGACCCGCTGCCGGTGGAGCAGGCGTGCGCGTACGGCATCGAGGCGCTGGAGGCCCTCGGTCACCTGCACAGCCGCAACCTCCTCTACTGCGACTTCAAGGTCGACAACGCCATCCAGACCGAGGACCAGCTCAAGCTGATCGACATGGGCGCGGTCCGCCGCATGGACGACGACGAGTCGGCGATCTACGGCACGGTCGGCTACCAGGCCCCGGAGGTCGCCGAGTCCGGCCCGTCGGTGGCCAGCGACCTGTACACGGTGGGTCGCACCCTCGCCGTGCTCACCTTCGACTTCCAGGGCTACACGAACGTCTACGCCGACTCCCTGCCCGACCCCGACAGCATCGAGGTCTTCCGCCGGTACGAGTCCTTCTACCGGCTCCTGGTCCGCGCCACCGACCCCGACCCGGCCCGCCGGTTCGCCTCCGCGCAGGAGATGGCCGAGCAGCTGACGGGGGTGCTGCGGGAGGTCGTCTCGCTGCAGTCCGGGCAGGCGCGGCCCGCGCTGTCGACGCTGTTCGGACCCGAGGTCAAGGTCACCGACACCGAGCTGTTCCCGCGGCTGGACGGGGACGTGTCCCGGCTGGGGGCGCGCCCGGTGGGGAAGGCGCCCGCCGCCCCGGCCGCGCCGCCGCCGGCGCTGGTCGAGCCGGTCGACACGGCGGCCGCCGCGCCGGCCCTGCCGGTGCCGCTGGTCGACCCGGCCGATCCCAACGCCGGTTTTCTCGCGGGCCTGATGGCCTCGGCGCCGGCCGAGCTGATGACCGCGCTGGCCGCGGCGCCCGCCCAGACCATGGAGACCCGGCTCAGGCAGGTCCGCGCCCGGCTGGAGAGCGGCGACCACCAGGGCGCGGCGACGAGCCTCGCCAAGCTGGACGAGGAACGGCCGGACGACTGGCGGGTGGTGTGGTACCGGGGTGTGGCCGCGCTGGCCACCGGCGACTTCGAGGGCGCCGCGCTCGCGTTCGACGCGATCTACGACGCCTTCCCCGGTGAGGCCGCGCCCAAGCTGGCGCTCGGCCTGTGCGCCGAGGTGCTGGGCCAGTTGGACAACGCGGCCGAGTACTACCACCTGGTGTGGTCGACCGACCCGAGTTTCGTGAGCGCCGCGTTCGGGCTGGCCCGGGTGCGGCTCGCGGCCGGGGACCGCGGCGGGGCCGTGCGGACGCTGGAGTCGGTGCCGGAGTCCTCCATCCACTACACGGCCGCCCGGGTCGCCGCCGTCCGGGCCCGGCTGAGACAGCGCACCGCGGGCGTCGGTGACGTACCGTTCCTGGACGACCTGACGGCCGCCGCCGGTCAGGTCGAGGCGCTCCAGGCGTACGGTCTGGATCCGGCGCGGCGCGAGCTGTTGTCGGCGGAGGTGCTCGGTTGTGCGCTGGACTGGATACTCTCCGGGGGCCAGGGCACCGGGCCCGCCGCCGGCGGCCGGGTGCTGCTGGGCAGCGGTCTGGACGAGCGGGGCCTCCGCTTCGGCCTGGAGCGCGCCTACCGCACGCTGGCCCGGCTGGCGCCCGGCGGCAAGGAGAGGATCGAGCTGGTGGAACGGGCCAACCGTTACCGCCCCCGGACGTGGGTGTAGTCGATGTCGCAGATGCCCCGGCAGGCCGCACTGCCCAAGTGCCCGAGCTGCGCGGAGCCCGTGGAGCCGGGTGACCTGTTCTGCGGAGCGTGCGGGTACGACCTTTCGGAGGTGCCCGCTCCGCCGCGGGACCATCCGACGCTGACCATGACCGGTTCCGCGGCACCGGACGACGGCACGGCCTGGCCCGAGCCCGGCCCGGCCGGTTCCGGCTCGCCGTCGGCGACGCACCTGCCGACGGACCTGCCCGGTACCGACTCGGGTGACACGCCGCTGCCCGGGCACGAGTCCGAGGCCGAGCGGTCCCCCGGTTGCGGGGTGCGGTTCGACCGGCCGGACGAGCCGGACGAGTACCCGCTGCAGGCGCCGGACCCGCGGCTGACGGCCGCCCCGGCCGAGCCCGCGCAGCTCTGCGTGGCCTGCCGGGCGGGCCGCGTGGACGGCGACGGCTACTGCGAGAACTGCGGGCACGCCCAGCCGCGCGAACGCGACCACGTGGAGCGGGAGTCGGGTCCGGTGGCCGCCGTCAGCGACCGCGGGCTGCGCCACCACCGCAACGAGGACGCCTTCGCCGTCGGCCACACCAGGCTCCCCGACGGCACCCCGGCCGCGGTGGCGATCGTCTGCGACGGCGTGTCCTCCGCGACCCGCCCCGACGACGCCTCCCTGGCCGCGTCCCAGGCGGCCGGCGACACCCTGCTGGCCGCGCTGCCCCGCGGCACCCACCCGCAGGCGGCCATGCACGAGGCGATCGTCGCCGCCTCGCAGGCCGTCAACGCGCTCGCCGAGGAGCCCGCCACGGCCCGCGAGCACGCCCCGCACCAGAACGCGCCGGCCTGCACGATCGTCGGCGCGATCGTCACCTCCGGGCTGCTGGTCGTCGGCTGGGTCGGCGACAGCCGGGTCTACTGGGTGCCCACCGACCGCTCCGCGCCGCCCGCCCGGCTCACCGAGGACGACTCGTGGGCCGCGCAGATGGTCGCCGCCGGCCTGATGAGCGAGGCCGAGGCGTACGCCGACGAGCGGGCCCACGCGATCACCGGCTGGCTCGGCGCGGACGCCTACGAACTGGAGCCGCACACCGCCGCCTTCAAACCGGACCGGCCCGGTGCCGTCGTGGTGTGCACCGACGGACTGTGGAACTACGCCGAGACGGCGGAGGAGATGTCCGAGGTCATCCCGGCGGACGCGGCGGCCCGTCCGCTGCACGGCGCCCGGGTGCTGGTGGGGCACGCACTGGACGGCGGGGGCCACGACAACGTAACAGTGGCGGTCCTGCCGTTCCCGGCGCCGCCGCAGGGGGCAGGATCGGTCTGAGGGCCGTATCCGACGGGGGAACGGCACGGGGAAGCCGGGGCGGACCGGAGGGGACCGGTCCGCTCACAGCCATCGCCCCGCGTGGGCGGGGTGTCGAGGGGGATGCGATCAGGCATGGCCAATTTCGCGAAGTCGAACGTGCCGCAGTTCTCGGTGGACGTCTACCAGAACGAGTACCTGCCCGAGGACGGCAGCGAGGTCAACGCCATCGTCACGGTGAGCGCGACCGGCGGCGGCACCGTCGGCAGCACGGTCTCCGCGCCCGTGTACGCGCCGGGGCGGCGGCCCTCCGCCGCGGTGGCGCTCATGGTGGACTGCTCGGGCTCCATGGACTATCCGCCGACCAAGATGAGGGGCGCCAGGGACGCCACCGCCGCCGCGATCGACGCCCTGCGCGACGGCACCTCCTTCGCCGTGATCGGCGGCACGCACGTGGCCACGGAGGTCTACCCGGGCGGCGGGCGGCTCGCGGTCGCCGACGCCACCACCCGTGAGCAGGCCAAACGGGCGCTGCGCCGGCTGAACGCGGGCGGCGGTACGGCCATCGGCACCTGGCTGCGGCTCGCCGACCGGCTGCTGTCCGCGGCGGACGTCGGCATCCGGCACGGCATCCTGCTCACCGACGGCCGCAACGAGCACGAGTCGGCGGAGGACCTGCGGGCCACGCTGGACGCCTGCGCCGGCCGGTTCACGTGTGACGCGCGGGGCGTGGGCACCGACTGGGAAGTGAAAGAAGTCACAGGGGTCGCCTCGACGCTGCTCGGCACCGCCGACATCGTCGCCGATCCGGCGGGCCTCGCCGCGGACTTCACGCGGATGATGGAGACGGCGATGGGCAAGGAGGTCGCCGACGTCTCCCTGCGGGTGTGGACGCCGGTCGGCACGACGATCCGGTTCGTCAAGCAAGTCGCGCCCACCATGGAGGACTTGACCGACCGCCGCACCGAGGCCGGACCGCGCGCCGGGGACTACCCGACCGGTTCCTGGGGTGACGAGTCCCGCGACTACCACCTGTGCCTGACGGTCCCGCCGGCCGGACTCGGCCGGGAGATGCTCGCCGCGCGGGTCTCCCTGGTGATTCCCCAACCGGACGGAACCGTACAAACCCTCGGGGCGCAGGGGCTCGTACGGGCGGTGTGGACCGACGACATGGCCGCATCCACATCGATCAACCCACAAGTCGCCCACTACACCGGGCAGGCCGAACTGGCGCAGGCCATCCAGAAGGGACTCGACCTTCGCAAAGCGGGCGATGCCGATGGGGCAACGGCCAAACTGGGGCGCGCGGTTCAGCTCGCGAGCGCCTCGGGGAACGCGGATACTGCGAAACTGCTTGCGAAGGTGGTGGACGTGGTCGACGCCGCGACAGGTACTGTGCGGTTGAAGACGAGGGTCGCCGAGGCGGACGAGATGACGCTGGAGACCCGGTCCACAAAGACTGTCCGTGTAAAGAAGTGACCCTTGGAAGCGTAGGAGAAGGGGAAGCGCCGACATGCCGACCTGCCCGAACGGACACCAGTCGGGTTCCGACGACTGGTGCGAGGTCTGCGGTCACCGCATGGCCGGTGCCGTACCCCCGCCCCCTCCGCCGCCCCCGCCCGCGGGCGGTTACGGCTTCCCGCCCCCGCAGGGCGGCCCGGCCGGCGCCCGTCCGCCGGCCGCGTCGGCCCAGGAGCCGGAGCTGTGCCCGCAGTGCCGTACGCCCCGTGAGGGCGGCGCGCCGTTCTGCGAGGAGTGCCGGTGGAACTTCCTGACCAACACGGCGACCTCCTACACCCCGGCCGCCCCGCGTCCGTCGCAGCCGCGGTTCCAGCCGCCGAGCGCGACGTACGGCGGCGGTGACGGGTACGAGTACCAGGGCTCGCGGCCCTCGCAGGTGAACCGGCCGGCCGAGCCGATCCCGTCCTTCGGCAGCGAACCGTCGGGCCCGACGCCGTTCGGCGGCGACCGCGGCCCCTCCGGCCCGCAGACCTCCCCCGGCCCCGCGGGCGCGCCCCCGTTCGGCCCGGGCAACCAGCGCCCACCGGGCCCGCCTCAGGGCTTCGGCCAGGGCCAGGGCCAGGGCCAGGGTCAGGGCTTCGGTCAGGGTCAGGGTCAGGGCTCCGGGCAGCGTCCGGGGGGCCCGGGTGGTCCCGGCGGTCCGGGGGGCTTCGGTGGCGGCCCGGGTCAGGGTCCGACTTCCGGCGGCCCGTCGGGTCCGGGCGGCTTCGGCAGTGTGCCCGGGCAGAACCAGGGTCCGGGACAGAACCAGGGTCCGGGGCAGGGTCCCGGTCAGGGCCCGGGGGCCGGTGGCCCGTCCGGGTACGGCGGCGGTCCGGGGCAGGGTCCCGGCGGCCAGGGTGGTCCCGGCGGCCCCTCCGGCTTCGGTGGCGGTCAGGGTCCGGCGTCCGGCGGTCCGGGCGGTCCGGGCGGTCCGTCGGGGTTCCGCGGCAACCAGAACCAGCACCCCGGCTCCGGCCCCGGCTTCGGCGGCGGCCCGGGGCAGGGCCCCGGTGGTCCCGGTGGTCCCACGCCCCCCGGCCCCTCCGGCTTCGGCGGCGACCCCTCCCGTCCGGTGCCGCCCCCGCCCGGGCCGACGCCGTCCGGTCCCGGCGGTGCCCCGCAGGCGTTCCAGCAGGCCGGGGCGTCGGCCCCGCCCGCGTTCCCGCGCGAGGCCGGCCGGCCGCCGGCCGGTGACGACGACTGGGTGCTCTCCCCGCCCTCCTCCGGCCCCGCCGGCCAGGGCGGCCAGGGCGGCGGCTACGGCTACCCGCAGAACGGTGCCACCCAGACCCCGCCCGGACCCGGCGGCGGTTTCCCGCAGGCGCCGCGGTCCTCGCAGCCGGGCACCTGGACCGCGACCATCGGCCCGGACCGCGAGTACTTCATGGCGATGATGCAGCGCTCCGGCCCCGAGGCCGCGGGCCTGAACCTGCCCGCGTACTCGCCCGAGCAGCAGCGCCCCCTCACCGGCAACCAGGTCACCATCGGCCGCCGCCGGCACTCCACCGGTGACACCCCCGACATCGACCTGTCCGTGCCGCCGGAGGACCCGGGCGTCTCGCACCAGCACGCGGTGCTGGTGCAGCAGCCGGACGGCAGCTGGGCGGTCGTCGACCAGAACTCGACCAACGGCACCACGGTCAACATGTCGGAGGAGCCGATCCAGCCGTTCGTGCCGGTCCCCCTCCAGGACGGCGACCGGGTGCACGTGGGCGCCTGGACGACGATCACCGTCCGCCGGGGCTGACCGGGCTCAGGGAAGGGGCCAGGTGTACGGCCCCTCGGGGTCGTCCAGCCAGCTCCAGGTGTGCTCGCCGTCGACCGTGACGCCGTAGCGTCCGCGGCCCGGCTCGTCCTCGCGCTCCCACAGGGCGTACGCCTCCTGCGGGTCGAGGGTGGACCGGGTCAGCGCGAGCAGGAAGCGGAACGGTTCCTGCCGGCCGGCCCCGCCCGGCAGCCCGGCCGTCGGGACGCCCCCGGGCTCCGGCCTGCCCTCGCCGCGCAGCGGCACGAAGAAGGCGGCGCCGGGGAGGAAACGGCCCTCGGCGTGCCACGCGTCCCGCACGGTCAGGGCGAGCAGCCCGGTGGCGAGCGGAGTGAGGATCCGCGCACCGGGCCGGCACTGGGCGAGCCAGGCGCGCGGCACCGTGGGCAGCTCGCAGGTGGCGATGATCCGGTCGTAGGGAGCGCGTTCGGGGACTCCGCGCGCTCCGTCGCCGGTGACGACGGCGGGGTGGTGGCCGGCGGCCGCGAGGTGCTGCCGGGCGGACTCGGTGATCTCCGGTTCCAGGTCGATGGTGGTGACGAGGTCGTCGTCGCCGAGCCGGTGGGCGAGCAGGGCCGCGTTGTAACCGGTGCCGGCGCCGACCTCCAGGACCCGGTCGCCGTCCCGGACGCGCAGGGCGACCAGCATCCGGGCCATGAGGGAGGGCTGGCTGCTGGAGGAGACCAGCTCGCCGTCGCGCAGCCGGGTGGCCAGCGGTGCGTCCGCGTAGGCGCCGCGCACCCAGCGTTCCCGGACCGCGGGCTCGGGGCTCTCGCGCCAGCGGCGTTCGTATCCGCGTGGTCCGGGGACGTAGTAGTACGGCACGAACAGGTGCCGGGGCACCGCCGCGAACGCCTCCCGCCACACCGGGTCCCCGGCCCAGGCCCCGTCGGCGTCGATCTCTTCGACCAGCGCGGCCCGTGCCGCGTCGGCGAGGACCTCGGTCTCCGCGTCGTAGGCGCCCATGGCTCCACAGTAGGGTCGGGCGGGCCGGGCGGGAGTGGTCCTAGGCCTTGAGTCCTGGGCCGCCCGGTCTGAGACGATGGACGGGTGACAGAGATTCGGCGCGGCACGCTTCAGGAGCAGACCTTCTACGAGCAGGTCGGCGGGGAGGACACCTTCCGCCGGCTCGTCCACCGTTTCTACGCGGGAGTCGCCGAGGACCCGCTGCTGCGGCCGATGTACCCGGAGGAGGACCTGGGCCCGGCCGAGGAGCGGCTGGCGCTGTTCCTGATGCAGTACTGGGGCGGCCCCACGACGTACAGCGACAACCGCGGCCACCCCCGGCTGCGCATGCGGCACGCCCCGTTCACCGTGGACCGGGCGGCGCACGACGCCTGGCTGCGGCACATGCGGGCGGCCGTCGACGAGCTGGGCCTGTCCGAGGAGCACGAGCGGACGCTGTGGAACTACCTCACGTACGCCGCCGCGTCGATGGTGAACACCCCCGACTGATCCCCCGGCCGATCACACGACCGGTCACACGACCGATCGCACGACGGATCACCCCGGCCGATCACACAGCACTGACGCCTCGTCACTGAAGGTCGGATTCCGGTCACCCGTCCCCGCATTCCGATCACAATCCGGTATAGACGGGCCGACAACCGCTTACCGGCGGACCGCCCTCTCTGCCAGCATCGCCCGAAGGTCTGGAAGTCCGGACACACGGGGGCCGGGTGACGGGGTTCGTCTTCTCACGCGCGCGTGCGCACCGCCTGCTGCTGGGCGCCGCTCTGCTGACGGTGGCGCTGACCACCGCGGTCCTGGCGACGCTCACGGCGTACTCGGGCGCGATCGGCGACGCGGCGCTGCGCCACGTGCTCGGCGCCCCGCGCAACGCCGCCGACACCGCGCTGATCGTCAAGGCGGACGTGCCCGCCGCCGACCGGGCCGCCGCCGACACCGCCGTACACCGGGGTGCGCACCGTACCTTCGCCGGGTTACCGGTGACCGTACGGACCCTGCGCCGCTCGGGGCCGTACGCGCTCCCCCGCTCGCTCCAGCCGCCCGCGCACAGGTCGGGCGACCCGGACCTGACGTACTTCGCGGCACTGGACCACGGCCGGCTGCGGCTCACCGCCGGCCGCCTCCCGCGCCCCGGCGGCCCGTCCGCCGGCGAGGTCGAGGTGGCCATCCCGCAGGCCGCCGCCCGGGCACTGCGGCTGACGCCCGGCGTCCGGCTCACCCTCGCCGACCGGTTGCGGGGGCCCGCGGTCCGGGTCCGGGTCGTCGGCGTGTACCGGCCCGTCTCGGCGACGGCACCGTACTGGCGGCTGGACGACCTGCTGGGCCGCGGGGTGAAGGAGTCCGGCTTCACGACGTACGGCCCGCTGCTCGCCGACCCCGCGGTGCTCACCGGTGGCCGGGTCAGCGCCGGGGCGACGGGCTGGCTGGCGTCGGCCGACTTCGCCTCGGCGACGACCGCACGGATCGGTGAGCTGCGCTCGGCGGCCCGGGACGGCAGCGCGGCCCTGCGCAGGCCGACCGCGCTGAGCGGGGCCACCGTCTCGCAGACCGCGCTGCCGGACGTGCTGGACCGGGTGGAGCGCTCGCTGCTCGTGGCCCGCTCCACCCTGCTGATCATCGCGCTCCAGCTGGTGCTGCTCGCCGGCTACGCGCTGCTGCTGGTCGCCCGGCTGCTCAGCACCGAACGCGCCGACGAGACCCGGCTGCTGCGGGCCCGCGGCGCCTCCCGCGCCCGGATCGCCGCCCTCGCCGCCGCCGAGGCGCTGCTGCTCGCGCT
Organism: Streptomyces sp. NPDC107654; assembly: GCF_055639035.1. NCBI lineage: Bacteria > Bacillati > Actinomycetota > Actinomycetes > Kitasatosporales > Streptomycetaceae > Streptomyces > Streptomyces sp. NPDC107654. Next base: position 282,707 of record NZ_JBVKBI010000002.1, read on the forward strand.
GCCCGCCGCCGTGTGCGCGCCCCTCCTCGCCGGCCCGCTCACCGCGCTGCTCGCCGGGCACGGCCCGCTGGCCCGGCTCGGTCTGCGCCTGGACCTCCCGCCGGCCGGCCGCCCCGCCGTCTGGCTGGTCGCGGCCGGCGTGGCCCTCGGCTGCGCGCTGGCGGTGACCGTACCGGCGGTGACGGGAGCCCGGGACGCGGTACGGGCGCGCGAGTCCGGCTCCCGGCGCGGCCGGTCCCTGCCGCCGAAGCCCCGCGGGTCCCGTACGAAGCCGGCCCGCACCGCCGTCCCGGCCCCGCTGCGCACCGGCGCCGACCTCGGACTGCTCGCCGTCGCCGGCGTGGCCTACCGGCAGCTCGGCCGACAGGACTCCGGCGGCGTCAGTACCGACCGGTCCGGCGCCCTCGGCATCGACCCCCTCCTCGTGGCCGCGCCCGCGCTGGCCCTGCTCGCCGGGACCGTGCTCACGCTGCGGCTGCTGCCGCCCGTGGCCCGGTTCGCCGAGCGGTGGGCGGCCCGCGGGCGGGGGCTGCCGGTGGCGCTCGCGGGCTGGCAGTTCAGCCGGCGCACCGCGCGCGGGGCGGGCCCGGTGCTGCTGCTGGTCCTCGCCGTCGCCCTCGGCATGCTCGCGATCGGGCAGGCCGCCTCCTGGGACCGCTCGCAGGACGACCAGGCCGACTTCCGGGCCGGGGTGCCGGTGCGGGTACTGGCCGGCGGGGAGGACGGCTTCGGCCGTACGGGCCGGTACGCCGGTCTGCCGGACGTACGCGAGGCCGCCCCGGCCGTGCGCGGCTCCCAGCCGCTGTCCGGCGACCGTACGGCGACCGTGCTGGCCCTCGACACCGCGCACGCGGCGGACGCCGTCCTGCTGCGCCCCGACCTGGCCGGTGAACCGGTACGCCCGCTGCTCGGCCGGCTCACGCCGAAGGGCGCCCCGGCCGGCGCCCGGGTGCCGGCGGGCACCGCCCGGCTGACGCTGACGGCCCGCCTGCTCAGCTCGGCCGGGCCCGGCACGACGACCGCGGTGACGGTGACGCTCGCGGACCGGTACGGGGTGCCGTACCAGCTGCCGCTCGGGCAACTCCCGGCCGACGGCCACCCGCACGCCCTGACCCTCGCCCTGCCCGCCGCCTCCGGACCGGCCACCCTCACCGGGCTGCGCCTGGACCTCACCCAGCCCGCCGAACGCGCCGAGCGCCACCGGCTCGTCCTGGAGGGGCTGACCGCGTCGGGGACGGACGGCACGGAGCACCGGCTCACCCTGCCCGCCCGGTGGACCACCAGCGCGGAGACCGGCGGCGCCGCCGTACCGAGCGCCGCCACCAGCCCCACCCGCCCCCGGCTCACCGGCACCGGCCCGCTCGCCTTCGCCTACAGCACCGGCTACCTCCCGGACGCCGACATCTGGACGATCGCCACCGTCGCCCTCCGGCTTCAGGTCACCCAGGCCGCGCCCGCCGCGGTGCCGGCCGTCGCCACCGACCGCTACCTGGCCGCGGCCGGCGCCCGCCCCGGGCAGCGGGTCGACCTCACCGTCGGCGACCGGAGGGTGCCGGTGCGGATCGTCCGGGCCGTCCGCGCGCTGCCCGCCACCGCCGACCCCGCGAACACCGGCGCCCGCGACGGCGGCGCCGTCCTGCTCGACCTGCGCGCCCTGAACCGGCTCCTCCAGGCCCGCTACGGGGAGAGCGCCACCCCCACCGAGTGGTGGCTCGGCACCGCACCCGGCGCCACCGCCCGCGTGGCCGCCGCCGTACGCGCCCTGCCGGACGTCGGACCGGGGCAGGTCGTGGTCCGCGACGAGATCGCCGCCGAGCTGCGCGACGACCCGTTCGGTGCCGGACCCGAGGCCGCGTTCACGGCGGCGGCCGTGGTGGCGGCGGCGCTCGCCGCGGTCGGCTTCGCCGTCGGCGCCGCCGGTGCGCAGCGGGCCCGGAACGCCGAGTTCGCCGTGCTCCGCGCGCTCGGCGTGCCGCGCCGCCAGCTCGCCCGCACGGTCGCCGCCGAGCAGGCCGTCCTGGTGGGCCTGGCCCTCGCGGTGGGCCTGGGGCTGGGCACCGTACTGGCCCGCGCCGTCCTGCCGTTGATCGTCCTGACCGGGGAGGCGACCCGCCCCGTGCCCGACCTGCTCGTCCGGCTCCCGCCGGGCCGGGTGGCGCTGCTGCTCGCCGCCGTCGCCGCGGCACCCCTGGTGGTCGCGGCGGTACCGGCCGTCCGCCGGGCCGATCCGGCGGCGGCGCTGCGCGCCCAGGGAGGTGAGTGAGATGGCGGGCCGACCGGTGCCGGTGGCGTCCGTGGTCGCGCCCTGGGTGCGGACCCGGCTGCGGGCCGCGCCCGGGGCCGCCGCCGCGCTCGCGCTGCTGGTCGCGCTGACCGCGTGCCTGGCCGGCGCCTACCCGCGCGCGGTGGACCGGTACGAGGACGCCGGCCTGGGCCGCGCGCTGCGGCAGGCCCGGCCCGACCACACCTCCGTACGGCTGTCGGCGCCCCAGCCCGACCTCGGACTGCCGCCCGAGCGGCGCGCCGACGCGCTGCGCCCCGCCACGCTGGAACGGCAGTACGAGAAGGTGCTCGACGCGGTCGGCGGCCCGCTCGGCGTGGACCGCGCCCAGTCCGCGTACGGCGTCGCCGGCACCGTCACCCCGGCGGTGCCCGATCCCTGGCTGCCCCGGCCGACCGGGCTGCCCGCCCATGTCTCGCTGACCGCGCAGAGCGGCCTCGCCGAGCACGCGCGCGTGCACACCGGACGGCTGCCGCGCGCCGCGCACCCCGTCGACGGCACCGCGGCCGAGGTGGAGGCCGCGGTGACCGCCGCCACCGCCCGGAGCCTGCACATCAAGGTCGGTTCGGTCATCCACGTACCCGCGCCGGGCCGCCGGCCGCTCGCCGTCCGGGTCACCGGCATCCTCCTGCCGCGCGACCCCGACGGCGCCTACTGGTCCACCGTCCCGCTGCTGCGCACCCCGACCCTGGTGACCCTGCCCGACCCCGGCCCGGACCCGGACAAGTACTGGCTCGGCGCGCTGCTGCTCGCCCCGGAGGCGGCCCCCGCCCTGCTGGGCACCGGTACCGACCCGGACCGCTACTGGAACCTCGCGCCCGACCTGCGCGGCCTGCACGCCCACGACCTGGACCGGCTGAAGTCCGCCGTCGCCGCCCTGGAGGCCGGGCCCGCGCTGCAACGCGCCCGCGCCCTCACCGACGACGGCGCGGGCGTCGACACGGACCTGGACGACGCCCTCGCCTCCTTCTCCCGGCTGCGCTCCGGCATCGCCCCGCTGGTCTCCGTGGCCGCCGCGGGCACCGCGACGGTCGTCGCCGTCGTGCTGCTCATGGCCGGCGCCCTGGCCGCCGACCGGCGCCGCGCCGAACTCGCCCTGCTGCGCGCCCGCGGCGCCTCCCTGACCGGCCTCGCCGGGCGGCTGCTGGCCGAGACGGCCGTGGTCGCCGTACCGGCGGGCGCGCTCGGCCTGGCCGCGGCCCTGCTCGCGGTCCCCGCCGGCCGGGCCGCCCCCGCCGTCCTCGCCGCCCTGGCCGTCACCCTCACCGCCTGCGCCGCCCTCCCCCTGCGCGCCGTACTCGCCCACCGCAGGGTACGGCTGACGCCCCCGCGCGAGGACGCCGCCTCGGTACGGCCCTCCCGGCGCCGCGCGGTCGCCGAGCTGACCCTGCTGGTGCTGGCCGCCGGGGCGGTGGCCACCCTGCGCCGGCGCGGCACCACCGGCGACCAGCTGGTGGCGGTCGCGCCGGTGCTGGTCGGGGTGATCGCCGCGCTGCTGCTGCTCCGTCTCCACCCGCTGCTGCTGCGCCGCCTCTCCGGTCCCGCCGGCCGGCTGCGCGGCGCGGTCGGCCACCTCTCCCTGGCCCGCGCGAGCCGCACCCAGGCCTCCGCCGTGCTCCCGCTGCTCGCCCTGCTGACCGCGCTGACCACGGCGGCGTTCGGCGGCTCGGTGCTGGCCGGGGTCGCCGAGGCCCGGGACCGGGCGGCCCTGCGCACCGTCGGCGCCGACGCCCGCGCGGACGCGGGCACGCCCCTGCCGGCCGGCACCCCCGGCCGGGTCCGCTCGGTTCCCGGGGTGCGCGCGGTGACCGCCGTCGCCGCCTCCTACCAGGCGAAGCCGGAGGGCGGCCGGGACGAGGTGCCCCTGCTGGGCGTGGACCCGCGCGGCTACGCCCGGCTGACGGCCCGCACCGGCCTGGGCGGCGCCTTCCCGCCCGACCGCCTGACCAGCAGCCCCTCCCGCCCCCTGCCCGCCGTCGCCTCCCCCGCCGTGGCCGCCGACCACGGCACCCGGCGGCCCTTCCCGGTCCGGCTGGAGGACGGCAGCACGGTCACCGTCCGCATCGTCCTGGTCCGCGACCGGACTCCGGGCGTCTCCGGCACCGACTTCCTCCTCGTGGACCGCGCGGGCCTCCCGGCCCCCGCGAGCCGTCCGACGACCCTGCTGCTGACCGGCGACCAGCTGGACGCGGGCGCGCTGCGGCACGCGGTGGGCGGTACGGCCACCGTCCGGATCCGGGCCGAGGAACGCGCCCGGTACGCCGACTCGCCCCTCCAGTCCGGTGCCGAGCACGTGTACACGGCGGCGGTCGCCGCGGGAGCCGGCTTCGCCGTCCTGGCGCTGCTGCTCTCACTGCTCCGGGCGGCCCCGGAACGCGCCGCGCTCCTGGCCCGCCTCCGCACGATGGGGCTCACCCGCGCCGGGTCCCGCCGGCTGCTGATCCTCGAATCCCTCCCCCAGGCCGTCCTCGCCGCGGCCGGCGGCGCCCTGACCGGCTGGTCGGCGATCACCCTCCTCTCCCCCGGCATCGACCTGACGGTCGTCTCCCTCCCGTCCGCCCAGGCACCCCCGGCCGAGGCCGAGCTGCACCCCGACACCTGGTCCCTCGCCGTTCCCGCCCTGGCGGTGATCACGGTGGCGGTGGGAGTGGCCGCCCTCCAGGCCTGGTGGACGGGACGACGGGGCTCGGTGACCGAACTGAGGGCGGGGGACGGCCGATGAACGTCCGGCAGACACGGCGCAACGCCACGCAGGAGACCCCATGACAGCGAACCCGAGCCTGACCGAACTGGCCAACCGGGTGACCGAGGCCCGAGCGAACCCCGCCTACGGCCACGACGCCCTGATCACCTGCGACCGCCTGGTCCGCATCTTCACCACGGACGGCATCGAGGTCCAGGCCCTGCAGGGCCTCGACCTCCTCGTCCGCGAGGGCGAACTCATGGCCCTGGTGGGCGCGTCGGGCAGCGGCAAGTCCACCCTCATGAACATCCTGGCCGGCCTGGACACCCCCACCGCCGGCGCCGCCCGCGTCGCCGGCCGCGACCTGCTCACGATGACCGCCGCCGACCGCCTCGCCTACCGCAGGGACGTCGTCGGCTTCGTCTGGCAGCAGACCGCCCGCAACCTCCTGCCCTACCTCACCGCGGCCCAGAACGTCGCCCTGCCCCTCCAGCTCGCCGGCACCCGCAAGGGCCGCCGCGCCCGCGCCGAACGCGCCCTGGAACTGCTGGACCTGCTCCAGGTGGCCGACTGCCGCGACCGCCACCCCCGGCAGATGTCCGGCGGACAGCAGCAGCGCGTGGCGATCGCCGTGGCCCTCGCGAACGACCCCGCGGTGCTCCTCGCCGACGAACCCACCGGTGAACTCGACTCCCGGACGGCCGCCCGGATCTTCGACGCGTTCCGCACGGCCAACGAGACCCTCGGCACGACGATCGTCATCGTCACCCACGACCAGGCGGTGGCGAGCGAGGTCCGCCGTACGGTGGCGATCCGCGACGGCCGTACCTCCACCGAGGTGCTGCGCCGCAGCGAGATCGACGCGGCGACCGGCCACGAGACGGTCGTGGCCCGCGAGTACGCCATGCTCGACCGCGCCGGCCGCCTCCAGCTGCCCGCGGACTACCTCCGCGCCCTGGACATGCGTGACCGGGTGGCCCTGGAACTGGAGTCCGACCACATCGGCGTGTGGCCGGACGACACCGAGTGAGGTGAGAGCGCTCAGCGCACGCTGAGCCCGAAGGACCCGAGCCCTGCCGCTCGTACGGCCACGGACCCGTACGGCGTACGCAGCCGCAGCCACGCCCCCGAGGAGAACAGCCCGATCTCCTGCGGCCCGGTCCCGGGCCGCAGGAAGCCCAGCGACTGGGCGGCGTGCACGGCCCGCACCGGCAGCCCGGTGCCCTGGAGCCGCCGGGACCAGATGTCCCGCCCGATCCGGTCCAGCTCCGCGCGAGTACGGCCCTCGGGCCCCAGTTCCTCGGTGCGGGAGCGGAACTCGGCCACCGCCGCGCCGACCGTGGCGCGCAGCGCGTCCGGCGCCGGCAGGCCCGGCTCCGGCCGCCAGCCGCTCCGCGGCGGCAGCACTCCGGCCCACGGGGGTCCGGTGACCGCGCCCGGGACGGCGGCGGTGGCCGCCCGCTCGTCCACGGACTCCAGGAACTCGCCGGCGGGGACGGTCACGTCCAGGGTGACGTCGAGCCCGTCCTCGTACGGCTTCGCCAGCCGCACCGCGCGGACGGCCAGCACCTCGAAGGACGGCGGCCGGCCGAAGACGGCGAGGGCGGTGCCGGCCGCCTGCAGCCGCACCGCGGCCCCACGGTCGTAGTGGAGCAGCCGGGAGAGGAAGGCGGCGAGGTCCGCGGCCTCCCTCTCGTCGGCCAGGTGCAGCGTGGTCATGCCGCGACGGCCTCCTCGTCGGCCTCGTCCGTGTACTCCTGGAGGAACTCGCGCTCCTCCGCGGTGATCCGGCGCGGCCGCTGGGTCTCGAAGTCGAACGGCACGACGACCGTCGAGGCCCGTACGTAGACCAGGTCGTCGTCCTTCACCTCGTAGGTGATCGTGAAGGACGCGGCCTTGATCCCGGTGACCCACAGCTCGATGTCGACCGGGTGGTGCCGGTGGACGAGCTGCCGCTTGTAGTCGATCTCGTGGCGCGCCACCACGGACCCCTGCTTGAACTCCTTGTCCGGGCGGAACAGGAAGTTGATCCGGGCTTCCTCCAGGTAGCGGATGAAGACCGCGTTGTTGACATGACCGTACGCGTCCATGTCGGACCAGCGCAGGGGGCAGCGGTAGACGTGGCGCAAGACCGATCAGCCCCGGGTCAGCTTCTTGTAGGTGGCGCGGTGCGGACGCGCGGCGTCCGCACCGAGCCGCTCGACCTTGTTCTTCTCGTACGACTCGAAGTTGCCCTCGAACCAGAACCACTTCGACTCGCCCTCGTAGGCGAGGATGTGCGTCGCGACGCGGTCGAGGAACCACCGGTCGTGGGAGACGACCACGGCGCAGCCGGGGAAGTCCAGCAGGGCGTTCTCCAGGCTGGAGAGCGTCTCGACGTCGAGGTCGTTGGTGGGCTCGTCGAGGAGCAGCAGGTTGCCGCCCTGCTTCAGGGTCAGCGCCAGGTTGAGGCGGTTGCGCTCACCACCGGAGAGGACACCGGCCGGCTTCTGCTGGTCGGGGCCCTTGAAGCCGAAGGCCGACACGTACGCCCGGGACGGCATCTCGACCTGGCCGACGTTGATGTAGTCCAGCTCGTCGGAGACGACGGCCCACAGCGTCTTCTTGGGGTCGATGTTCTCGCGGCTCTGGTCGACGTAGGAGATCTTGACGGTGTCGCCGACCTTGATCGAACCGGAGTCGGGCTCCTCGATGCCCTGGATCATCTTGAACAGGGTGGTCTTGCCGGCGCCGTTCGGGCCGATGACACCGACGATGCCGTTGCGCGGGAGGGTGAAGGAGAGGTCGTCGATGAGGACCTTGTCGCCGAAGGCCTTGTTGAGGTTGTTGACCTCGACGACGACGTTGCCCAGGCGCGGGCCCGGCGGGATCTGGATCTCCTCGAAGTCCAGCTTCCGCATCTTCTCGGCCTCGGCGGCCATCTCCTCGTACCGCGCCAGACGCGCCTTGGACTTGGCCTGGCGCCCCTTGGCGTTCGACCGCACCCACTCCAGCTCTTCCTTGAGCCGCTTCTGCCGCTTGGCGTCCTTCTGGCCCTCGACCTTGAGACGGGTGGCCTTGGTCTCCAGGTACGTGGAGTAGTTGCCCTCGTACGGGTAGGCGCGCCCGCGGTCCAGCTCGAGGATCCACTGGGCCACGTTGTCCAGGAAGTACCGGTCGTGGGTGATGGCGACGACGGTGCCCGGGTACTTGGCCAGGTGCTGCTCCAGCCAGTTCACCGACTCGGCGTCGAGGTGGTTGGTGGGCTCGTCGAGGAGCAGCAGGTCGGGCTGCTCCAGCAGCAGCTTGCAGAGCGCGACGCGGCGCTTCTCACCACCGGAGAGGTTGGTGACGGGCCAGTCGCCCGGGGGGCACCCGAGCGCGTCCATGGCCTGCTCCAGCTGGGCGTCCAGGTCCCACGCGTTGGCGTGGTCGAGCTCCTCCTGCAGCTTGCCCATCTCGTCGAGCAGCGCGTCGGAGTAGTCGGTCGCCATCAGCTCGGCGATCTCGTTGAACCGGTCGAGCTTGCCCTTGATCCCGGCGACACCGTCCTGGACGTTCTCCAGAACGGTCTTCTCCTCGTCCAGCGGAGGCTCCTGCAGCAGGATGCCCACGCTGTAGCCCGGCGACAGGAACGCGTCACCGTTGGACGGCTGCTGCAGTCCCGCCATGATCTGCAGGACGGTCGACTTACCCGCGCCGTTCGGCCCGACGACGCCGATCTTCGCCCCCGGCAGGAAGCTCAGGGTGACGTCGTCGAGGATCACCTTGTCGCCGTGCGCTTTGCGCGCCTTGCGCATGGTGTAGATGTACTCAGCCAAGAGAAACCGTCCGGCAGCTTGAAATCTGGCAGTGGGCAGATACACCCCATCTTGCCTGACGGCGACCCCTGGGTGGTAACCCGTTCCGTCGGGCCCCGCCGACCTGCGCTTTCACGGCGCTGCCGCACGGCCGGGACGGGGTCGGCCAGGTTTGGCGGAAACCAGCCGTTGCCGCCTCGCTGTCCGCCGCGCAGCCTGGAACCGCGACTGCGGGAGCGCTCCCACAGTTGCCTCCACCCCCACAGTGAACCGACTCCCCCACAGGAAGATCTTCGTCATGCATTGTCATGAGCATGAGAATCGTTGGTCGGGACCACGCCGTCTGGCCCTCGTCCTCGGCACTCTCGTCGCGGTGCTGGTCAGCCTGGTCACCTGGGGCGGCGCGGCGTCCGCCCACGGCTCCGTGGTCGACCCCGCCTCGCGCAACTACGGCTGCTGGCAGCGCTGGGGCAGCGACTTCCAGAACCCGGCGATGGCGGAGCTCGACCCCATGTGCTGGCAGGCGTGGCAGGCCAACCCCAACGCCATGTGGAACTGGAACGGCCTGTACCGCAACGGCTCCGCCGGCAACTTCCCCGCTGTCGTCCCCGACGGGCAGCTGTGCAGCGGCGGCCACACCGAGGGCGGTCGCTACAACTCCCTGGACGCCGTCGGCCCCTGGAAGACCACGGACATCGGCGCCGACTTCACCGTGAAGCTGTACGACCAGGCCGGCCACGGCGCGGACTACTTCCTCGTCTACGTCACCCGGCAGGGCTTCGACCCCACCAGCCGGCCGCTGACCTGGAACGACCTGCAACTCGTCACCCGCACCGGCAAGTACGCGCCGAGCCAGAACTACTCGATCCCCGTGAGCACCTCCGGTTACAGCGGGCGCCATGTCGTCTACACCATCTGGCAGGCCTCGCACATGGACCAGACCTACTTCCTGTGCAGTGACGTGAACTTCCGCTGATCAGCCGTCGCCGCCCACCCCGGCCACCGGGCGCGGCCTGCCCCACCGGGCGCGGCCCGACTCGCCGGGCCGCGCCCCGCCTCCGACCGGGAGCGCTCCCGGAACCGCCGCCACCCGCCCCCTCAGGAGGCCCACATGTCCACCCTGCTCGCCCGCTGCCCGCGCTGGATACGCGGACCCTGGGGGGCGGTCGCGGCCGCCCTCGCGCTGGCCGGGTCACTCCTCGCCGCCGCGCCCGCCGCCGGCAGCGCCGGGACCGCCCCCGCCTGCCGCGTCGACCACACCGTCAACGAGTGGGCCGGCGGCTACACCGCCCAGATCCGTGTCACCAACCTCGGTGCCGCCCTGAACGGCTGGCGGCTGACCTGGACCTACGGCGGCGACCAGCAGGTCACCTCCGCCTGGAACGCCACCGTCACCCAGACCGGCCGCTCCGTGACCGCCGTCGGCACGGCCTGGAACGCCGTCCTGGCCGGCGGTGCCGGCACCGACTTCGGGCTGCAGGGCACCTGGCGGTCCGCCGACCCCGCACCCACCGACTTCCGTCTCAACGGCGCCCCCTGCACCGGCGACGGGACCGAGCCGCCGGCCCCACCGCCCACCACGCCCGCTCCCACACCCACCCCCGCACCCGCCGGATGCGGCGCTGCCGTCCTCTGCACCGACTTCGAGGACCAGACCGGCACCTCACCCTCCGGCGGCTGGCGGTTCACCGCCCCCGACTGCCAGGGCACCGGCACGGCCGCCGTCGAAACGTCGGTCGCGCACAGCGGCACGAGGTCGGTGCGGGTGGACGGGCGGGCCGGCTACTGCAACCACGCCTTCGTCGCCGCCACCACCGACCTGTCCTCGGCCGGCCCGGTGCTGTACGTCCGCCTGTGGGTCCGGCACACCACCGTCCTCCCCTCCTCCCACGTGACCTTCGTGTCCATGCCGGACACCTCACAGGGTGGCCGGGCGCTGCGGGTCGGCGGGCAGAACGGCGCCCTGCAGTGGAACCGGGAGAGCGACGACGCCACCCTCCCCGCGCAGAGCCCCGCCGGGGTCGCGCTGAGCAGGCCGCTGCCGACGGGGACCTGGCAGTGCCTGCGGTTCGCGGTCGACACCTCGGCACCCGGCCTGGACACCTGGCTCGGCGACGAGCAGGTGCCCGGCCTGCACGCCGACGGGGTGCCGACGCAGGACGTCGACCAGCAGTGGCTCTCCCGGACCGTGCCGCCCCGGCCGACCGCGCTGCGGCTCGGCTGGGAGAGCTACGGCACCGGCGACGACACCCTGTGGTTCGACGACGTGGCCGCCGGGTCCGCACCGATCGCCTGCTGACCGGCCGCTCACGCGCCGGGCGGGGTCTCCTTCCGGCGGAGCACCACCAGCACCGCACCGCCGATCACCACCAGGCCGATGGCCACGCCCGCGATCAGGGGCGTGATGGCGGAGCCGCCGGTCTCGGCCAGGTTGGTGTCGGGGACCGTGCCGCCCCCGACCGTGGCGGGGCTGGGCTCGTTGCGGAGCTGGGCCGTCTGCGTGGTGACCGCGCCCTGGGTCCTGCAGTCCAGGACGCCGGTGAAGCGGTGGCTGAAGCCGTGCGGGCCGGTGATCGTGAAGTCGTAGGCCTGGTCCTCCTGGAGCGGCACGGTCACCGTGCGGACCGCGCCCGCGGGGATCGTGTGCTCGGCGCCCATCAGCCGGAAGGTGAACGGCTCGTCGCCCTTGTTGACCGTGGTGATGTCCACGCCGCCCTTGGCGCAGTTCTTGCGGGCCGAGACCGCCGGTATGGCGCCGTCGGCCGCCCAGACGGCCGTCGCGGTCGCGGAGACCGTGGACTCGCTGGAACCGGCCAGGATCTGGGTCTGGCTGCGGCTCTCGGAGGCGAAGGCCCGGCCCACCGGGACGGTGGTCGACGCCTGCACGGTCAGCTGGGCCGTGCCTCCCTCGCTGCCGAAAGCGTCGGCGGGGTCCCCAGTGGCGTCCTCGGGGACGTCGAAGTACAGCCGGCTGCCGTCCTTCGCCGAGGTGATCACCTTGCCGGTCCGGTCGGTGATCCGCACGCCGTCGGCGGCCGCGTCCGCCGGCGGGCTCACGGTGACCGCGCCCGCGTTGGTGTGCACGGTCACCGGTCCGAGCAGGTCGCCCGGCCGGCCGGAGACGGCGGGCGGGTCCAGGGTGAGGGAGGCCTGCGGTTCGGCGACGCCCCGGGCGTTCTTCTCCAGATAGTCGGCGAGCTTCTCCGCCTGTGGGTCCACGGCGTCGACCTTCGCGCCGTCGGAGTAGCGCCAGATGGCCACCTGGGTGCCGGCCGCCGCGTCCTGCTCGGTCAGCCCGCTCGTGCCCGCCCGCCGGGCGAGCGCGGCCAGGTCGTTGACCTGGGGGTAGGAGTTCCGCAGGATCCAGCCGATCCGGCCCGCGTCCTTGTTGGTGCCCAGCGAGGTGCCGCTCCAGGGCGTCTCCTGGTACCTGGCGTCCCGCTGGGTGGGGTTGTGCAGGTCGACGCAGTACGTCTGCAGGGTGCCGCCGCCGTCCACGGACATCTCGAACAGGCCCGCCGACACCCGCTGGTCGCCGCCGTCCTCGTGGATCACGGCCTCGCCGTAGGTCTTCAGGCCGTTGAGCGTGGCCGTGGCCCCGCCCTGCGTCTGGGGTCTGCCCTCCGCCAGGGCCGTACCGGCGCCGGAGAGCACGCCGGCGGCCACGAGGCCGGACACCGTGGCGGCGGTGGCCAGGCGGGCCGGTCGGGTGGACCGGCGGAACCCAGAGAGCGCAGCAAGCACAGAATTCCCCTTCGAGCAGGACCCGTTGGACGTGGGGGACGGTCCCACCAGCAGAATCGGCAGCCCCTAGGGGCACGCTCCGGCATCCTATGGATCAGCCGGAGCCCCACCCGACGGTCGGATCATCCGATGGCCGATCCGATCCGCAATCGTTATCCCCGGGACCCTGCGTGAGCTGGCCATATCGACAAATCCACCGGTTCGTACGGCGTGTTCACACCGACGGCTCCGCCAGTGCGGCAGCGGCCAACGAGTGCGGGGACACGCGCGGCGCGCAGCCTGATGTCCCGTCACGCCCGTGGCGTCGGCTGCCCGTTGTCACGCCACGGCCACCGCGTCCTCCGCCTGTTGTCACGTCACTGCCACTGCCTCCTCCGCCCGTTGCCGCACCTGGTCGTCCTGCGGGTCGGCCGGCCGCGGTGTCTCCCAGGCCGGCTCGGGCCGGGCCGCCACCGGTGGTCCGTCGGGTTTGGCCGCGCGCTGGAAGAGCGCCGTACCACGCGACAGGTCATGGCCGATCGCCACGGCGTCGATGTCGGCGGAGGCCCACTGCTGCTGCCCCTCCCGGACCTCCGTGCGCACCTTCAGCCGGCCCTGGACCACGAGCGGCTGGCCCACCTCCACGCATGCGGCGACGTTGGTCGCGAGCTGCCGGTTGGCCCACACGGTGAAGAAGTTGGTGTGCCCGTCCGTCCACGCGCCGCGCTCCCGGTCCCAGTAGCGCGCGGTCACCGCCAGCCGGAACCGGGCCGACGGCCCCGTCGCGACCTCGCGGTACACCGGCTGGGTCGCCACGTTGCCCACCACACAGACGATGGTCTCGTTCATGTCCTCGCTCCCCTCCTCCGCCCGTCCCCTTGCGGCCGGGCGGGCACGCGTACGGGCCCGTCCCGTACGGCTGCGTCCGCCGTGCGGCGCGTACGACCTGCCGTACGCGCCGCACCAGCCCGTGACCGCCCGCACCGCCCGCCGTCTCTCCGGCCGGACCCGCCGTGCGATCGCCGTGACCCCAGACTGCCTCCGTCGGGCCGAGCCCGCTGAGCGCTGTGGACGGCCCCCCGCCTGTGGAGAACTCCGCCACCCGTTCGGGTGAGGACGCGTCTCCCCACCCCCCCCATCCACCCCGGACACCCTCATCCCCCGCCCCGGAGACCCTCTCTCTCCCCCCGCCACCGGCTCCCCCCTCGGCGGCCCTTCAGGCACCCACCACCCCGCACACCCCCTCAGCCCACGCCGGCCCCGCTCCGCACGACCCGGCCGTACTGCTCCCGCACCTCCCTGTACCGCAGCAGTTCCGATGCCACCGGATCGAGCACCCGGGCCCGGCCGCAGCTCGCCGCCGCCTCCCGCAGGCGCCGTTCCGCCTCCTGGCCGTAGCGCCGTGCGGGACCCCGCGCCGCCATCCGGCAGGCCCACTCCACCAGCGGCCCGCCGATGATCCCGCACACCATCAGCAGCACCGGAACCCCCAGGTTGGGTGCCATCAGCCCGGCGATCTGCCCCGCCAGCCACGCGCCGCCCGCGATCTGCAACAGGGTCATCGCCGCCTGGACCAGCACGGCCACCGGCCACCAGCCCGGCCGCAGCGGCCGGCCCGTCGGCAGCCCGGCCCGCGCCGCCAGCTCGTCCAGCGCCTCGGGCAGCCCCTGGGAGCCGCGTACGGCGGCCTCGCGCACCGCCTGCGCCCAGGGCACCGGCAGCCCGGCCGAGGCCCGGTCGGACACCGTACGGACCGCCTGTTCGACACGCTGACGGGCCGTGGCCTCCTCGTCGGCCTGGGTGCGCACCTGGTGGCGGCCCGTCGTGGAGTCGCTCCGGCCCTGGTACCAGCGCCACAGCCGCAGCCAGGGCGTGCCGCAGGCCCGGTTGGCGTTGCGCAGCCAGGCGCGTTCGGCGGCCTCGCCCGCGGCGGTGGCGCCCACCGCGTCCGCGAGCCGCGCGGCGAACTCCTCACGCGCCTCCTCGCTGAGGCCGATCCGCCGCCCGGTGGAGTAGACGGGCCGCAGCTCGGCCGCGGCGGCGTCCACGTCGGCCGACACACGCCGGGCCGCCGCGCCGCGCTCCGCCACGAACTGGCCGAGCGCCTCGCGCAGATCGTCGACCCCCTCGCCGGTGAGCGCGGAGAGGGCGAGCACGGTGGCGCCCGTTTCGCCGTACTCGCCGAGCGCGATGCCGTCCTCGTCCAGCAGTCGCCGCAGGTCGTCCAGGACCTGGTGGGCGGCGTCCCCGGGGAGCCGGTCCACCTGGTTGAGGACGACGAACATGATCTCCGCGTGGCCGGCCATCGGCCGCAGATAGCGCTCGTGCAGGACGGCGTCGGCGTACTTCTCCGGGTCCACCACCCAGATCACCGCGTCGACCAGCTTCAGGATCCGGTCGACCTGCTCGCGGTGCTGTACGGCGGCGGAGTCGTGGTCGGGCAGGTCGACCAGGACCAGCCCGCGCAACTGCCCCTCGGCGTCCGGGCCGTGCAGCGGGCGGCGGCGCAGCCGGCCCGGGATGCCCAGCCGGTCGATGAGGCCGGCGGCGCCGTCGCTCCAGCTGCACGCGATGGGCGCGGCCGTGGTCGGCCGTCGTACGCCGGTCTCCGAGATGGGGACGCCGGCGAGCGCGTTGAACAGCTGGGACTTGCCGCTGCCGGTGGCGCCCGCGAGGGCGACGACGGTGTGCCGGCCGGAGAGCTTGCGGCGCGCGGCGGCCTCGTCCAGGACACGGCCGGCCTCGGCGAGGGTACGGCTGTCCAGGCGGGTGCGGGAGAGCCCGACGAGTTCGCGCAGGGCGTCCAGACGGGAGCGCAAGGGGCCGTCGTACGCCAGTGGGGCCGGGGCGTGACTGCCGGGTCCGCGGTGCGCCGGCTCGGCGGCGGAGGCGCGCTCGGCGGCGAGGGCGGCAGCGTTGGCCTCGGTGACTCGGCGCGCGATGAGCCCGTCGTCCCAGGCCTCCGCGGAGGCGTCGGAGTCGGGATCCGTGCCGGGTTTGGGAGGCGCGGCGTCGGTGCCGGTTCGGGAAGGCGACGCGTCGGAACCGGCGGCGGGCGCGGGGGGCGCGGAACGGGGTCCGGCGGCCGGCTTGGAGGGCGCGGCAGGGGCTACCGCCGTGGACTTCGGAGGTGTGGCGCCGGGGTCGGTGCGGTGGCCGGTCTTCGAGGGGGTGGCTTCGGCGCCGGTGGCGTGCCCGCTCTTCGGGGCAGCTGTGGGCGAGCCGGTGGGGTGGCCGGCCGTGGAGGGGGTGTCGTCGGCCGCGGGGCGGGGTTTCGTCGGCGAGTAGGTGTGCGGCCGGGGGACGGATACGGCACCGCTCTCCTCGGCGCTGTGCCCGCGCGCGGGGTGGTCGGCGCTGTGCCCGCGCGCGGAGTGTTTGCCTTCGGCGTCGGGCCCGGTCATGCCGCCCCTGTCGTACTGGTTGTTTTTCTGGTTGTCCCTCTGGGCGAGCTCGTCCCTCACGCGCACGGGACGCCCGCCGGCGGTGTCCGCGCCCGCGCCGCGGCCCGCGCCCCCGCTCCCGTCGCTCTCCTCCCTCTCCTCCCTCTCCTCCTTCTTCTTCACGTCGTTGGAGGGGTTCGCGTCCCGGGACGGAGGGGTGAAGCGGCCGGCCTCGCCGTCGCCGCGCTCGTCCTCGCCGCGCTCCCCTTCCAGGCCGCTCGACCGCGCTTGCTCGATGCCCCTGCTGTCACGGCGCTCGCCACTGTCACCGGTGTTGCCGCCGTGGTCGCTGCCGTGGTCGCTGCCGTGGTCGATGCGCCTCATGTGCTCGGTGTGATCCATGTGGTCGTGGTCAGTGACGGCGGTCACGGGTCACCTCTCCTTCTGCAGTACCGACAGCGCGGCGATGAGTTCGGCCTGGGGCTCGGGATGGACGTCCAGGGCGTCGAGGGGGGCGAGGCGCCGCTCGCGTTCGGCGTGCATGACCCGGTCCACGTGCTCGGCGAGCAGCCGTCCGGCCCGGTCGCGCAGCCGCAGCACGCCGTGGGCGCCGAGCCGCTCGGCGAGCCCTTCACCCGCGGTACGGGCCCGGCGCCCGCCCAGAACGGCGGTGGCGACGAGGGCGGCGACGACCTCGGGGTCGGGTGCGCCGGTGCGCTCCAGGACCCGTACCTCGTCCTCGGCGTACTCCTCCAGCTCGCGCCGCCAGCGCCGGGCAGCGAGCCCGATGCGGTGCTCGGCGCTCTCCAGGGAGGTCTCGCGGGCGGCGAGTTCCGGGGCTTCGGCGGCGGGCTCGCGCCGCCACGCGTCGTCGACGCGCTCGTCCGCGGCGGTGACGGCGCACAGCAGGAGGGCGGCCAGGCTTTCCACGAGGGCGTCCAGGAGTTCCCCGGCGGTGCAGTCCAGCGGGAAGGCGCGCCAGCGCTTGAGGGCGTCCCCGGCGAGTACGGCGCCGGACTGGAGGCGGGCCCGCACGCGCGCGTGCTCCTTGTCGTAGGCGGTCTCCACGGCGTTGGTGAGCCGGAGGGCCGCCGCGTACTGGGCGGCTGCGGCGCCGGCCAGCTCGGGCATGCGGGATCTGAGCGAGTTGAGGAGGCCGTGGGCGGTGCGGGCCATGACCTGCTGCCGGGCGGCGGGGTCCTGGGCGTGGTGGACGAGCCAGCTCTTCAGGGGCGCGACGGCGGTGGCGGGCAGCAGGCCGGCGCCCCAGGCGGACTCGGGGAGCTCGGGCACGGTGAAGCGGGGCACGTCGCCGAGCCCGGCCTTGGTGAGCAGGGCGCCGTACTGCCGGGAGACCTCGGAGACGACCTGGTGGGGTACCCGGTCCAGGACGGTGACGAGGGTCGCGTCGTACTCCTTGGCGGTGCGCAGCAGGTGCCAGGGGACGGCGTCGGCGTAACGGGCGGCCGTGGTGACCATGATCCAGACGTCGGCGGCGCAGATCAGTTCCGCCGCGAGGACGCGGTTGTCGGCGAGCAGGGAGTCGACGTCGGGGGCGTCGAGGAGGGCGAGCCCGCGCGGGAGGCTGTCGGCGGTCTCGACGCGCAGCACGCGCCCGGGGTCCTCCTCGGTGAGCAGGAACTCGTCGGCGGGGTCCTGGTGGGGCACCCACACGCGGGTGAGCTGAGGGAGCACGCGCATGCCGCTGAACCAGTGATGATCCTCCGGATGGCAGACCAGTACCGGTGTCCGTGTGGTCGGCCGCAGCACGCCGGCCTCGCTCACCCGCCGACCGACGAGGGAGTTCACGAGCGTCGACTTGCCCGCGCCGGTGGAACCGCCGACGACGGCCAGCAACGGCGCCTCGGGCTCCCGTAGGCGGGGTACGAGATAGTCGTCGAGCTGCGCGAGGAGTTCGTCGCGGTTGGCACGCGCGCGTGGCGCCCCCGCGAGGGGCAGCGGAAAGCGTGCGGCGGCGACACGGTCGCGCAGAGCGGAAAGTGTGTCGAGCAGCTGAGGCCGTACGTCCAAGGTCACCACATGCGAAGAATGCCCAATTTTAGGGGAATTCTGAAGCATATAGACATGTCTGCGCGCCGACAGGACAGAACGGATGGAAGGGACGACCAGGACAAGGGCACAGGCCAGGCATAACGAGTGCACAACACCAGGGGGCGTCGGACGCCAAAAGCGGTGCACGATTCGTACCTGCCTGCGATTATCAGGACCGCTTCACCGAACCTCCACATCGAGCCACGGAGGGGAAGCGACAGGGTCAAGGAACCGGGAGCCCTATCCTTGTCCCCGGCAGCGTCACGGGTCAGCCCCCACCAGGGCACCGCACACGAGGCCACCCCACCCGGCCCCCGTAGCTCAGTGGATAGAGCAGGCGCCTTCTAAGCGCTTGGCCGCAGGTTCGAGTCCTGCCGGGGGCGCCACCCCTCGCCCTCCCGTTCGGGAGGGCTTTTTGCTGGTCGGGACAGGTGCCAGCCGACACGACGAAGCCCCGGACGCCCTCTCGACGATCAAGGGCAGGCTCCGGGGCTGTCCGGCTGTCACCGGGATTTCGCGGGTGGCCGTGTCGAATACGTGTCGAAGTTTTTGACCGGCGGTATGTCAGCCAGCGCCCGGCCCCTCCTCCGGGAGGTCACCCGCAGCTTCCAGCCGCCGTTTAGGTCCGGCAGCTGCCCGTCGACGCAGCGGGCGTAGGTCGCCAGGAGCACGGCGACGCTGTTTCCGGCCCACTCGGCCACCTGGGCGGGCGGGATGCCGTCGTTGAGCCACTTCGTCAGGCGCGTGTTCCGGTTGTCATAGACGCGCCGCCCGGTGGGCGACTCGAAGACGTGCGGGGGCAGCACGGCCTTGCGCGCGCTGCGCCACGCCCGCCGGATGACGGAACCGGCGAGGATGCCGCCGAACTCGCCTTGGAAGAGCAGATCACCCGGCTGGAGCTGCTCGTCCTCGATGTGTCGGCGCAGGATGCGCGTGAGGGCCGGATGCCCGGGAACGGTGCGTGTCTCACCCTCCGCACGTCCTTTCAGATCGCGTCGCTCGTGGATCTCCCCCGTGTCGGTCCATTGCTTCCCGACCTCCGGGGTCGCCGTGTGGATCAGCAGCTCGCACCCCTGGTCGTCGGCACCTGGCACGGGCAGCGTCACGTCCTCGGCGCGCATGGCTACGGCTTCCTCAGGCCGGGGCCCGCAGTAGTACAAGGTGGCGAAGAAGGCGTGGAGCCGCTTGCCACCCCGGGGCCGGCGCCGTATCCAGTCGAGGATCGCCGCGGCCTGCTCGGGATTCAGGAGGGACCGCTTGTCGACGGCGTTCGTGGTCTTCGTGACGGCCGTGGACTCCTTGCCCTTGGGCAGGGGGTTGACCCGCAGGATGCGCCGGCGGACCGCGTACTTCATGGCGACGTTGAGGATCCGGCGGTTGCGCTTCCTCGACCAGGCCGCCGCCTGCTTGCCGTCGAGGCGCGTGTCGATGGCGAGCAGGACCTGGTCGACCTTCTCGGGGTCCTCCCAGGCCGAGACGGGCAAGGAGTTCCGCTCAACCCACCGGAGGATGGCCAGCACGTCCCGGGGCGCGTCCGGGCGTCGGTTGGTGTTGAACGCCCATTCGCGCAAAGCAGTGCGTACGGCCGAGGGTGCGAACTGGGTGGGCTTGGCCCGCAGCAGCGCGATGGTGGTCGCGGTCAGGGTCTTGGCCGTGTTCTTGCGGCTGTTGCCGCCGAGTTGAGGCCACCGAGCGTCGACGTACTCGATGGCGAACCTGTACCAGCTCGTGGCAGCCGACTTGGAGCGGTGAGACACCGGCAGACCGGTCGCGATGACGAACGCCTCACCCTTGCCCGTCGCCCGGATGAGTTCGGAGCGGAAGCCCTCGGCGAGCGCGACGGTGTTGAAGGGCTCGCGCCAGCGCTTGCCCGCGACCACCCAGCGGACCGTGTACGTGGTCTTCCGAGCGCCCCTGTACGTAAGGATCTTGTAGATCTTCACGTCGTATGACGTCTCCATCAGGCGGCGGGAGCTCCCCGGCGGCGTACTCGAACTCGACGAGACCCCGGAGGCCGGCGTCGCCCGCGAGGTCCTGGAGGAGACCGGCATCCACGTCGAGGTGGACGAACTGACCGGGGTCTACAAGAACACGACCCGTGGCGTCGTTGCCCTGGTCTTCAGGTGCAAGCCCTCCGGCGGGGCCGAGCGCACGTCCAGCGAGTCGACGGCCGTCGACTGGCTCACGCCGGAAGAAGTGTCTGAGCGTATGTCGGAAGTCTTCGCCGTCCGCCTCCTGGACGCACTGGACAGCGACGGCCCACACGTTCGTAGTCACGACGGCAAGCACCTGCTTCGCCGGTAGGGGGCAGTCATGACAGCGGAGAGCACCTCGGCCAAGGAACCCAGCCGTCTCAGCGCGTTGGGAGGCGTCTACGAGTTCCTCGACGAGATACGGCAACGCCCTGGCATGTGGGTGCGCCGCCGCTCCCTCCAGCACCTGGACTCGATCCTGATCGGCTACAGAGTCGCGATGGAAGTCCACGGCGTCCACGAGGACGACTTCCCTCTCTGGGGTGTCGACGACCGAGGCCCGTTCGAAGAGTGGGTGCAGCAGCGTCGTGGCCAGCACAGCGCTCTGGGATGGCCGGTCGAGATTGAGCGTGACGCCGAAGCAGCAGGCGTACCCGCGATCGAGCTATTCTTCAGCCTCCTCGACGAGTACCGAGCCGAGCGGTCCCAGCCCGAGGGATAAGACTTTCCCTACTTCATCAAGGCGGCTCGCTCCGCTCACCGCGCGCGGCCCGGCCCCCGGCCGGGCCTGCGCTCCTGTCTCCGCCCCGCTCCAGCCCGGCCGGCGCCCGGGCTGCGCGCACAACAATCAGCTGCCTGACGTCAGAGAAGAGGTACGTCGTGGCTTGGACGGTCGGACCGCCCAATCTTCTGAAACCCACCAGACGAGACCTGGCGTCTGTGTATTATCCGCCACAGTCTCCTCTGGAGGTACGGTGCAAGCACAAGAATCTCGTATCACGGTCCAGATTGTCCCTCACCCGACTGCCTATCCGGAAGAAGTGTGGGAGGTCGATCTTGAACACGTCGATATGTCTACCGAGGAGATTCTTGAGGAACTGTCTCGTATAGCATGGGCCGAGGGCGGCAAATATCCAGCCAACTTCGTCCTGAGTGGGAGGCATGGCCACCACTCCTGGGGTGCCTCCGGATCGTTCGCAGAGTTCGTTATCCAGATGAGTAGCGGCATGGGCGGCGGCTTGGGCGTAGTAGCCGTACAGGCCGCCATTAAAGGGGCTTTCGAAAAAATCAGAAAGCGCGCTACGCGTGATTCATGGGAGAACCTAGCCTCAGAAGAAGAGGCGCGCAATCTTGCGCGGATGAAGATCCACGCCCACTACGATATTCCTCTTGAGGATCTAGCTCTCACCGGCTCTCAGGTGGATGCCTCAACGGCAACGTATGCATTCAGCTTCACCGGTCTCGGAAAGAAGTTCGGAGCCCAGGTAACTAGCCTGGAGAAAATAACCTGCTGTACGAGGATCTGGATGCAGGAATACGGTTTCGCCACGCGACCTGAGTTTCAGCGCGATGAAGACTAGCGGGAGAGTGCCAGTAGCGAACATCCGTCTTCGCTTCTAGCTCGAACGCCTAACCTTTACGGGTTGGTGGACTTGCAAGTGCACTCCGGACCGTTTGAAGGAAGATCGCCCTGTTGTCTTCCGCAACCTTTATATTGCGCTTGAATTCTTCTAAGAAACGCGCACCTTCATCATTTATTTCACTCCCGAGTTTCCCAAATTCGGCCGCCTTCTGCGCCCACGCCTCCATCTCGCCGACGGATTGTTCAGCCCGCCCTACGATCCCCTCCAGTTGCTCGACGGGGTACAACTCCATCACTTTCTCCAAGTCCCCGGCGTGCTGGATTACCTGTTTGAACTCGTCTAACTGAAGGTTAGGTTGGAGGTCCCGCATCTGGGCTTCCTGCTCCCTTAGCTTCGATAGCGCCTGTGTGATGTACCGGCCGAACCTATCTTCCTTCTCGACGTTCTCTAGTGTCGCCTGGGATATGGATTCTACTGCTAGGGAAACTTCTTTGGGGCCAAGTATTGATATACGCCTCGCACGTTCCAACATGAGCTGAGCCGATCGACTCAATTCTGCGCGGAGAGCATCGTGTTGGCTGGCGTCTACACCTCGCGCAAGCTCTTTGCGCCTGCGGGTACATTCGTCCCATGCGTCGAGAAACCCCTCGCATGCTGTGAGACGTTGCTGTCGTAACCAGTGCGCGTGTTCGTTCGCGGCCTGATCTTGCGCCTGTCCGCGTACAGCCTCGACATTCTTGTTGGCGCCGATCTTTGCAGCCCATGCTGTAGCAGCCGCGCCGATCCCAGTTCCGATAAGTCCGATCAAGCCCGCTATTAGCGCTGTCGTGAATTCCGTCACGAAGCTACATGATGCATACCCCGCCGCCAACCCGGTAGACCGTCCGAGCTGAGGCGGGGTACGACACGACAGACGCGCCCGGTGGGGCGGCTGCGAAACAGCAACGAGGTCCAGCAGCCTCAGCGACCGACCTCTGTAGAACTACCGAACAAAAGGCTGCACCACCATGAGGCAGCTCGGTCCAGGCCGGGCCACCTACCAAGCGCGGCACCACAACCGCACTAGATCGGGCGGGGAACAGCGGGGAGTCACGGGGAAAGATGCCGAGTGCGTGAGGGCCACGTACCGACCGTTCGCCCAGGTCGGCCCTTCAACTGCCTCCAGATGATCGCAGCTCCCAAGCTGAGGGCTGGGGGGCGATCGACTCCGACCCGACCGCACGGCCCGGCCGGCGTGGCTGCTCCCGGCGACGGCACTGCACCGTGGCTGAGGCCGGTGGGGGTGCAGCGAGACATACGCGCGCCTGGTCGGTCGGCGCGTCCGCCGCCGTGGCTGGCTGTCGGCGGCTGAGGTTCATGCGGCCCGTGCGATGGTGGCCGCCGTCGGCCGGCGAACCGGTCCTGGTGATCAGCTCTGGGCCGTCTCTGGGCCGTGCGAGGGGGCAGGCCGACCAACGGCGACCGACAGGGACAGAGCCACAGCACGCAGCAGCGAAGCCCCAGGTCAGCGCGCCCGGACCATACGCGTTTCCGCCCAGGGGTGGCCGTACGGCAAGATGGGGCGCTTCTTTCCGCCGGGCAGCAGCGCTGTCCGCCACGTCCGGGGGGACTTTCGTGATCATCGCTGTCTCGGACGGGCATGACCCGGCCTACCAGCTCCAGACGAGCTTGCTCACGCTGATCTTTGGCATAGCACTCATTAGTGTCGGGCGGACGCTACGGCGAACCGGTCGCCTCCCTGCGTATCTCGACTTCAAACAGCAGGCGTCGGGCTCGCTTGTGCCGCAAGAGGGCAAAAGTGCCGGCGCTATGAAGCTCGGAGCAGCCGCGATAGCCGTGGGTGGGTTCTTCCTCTTCGGTACCGCGTGCCTCGTACTCGGCGCGCTGGGTGTGCTCGGTCCCTGAGGGCAGGCCCTGCCAGAACGCGCGCCCGCCTCGGGTGAGTGTCTAACTGCGTGACAACGCCAGCAGACAACGACGGACGGACGCGAACGCTAGTGGACCGTCAGCGCAGGTAAGCGGCACACCCGCCCAGGGCCGAACACTCACCCAAGTTACTTCGGGACGAAGCGGTCAAACCACAACCTGGTGAGTTAGAGCTGCGGTTAGATGGCCGTGTGGAAGTAGCTGAACTGGTCCTCAAGTACGTTGAGGCACTTGTATGGCCCGTAGTGACGTTGGTGCTTGCTTGGGCGTGCAGGCACCACCTCAAGCGGGCCTTCGCCCGTATGACGCGGCTGGAGACCCCGGCGGGAGCGATCGATTTCGCTGAAGAGGCACGACGCACTTACGACGGAACCCGGGAGCAAACCTCGTCGTCGCCTCCAGGAGAGTCCGGACGGCCGTCAAGGCCGCTGCCTTCGCAGGCCGGCAACGTGGTTCGTCCTCACTTGCGCGCCCGCTCCACTCAATACGAAGCCCTCGACCAGGCGCTGGACTTGGTCGGTAGCTCACCGGACAGTGCCGTGATGCTTGCCTGGCGGGCTGTCGAGGTCACATACCGCGATCTGCTCGGCGGTACACGGTCCGTGCAGGAGGCCGCACGGCAGCTTGAGGGGAGGGGCCTGCCGCACTCGGTCGCGGAGACGATGGTCCGCCTTGCACGACTGCGAGCTCGCGTCTCCCATGGTGATCACACCGTCTTCCCGGATGCGGCGTTCGACTTTGTCGCCAGCTGCGAAATCGTGCTTGACCATCTAGAAGTCATCGGCCAGCCCAGCGTCGAACTCTCAGAGACGTGAGTGCCGCGGTGCGCATGTGGGGGCAACCAATGAAAAAGATTATGGTCGTTGCAGCTGTGGGTCTGCTGCTTGCAGGGTGCTCCAGCGAGTCGGAGAAATCTCAGCACACTGACTCGAAGAAGGAGTCGAGCGCGGTTGCTACTGACGCCGTTAAGAGTCCGACTGAGGAGACCCAGGCTGTCGACACATCGGATCCGGTCACGGTGGACGAGATCGACTGCTCTGGTGACTACTACTCCATGGTGCAGGAGGCATGGGCGGACAAGCAGGAAGACTGCGATGCCACCCTCAGCGGCACGGAGACGAGCGACACAGAGACGAAAGCCCTGCGGGTCGCCTATGGGGATGAGGGGGACCTCGACAGCTTAGGCACCCTGTACGGCATCTGCGCACAGTCCGGTTCGGGCAGCTGGTCGTACCTCCAGCAGGCTGGATCCAAGGAGCAGCTCGCCGAAGTTCGTGGGGCCCTGCTGTTGTGCCCAGATCACCCCGACAAGAGCGAGGTCGAAGAGCTGGTTGGGAGCGCTTCAAAGCGCAACAAGCTTGAAGATGAGGGGCGTGTCTTCGGCGACGGTGTCTACCGCGTGGGCTCTGAAGTCAAGCCGGGCACCTACTACACCACCGACGTCGACGGGTGTTACTGGGAAAGGACCGACGCCAACGGGGAGACGATCGACAACAACTTCGTCTCTGCTGCGAAGCGGGTCCAGGTGACCATCCTCGCCAGCGATTACTCCTTTAACAGCGAGAGCTGCGGCCGATGGCAGCCTGTGGGGAGCTGAAAGCTTGACGGTACTTCTTGACGGAAACACCGGCGCACGTTGCCGTATCTGGAGAACCAGCCCCACACCATCCAGAGCGGGCGGGGAGAGTCGCAGCGCTGATCATTACATCGTCGGAATGGTCTCCTTAAAACGGTGGTCGTCGGCAGCGCTGGCGACCACATCGTCCGGCCGCTGTGCTAGGAGTCACGAGAGATCGGACGCCACGGACGGCGCACAGTCGCTCTACGCAGCGGGCTGTCAGCTCTGTCGCGATTCGCCTCGTAATGCATCTCCCAAACCATGACGTTCACGGAGTCCCAGTAGGACCTGATAGCGATGTCATACGAAGTGCTGGCCTGCTCACCGTCCGCCCCGGTGAGCAGACCCATGTAGATCGCCCGGGAGTCCCTGAAGACAGCCTTGACCGCCTCGGCCACGGGGTTGCCACCGTCAACGATCATCACGTCGCAAGCAAGGGTGAAGGGTCCGTAGGCTTCGCGTAGGCGCTTAGCATGCTCCTGCACAGCAGCTTCCTTGTCGGTGCCGGCCGGCATCGATAGGACGCCTGGCAGTTCCCGGTATAACGCGCCCATGCGATGAGCTTGGTCGACAACCCCTATGTACGAGTCCCGGCGTGACTGGGCCAACGCGTTGGCCCGCTGAGCCGTTGCAGAAGCATGTGCCTGCTCCCTTGCGGCGCGCAGGCTGCCGCGACTTGATACCCAACTGGCTGCGATAGCTGTGCCCGCGGTAAGGCAGGCCACCCACAGCGTGCTGTCCGGCATATGGCGAT
Organism: Streptomyces sp. NPDC107654; assembly: GCF_055639035.1. NCBI lineage: Bacteria > Bacillati > Actinomycetota > Actinomycetes > Kitasatosporales > Streptomycetaceae > Streptomyces > Streptomyces sp. NPDC107654. The sequence continues at coordinate 308,462 of NZ_JBVKBI010000002.1, forward strand.
TGTGCAGTCCTCGGCAGCTTGCCGGAAGAGCGCGTACGGCAGTCGCAGAAGCGCTGCGGGCTCACTCTTGGGCCGACCTGGGGCCGTCCGAGGGCAGCCGACGACACCCGACAACGACAGAAACCCACGGCCTCTGAGCACGTCAGAGCCGTGGGCTTCGTCAGGCCCGCTGGTCAGCGAGGCCCGTGATCAGTAGACAGGCAAGTCAGGCCAACCAGGACGTGGCCGTGAAGGAGTCCGAGTGCCGCAGCCACCGAGTTCCCCTTCAGGAGCGATGAGGGTCGCTCACCGCCAGGAGGTGACCGCGACTGACTGCAACGCGGAGAACATCCCGCAACGCCCTGGTCAGTTCCCTCGCCAGCCGGTGCAAGTCCTCCGGGTCGGCGTCCTGGTCGTCGAGGGTGTCGAAGGCATGCTCCAGCAACTCGGCCGCCGTCCCCAGTTGCACCGCTTCGATGTTGTCCGCCAGGCGGGACATGTAGCCGGCCTTGTCGTCGGTGTCCAAGTAGCAGGGTTTGCCGTCCGGCCCCGACCACGGAAGGAGTCGCAGTTCGTTCGGTGCCGTCATCGTTGGGTGCCCTTCTCATCGGTCACGTCGTGGGTGGTGAAGACCGCGTCGACGCGATCCCCTGGGAACACGAGTAGCGCGGCCTCGACAACTCGACCCGTGGAGTCGGTCGCGACCCGTGTGATCGCGAGGGCTGCCGCCGTTGGGCCGATCCGGAGGGCGGATGCCTCGTCCGGTGTCGGTGGACGAGCACATACCGTTTCCCGGACAGTTGCCGGCGCCGAGCCGAGGACGGCGAATCGCGTGGCCGTGTCCCGCCACGAGGAGTCGTCGCCCAGCACGCCGACCGGTGCCAGGTCGCGCGGGATGTAGATGCGGGCGAGACCGTGCGGCGAGTCTCCCTCGTGGCTGATGCAGAAGAACTCAGTGAGAGGGCTGCCCGTCGGCACCCTCAGCAAGGACGTCAGATGGCCGTCTGCCTGCACGGTGGTGGTGTGAACAGTGACGTGCATGGCCGCTTCAGCGGTGGTCCATGGATCCAGCGTTCCCCACCCCCCGACGTACGCGACCTTGCGGAGGCAGCGGGCGGACGAAGTTGCCTTTCCCGTGGATCTTCTCGACAAGGCCTTCACCCTGGAGGACTGCGAGCGCACTTCGCAGTGTGGCCGTACTGACCTTGTATCGGTCGGCGAGGTCTGCCTCGGAAGGCAGGCGTTCACCCGGTTTGACTGCGCCGGGTGTGATCTGGCGCCGGAGATCGTCGGCGATGTCGTGATGGCGTGAAGGCACAGACCGGGTCACCGCCTTCTCTGCACGCGAACGGCGGCAAGCCGAGTTCGCGTGTGTATGGTCAGCAACTCGCCCGACTCGAAGAGAAGCCGTTTGGCCCCTTGGGGAAGTTGGAAGAGGTCCATGACCCGGCACGCTCTGCCGCCCAGTTGGATGACGTCGCCACGCTGCACGGTGGTGGCCGTGACCTCGACAGTGGCAACCAGCGCGCCGCCCGGTGCCCAGCCGCTCACCGCTGCATCTCCCTGGGCTCTGAGCCGCCCGGGACCGAGTGACACGGGCACGCGCACGCCTCGTAGACAACCGGCAGGTCGATCGGCGCGGAGACGGGAGAGGACTCCGTGCAGAGCGGGTGTGTGCCGATGCGGCAGGCGGTCGACCGGTAGGGGACGGCAGATGCTTCGGTGACGCGGAGCTGTTGGCGTCGAGACATCAGCAGGCCCCCGCCAGGGTCGACCAGGCTTCAGCCGGCAGATGGGAAGCGACGACCACCGTCCGCGGCCGTACTCGTTCCTCCCAGGCCAGCAGGTAGGGGCGGACGAGTGCGTTGTCCTCCCCTGCGAGCGGGAGTCGATGGTTAGCGATGTCGGAAACCCGGCCCAGTGGCCGCCTCGACGCATCGGCGGACGCCGGACAGGCAGGGGCGACCGTCGACCGGGAGGTTGTTAAGGGGCGGCGGTGCCTGCCCTTGGGGGCGTACCGCGCTCTGGTGAGCGAGACGGCACGGCGGATACGGTTGAGCACGCTGCTCAGCTCCTATCGCTGATGGCTCGGTCCCCCGACATCGCCCGTCGCGGGGACCGCTTTGTGTACGACCGCCCAGAGGGTGCGGCCGTTCAGGCTGGTGGCGAGGAGGCCGAACCGATCGGCCTCGGCCACCACTTCCAGGGCCTCCCGCCATAGGTCAGCGGAGGGCGCTTCCGGTATCTCCGCTTCGACCGACGTGTAGCGGTCGTATTCCTCCACGCGCGTGGGAAGTCCGACGGCGGACAGCCGGGCGACGATGGCCGCCACGCGAGATCCCGAAGCGGGCACAGGGCAGCCTCCGTCAACCGGCGATCACTTTCAGTGAAGCTAGTTAACTAGATTAGAGCTAGTGGACTAGATTTTCCATATGCCTGAGCAGCCGCCCTATCTCCGCATCGCCGACGAACTCCGGCGCCGGATCGCGGAGCACGTATGGGAGCCCGGGGACCGTCTGCCGTCCCGCGCCCAGATCGGCCAGGAGTACGGGGTCGGCGAGAACGTGGTCCGCCGGGCTCAGGAGCTGTTGATCTCCCAGGGTGTGCTGGAGGGCCGCGCCGGTTCGGGCACGTACGTCGCCGAGCCCCGGCAGCGGGTTCGGGTGGTCCGTTCGTCAGCGCGTGAGCGGCCCGACGGGTCTCCGTTCCGGGCGGACATGAAGGCCGTGGGCAGGCAGGGAGATTGGGAGAGCCGGACTGAGGCCAAGGTGCCGGCTCCGGCGGACATCGCGGCGCGGCTCGGCATCGCCGAGGGTGACCTGTGCGTTCGGACGACGTACGAGTTCCTGGCCGACGGCAGGCCGGTGCAGCTTTCCACGAGCTGGGAGCCGTACGACCTCACCGCCGGCACTCTCGTCGTCCTCCCGGAGGGAGGGCCGCACGCCGGGGCGGGGGTCGTGAACCGCATGGCCGCGATCGGTGTCACCGTCAGCCACGCCGTGGAGCAGCCCGAGCCGAGGCAAGCGACCGCCGAGGAAGCGTCACTCCTGGGCATCCAGAAGGCCGCGCTCGTCACGCACATCCGGCGGACGTACTACAGCGACGAGGGACGGCCCGTGGAGACGGCGGACATCGTGGTGCCCGCCGCTCACTGCGAGATCGTCTACGAGATTCCGATCAACCGTTAGCCGAGGTCAGAAGGGAGGCCATCTGGAACCCACGACCGACATCACCATGGCCGACGACGCACGTCCCATGACGCTCACGCCCCATACGTGAGGTCCTTCCCGCCACTGGCCTCGATCAGCCAAGACAGCGAACCGCTTCCGAAGGGCCAACCTGTGGTGGCCACCTCGACCCAGCCGTTGCCTGGCCCGTCCGACCCCGCGTCCCACCACCACCAACTGCGGTCGTCGCCCACACCCTCCCCGCTGGGGTCGAAGTAGTAGAGCCAGCCAGACAGCGTCCATGGACCACGACTGTTGCCCGGCTTCTCCTCAGGCGTCATGGTCCGCCACTTCCGGAGCCAGGCCCAGGGGCCGAAGGACAGCTCGCTCGCCGATTCCGCACACTCCGGCGCACAGCGCTGCACAAACTACGCCGGCAGCAACTCCGGCCACCGGTCGAAGGCGGGCCAGTCATCCGTCCGCTCGACGACACACGCCAGCACGGCACGGACATCCGCGATGACCTGTGCCGGATCTTCAGCGGTGAACTGGGCCCGCACCAGAAACGGCCTCTGCTGACTGGCATCAGCTGCGAGACCGCACCGGAGACGCCGAAGCTCGCCCTTGACGATGTCCACGGCGGAGAAGTGTGCCCTGCCGCCAGCTCTGCCGCATGCGAAAAGCCAGTCGAATGCGTGTCGAAGTCCAAACGATGACGCGCGCGACGCGGTAAGAGCAGCAGGTCAGCGATGGGGTGGCACACCACACACCAGGCGCCTTCTAAGCGCTTGGCCGCAGGTTCGAGTCCTGCCGGGGGCGCCACCTCCTGCCGGTAAGAACGCCCTGGAGGGGATCTTCCCTCAGGGGCGTTTCGTGTGTCTGACGGCAACAACCCTCGTCACCAGAGCGGGCACACGAGCTGATGGCCATGATGTACCAGGTTGCGGCCATGGTGCTCACCAAGCTCGGTGAGACCGACCTGGCATGGATCGCGGCCGACCGCGGCTTGGCAGCAGTCCGGCAACCCGGTCGTCACCGGTTCTCTCTTCCGGTCCGTCGCACACTGCCTGCTGTCCAACGGCCGGTTCGACGCAGCCGTGCAGCTGGTCGGGGACGCGGGCGAATACCTCCGGCCAGGTCTCCAGGAGTCGACGCCCGAGTTCCTGTCCATCTACGGGACCCTGTTCCTGGCGGGGTCCATGGCCTCAGCCCGTGCCGACGACCGGGCCGCGACACGGGCCTTCCTGGACGAGGCGAAACGGGCAGCCGACCGACTCGGCACTGACGCCAACCACGTCTGGAGGACTGCCGACGGAACGCCGTACACGGCACAACCTCGAAGCAGCCCGGGCTCTCAGCGCCCACAACCGGATGGACGACGCGCTCGCCAAGGTCCTCGAAGCAGAGAGCTGGGCACCGGAGCAGGTGCGGAGCCACTACCTGGCGCGGGAGCTGGTGCTCACCTGGGTGCGAGGGCAGCGCGGCCGGCCGAGCCGGAGTCTGGCGGACCTGGGCGCGACTGAGCGCCGCATCTCGCGGTCGGGAGCTTGAACCGGCGGCTCCTCGTGCTGCAGAAGTTCCATGTGCTCCCGTCGGCTGATTCTCACTCCTCCTGAGTGATGACATGGATGCACCCGGCGGTTGACGCCCGGGGGGCAGTCGTGAATGAGACTCGAACTCCGTTGCTTGAAATGGGAGTTCAGGTGGATCGGTGGGATCGAGTCGGACGGGCCGCGGCGTATGGGGCAGCGCTGGCGCTGACGCCCTACTTGCTGATCAAGGTTTCGTGGGTGGTCGGTTCGCTCTTGGGGCTGCTGCCAGTCGGGGCCGGGTTCAGCAAGGTGGAGTGGGTGGTGCTCAACAGCGCAACGATCGGCATGGCAGGGATCGGGATAGCGGTGGCCCTCGCGCTGGTGCGGCCGTGGGGGATGCGCATACCGGGAGCGCCCTTGGCCTTCTGCGCTTGGGTCGGGACTGGGTTCCTCGTCCCGGTGCTGCCGTACGCCGTTCTCAGTTCGCTGCTGGGATCGGCGGATGGCACACCGAAGAGCGGGAGTGACGCCGGCCCGTCGATGCCGGTCTGGGAGGCCATCCTGGTTCAGATCGGGTTTGTAGGCATGGGGCTGGGTCTGGCCATCGCGCTGCCCACGTACTTGCGACGACGCTGGCCGGACGCGTTCGCGGGTCGACTCGGGGACGGTGGAGAGGGCTCGCCAAGGGCGCTGCCATGGATGACCGTGGTCGGCGCCGCAGTCGGTCTCATCTGGCTGTACTGGGCGGTGGGCGGCACCGCAGGTGTCGCCCACCGCGACGAGCGGGACCTCGCTTGGTATGTACTGTCCGGAGTCTTCGGACTCTGGGCGTTCCTGGCGTCCGTCGCCATCTGGGCTGCCGTTCGAGGCCGACCCGCACGAGTTCCCCGATGGGGCCCGATGGTGCTCGGCTGGCTCGGCTCGGGCTCGTTGTTCGCCTGGAGCGGCTGGAAGCTTCCGTTCACCCTGTACCTGGCGGTCGCGCAACCGGCCGATGCAGCCCTGCCGGAAAACCTCGCGCTCGCGGCAGTCCTGCACCTCGCAGCGGTGGGGGCGGGCGCCGCGATGCTGCGAGCCCTCGTTCGTACGCGGCTGGTGTCATCGAGCTCGTAGCCGACCCTCTCCCGCGTGCGCCACTCGACAGGCTGAGCGCTTCAATGGACGAAAGGCGCCGTGTGAAGAGCACAGCCACACAAGGGGTGCTTGATCCCGGCCGGGAACAGCGCCTCTGTTCGGCTGCCGCGCCAGAAGACGTCAGCAGCTGGACCGATCGCGGATCGAACTCGTGAAGCGGTGCTCACCCCCAGGACGTCCCTGGGCGTACGAGGTCACCCGACGCCAACCGACAACGACAGAGGCCCACGGCATCTGAGCTGCTCAGAGCCGTGGGCTTTCTCAGCCTCGCTGGTGAGAGAGACCGGTGATCAGTAGCCCGGCACGTGAGCCCCGCCCACGGCGTCTCGGGCGACAGTGAGGGCAACGCCGGCAACGACGGCGGACGGCAGCAGCGCTCGGCGACCCGGCACGGTGGCAGCAGGAGGGGATCGGACCGGCCCACCACGGCGAGCCCGCATCTTCTAAGCGCTTGGCCGCAGGTTCGAGTCCTGCCGGGGGCGCTTGTCTCCGCCCTCCCGCTCGGGAGGGCTTTTGCTGCTCACAGCGGTTGTCGATGGGTACGACGAAACCTCGGAGGCACTCTTGGTGATCAAGGGTCGGATCCGGGGCTGTCCGGCTGTCACCGGGTTTTCGCGAGTGGCCGTGTCGCATAAGCGTCGAGGTTTCGGGGCAGGGAGCAGCCGGCGCCGGGTACCTCAGGGAGATCGTCCCGGCTTCGATCCGCCGTTTCAGGCCGGACGTACGCGGGCGACACTCACCACCTCATCCACGTCTGCCCGGTCGGGGACGACCGTCGCGACGTCCCCGCCACCGTCCGCGGCCACGCCCGTGTCTTCGTCACCCTCGCCCCACCCTCCTTCGGCCCGGTCCACACCCGTCCCGACCGACGCATCTGCCGCTGCGGAGATCGTGGTGCCCGCCGCTCACGTCGAGATCGTCTACGGGATCCCGGTCGACCGCCGGCCGAGACTGCCGAGGTCTCGGTCGTTGTGCCGTCGCTGGGTAGCGTGGCGAGCATGACCGATGCTGCCCCTCATGCCAACACCTGCGGCCTGTGCGACCAACCGCTCGGCGGGGATCACTCCCACGAGAAGGCGACTCTCGGTACCCGAGTCGAGTACGAGGTGGTCGCAATTCGCGGCGTACTGGCTGATTCGGTTGCGGTCCATGACCCCCATGACAAGCATCCGCTGCCCACTCAGGTCCTCGCCGCGAACCTCGGCACTGACGCCGGCTCGCTACTCGGCCTGCATTACACCTGCCTCGTTGCTCGTGACTCGTACGGAACTACTCGATCTGACTACCGTCCGAGGCGCAGTGGCAGCTTGCCGCAGACAGCTCAGGCGGGCGACCGACGCTGAGCGGTGCAGCGGCCGCCTCCCTGACGTGAGTCGAATCGTGTCGGAGTTCTCGACCGGCCGAAGATCAGCCGGCGTTCTCCACCTCCGCCTCCGCCTCCACCTCCGCCTCCGCCTCCGCCTCCGCCTCCGCCTCCGCCTCCAGAAGATCACCCGCAGCTTTCAGCCGCCGCTCCAGGTCCGGCAGCCGCCCGTCGACGCACCGGGCGTGGCGTAGGTCGACAGAAAGCACGACAACGCTGCTCCCGGGCCACTCCGCCGCCAGGGCGGGCGCGATGCCGTCGCTGAGTCACTTCGTCAGGCGCGTGTCCGATTGTCGTACACGCGCCGCCCGGTGGCTGACTCGAAGACAGCCGCCCCAGTGGCTGACTTAAGACGTGCGGAGGCAGTACGGCCGCCCGTGCGCTGTGTCACGCCCGGCCGATGACGGGGCCGGCCGGCGAGGAGGCCACCGGTCTCCCCCTGGAAGAGGAGATCCGGCTGGAGCTGACCATCGGCGATGTGGTGCCGCAGGATGCGCGCGTGTGAGGGCCGGATGTCCCGGCACGTGCGCGTCTCGCCCTCGGCGCGGCCCTTCCGGTCACGTTGCGGGTTGCAAGGTCACGACCTGAACGCCTCGGGCGTGAGCGACAGCCGTTCGAACCACGGAGGGACGGGCGGTCACCCTGGTCATCGACGGGAGACCACGGTCCAGTTTCGCCTCACCAGAACGAGAAACCCCAGGTCAGGGGCGTGAAGCGATCGCTCCCGTCCGGATCTGTGCCGACGGCCACAGCGAACGGGGTGCGCGTGGGTTCATACTGAGCCATGACAAAGCCACCTGCGCCGAAGCGTCATCTGCCTACCAGCCCCTTCAAAGCCCCGGTCACACCGGCTCCCAAGCACTTCGCCGTGGGCGACCAGGTCACCCACGACGTGTACGGCCTCGGCCGAGTCATCGGCATCGAGGACGGAATTGCGGTGCTCGTGGATTTCGGCTCGGCGCAAATGCGGATCTTGAGCCCGTACGGAAAGATGACCAGACTGTAGGACCGCTGTGCCCGGTCACGGCACACCAGAGGCCCCTTGCGGGACCTGTAACGAAAGAGAGTCTTCTCATCGATCTGACGTCGCTTTTTTCCGCCCCGGAAGGGCAGCCCCGCTGCTCCGCCGCAGCATCGCCGCCTCCGGCGACGACCAACCCCTTCCAGGCCCCTGACTTCGGGGAGGACGAGACCTGGCCACTCGACGCACCGGAGCCTGCCTCGGTCCTACGTGCGGCGCGGGCCGAGACAGCTTAGGCGCACGAATGGCGGCGGCTCCGGCACCTGGCCGCGGGCCGTCTCCCGTGCTGCGGGGAAGAGTGCGGCCGCTCTAGACCTTGGACGCAGGCAGTGACAACGGGCTCGCCGGCGACAGACCGTTGAGCGAGCCGACGGTGCGTCGGGACGAGAAAGTCATGCCGGCGGGGGCAGAAAGTGTCTCGAGCCACAGAAGCGGTGCCGGCTGAGCGGGGCAGGGCTACAGCGGCTCCCCGCAACTGTGACAGGTGGACTCGCCCTCCTCATAGATCATGCCGCAGCAGTACTTGGCGTCGCCGTCGGTCCCGTCGTCGCCCCACTCGCAGCCGAGCTCCTGATGAATGGCCAGGCCCTGCGGGTAGCCGAAGTCGACGTCGCAGTTGGGGCAGGTGTACGTGGTCATGGACCCGTCCTTCCAGGGGCGATCGACCCGTAGCAGCGCGGCTGCCGGGGGTCGCGAGGCCTGACAGTTACTCGGGACGCCTTCATCGAGGCAGTCGCACTGGTCGCACTCTCCGGTCGGAACGCTAGCCGGTTGGAGGGCCCGGGGGGGGCCGCCAGGCAAGACGCGGCGGCCCGGAGATTCTCCGGTGCCAGGTGCGGGTGGTCGTCGTGTGCGTCTCACAAGGGCGCACACGTCGGCTGCGGTCAGGCCTTCCGCCGGCTTTCCCAGATCGCGTGGTCGAGCTCCCACGGTGTACACCTCAAGCGCGCCGCGGCCTCGGTGATGAGTTCGATCGCTTCGGCTGTGGTCACCGTGCGCTGAAGCACTGTTCGCAACCATCGAAGAACCATACGGTCCGGCTTGATGCGGCTGTCGTCTCCCAACAGCATCCACAGGTAGGCGAGACGTGCGCCGGAGCCGTGGCCGGCAACCCCCGCGAGGTCCCGCTCAACGGCTGTCAGCCTGTCCGAATCAGCGAGCAGCGCGTTGGCGTCAGCGAGAGTTGCGATGCCGTGGGATACCAGGATCTCGGCATACCGACGGGCAGCCTTCACGGGGGCATCGCGGTGCGCCCGTGTGCGCTGCCTGTTCGCCAGGACCTCGGAAGCGAACGCCGCTTCGCCGTGGGCCTGGACGTGCGTGACGAAGCCCTGTAGGGGTTGCTCGTCGCGGACGGGGAGCTGCGCATTACCTGACAACGGGACCGGGATGCCGGCCCAGGCCGCGTAGCGCTGGCAGGTCGGGACCGTGTGCCGCTCGTAATGGGCGTTGATGGAGAAGACGGCGTCCAGGACACACAGGGAGGCATGGGCCCACCGGCGGCCTCGCGGTTCAAGCACCAGCTGCCCGGCAGCAACGACGACTCGTTCCGTCTCGTCCAACGATCCCCCTGGATCAGACGGGGGGACAGTGTTGCATGCGGCGTGTTCCCGCCGTGGGCGTCTTGGGGTTCTGGCGTTCTTCGTCTTCTTCCCCGGCCTACGCGGGCTCGGCCGAGGGGGTGCCGGGAGAGGGCTGAGCCGGGCCGAGTGGCTGCCTGGGGGGCCGGGCGCGGCTGAGGGGGTGGGGCGGGGGTCGTTAGAGTCGGGGCGGAAGGGAGACGACGTGCGACTTCGCTGTGTGGTGCTGGATGACTTCCAGGGTGTGGCAACCGAGTTGGCCGACTGGTCGGTGATCGAGGAGCGGGTGGAGGTCGTCGCGCTGCGCGAGCACCTCGACGGGGAGGAGGCCCTCGCCGCGGCGCTCGCCGACTTCGACATCGTCGTCACCCTGCGCGAACGCGTCCCCTTCCCCGGATCGCTGATCGCCCGGCTCCCCCGGCTGAAACTGCTCATCGCCTCCGGGATGCGCAACAGCGTCATCGACTACGCCGCCGCAGAGGCGCACGGCGTCACCGTGTGCGGTACGGCGAGTTCGAGCACCCCGCCGGTCGAGCTGACCTGGGCGCTGCTGCTCGGTCTCGCCCGGGGGATCGTCCAGGAGAGCAACGCCCTGCGCGCCGACGGGCCGTGGCAGTCGACCGTGGGTGCCGATCTGGACGGCCGCCGGCTGGGCCTGCTCGGCCTCGGGAAGATCGGCAGCCGGGTGGCCCAGGTCGGTCTCGCCTTCGGGATGCGGGTCAGCGCGTGGAGCCAGAACCTCACCAAGGAGCGGACCGAGGAGGTGGGCGTCGAACTCGTCGGCTCCAAGGAGGAGTTGCTCCGTGACAGCGACTTCGTCTCCGTGCACCTCGCCCTCGGCGACCGCACTCGCGGCCTCCTCGGCGCCGCCGAACTCGCCCTCATGAAACCGACCGCCTACCTCGTCAACACCTCCCGCGCCGCGATCGTCGACCAGGACGCCCTCCTCGCCGCGCTCCACGAGGGCCGGATCGCCGGCGCCGGGATCGACGTCTTCGACATCGAGCCGCTGCCCGCCGGCCACCCGATGCGCACCGCGCCCCGCCTCCTCGCCACACCCCACCTCGGTTACGTCTCCCACGCCAACTACACGACGTACTACGGCCAGGCCGTGGAGGACATCCAGGCGTACCTGGCGGGCTCCCCGGTACGCCGGCTGCCCTGAGGTCCGACCCGCCTGAGCTGCGTCCACGCCGCGGGCCCTCCGGCCCTGCCGTTAAAAGAGTGATCCCCGGGTGATCACCGTGACCACGCCCGCGTCGCGCCGTTGAACGGGAAGTGCGGCGGCTGGTCTGCCGCTGCGCTTTCCGAGCTACAAAAGGAGAACGTGATGTCTCGCATCGCGAAGGCAGCCGCTGTCGCTGTCGGCACCGGCGCCGTGGTGGTCAGCGGGGCCGGGCTGGCCCTGGCGGACGCGGGTGCTCAGGGCGCGGCTGTCGGATCGCCCGGTGTGATCTCCGGCAACGTCATCCAGGTCCCGCTGCACGTCCCGATCAACGTGTGCGGCAACACCGTGGACATCATCGCCCTGCTGAACCCCACCTTCGGCAACACCTGCGCCAACGTCAGCGGCAAGGGCAAGGACACCCACGGCAACCCCGGCCCGAGCCACGGCGGCTACGGCAACGGTTACGGCAACTGAGCCGACCGGCACCCCCAGGCAAGAGCCCCGGCCCTCCGAGCGCCGGGGCTCTTCCCGTGTCCGGCACAGCGTGTGCGCTCACGCGTACCGGTAGATACGGCTCACGTCCTCCAGCTGGTCCGGTGTCTCGTCCCACGGGGGCAGCTTCTCGTGCCGGGCGACGACCCGCTGGTGCTGGGCGTCGGCGACACCGGGCGGCTGGGCCGGCAGGTAGCGGTGGCTGCGGTGGGCCCGCTGCCACCGCGACCACTGGAGGTCGATGAAGGCGTGGTGGAGCCAGAACACCGGGTCGTTGACGGACGCGCCGCCGAGCATCGCGCCCCCGACCCAGCGGTGCACCCGGTTGTGGTTCTTCCAGGAGGCGCTGCCGCTTCCGGCACCCCAGCCCTCCAGCTTGTTGCGGAATCCCTTGCGGACGGTCGAGTCCCAGGGCCACGCGTCGTAGACGGGGTCGTCCAGGGCCCACTGCAGCTCGCTGCGGGTGGGCAGCTTCAGGGGCGCGGCGGAGCGGCCGAGGTCCCGGGTGAGGAACCTGCCGTCGGTGACGCCCTCCTTGATCGTCCAGTGGCCCGCCGCGTAGGCGAACGGCCCGGTCGTCACCTGCCGGTCGGAGCGCCGCCCGTTCCCGCCGAGCAGGTCCTTCGTCCACGGCACGGACGTCGTCCCACGGTCCCTGGTCCAGTCCCAGTACGGCACCGTCACCGAGGAGTCGACCCGGCGCAGCGCCCGCTCCAGTTCCAGCAGGAACCTGCGGTGCCAGGGCAGGAAGGAGGGTGCCATGTGGGCGGTGCGCAGCCCGTCCTCGCCGTCGGCGGTGTAGAAGTCGATGTGCATGCGCACGAACTCGTCGTACTCGCCGCGCCGTTTGAGGGTCAGCAGGGCGTTCACGAACCGCCGTCGCTCGCCCGCCGTGAGCGTCCTGACGTTCTTACGCACGTACGCCATGCCGTCCCCCCATGTGCGCGCCGCCGTGTTCGCCGTCGAGCCGGCCCGGCGCGAGGTCGCGCAGGCGCTGACGGGGGCCGATCTCGTCCACGGCCGCCCGGGTGGCCTCCAGTGGTGTCCGGTACGACGTGTAGTGGTCGACCATGCTGAGCCAGGTGCCGTCGGCCCTGCGCATCAGGTGCAGCGGGCGGCCGTCGACGGTGATCCGCCACTCACCGCCGACCGCCTTCTGCCCGGTGACGGGCACCAGCACCCCCTGGATACGGCGGCCCCGGTACGTCTCGTCGAAGGAGCCGCCCCCGGGGTCCGCGGCCTGCCGCACGGGGCGGGAGGCGGCGACGACCGGGGCCAGTCCCAGCGCGGCGGCCGATGCCAGCAGCCCCCGCGCCACCTCCCTCCGCGACGGTCTGGCCGTCCCCGCTCCGCCCTGCTGTTCCGCACCGACCGCCACTCCGCCGACACCGACGACCATGCTCGCTCCTCGTCCGGGTTCAGATGTCCGTACCGGCTAACCGATCGAGGACGCGCGCGGTCACCGCCGAAGCGCCGGCCGAGGAGCCATTCGGGGATCGGGAACGACCCGTTCGAGGATCGGGGAGGGTCCCTTCAGGGGTCGGGAAGTGGCCTCTTCCGGGGAGCGGGGAGGGCCGTTACGGGTTCGGGGGCCGGGGAGAGCCGTACGGGTCAGCGGGAGAGCCGTCCGGGTGCGAGGCAGCCGTACGGTGGGTTCGGGCCCTGCGGCGAGAACGGCCGTACGACGGACACGGCCGTACGACGGGCCGCCGTACGGCGTTGCTGCCGACCGGTGGACACGGTCCTGTCCGGCTACAGTCCCGGGCCCGTGGCCAGGTTGCCGCCGGCGACGGTCTGCACGACCGGGGCGATGACGCCGGCCTCGGGGAGCTTGGTGGCCGGGAGGCCGAAGTTGCCGCCGTCGGGCTGGGTCAGGGGGGCGTCCACGGACAGGCCGGGGGCGAGGGCCCGCATGTCGCCGCCGGGCCCGTCCACGTCGAGGTGGTCGAAGGCGTTGTCGCCGAGGATGTGCGGCAGCGGGGCCCTGGCGTCCAGGCCGGGCAGGCCGGTGCTGACCGGCAGCTGGGGCAGGGCCCGGTCGGGCAGGAGCCGGCCCGTCACGTACCGGGGGCCTTCGGGGGCACCGGGCTTGATCAGCGGCAGCTCGGCACCGAGTCGGGGCAGCTCCATGTCGAGCGCCTTGGAGACGCCGCCCAGCGGCAGGGGGACGGGGACCGTACCGGCCGCCGCGGCGGGACCGGCGGCCCCCACGGTGGCCGCGACGCCCGTGACGACGGCGGCAAGGGTTCCTCGGGTGGTCGGCTTCATGTCAGCTACGGTCCCTTTCAGGATGCGGGGGTTCGACGTCCTTACCGCGTAACGAGCGGAAAACGCCTGCATTTCACAATTCCCCCGAGTGCCGTAATAGTCAGCTCGTCCAGAAGTCCCACCAACGGGTCAGTACGAGCATTCCGATCACACCGATGTGCAGCAGCGGAAGCACCCAGGTGAATTCGGCGAGGAACGCCTTCGACGGGGCGGGCGCGGGCAGGAAACCCTCGCGTACGCAGAGCGACGTGACGTACCAGAAGAGCAGAATGGTCGCGGCCCAGGCCAGGCAGCACCACAGGCACAGCGCGTTGATCCGGTACAGCGACTCGAACTGCAGCCAGGACACGAACCCGATGCCGAACACGCAACCCGCTTCGAACAGCAGCCAGTACCAGCCGGGGAAGCGGGCGCCGGCCAGCAGGCTCATGCCGACGCAGACCACGACGCCGTAGGCCACCAGGCCCAGCATCGGGTTGGGGAACCCGAAGACCGAGGCCTGGGCGCTCTTCATCACGCTGCCGCAGGACACCACCGGGTTCAGGCTGCACCCGGGGACGAAGCCCGGGTCCTTGAGCAGCTTGAACTCGTCCAGGGTGATGACCCAGGAGGCGAGCAGTCCGGCCGCCCCGGTGAGCACGGTCAGCAGGGCGAAACCGCGGCCGGCGCCCGCGTACCGGCGCATCAGGCCCGCAGGCCGCGGGCGGGCAGGTAGACGTGTGCGGCGGCGTCGGTGGTCTCCGGGGAGCCGGCGAACTCGGCCAGCTCGGTTCCCTGTGCCGGCTCGCGGGGGCCGGTCGAGGGGCAGACCCGGGTGGTGAACATGAAGTAGGTGTAACCGAGTTCCTGGACCGCCTCCAGCCAGTCCGCCGGCGGGGTGACCTGGCTGCTGATGTTGTGGGGCAGCTGGAGGACGATCTGCCCGGCGACGACCAGCATGCTGACCTTGAGGCTCGGCCGGGTGGTGCCGTCCACCGGTTCGCCGCCCGTGGTCAGGCCCATGTCCTCCAGGAGGTGGGTGACGGCGGCGGACGCGGCCTCCGGGCCGCCGGGGCCGTCGCCCAGGGAACAGGCGAGCAGACAGGGCGTCCTGCCGTCGCCCTCCTCGTTCCTGGCCATCCAGGCGAGCAGGGCGAGCGTGCCCAGGTCGGCGGGGCGGAAAAGGCGGGGTTCGCTTGATACTGAGGTCACCGCGCGACCATATCGACGGGCCGTGGCGCCGCCCGGCGGCTTCTCACCCTTCCGGAGCAGTGCCCGGGGCCGCGCCACACGAACGAGCGACGCGGCCTCGGGCGGGGGTGTCGAGCGTCAGACTGCTCAGTGCTGCAGGGGCAGGCCGCCGAGCAGGCCCTGCTTGTTGAGGGTCGTGGTGGCGCCCTTGACGCTGCTCAGCACGGAGTCCTTGTTCTCGGTGTCGAGCGCGTCCGACTGGTGCTGCACCGGCATCAGGTCCTGGACCGTGGGCGGCTTCCCGGCGAGTTGGGCGAGCCCGCCGTTGAGGCTCATCGGCGGCAGGTGCTGCGCGTCGTAGGCGAACGCGGGTGCGGCGACGCCGACGAGGGCCACGGAACCAGCGACAACGGCGGCAGCCTTGAGGGACTTCATCGTGTTCCTTTCTCCGGCAACTCACGTCACCCCGGATTTCTGACGCCGTGCCTAACGAGTTCCGGCCGGGCCGGAAACCCGGCGCCGAGAAGACATATGAAATCCCGTGCACCGGCCGGACGCGGGTCGCGGCCGGCCGGACTCGGTCGCGGTCGCGGTCAGCCGGTCGTCGTGGTCGTGGACTGGGTCGGTTCCGCCGGGAGGGAGGGGAGGGCGGGCAGCGAGGGCAGGGACTCGACGGCGGGTTCGGCCGCGTCCGTGCCGAGGAGGGTGCCGCCCAGCAGGTCGACCAGGCCCGAGACCACGTCGCCGGCGGACGACAGGATCTGGTCGAGTTGGTCGGTGACCGCCTTCACCAGGTTGTCGATCGCGGTCTGCAGCGCGGAGAGCAGGTCACTGGTGGCATCGCGGGCCGAGGGCTGGCGGGCGATGTTCGCGTGCCGCATCGCCGTCTGCCCGGTGAGGGCCGCGGGGGCGGCGGAGGCCACGGGGGCGGTGGGGGTCGCCGGTGACGCGGGCGCCGTGGGTGTGGCCGGCTTCGCCGGTGCCGGTGCGGTCGCGGGCGCGGTGGGGGTGGCGGCGGCGGGTGCCGCGGACGCCGAGGACGCCGAGGACGTCGCGGGGGCCGTGGGCGATGCGGTAACCCCGGGCTTCGCCGCCGTCGTGGGTGTCGCAGGCGTCGTGGGTGTCGCAGGCGTCGTGGGTGTCGCGGGCGTCGCAGCCGTCGTGGGAGTCGCGGGCGCGGTGAGGGACGCCGGCCGTACGGGCGTCGCCGGCCGGGCGGGGGCGGTGGCGGCCTTGGCGATGGCCGCCTTGGCCGCGTCGCCGAGCCTTTTGGCCTCGCCGGCGGGAAGTTGGCCCTTCTCCAGCGACTGGTTGAGCAGGTCGATGACCGGGGTGAGCGCGGAGTCGGTGGCGCTCAGGGCTCTGACCTGGGCGAGCAGCCTCTCCTTCTCCGCCGCCGGAACGGGTGCCCGGGAGGCGGCGCGGTCGTGCTCCCGGGCCGTGGCCACGGCGACCGGGCCGGTGATGCCGACCAGGACGGCCGCGCAGAGGACGGTGGACGCGAGACGCCGGGCAGGCAGATCACGCATGGGTGTTCCTTTCGGTGAACAGTGGGACCTGAGCCCACCGTCAGTTCACCGGTCGCTCTGCGCAACCGCTCACCTACCCACCGTGATCCGTCCGGGGCAGAAAACCGGCCGCCCGCCCCGCGACGGATGCGTACGGGGCGGACGGCCGGCCGAAGGGTTGCGTCGCGAGGTCAGTCGTTGACGCAGGTGTTGCCGAACGCCGGGTTCAGCAGCGCGATGATGTCGACAGTGTTGCCGCACACGTTGATCGGGATGTGGATCGGAACCTGGATGGCGTTGCCCGACAGCACGCCCGGCGAGTTGGCGGCGACGGCGCCCGCACCGGCGTCGGCGGAGGCCACGCCGGCGCCGCCGGCGACGGCCGCGACGGCGGCGGAGGTCAGGACCAGGCCCTTCGCGATACGCGACATGGAGAGGTGCTCCTTGGGGATCGACACAAACATCCGGGCGGGATACCCGGCGCTGTGTCAACGCGCGGCACACCCGGGAGTTGTGCCGCCAAAGGAGTGATCTGCGCAGGGAGCGCGGCGCGCTCTCTCCCCCGCCCCCTCCCCGTCCCGGGCGCCACGCCCGCGCTTTCCTCCGCCCTCTCCTCCACGGTTTCCTCCGCGCCCTCCGGCACACTCTCCTCCCGCCCCGGCGTACGCCCGTCGCGCACAGCGGCTCCCGCCCGTCCTGCGGACGACGTATGAAAGTCCACGCACAATGCACCGGGTGGTGTACCGATACGACGGATTCCTGTCTACGCCGACACACCCGGCCACGTCTCCGACCTGTGCGATCTCGGCCCGGCCCCGCGGAGCGGCGGTGACCACCCGGGCTCCGGCTCGTTCCCCACGCGGACGCGGCATGGGCCGGCGTGCTCCTCGCCGCCGTGGACGCCCGGAACCGGAAGGCGCGTTCACGACCGCAGCCCGAGCGCCCCCGTGAGCGAGGTAACCCGCGAATGCACCAGTCAGCACCCGCCCGTCGACCCCGGGTCCTGCACCTCGCACAGCCCGTCGACGGCGGTGTCGCCCGGGTCGTGCTCGACCTGGCCCGGGCCCAGCTCGCGGCGGGCCTGCGCGTCACGACGGCCTGCCCCGGCGGCGCGCTGGCCGCGGGCCTGCGGGAGCTGGGCGCCGACGTCCGGGACTGGCACGCCGGCAGGTCCCCGGGACCCGGGTTGCCGGGCGAGGTACGACGGCTCGCCCGCCTGATCGACGAGGTGCGGCCCGAACTGGTGCACGCGCACAGTGCGAAGGCCGGCCTGGCCGCGCGGCTCGCCGTCCGCGGGCGCGTCCCGACCGTGTTCCAGCCGCACGCCTGGTCGTTCGAGGCGGTCGGCGGCCCCACCGCGGCGCTCGCCCTGCGCTGGGAGCGGTGGGGGGCGCGCTGGGCGCACCGGGTGGTGTGCGTCAGCGAGGCAGAGCGCACGACGGGCCTGCGCGCCGGAGTACGCGCCGCGTACACGGTCGTCCCGAACGGCATCGACACCACCCACTTCACCCCGCAGGGCCCGCACGCCGCTCAGGACTCCTCGCCCAGCCCCCAAGGTTCGGAAGGCGCACAGGGCGCAGAAGCAGCCGCCGACGGGACGCCCCTCGTCGTCTGTGTAGGCCGCCTCTGCCGTCAGAAAGCCCAGGACGTCCTCCTCGCCGCCTGGCCAGACGTCCTCGCGAGGCTGCCGCGGGCACGACTCGTGCTGGTCGGCGACGGCCCCGACCGCGAGGCCTTGAGGCAACAGGCTCCCCCCTCCGTGCGGTTCACCGGTGCCGTCCCCGACGCCGCACCCTGGTACCGGGCCGCCGACCTGGTGGTGCTGCCCTCGCGCTGGGAAGGCATGGCGCTCGCCCCGCTGGAGGCGCTGGCCTGCGGGACGCCCGTCGTCCTCACCGACGTCGACGGCGCCCGGGAGAGCCTGCCGCCCTCGCTCGCCGCGCACTGCCTGGTACCTCCCGACGACCCCGTGGCCCTGGCCCGCGCGGTGACCGGGCTGCTGGCCGACCCGCCGCTGCGGGCGGCGCTCGCCGGCCGAGGGCGCCGGCACGTCCTGGACACGCACGACGTGCGGCACACCGCCGAACGCGTCGCGGACGTCTACCGCGACCTCCTCGACACCGGCCCCGGCCAGGGCGCCCCGGCGGCGGACGACGCCGGCGGAACAGCCCGGCTCGTGCCCTCCGAGTGCAGGGAGTCCATCCCCTCGTGACCGCGGAAAGCACCGTCCCCTCCCCCGGCGCGCAGCCACGGGACCACGGAGTCCCGCCCGGCTCGCCGATCTCGCCGGTCCCCTCGCTCCAACCGGTCTCGCCCCTCCCGGCCGTCTCCGTCCTGCCGGCCCGTACGGCCGGCAGCTTCCGGTTCCCGCTGCGGCGGCCGCCCGCGCGGCGCGCCTCGCCGCCGCTCCCCCTGCTCGCCGCCGACCTGCTCGCCGCGCTGGCGGGCACGGCCGTGCTGGACGCGGCCACCCGCCGCCCGGTGCTGGTCGCCGCGCTGCTGACCGGCGCGCTGCTGCTGCGCCCGCGCTCCACGCGTGCGGTGCCGGGTGTGCTCGACGAACTGCCCGTGGTGTGCGGGCGGATCGTGGTGACCTGGCTGGGCCTGGCCGCGCTGCTCGCCGCGTACGACCCCGGGCGCGCCCTCACCGCCCGGACCCTGCTGCTGGGCTGCGCGCTGCACACCGCGGCGGCCGGGGCGGCCCGCGGGGCCGTGCACTGGCGGAGCCGGGTGCTGTTGCGGCGCCACCCGCGCACCGCCCTGGTGATCGGGCCCGCGGCGACCGCGCAGCGGGTGGCCGCCGCACTGCTGCGGCACCCGCGCTGCGGGGTACGGCCGGTGGGCGTGGTCGCGCAGCGCCCGGACGGCCCCGGCGGGCTGCCGGTGCTCACCACCGGCGACGAGGTGGAGCGGGCGCTCATCCAGAACGGGGTGCGGGTCGTCCTCACCGTCGACCCGGCCGTGCGTACCGCGCACGGGCCGCTGCTGCGGGCGCTGGCCGCCTCCGGCTGCGCGTTGTGGGAGGTGGACGCGGACAGCCCGGCGTACGAGATGCGCGACCAGCTCGCCGGGTTCGCCGTACGCCGGCTGGACCCGGGTCTGCCGCGGCGCACGGGCGTCACCAAGCGGCTGCTGGACGTCTCGGTGTCCGGGGTGCTGCTGGTGCTGGCCTGCCCGGTGCTGCTCGGGTGCGCGGTCGTCCTGCGGCTCACCGAGGGGCCCGGGGTGGTGTTCCGGCAGGAGCGCATCGGCAAGGACGGCCGCCCCTTCACGCTGCTGAAGTTCCGCACCCACCGCCCGGCCGACCCTCAGGAGGCGGCCACCCGGTGGAGCGTGGCCGGCGAGTCGCGGATGAGCCCCTTCTGCCGGCTGCTGCGGCAGACGTCGCTGGACGAGCTCCTCCAGCTGTGGAACGTCTTCCGGGGGGACATGAGCCTGGTCGGACCGCGCCCCGAACGGCCGTACTTCGTCAGCAGGTTCAGCCACACCTACCCGGGCTACGCGGCCCGCCACCGCGTGCAGACCGGCATCACCGGGCTGGCCCAGATCCACGGCCTGCGCGGCGACACCTCCATCGAGGACCGGGCTCGCTTCGACAACGCCTACATCGACAACTGGTCGCTGTGGCAGGACGTCTGCATCCTGCTGCGCACGGCCGCCGCGCTCGTGCGGTCCACGGGGAGCTGACCGATGGCCTTCGCCCTGCCGCCGCGCCGCCCCGCCCGGCCGTCCCCGCCGCACCCGTCCCCGTCGTGGCGGTCCCCGGTGCGACCGTCCTCGATGCGGCTTTCCCCGGTGCGGCTCTCCCCGGTGCTGCCGGTGCTGGCCGTGGTCGCGCTGCTCGCGCTGCCGGTCGCCCCCGGCGGCGACGGCGGCGCGGGCCCCGCCGACGCGCTGTCCGCGCTGGTCGTCGTGTTCTGCGCGGTACGACTGCTGCGCGCGCGCCGCCGTCCCCTCACCCGGACCGCCGCCCTGCTCCTCGGCCTGCCGGTGGCCGGGCTGACGCTGGCCGCGCTGCACGCAGTCTCGCCGGGCGCCGGGATCACCGGCCTCGGCCGCTACCTCCAGGTCTTCGTGCTGGTCCCCGCCGCCGTGCTGCTCCTCGTCCGCGACCGGGCCGACTTCCGGCTGCTGGCCTGGTCGTTGGTGGCCCTCGCCGGGTGGCAGGGGGCGGTCGGCGTGCACCAGTACGTCACCGGGACCGGGGCCTCGTACGAGGGCCAGGACATCCGTGCGGTCGGCACCTTCGGGGTGTCGGACGTGATGGGCATGGCCACGGTCGTGTCCTTCGGGCTGGTGTGCGCGGTGGGCCTGGCGCTCGGCCGGACCTCGGCGCGGCAGCGGACACTCGCCGTCTGCTGCGCACTCGCCCTGCTGGTCCCCCTCGCCCTGTCCTTCAGCCGGGGCGCCTGGATCGCCACCGTGGTCACCCTCACCGTCCAGCTGGTGCTGGCCGGTCCGCGACGCGCGCTGGGCGTCGGGGCGGCCGCGGTGGCCGCGGGGGTGGTGCTGGTGGGCGGGCTGGGGGTGGGTACGGCGATGCTCCAGGAGCGGATCGACAGCATCACCCGGGTCACCGACGCGCCCGACCAGTCGGTCACCGACCGGTACACGATGTGGGCGGCGGCCACCGACATGTGGCGCGACCGCCCGCTGACCGGCGTCGGTCTGAAGGGCTTCCCGGAGTACCGCGACGGGCACGCCTCGCTCGCGCTGTCGTCGGGCAGCGACACCGAGGGAGCGGGTGCCGCGTTCCGCCGGCAGCCGCTGCTCTCCCCGCACAACATGTACCTGCTGGTCCTCAGCGAACAGGGACTGATCGGGCTGCTCTGCCTCGCGGGCGGCTGGCTCGCCCTGCTGGTGTGCGCGGTACGCGGGCTGTGGCGGACCCGTGCGGCCGGCGGCCGGGGCCTGGACTGCGCGCTGGTCGCCTGCGGGCTGCTGGTCTGGCAGCTCGTGGACTTCGCCTACGCCGACATCGGCGGCCCCGCGACCGTCCTGACGGCGGTCTCCTTCGGCCTGATCACCTGGTGGGCCCTGGCCGGCGCCGGCCGGCTGCCCCCCACACCGGCGTCCCGCCTCGGCCGGAGGCCGGCGGAATGACACATCCCAGGGCCGGCGAGGCGCCGGGACCGGAGGCCGGCACCGGCGGATTCCCCCTGCCGGGCGCCCGGCCCGCCCTACCCCCACCGCCCCGCCCCGCGGCAACCCCCACCGTCCCGGCCCACACCACCGCCCCGACACCTCCGGCCTGCACCGTCACCCGGCGCACGGAAGCGGTCCGATATCCGGCATCCACCAGCACGCCAACGCCTCCGACCGCCCCGGCGGATCCCGCCGCCCCAACGCGGACAGCCACCCCGCCGACCCCGCCGCCACCCCCGGGCCCCACCCTCCTCACCCCCCGTTTCCTGGCCCGTGCCACCCTCCTCACCGCCTCCCTCTCCGTCGCGGCGGCGCTGCTCGGGCTGGTGCGGGACCAGTCGCTGGCCCGGTTGTTCGGGGCCGGAAGGGACACCGACGCCTTCCTGGTCGCCTGGACGGTGCCGGAGTTCGCGGCGACGCTGCTGATCGAGGACGGGCTGGCCTTCGCGTTGGTCCCGGCGTTCAGCCTGGCTCTGGCCCGCCGGGCGCAGGGCGCGCCGGGGGACCCGGTGCGGGCGCTGGTCGCCGGGACCCTGCCCCGGCTGGCGCTGGCGTTCACGGCGGTCGGGGCGCTGCTGGCGCTGGCCGCCCCGCAGTTCGTGGCCGCGCTGGCGCCGGGGCTGCCCGACCGGGCGCTCGCCGTGGACTGCACGCGGCTCACCGCGACCTGTGTGCTGAGCTTCGGCCTCGCCGGGTACTGCAGCGCGGCCCTGCGGGCCCACCGCCGTTTCCTGGCGCCGGCCGCGATCTACCTGGCGTACAACGTCGGCATCATCACGGCGATGTACGCGCTCGGCGGCCGTTGGGGCGTGCGGTCGGCCGCGTTCGGGGTCGCGGTGGGCGGCTGTCTCATGGTGGCGGTGCAAGTCCCCTCCCTGGTACGGCGGTTGCGGCGGGCGGATGGGGGCGGGAGCGGGAGCGGGGCCGTCGCCCAGGGGCGGCCGTTGGACGTGCCGCTGCTGTCCACCGTGCTGCTGTTCGCGCTGTGCCGGCAGTCGCAGGTGCTGATCGAGCGGTTCCTCGCCGCCGGGCTGCCCGCCGGGGCCATCTCGCACCTGAACTACGCGCAGAAGGTCGCCCAGATCCCGATGACGCTGTCGACGATGCTGTGCACGGTCACCTTCCCGGCGGTCGCGCGGGCCCTGGCCGACGGTGACACCGAGCGGGCCCGGGACCGGGTCGAGCGGGACCTGGCGGTGGCCGGCTGCGTGGTGCTGCTCGGTACGGCCGCGATCGTGGCCTGTGCCCCGCAGCTGATCGCGCTGTTGTTCCAGCGCGGCGCGTTCACCGCCGAGGACACCGCGGCGACCGCCGGTGTGATGCGGGTCTACGCGCTGGGCCTGCTCGGTCAGACCCTGACCGGCGTGCTGGTCCGCTCCTACTTCTCGGCGGGCCGCGCCAGCTGGTACCCGGTGGCCGCGATGGCCGTGGGCATCGCCGTGACCTGCTGGATCGGCGCGGGGTCGGTCGGCTCGTGGGGGGTGACCGGGATCGCCGCGGCCAACGCCACCGGCATCACCCTCACCGCCGCCCTGCTGCTCGCCGGGATGCGCGGGCGCAGCGTGCCCATCCGGACCGGGCCGGTGCTGCACGAGCTGAGCCGGCCGCTGCGGGCGGCGGTGGTGGCCGCCGTGGCCGGCGGGCTGGTGGCGGGCCTGCCGTCGGTGCCGCTCGCCGGGCTGGCCGCGGGCGGCGCCACGGTGACCGTCGTCTTCGTGCTGCTCGGCCGGCCCCTGGGCGCCCGGGGCCCGGGGCCTGCCGTGCACTTCCCGTCCACTCGGCGACGCCCGGCGGGCACTCCCCCGGAGGGCGGGCCCCCGGCCGCGTCGCCGGAGCGCCCGAGCGGCTCGGTCACGGGGACGCTCCGGCGCCTCGCGGCCGCACGCACCAGACGCCGAGCCCGCCCTCCGGGCGGACGACGGGAATGAGACGACCGCATCTCATCCCCGCACCCCGTTCCCTACCCCCTCTCCCGAAGGCTCGCCCATGCCGTCCTCCGTCGAGTCCCCGGACCGCGTCCGGGCCTCCGCCCCGGGCCCCGTCCCCTGGATCGCCATGTACCACTCGGTCGGCGACTGTGCCGACGACCCGTACCGCGTCACGGTCAGCCCCGGCCGGCTGGAACGGCAGCTGTGCTGGCTGCGCCGGCGGGGCCTGCGCGGGGTGTCGGTCGCCGAGCTGCTCGCCGCCCGGGCCCGGGGCGAGGGGCGCGGCCTGGTGGGGCTCACCTTCGACGACGGGTACGCCGACTTCCTCGGCAACGCCCTGCCGCTGCTGGCCCGCTACGGGTGCACGGCCACCCTGTTCGTGCTGCCGGGCCGGCTCGGCGGCGACAACGTCTGGGACCCGCTGGGCCCGCGCAAGCCGCTGCTGACCGCCGACGGCATCCGGCGGGCCGCCGCCGCGGGCGTGGAGATCGGCTCGCACGGCCTCACCCACGTCGATCTGACACGCGCCGACGACACCCTGCTGAGGGCGGAGACCGCCGGGAGCCGGGCGGCGCTGGAGGAGCTGACCGGCGTCCCGGTCACCGGATTCTGCTACCCGTACGGCACGGTCGACCCGCGCGCCGTGGCGGCGGTACGGGAGGCCGGTTACGGCTATGCCTGTGCGATCGACCCCGGCCGGCTGAGCGGCCCGCACGCGCTGCCGCGCGTCTACGTCGGGGAGCGGGACACCGCCGTGCGCCTGTTCCTGAAGCACCGGCTGCATCGGCTGCGCCGGCGGCCCGTGGAGGGGCTGCGGTGAGGGTCCTGCACATCATCACCGGGCTCGGGGTGGGCGGTGCCGAGCAGCAGCTCCGGCTGCTGCTGCGGCATCTGCCGGTCGAGTCCGAGGTGGTGACGCTGACCAACCCCGGCGCGGTGGCCGACGGACTGGCGGCCGACGGGGTGCGGGTGACCCACCTCGGGATGGCCGGGAACCGCGACCTGGCCGCGCTGCCCCGGCTCGCCGGGATCGTCCGGCGCGGCCGGTACGACCTCGTCCACACCCACCTGTACCGGGCCTGCCTGTACGGCCGGATCGCCGCCCGGCTGGCCGGGGTCCGCGCGGTCGTCGCCACCGAACACTCCCTGGGCGACTCCCAGATGGAGGGCCGGCCGCTCACCGCCGGGGTGCGCGCGCTGTACCTGCTGGGGGAACGGCTGGGCCGGCACACCGTCGCGGTCTCCCCCACGGTCGCCGGCCGGCTCGCCCGCTGGGGGGTGCCCGAGCCGCGCGTCGCGGTCGTACCCAACGGCATCGACCTGGCGCGGTTCGCCCACGACCCCGCGGCCCGGCTGCGTACCCGCGCCCGCCTCGGCCTGCCCGACGGCGCGTTCGTCATCGGCGGCATCGGCCGGCTCGCCCCCGGCAAACGCTTCGACGTCCTGATCCGTGCCCTCGCCGAGCTGCCCGCCGACTGCAGGCTGCTGCTGGTCGGCGGCGGCCCTGAGGAGCCCGCGCTGCGGCGGGCCGCACACGAGTCGGGCGTGGCCGGCCGGGTGCTGTTCGCCGGGGAGCGCCCGTACCTGCCCGACGGCTCGGCCGGACCGGACCTGCCCGCGCTGGCCTCGGCGATGGACGTGCTGGCCTCGCCCTCCTCCGAGGAGGCGTTCGGCCTCGCGGTCGTGGAGGCGCTCGCGGCCGGGCTCCCGGTGCGCTACAGCTCCTGCCCGGCCCTGGAGGACCTGCCGCCCGGGGCCGCCCCGGACGCGGTCCGGGTGCCGTGCGACGCCGGTGCCTACGCCCGCGCGCTCGCCGAGGTCCGCGCCGCCGGCCCCGGCCCGCGCACCGCCCCCGACGCGGCCCGCCACTACAGCATCACCCGCAGCGCCGCCCGGCTGATGGACGTCTACGCGGCGGCGCTCGCCCACCCGGTCCCCCCGCCCCGATCCCTTCAGGGAGTCACCCCGTCATGACCGAGAACCACCATCACTCCCGCCCCTCCCGGCTCCGCACGCTCCCGCCCTGGTCGCTGGTGGCGGCCGGTGTCCTCGCCGGCGGGCTGCTGGGCGGCGGGTACGGCGTGCTCAAACCCCCCGAGTACACGGCGACCAGCTATGTCGTGGCCGTCCCCGGGGAGGGGGCCGACACCGCCACCGCGCTCGGCTTCGCGCAGGCCTACGGCCGGGTCGCCACCCAGATCGCGGTGCTCGGCGACGCCCAGGAGCAGGCCGGGGTGCCGGTGAGCACCCTGCGCGCCGGAGTGCGCACCGCGACCTCGCCGGACGCCCCGATGGTCGCCGTCTCCGCCACCTCCGAGCACCCGGCCGAGGCCGCCGCCATGGCCGACGCGGTCGCCCGCGCGCTGACCCGGCACGCCGCCGCCGCCAAGGCCGACACCCACGTGGGACTGCGGCAGTTCTCCCGCGCGGCGCGGCCGGACGAGCCGTCCTCGCCGACGCCGGGGGTGACCGGACTGGTCGGCGCGAGCGCGGGCGGCCTGCTCGGCGCCCTCGCCCTGCTGGTACGGCCGAGACGCCGCCCGGAGCCGGAGACCTTCCTGTCGCGCTCGGTGCCCGGACCGGCCGTCCCCGCCGACGCGCACGGCCGGCGGTGACCGCCCTCTACCCGGCGGGCACCGCGCGCCCCGCCACCGCGACAGAGCCCGCCGGCCCCGGCACCGGACCCGCCCTCACCACGGACGTCGTCACGGACGAGGAGGCCTTCGCCGCGCTGGCGCCCGCCTGGGGGCGGCTGTTCCGGCGGTGCGCCGCCGCCACCCCGTTCCAGAGCCACGCCTGGCTGCACTCGTGGTGGCTGTCGTACGGCCGGCCCGGCCGGCTCCGGCTGCTGGTGGTGCGGGCCGGGCCCGAACTGGTGGCCGCCGCGCCGCTGATGCTGGTCCGCCGGCCCTGGCCCGCGCTGGTGCCGCTCGGCGGGGCGATCTCCGACTACACGGACGTCCTGCTGGACGACACCGACGACGGGCGGGCGGCCGACGCCCTCACCGAGGCGCTCGCGGACGCGGCGCGCACCGCGCTGGTCGACTTCCGCGAGGTGCGCCCGGGCGGCGCGGTGATGCGGGTCTACGACCGCTGGGCCGGGCCGCGCCGCACGGTCCGCGACTCGCTGTGCCTGGAGCTGCCGGCCGTACCGATGGAGGAGCTGATCGCCCGGCTGCCCTCGGGCAAGTCCGGGCAGCGGGCGCGGGCCAAGCTGCGCCGGCTGGCCGCGCTGGGGGTGCGGCGGCGGGCGGTGGCCCCGGAGGAGGTGGAGGCGGCGCTCGGCCGGCTGCTGGAGCTGCACCGGCTGCAGTGGCAGGGGCGGAAGGTGACGGGCGAGCACCTGCGGCCGCGGTTCCGCGAGCACCTGGTGCGCGCGGCGGGGTGGATGGTGCGTTCGGGAGACGCGGTGGTCACCGAGTTCCTGGTCGACGGCGAGGTGCTGGGGGTCGACCTGACGCTGCTGTCGGGCAGCCTGGCCGGCGGCTACCTCTACGGCGCCCACCCCGTGCTGCGGGAGCGGAAGGCGGACGTGGCGGTGATGCTGCTGGAGGCGTGCGCCGAGCACAGCGGCGACGGGCAGCGGGGCACGCTGAGCCTGCTGCGCGGCGACGAGCCGTACAAGCACCACTGGCGGCCCGAACGGGTCGTCAACCAACGGCTGCTCATGGCCAGGCGGCGTACCGCCCCGCTGCTGACGGCCGCGCTGTGCGACGCCACCGCCCGGCAGCGGGGCAGGGAGCTGCTGCACCGGTGGCGGGAGCGCGACGACGGGCAGCCGGCCGGGGGCGCGGAGGTACGGCCGAAGAGGGCGGCCCGGTAGATCCACGAGGAGCGGGGGTTGTCCGAGCACTGCCAGACGCCGTGCGGGCAGTAGTCGGTCACCGTGTTGTACAGCGGTCGGTGCGCTTCGATCCAGGCGAGCATCCCCGCCATGTACACGGTGTCGTCCCCGTTGCTGAACAGCCCCCACTCCGGATAGGAGAGGGGCTTGCCGTGGGCCTTCGCGAAGTCCACGTGCTGCTGGAGACCGTAGGGCTCGGTGACCTGTTCCTCGAACGGCACTCCGCTCGGCTGGTCGTAGGCGTCCATGCCGATGATGTCGACCGTGTCGTCCCCGGGATAGCACTCGGTCCAGGGCACGGCGTCCCGGCCGCGGCTCGGCGTGAAGTCGAACCGGAACGCCTGCCCCGGCACCGAGCGCATGACGGCGACGATCCTGTTCCAGTACGTCTTCCAGGCCTCCGGGTCCGGCCCGCAGCGATGGGTGTAGGTGGTGCCGTTCATCTCCCAGCCGAGCACGATCACCGTGTCCGGCACCCCCAGCCGCACCAGCTGTTCGGCCAGGGCCCGGAAGTGGCCGTCGAACGCGCCGGCCGCGGCCTGAGCCAGCAGTGACCGCACCTCCGGGTCGGGGAGGTCCTCCTCGTTGCGCTCCTGCATCGGCACGTTGAGGACGAGCATCCGGTCCGCCTTCTGCAGCCGCCACTGCGCCCACACGTCCAGGAAGCCGGGCGGGCCCTCGATGTCCTGCCAGCTGCCGCCGGGCAGATAGGTGTGGGCGACCTTCACCTCGGTCCCGCCGAGCCAGTCGCTCAGCTCGGCCAGCCGCGCGACCCCGGGGGGCCCGGAGTCGACGAACGCCCCGAAGGGCGGCGGGGCGGTGGCCGGCACCGTCGCGGGTCGTGCGGCGGAACCGGGGCCGACCGCCAGGGCGACCGACGCGACGAGGGACCCCGCGATGACGGCCAGCCGCCCGGACCGCCCCCTGCACCGGCGTGCAGCCATACCCGCTCCCTTCCTCCCGGACGCACCCCTGCGAGCAGGGCGCGGCGGGGTGCCGGACGCCCGGTCCGGCACCCGGCGCGTCATCGGCGGGCGGTGGCCCGGCCTCGCCGGTAGAGGATCGATCCGGCCGCGATCAGCGCGGCACTGGCGGCCGAGGTCGCCATCAACGCGGGGCCGTTGCCGCCGGTGTGCGCGAGCACGGGTGGCTGCCCTGGGTGCTCCTCACCACCGCCACCGCCGCCGGGAGGCGGGGTGTGGTCCGTGTCCGGGGGCGTGCTCTCGCCACCGCCGTACGGGGGTGTGGTGTGCCCGCCGCCGGGAGGAGTGCTGTGACCGCCGCCGGGGGGCGTGCTGTGCTCGCCACCGGGCGGGCTGCCGTACCCGCCGCCCGGCGGAGTCGTCTCGCCGCCGCCGTAGGGGGGCGGGGTCGTCTCCTCCCCGCCGTACGGGGGCGGGGTCGTCCTGCCTCCGCCGTGCGGGGGCGGGGTCGTCTCCTTGCCGCCGTAGGGGGGCGGGGTCGTCTCCTCCCCGCCGTACGGGGGTGCGGTCGTCCTGCCGCCGTCGGTCGGTGGGGTGGAGTGGTCGGCGCCGGGGGCGGGCCGGCCGGTGGAGTCGCCGGGGCCGGGCAGGTCGGCGGAGTCGCCGGGGGTGCCGTAACCGGAGTGGTCGGACGGGGTGCCGTAACCGGAGTGGTCCGCGGGGGTGCCGTGCTCCTCGTGGGACTCGCTGCCGGCCTGGCCGTACGTTCCGTGTCCGGCGGTGGCGCAGGAGTTGCCGAACGCCGGGTTCAGCGCCGCGGCCGCGTCCACGGAATTGCCGCAGACGTTGACCGGGACGTTGACCGGGGCCTGGACGTTGTTCCCGGACAGAACCCCGGGGGAACCCTGGGCGGTACCTTGCGCACGGGAGTCGGCGAGCGCGGCGCCGCCGTACAAGGACAGCATGCCGGTCGCGGCGGCGGCCACGGCGATGCCCTTGCTGAGAGTCTGTCGCAATCTCGTGGTCTTCCTGCTCGAAGAAGTGGGAAGGCCGGCCCCGGAACGAAGAATCGACGGATCGACGGTCCGGGGCCGGCCTGTACTCAGCCGGGGAAGCTGGTGGAGTGCGCGGGCGAACCTCAGCTGTTGACGCAGGTGTTGCCGAACGCGGGGTTCAGCAGCCCGACGATGTTGATCGTGTTGCCGCACAGGTTGATCGGCAGGTGGATCGGGACCTGGATGACGTTGCCGGACAGGACGCCCGGCGAGTTGGCGGACGTGGCGCCCGCACCGGCGTCGGCGAAGGCGGTTCCGCCCAGGCCCATGGCCAGGATGGCGCCTGTGACGGCAGCGACGGTCTTCTTCATGAGTGTTCCCTTCTCTGGGGTCATGCCCCGATGACGGCCAGAACCGTGCGAGCACGACGTGAACGGTCGTGGCACGGAACGAGGGATTGACACAACAGGAGACCGCGGAACACGGATCGCGTGATAATCACTCGATCGCACCGCTTCCTCACGCGTATTTCCCTCGCCTGAATTCCGTGGAAAAAGGCCCGGGCGGCCCGCAGACGGTGCAGCGGACGGCCCGGGCCACGCCGGGTCGGCTCAGCCTTCGCCGTTGGCCGAAAGAACCGACAGGTCCTCCAGGACGTGCGAGATCGCACCGTCGCGCTTGGCGTTGGTGGAGTTGTCGTTGCACTGCTGCTGCAGGTGGTCCGACAGGATCGGGATGTCCTGGGCCGTGATGCCGATGAGCACGTCGACGGCGACATCGACGTCCTGGATACCGACACACGGCTTGTTGAGCGACCCCTGCACCAGCGAGAGCTGCGGGCTCATGTTGCCCTTCGTCGCCGAGTTGCCCCACGACGACGCGGCGCCGTTGCCATTCGCGACGGTCGGTCCGTCGTCGTTGCCGATGGCAAGCGCCTGCGGCGCGGCCGCCACCGCCATTCCCACGACAGAAGCGGCGGTCGCGGCGGCGACCATTGCCTTCTTGAGCACTTCGCGTTCCTTTCCTCGTAGCGACGCATGCCCTACGGCCTCATCAACCCGGTGCACCGGGAATGGTTCCGCCGATTCACTCGGTTGGAGCCCAAACGCCTGAGAGGTGACGAGAAAGCATCAATCGGACAAACACACCACCAGCCCACCGGATCGGCCGACGGGGTGAACGGCAGAAACCAAGAGGGGCCCGGGGAGTTGACCAAAGAGCTCCGGTGGACGGGGTTTCCTCAGAAAGGACTGGCCAGTGATCAAGAAGATTGTTGCCACCGCGGCCGTCGCCGCTTCGGCCATGGGCGCCTCCGCTGCCGCGGCACCGCAGGCGCTGGCGATCGGAAACGACAGCGGGCCGACCGCCGCCAACGGCAACGGTGCTTGGCAGAGCTACGGCAACTCGGCCACGTACGGGAACATGAGCCCGCAGATCGCCCTGATCCAGGGATCTTTCAACAAGCCGTGCATCGCCCTGAACGACATTCCGATCGGCGTCGGCGCCCTGATCGGTGTCAATGTCCAGGACATCCCGATCCTGTCGGACCACATGCAGCAGCAGTGCACCGAGAACTCCTCGAACGTCAAGCGCGACGGCGCGCTGGCGCACCTGCTGGAGGACGTGTCGATCCTGTCCCAGAACAGCGAGCGCTGACCTTCCGTCCGAAGCGGGTCGCCGGGTGGTCCGGCGGCCCGCTTCGGCGTGTCAGCGGCGGTACAGCGCCTCGATCTGCTCGGCGTACGCGGCCGTCACCGCGCGTCGCCTGACCTTCAGGGACGGGGTGAGCAGTCCGTTCTCCTCCGTGCACTCCCCTTCGACCAGCGCGGACGCGTGGATCGACTCGGCGCGGGAGACGGCCTCGTCGGCGTGGTCGACCGCCTTCAACGGGGCGTGCGGAACCCCTCTAGGAGACGACGTCCTTGCGGGAGAAACCCCGGAAGGCCAGCGCGAACAGCACCAGGGCGTACGTGAGGGACAGCGCGGTGCCCTGGATCATGCCGGACCACTCGGGGCGGGGCTGGACGGCGTCGGCCCAGGCGAACTGCCAGTGCGCGGGCAGGAAGTCCCGCCAGTGGCCGAGGGCGGTGACGGCGTCCAGGACGTTCCCGACGATGGTCAGGCCGACGGCGCCGCCGACCGCGCCGAGCGGGGCGTCCGTCTTCGTCGACAGCCAGAACGCCAGCCCGGCGGTGACCAGCTGGGACACGAAGATGTACGCCACGGCCACCAGCAGCCGCTGGGCCGCCGTACCGGTGTCCAGCGCGCCGCCGGTGGGGATCTCCAGCGGGCCCCAGCCGTAGGCGGCGGTGCCGGCGGCGAGCGCCACCAGCGGCAGCAGCACCATCGCGGCGAGGCTCAGCCCGAGCGCCACGACCAGCTTGGACCACAGCAGCCGGGCCCGGGGCACCGGCGCGGCCAGCAGGTAGCGCAGGGAGGACCAGCTCGCCTCGGAGGCGACCGTGTCCCCGCAGAACAGGGCGACCGGGATGACGAGCAGGAACCCCGCGGAGACGAAGAGGTTCACGGCGGCGAAGTTGGCCCCGGAGGCCGTGGCCGTGTCCATCAGCGTGACCTGGTTGTTCCGGCCACCCGGGTCGCCGCCGACCGCGAAGGCGATCAGCAGCACGACCGGCAGGACGGCCAGGACCGCGCCCATCACCAGGGTGCGGCGCCGCTTGAGCTGACGGGCCAGCTCGACCCGCAGCGGCAGGGTGCGCCCCGCCCGGTAGCCGGAGGCGGTCTCGGTGAGCGCGCTCATGCGGAACCTCCGATCAGGGTGAGGAAGGCGTCTTCCAGACGGCGGTGCGGGCCGACCGAGGCGACCGGCACCTCCAGCCGCACCAGCTCCGCGACCAGCCGCGCGGCCGTGCCGCCGGGTTCGAGCCGGACCAGCAGCCCGTCGTCGGTGCGCACGGCGGAGGCGACGCCGGCCAGCGCGGCCACCTTCTCCGCCACCGGCTCGTCCACGGGTACGGCGGTGCCGACGAGCAGGGTGTCGCCGGAGCCGGTGATCTCCCGGACCGGGCCCGCCTGCACCAGCCGGCCGCGGTCCATGACCACCAGGTGGGTGCAGGACTGCTCGACCTCGGCGAGGAGATGGCTGGAGACGATCACGGTACGGCCGTCGGCCGCGTAGCGGATCATCACCTCGCGCATCTCGCGGATCTGGGGCGGGTCCAGGCCGTTGGTGGGCTCGTCCAGGATGAGCAGGTCGGGCAGGCCGAGCATGGCCTGGGCGATGGCGAGGCGCTGGCGCATGCCCTGGGAGTAGGTGCGCACCGCGCGGGCGAGCGCGTCGTCGGCGAGGCCGGCGATCTCCAGTGCCTCGTCCAGGTGCGCGTCCTCGGGCGGGCGGCCGGTGGCCCTCCAGTACAGCTCCAGGTTCTCCCGGCCGGACAGGTGGGGCAGGAAGCCGGCGCCCTCCACGAAGGCGCCGACCCGGGAGAGCACCGACGCGCCGGGCCGGATCGCGTGGCCGAAGACGCGGATCTCGCCGTCGTCCGGCCGGATCAGACCCATCAGCATGCGCAGGGTGGTCGTCTTGCCCGCGCCGTTCGGGCCCAGCAGGCCGAGGACCTGACCCTTGTCCACCCGGAAGGAGAGGTCCCGGACGGCGTAGCGGTCGGCGGAGCCGGCGTACCGCTTGCTCAGGTCCTTGATCACCAGCGGGACGTCGGCCAGCTCAGGGTCGGGTGCGGGGGCGGCAGTGCGGCGGCGGGCGGTGAGCAGCAGGGCGAGGGCGACGGCCGCGCCGGCCGCGGGCAGCCACCACACCCAGGCGGGCAGGGGCGCGGCGGCGGTGGTGACGGCGGGCGCCGTCGGCACGCTCAGGTCTCCCTCCAGGGAGACGGTGTAGTCGGCCGGTGCGGCCGGTGAGGCGTAGCCGAGGTCGGTGGAGGCGAGGACCAGGCGGAGCCGGTGGCCCTTCTGCACCTCGTGGTCGATCGCCGGGAGGGTGACGGTGACGTCCTTGCCGGCCTTGGCGCCGGTGACCCGGAAGGGGGCGACGAGCTGGGCGGGCAGCACCTGCCGGGTGCCGTCGGGGCCGACGTCGTAGACCTTGCCGAACAGGACGGCGTCGTCGCGGGTGGACGTGATGTGGACGGTGGCGGTCGGGGTGCCGGTGATGCGCAGGTCGCGGGTGAGCGGTGCCGAGTCGAACTTCGCGAACTGGCCGGGGAAGTCGAGGGAGACGCCGACGCCGAGCGCGGACAGCTGGGCGAGTCCGCCGGAGCCGCCGAGTCCGGGCAGCGCGGAGACGCCCGGGGGGCTGGCGCCGGGCGGGTTGCCGACGTGCTGGGTGCCGCCGGTGAGGGCGACGGCGCGCCGGTGGTCGTCGAGGCCCGGGTAGGCGGCGGCGCTCGCGCCGCGGAGCCGGGCGGTGCCGTCGGTGGAGTCGATGCCTCCGGTGCGGGTGATCCGGAACGCCGGGCCGGTGTCGGTGCCCTTGTCGCCCTTCAGGTACCGGTCGAACCAGGCGCGTACGCGTGCCTCGACGCGGCTCGTCTCCATGTCGCCGCCGTCGTGCCCGCCGGCGATCCAGTCGACGTCGACGGGTGCGCCGTTCGCACGGATCGCCTTCTGGGCCGCGTCGGCCTGGTCCAGGGTGAACAGGGAGTCCGTCTGCCCCTGCACCAGCAGGGTGGGCACCTTGACGCGGGCGCCGACGGCGGACGGTGAGCGCTCCTGGAGCAGCTTCCGGGCGGCCTGGTCGGGGGTGCCGGACTCGGCGACCCGGTCGTACATCCGGCACAGCGCGGGCTCGAACTTCGCGCAGCCGCCGCCGTTGGTGAAGAAGATGCCGGTCCACAGCTTCTTGAACACGCCGTTCGGGAACAGGGCGTCCGCGAGGTCCCAGTAGGTGATGGCCGGGGCGATGGCGTCGACCCGCTGGTCGTGGCCCGCGGCGAGCAGGGAGACCGCGCCGCCGTAGGAGCCGCCGGCCACGCCCACGCGCGGGTCGCCGGGCCTGTCGAGCCGCACCTGGGGCTGCCGGGCCAGCCAGTCGATGAGCCGGGAGACGTCGGCGACCTCGCCCTTCGGGTCGTTGAGGCCGATCTTCCCGGTGGAGCCGCCGAAGCCGCGCGCGGACCAGGTCAGGACCGCGTACCCGTCCCGGGCGAGGTCCTCGGCCTGCCGGCGCATGTCGTCCTTGCTGCCGCCGAAGCCGTGCGCGAGGAGGACGGCGGGGTGGCGGCCGGCGCCGGCCGGGGTGAAGTACGAGGTGTCCAGGCGCACCCCGTCGACCGCCATGACCTGGTCGCTGCGGCGCACGGATGGCGTGTCGTCGGAGGCGACGGCCGCCGTCCACGTCCCGGCGCCGGCGAGCACCACGACGGCGGCTCCGGCGGCCAGGAGCCGCCGGGGTCGCCGGAGCAGGCCCCGCAGGGCGGGGAGTCGAAGATCCATGAGTCAACGGTACGGGCCGCCACTGACAAGCGCTGCTGCCGTGGGGCGGAGCCGTGCGCCCTCCCTGGGGTGTACGGGCCTGTCCGGGCGTACTCCGGCCGTGGTACGACGACGCGGGGAGATCCGCCGGGCCGCCTGCGTCGCCGAAGCGGTCGCCGCCTCGCACCTGTTCGACCGTCCGGTGCGTCCCGGGTGGGCGGAGCGTTTCCGCGCTGGGCAGCGCGCCGTCGCCGGGCACCGAGACGTTCCGTACGAGCGGGCCGTCGGGGAACCGTACCGTCGCCGGGGCGTCAACCGGGCCCGGGTACGGCGGCCGACCGCGCCGGCGCGGGAGCGGGGCCGCTGCCGCATGCGGGTCGGCGTCGGCACCGGGAGCGATGCCGCCCTGGCCGCCTGTCGCGGTGCCGGATCACGGTGACGCCGCCGCCCCCGGCACCCCACCTGGCAGTGGGTGACGGGGGCGGCGGCTGCGGGCCGGGAGTGTCGGGGGAGGCACCCCCGGCCGCGGCTCAGTCCCGGGCCTCGCCGGCGACCGGGGCGGGCGCCGGGACGCCCTGGGCCGGGATGCGCGCGGTGACCTCCGGAACCCGCGCGTCCTCCGGGATCGACACCAGCCAGTGCGTCTCGCGGCGCGGGCGGAGGTACAGGGCCCAGTAGAGGGTGGCCGCGGCGGTGATGCCGCCGGTCCACAGCAGGTAGCCGGTCTCCTGCTGGGTCAGGACGTACGCCAGGACGGCGATGAGCAGGACCGGCACGGCGGGCCACAGCGGCATCCGCCAGGCGGCCGTGTGCCGGTGGGAGCCGCGGCGCCCGAGCAGGGCGGCGACCGCGACCAGCAGGTACATGCCGGTCACCGAGACGCCGGTGACGCCGTACAGGGTGTCCAGGTTGACGAAGCAGAGGATCGCGCCGGGGACGCCGACCGCGAGGGTGGCCACCCAGGGGGAGCCGAAGCGGCCGAGCTTGGAGAAGAGGGTGTTGACCGGGCCGGGCCAGGCCTTGTCGCGGGCGGAGGCGAACAGGACGCGGGAGTTCTGGATGACCATGACGATGCCCGCGTTGATGATCGCGAGGGCCACGCAGAGGCTGACGAAGGTGCCGACCGCGGAGTTGGACCAGGCGGTGACCATGGAGCTGATGTCGCCGCCGGTCAGTTCCTTCAGGTCGGAGGCGCCCATGGTGATCGCGGCGACCGGCACCAGGATGACCACCGTCGAGATGGCGAGGGTGGCGAGGACCGTGCGGGCGACGTTGCGGCGCGGGTCCTCCAGTTCCTCGGAGAGGTAGACGGCGGTGGAGAAGCCCTGGGTGACGAAGAGGGCGATGGCGAGGCCGGAGACCACCAGCATGGCCGTCACGGTGTCCGTGTGGCCGTGGGCGCCGGCCACCTGCATCGAGACCAGGCTGCCGACCCCGCGGTGGCCGTGCGAGAAGCCCAGCAGGGCGACGACGCCGGCCGCGATGACCTCCAGGACCAGGAAGATGCCGGTGATCCAGGCGTTGGCGCGCAGGTCGAGCAGGCCGGCGAGGGTGGCCAGCAGCATCACGCCGGCGCCGGTCATGGACGGGTCGAGGTGGACGATCGGGGCGAGGTAGTCCGCGGTGCCCATCGCGATCACCGGCGGCACGATCATCACGACCAGCAGGGAGAGCACGAAGACGAGCCAGCCGGCGAGCCGTCCGGCCATCGTCGACACCATGGCGTACTCGCCACCCGCGCTGGGGATGAGGGTGCCCAGCTCGGAGTAGCAGAACGCGACCGCGATACAGAGGAGGGAGCCGATGGCGATCGTCAGGGCGGTGGCGGTGCCGAGCGAGCCGAACAGATCGGGGACGACCACGAAGAGCGTGGAGGCGGGAGTGACGCAGGACAGCGTCAGCAGGGTGCCGCCGACGACACCGATGGAACGCTTGAGTCCCGGTGCGGGGGCCGAAGCGGTGTCTGCCACGGACTTCTGGAGCGTGTCGGTCATACGGCGGTTCCGATCGACTCGTGCGACTGAGGTGGGGGACGGGAGCGCTATCGCCTCCGGCGGATCGTCGTACGTTCGTTTCGTCCGCTCCCGGCGTTGCATAGAGAACCCCGACGAAAACCACCACGTCAATGGCCGTTTACCTTCGGAATCCGCAGATCCGGGTGATCGGCAGGAGCATCACTTTCGCAGGCCGCGACGCCTTACAGGCGCATCCACCAAGCCCAGAGCGAATGTGACCTTGGTTTCAAAGGCAACCTGGCAGAAACTCCTTCGCCACCCGTTTCGTCCACTGGAAACGGGAACCGCAGCCGACGTATCAAAAAAATGTCAACCGTCCGCTATCCGGACGGGCAAAGCGTCGCGTCCATGACAAGTCCGGCGAGCGAGCGGCCGCGAAGGCAACAGAGCTGAACGCGGCGGTGCCCCGCCCTCCCCGTGCGGGGAGGGCGGGGCACCGTGCCGTCCGGCCGTCAGTGGTTGCGCGGGAAGCCCAGGTCCACGCCCGCCGGGGCGTCGGCCGGGTCCGGCCAGCGGGTGGTGACGACCTTGCCGCGGGTGTAGAAGTGCGTGCCGTCGTTGCCGTAGATGTGGTGGTCGCCGAAGAGCGAGTCCTTCCAGCCACCGAAGGAGTGGTAGCCCACCGGCACCGGGATCGGCACGTTCACGCCGACCATGCCGGCCTCGACCTCCAGCTGGAAGCGGCGGGCGGCGCCGCCGTCCCGGGTGAAGATCGCGGTGCCGTTGCCGAACGGCGAGGCGTTGATGAGCGCCACGCCCTCCTCGTAGGTGTCGGCGCGCAGCACGCACAGCACCGGGCCGAAGATCTCGTCCTGGTACGCCTTCGCGCTGGTCGGCACCTTGTCCAGCAGCGAGATGCCGACCCAGTGACCGTCCTCGAAGCCCTCGACGGTGTAACCGGTGCCGTCCAGGACGACCTCGGCGCCCTCGGCGGCGGCACCGGAGACGTACGAGGCCACCTTGTCGCGGTGGGCGGCGGTGATCAGCGGGCCCATCTCGGACGTCGGGTCGTTGCCCGGGCCGATCTTGATCTTCTCGGCCCGCTCGCGGATCTTCTCCACCAGCGTGTCGCCGATGGCGCCCACGGCGACGACCGCCGAGATGGCCATGCAGCGCTCGCCCGCGGAGCCGTAGGCGGCGGAGACGGCCGCGTCGGCCGCCGCGTCCAGGTCGGCGTCCGGCAGGACCAGCATGTGGTTCTTGGCGCCGCCCAGGGCCTGCACGCGCTTGCCGTTGGCGGAGGCGGTGGTGTGGATGTGGCGGGCGATCGGGGTCGAGCCGACGAACGAGACGGCCTTGACGTCCGGGTGCTCCAGCAGCCGGTCGACGGCCACCTTGTCACCGTGGACGACGTTGAAGACGCCGTCCGGCAGACCGGCCTCGGACAGCAGCTCGGCGATCCTGATCGACGCCGACGGGTCCTTCTCGGACGGCTTGAGCACGAAGGTGTTGCCGCACGCGATGGCGATCGGGAACATCCACATCGGGACCATCGCCGGGAAGTTGAACGGCGTGATGCCGGCGACGACACCGAGCGGCTGGCGGATCGAGGAGACGTCCACCCGCGTGGCGACCTGCGTGGACAGCTCGCCCTTGAGCTGGACGCTGATGCCGCAGGCCAGGTCGACGATCTCCAGGCCGCGGGCGACCTCGCCGAGCGCGTCCGAGTGCACCTTGCCGTGCTCGGCCGTGATCAGCTCGGCGATCTCGTCGCGGTGGGCGTCGAGCAGCGCCCGGAACCTGAAGAGGATCGAGGTCCGCTGTGCCAGCGAGGACTGGCCCCAGGTCAGATAGGCGTCCTTGGCGGCCGCCACCGCCGCGTCCACCTCCTCGACCGACGCGAACGCGACCTTCGTGGTGACCGCGCCGGTGGCCGGGTCGGTGACCGGCCCGTACGTACCCGACGCCCCTTCGACGGTCTTGCCGCCGATCCAGTGGTTGACGATCTTCGTCATGCCCTAAGACTCCTTCTACAGATGGCGGCGTCGGGTCGAGACGTGCCGTTCGTACAGCTCACGTGCCTTGACCGCGGACGGTCGGGTCGCGGTCTCGGCCACAGGAACATCCCACCAGGCCTGCGCGGGAGGCGCGCCCGACACAGTGTCGGACGTTTCGGTCTCCACGTAGACACATGTGGGAGTGTCGGCGGCACGCGCCTCCGCGAGCGCCGCGCGCAGCTCCCGTACGGTCTTCGCGCGCAGCACCCGCATGCCCAGGCTGGCCGCGTTGGCGGCGAGGTCGACGGGCAGCGGAGCGCCGGTGTACGTCCCCTCCTCGGTCGGGAAGCGGTAGGCGGTGCCGAACCGCTCGCCGCCCACCGACTCCGAGAGTCCGCCGATCGAGGCGTACCCGTGGTTCTGCACCAGCAGGATCTTGATCGCGATGCCCTCCTGGACCGCGGTCACGATCTCCGTCGGCATCATCAGATACGTACCGTCCCCGACCAGCGCCCACACGTTCCGCCCGGGTGCGGCGAGCTTCACGCCGAGGGCGGCCGGGATCTCGTAGCCCATGCAGGAGTAGCCGTACTCCAGGTGGTACTGGTCGCGGGACCGCGCCCGCCACAGCCTGTGCAGGTCGCCGGGGAGGGAACCGGCCGCGTTGACGATGATGTCCGACTCGTCCACCAGCGCGTCCAGGGCACCGATGACCTGCGGCTGGGACGGCCGTACGTCCGGCTCCCCGGCCTCGAAGCAGGCGTCGACGCGCTGCTCCCAGCGTTCCTTGTCCTCGCTGTACCGGCTGACGTAGGCGTCGGCGACGGTGTGGCCGTGCATGGCCAGCGCCTCGGTCAGCTCGCCCAGGCCGCTGCGGGCGTCGGCGACCAGTGGGAGGCCGGCCAGTTTGTGGCCGTCGAAGGGCGCGATGTTGAGGTTCACGAAGCGGACGTCCGGGTTCTCGAAGAGGGTGCCGGAGGCCGTGGTGAAGTCGGTGTAGCGGGTACCGACGCCGATCACGAGGTCCGCGGTGCGGGCCAGCTCGTCGGCGGTCGCGGTGCCCGTGTGGCCGATCCCGCCGACGTCCTGCGGGTGGTCGTGCCGCAGCGAGCCCTTTCCGGCCTGGGTGGAGGCGACCGGGATGCGGGTCGCCGCCGCGAACTCCGCGAGGGCCTCCTCGGCGCGGCTGTGGTGGACCCCGCCGCCCGCGATCACCAGCGGCCTGGCGGCGGAGCGGACCGCCCGGACCGCCTCCGCCAGCTCGGTGGGGTCCGCGCCCGGCCGCCGTACGGTCCACACACGCGCCGAGAAGAACTCCTCCGGCCAGTCGTACGCCTCCGCCTGCACGTCCTGCGGGAGGGCGAGGGTGACCGCGCCGGTCTCCACGGGGTCGGTGAGGACCCGCATGGCCTGCAGAGCCGACGGAATCAACGCCTCCGGCCGGGTGATGCGGTCGAAGTACCTCGACACCGGGCGCAGCGTGTCGTTGACCGACACGTCGCCCGCGTACGGCACCTCCAGCTGCTGCAGGACCGGGTCGGCGGGGCGGGTGGCGAAGACGTCGCCGGGCAGGAGCAGCACCGGCAGGTGGTTGATGGTGGCGAGGGCGGCGCCGGTGACCAGGTTGGTCGCGCCGGGGCCGATGGACGTCGTCACCGCGTGCGTGGACAGGCGGTTCGACTGGCGGGCGTAGCCGACCGCCGCGTGCACCATGGACTGCTCGTTGCGGCCCTGGTGATACGGCATGACGTCGCCGTGCTCGATCAGCGCCTGGCCGATGCCGGCGACGTTGCCGTGCCCGAAGATGCCCCAGGTGGCGCCGATCAGCCGCCGCCGTTCGCCGTCCCGTTCGGTGTACTGGGCGGCGAGGAAGCGGACGAGCGCCTGGGCGACGGTGAGCCGGATCGTCATCGGTATCCCCCTGTGGTGTCGGTGTGGTCGGGGTGGAAGCAGATCCGCCACTCCCGGGTCCGTCCGGGGCCCGCCATGACGTTCAGGTAGTACATGTCGTGCCCGGGCTGGGCGATGGACGGGCCGTGCCAGCCGTCGGGCACGAGGACGGCGTCGCCGGAGCGGACCTCGGCGAGGACGTCCGCCCCGCCCTCGCGCGAGGGGAACACCCGCTGGTACCCCAGCCCGTTCGGCCCGTCGATCTCGAAGTAGTAGATCTCCTCCAGCTCGGACTCCTCGCCCGGCCGGTGCTCGTCGTGCTT
This sequence comes from Streptomyces sp. NPDC107654, assembly GCF_055639035.1. NCBI lineage: Bacteria > Bacillati > Actinomycetota > Actinomycetes > Kitasatosporales > Streptomycetaceae > Streptomyces > Streptomyces sp. NPDC107654. The sequence continues at coordinate 349,235 of NZ_JBVKBI010000002.1, forward strand.
GTGCGGCGGGTACGAGGACCAGTTGCCGCCCGGGGTGATCACCTCCACGGCGATCAGCTTGTCGCAGTCGAAGGAGTCCGCGGAGGCAAAGTTGCGCACCCGGCGGGCGCAGGTGCCGCTGCCGCGTTCCTCGACGGGGACCTCCGGCGCGGGGCCGTAGCGGGCGGGGAGTCGTCGCTCGCACTTCGCTCCTGCCAGGGCGAAGCGGCCTCCCGCGCCGGAGGCGATCAGGACCCGGGCGTCCCGGGGAACGTACGCGAAGTCGGAGACGCTCGCGAACACGCTCTTCCGGCCCAGGAGTTGGAACTCGCACTGCTCATGTGACGCAGTTTCAATTTGTACGGTACATCCGCCTTCCAGCGGAAGCACGATCCACTCACTGTCCCCGGCGGTGAGCTCCTCGCGGCCACCGGGCGGCAACTCGACCACCCGCAGGCTGCTGTGCGCCCAGCCGGCCAGCTCGGGGCCGATGTCGACGGCGTACGGGGCGTTCGCGGTGGCGCCCCTGGGCAGATGCAGATCGGTGCTGGTCATTCGGCCCTCACAGCAGTCCTACGGCGGTGTCCACGGCGGCGGCCACATCGCCGTCCGCCGGGTACAGCAGCGAGCGGCCGACCACCAGGCCGCGCACGGTGGGGAGTCGGAGTGCGCCGCGCCACTTCTCGTAGGCGGCGACCTGGTCCTCGGGCGAGTCGCCGATGTCCCCGCCGAGCAGCACGGCGGGCAGCGTGGAGGTCTCCATGACCCGGGCCATGTCGTCCGGGTTCGCGGTGACCGGCACCTTCAGCCAGGTGTAGGCGGAGGAGCCGCCGAGGCCGGAGGCGATGGCGATGGACCGGGTGACCGCCTCGGCGGACAGGTCGTTCGCCACCTTCCCCTCCGGAGTGCGGCGGCTGATGAACGGCTCCACGAACACCGGCAGCCGGCGCTCGGCCATGGCGTCGATGGCCCGGGCGGTGGACTCCAGGGTGGTCAGGGAGCCCGGGTCGGCGTAGTCGACGCGCAGCAGCAGCTTGCCCGCGTCGAAGCCGAGACGCTCGATGTCCTCCGGGCGGTGGCCGGTGAACCGGTCGTCCAGCTCGAAGCTGGCACCCTGCAGCCCGCCGCGGTTCATCGAGCCCATGACGACCTTGTGGTCCAGGACGCCGAGCAGGAGCAGGTCGTCCAGGATGTCGGCGGTGGCGAGGACGCCGTCCACGCCGGGCCGGGACAGCGCGAGGCAGAGCCGTTCCAGCAGGTCGGCACGGTTGGCCATGGCGAGCTTGCGGTCACCGATCCCGAGCGCGCCGCGGGCCGGGTGGTCGGCGGCGACGATCATCAGCCGGCCGGTCTCGTTGAGCAGCGGCCTGCGCGCCCGGCGCGCGGCGGCCTCGGCGATCGCCTCGGGGTGGCGGGTGCGGAGGCGGACGAGTTCGGCGACGTCCACGCGGGAGGTCCGGCCGCCCGAGCCGCCTTCCTGGTGCGTGCCCACGACACGGCCGGCCCTCACAGCACCGCTCCGGCGTCGAGCGCGGCGGCCACCTCGTCGGGGGTGGGCATCGCGGAGGAGCACTCCAGACGGGAGGCGACGAGGGCACCGGCCGCGTTGGCGTACCGCATGATCGCCTCCAGGCCCCAGCCGGCGAGCAGGCCGTGGCACAGGGAGCCGCCGAAGGCGTCTCCGGCACCGAGTCCGTTGAGGACGGTGACGGGCAGCGGCGGCACCTCGGCGGTCTCGCCCCGCCGGTCGACGGCGAGGACCCCCTTGGGCCCCTGCTTGACGACGGCCAGCTCGACACCGGCGTCCAGCAGGGCGCGGGCGGCGGCATGCGGTTCGCGCACGCCGGTCGCGACCTCCACCTCGTCCAGGTTGCCGACGGCGACGGTGGTGTGGCGCAGGGCCTCCGCGTAGAAGGGGCGGGCGGTGTCGGGGTCGGCCCAGAACATGGGGCGCCAGTCGAGGTCGAAGACGGTGATGCCGGCCTTGGCCCGGTGGGCGAGGGCCGCGAGGGTCGCCGTACGGCTCGGCTCCTCGCTCAGGCCGGTGCCGGTGACCCAGAAGATCCTGGCCTCGCGGATGGCGCCCAGGTCCAGCTCGTGGGCGTCGATCTCCAGGTCGGGCGCCTTGGGCTGCCGGTAGAAGTAGAGGGGGAAGTCGTCGGGCGGGAAGACCTCGCAGAAGGTGACCGGGGTGGGCAGGCCGGGGACGGGGGTGACCCAGCGGTCGTCGACGCCGAAGCCGCGCAGCGCCTCGTGGAGATAGGCGCCGAACGGGTCGTCGCCGGTGCGGGTGATCACGGCCGTGCGCCGGCCGAGCCGGGCGGCGGCGACCGCGACGTTCGTCGCCGACCCGCCGAGGAACTTGCCGAAGGACGACACCTGCGCGAGCGGGACACCGGTCTGCAGCGGGTACAGGTCCACTCCGATCCGCCCCATGGTGATCAGGTCGTAGGCCATCGGCTTCCCTTCGTCACGGCTCTCCCCGGCTTTCTAGCCCCGCACGACGAGCCCTGTCAATGTTTTGTCCAGACATTCGGACCAGTCCCCTTCGGGGAGCGGGCAGGGCGCCTGCCGACCTGCCGGGCATCACCATCCGTGATCCTTTCGTCACAAACAACCGCTTCCTGTCACACATGTTGCATGTACGCGAACCCTCCGTCACACCTGATCGACAGGAGTGAGCCCTTGGTCCCTGCGCGTCGTTCACCGGGCACAGGGTGGGTGATCAGCGCAGCGCCCGGTCCCCCCGGCGGCCGTTCCCGGCTCGTCGCCGCGGTGCGCGCGGGGAGGTGCAACGCATGGCCGACCGAAGGCTCTGGTCCTACAAGGAGATCGCGGCGCACATCCGGGTGCAGCCGGACACCGTACGGTCCTACCGCAAGCACGGGCTGCTGCCCCCGCCCGACCACGTCGAGGGCGGCAAGCCCTACTGGTACGCCGACACGGTCCGCGCCTGGGTCGCCTCCCGCCCCCGCAACCGCGGCCGCAGAGACGACTGACCGGCTGACCGCTGTCCCCGGGGGGCGGTCTGGGGGCCCCCGGGGGAGGTCGGGCGGTGGTGCCCCGGGGAGCGGTGGTCGGGCGGTCCCCCGGGGGCTGCTGTCGGGGGAGGCGGCCGGGCGGTGACCCCCGGGAGCGGCGGTCGGGCGGTGGCCCCTAGGGAGCGGCGGTCGGACGGTGGCCCTGGGGGCTGTGGACGCGGGCGGTCGGGCGGTGGGCCCCGGGGTGCGGCGGCCAGGCGGTGTCGCTCTCGGGAGCGGTGGCCGGGCGGTGGTTCCCAGGGTGCGGGGGCGGCGGGGGGGGCGGCTGTCGGCGGGGGTGGCGGGGGCGGTGTCAGCTCCAGGGGTTGATGACCGTGACGCCGGCGCCCGGTGCCGTGTCCATCGCCGCGAGCGCCGCCGGGGCCGCGTCGAGCGTGATCGTCCGGGTCACCAGGAGGTCCGGGCGCAGGGCGCCGGAGCGGACCAGGTCCAGCATGCCGGGGTAGGCGTGGGCGGCCATGCCGTGGCTGCCGAGCAGCTCCAGCTCAAGGGCGATGGCACGGGCCAGCGGCACCGGGGTGGTGCCGTCGGCCGAGGGCAGCAGGCCGACCTGGACGTGCCGGCCGCGGCGGCGCAGGCCGTTCACCGAAGCCGCGCAGGTGGCCGGCGAGCCCAGCGCGTCCAGGGAGAGGTGGGCGCCGCCGCCGGTCAGCTCCCGGACCGCGGCGGCCGAGTCGGACACGCCGGTCGCGTCCAGGCACACGGCGGCGCCGAACGTCCGCGCCAGCTCCAGCGCTCGCGGTGACACGTCGACGGCGACCACCCGGGCCCCCGAGGCCGCCGCGATCATCACCGCCGACAGGCCGACCCCGCCGCAGCCGTGCACCGCGACCCACTGCCCGGCCGCCACTCGGCCCTGCTGCACCACGGCACGGAACGCGGTGGCGAAGCGGCAGCCGAGGGCGGCGGCGGTGGCGTACGCCATGTCGTCCGGGAGCGCGACGAGATTGACGTCGGCGTGGTCGAGCGCGACGTACTCGGCGAAGGAACCCCAGTGGTGGAAGCCGGGCTGGGTCTGGCGTTCGCACACCTGCTGGTCGCCCGCCGCGCAGGACGGGCAGCCGCCGCAGGCGCAGACGAACGGCGCGGTGACCCGGTCGCCGGGCCGCCGGCCGGTCACCCGCGCGCCCACCGCCTCCACCACACCGGCGAGTTCGTGCCCCGGCACGTGCGGCAGCGTGATGTCCGGGTCGTGGCCCATCCAGCCGTGCCAGTCGCTGCGGCAGAGACCGGTGGCCTCGACGCGGACGACCACGCCGTGCTCCGCGGGCTCCGGGTCGGGTACGTCCCGCACCTCGGCCGGTTTTCCGTACTCCTCGAACACCACGGCTCGCATGCCTGCTCCCTTCGGAAACCTGCGGAAACCCGCGCGCAGGCTAGACGCTCCGGGCGCCGCCGGGGGGTGCGGCCAGTGCCGGTTCCTCCCGACCGCTCGCACCCGTCCCCGCGCTGCTCCAGGGCTCCTCCCGCTCACCCTCGCTCAGACCGAACCGTTCGTGGAAGCGCCTGAGCCACCCCGGCGCCCACCAGGTCGCCCTCCCGGTCAGCCGCATGACGGCCGGGACCAGGAGGCTGCGGACCACCAGCGCGTCCATCAGCACCGCGAGGGCGATACCGAGGCCCAGCATCTTGGTGTTGGTCACCCGGGAGGTGCCGATCGCCACCATCACCACCGCGAGGATGACCGCCGCCGCCGTGATGAGGCCGCCCGTGCGCTGGAGGCCGAGACGGACCGCTCGCTCGTGGTCGCCCGTGCGGTCGTACTCCTCCTTGATGCGGGAGAGCAGGAACACGCCGTAGTCCATGGAGAGGCCGAAGGCCACGCAGAACATCAGGACGGGCAGGGTGGTCTCGATGGACCCGGGGCTGGTGAAGCCGAGCGGGCCGGACAGGTGGCCGTCCTGGAAGACCCAGACGACCGCGCCGAACATCGCCGTCAGGCTGAGCGCGTTGAGCACCACGGCCTGCAGGGGTATCAGCACGCTGCCGGTGAGCAGGAAGACCAGCAGGAGCGTGACGCCGGCTATGAACACGGCGGCCCAGGGCAGGCGTTCGGCTATCGCGTGCTTGGTGTCCACGAGGACGGCGGCCGTGCCGGTCACCTCGGTGTCGAAGGGGGCGCGCAGCGCGCGCAGGTCGCCGACCAGGCGCTGCGCGGGGTCGTCCACCGCCTCGCCCCTGGCCTGGACCGTGAAGTAGGCGGTGTCGCCCTCGACCAGGGGGCCGTCGACGCGGACCACCTCCGGCAGGGCGGCCACGCGCTGCCTGTAGGCGGCGTACTGGGCGGGGGTGGCCCGGCCCTCGGCGAGGACTTCGAGGCCGCCGCCGGGGCTGCCGGGGAAGCCCTCGCGGATGTGCTGCTGCACCACGTGGGACTCGGCGGCCGAGGGCAGCTGCCGGTCGTCGGCCGTACCGAACGTCACGCCCAGGAAAGGCAGTCCGAGCATCATCAGCAGGGCCGTGGTGCCGAGGGCGAAGAGCGGGGCGCGGCGCATCACCAGGCCGGCCGCGCGCGCCCATGCGGTGCCCTCGGCCGGTTTCGGCTCGCGGCCCCGGCGGAACAGGCGGCGCAGGTCGAGGGAGTCGACCCGGTGGCCGAGCAGGACCAGCGCGGCCGGGAGCAGGATCAGGGCGGCGGCCGCCGCGAGGAGGACCACGGCGATGCCGGCGTAGGCGAAGGACCGCAGGAAGTACTGCGGGAAGAGCATCATGGCGGCCAGCGAGACCGCGACCGTCAGGGCGGAGAAGAGCACGGTGCGGCCGGCCGTGCGCAGGGTCGTGCCCACCGCGGTCAGCGGGTCGGCGCCGGAGGACAGCTCCTCGCGGTAGCGGCGGACGATGAAGAGCGCGTAGTCGATGGCGAGGCCGAGGCCGAGGGCCGTGGTGAGGTTCAGCGCGAAGACGGAGACGTCGGTGAAGGCGGTCAGGCCGCGCAGCACCGCGTTCGTGCCCAGGATGGCGACGACGCCGACGCACAGCGGGAGCAGGGCCGCGACCGCACTGCCGAAGACCATGACCAGCAGCACCAGGGTGATCGGCAGGGCGATCAGCTCGGCGCGGGCGAGGTCCTCCTTGATGATCGTCTGCATCTCGTGCCGCACCGCGACGATGCCGCCGATCCTCACCCGCACCGGGCCGTGCGTGCCCCGGTAGTGGGGCGCCATGCGGTCCAGGGTCCGGCCCATCGCGCTCTCGTCGCCGGTGATGCGGGCGGCGATCAGGGCCTCGTGGCCGTCCTCGGCGCGCAGGGCCGGCGCTTGGGCGGGGGCGGCCTGCCAGTAGGAGCCGATGCCGGTCACGCCCGGCTCCCCCGCCAGTCGCCGGGCCAGCGCGCGGGCCTGCGCGGCCACCGCCGGGTCGTCCACCGAGGCGCGGCCGGCGTCCACCAGGAGCAGCATGTTCGGCTGCGAGCCGGGGAACTCGCGCTCCAGTGCCTTCGTCGCGTACGTCGACTCGGCGGCCGGGTCCTCCCAGCCGCCGCTGCCGAGCCGGTCCGCGACCCCGCTGCCGGCCAGCACGGCGAGGGCGGTGAGCACCAGGGCCACCAGCAGCGACAGGCGGGGCCGGGCGGTGACGAACCGCGTCCAGCCGCCGATCCGGGGTGGTGCGTCCGCGGGCCGCGGCGCCTTGTTGACTTCGGTCATCGTGCGGTGTCCCCTTCACCCTGACCAGCGCGGCCGTGCGCGGGCACGGCAGCATGGATCAGTCATTGCCATAGACTGAAAAACACGAGAGATCGCTCGCGTTTCACCAGAATGCGAGTGACCGCTCGCGTTTGTCAATCGCGTTCGGAGAGCTGGGGATAACGCGTGTCCGACACCACGGAGAAGGAGCCGCAGCCGCGCCGCCGCCAGGCCCGCGGCGAGCGCCGCATCGCACAGCTGCTCCAGGCCGCCGCCCAGGTCTTCTGCACCACCGGCTACACCGCCGCCAGCACCAACGCCATCGCCCGCGAGGCCGGCGTCTCGCCCGGCACCCTCTACCAGTTCTTCCCGAACAAGGAAGCGATCGCGATCGAGCTGGGCGACCGCCTGATGCACGAGATGCGGGAGGCGTACGGCGAGGCGCTGGCACCGGTCGACCCCGCCACCCCGCTGGAGGAGGCGATCGGCTCGGCCGTCGACCGGTTCATGGCCTTCAACACCGACCACCCGGTCTTCTTCGCGCTCATGCACGGCCCCGACATCCCGGGCCGGATGGCCGAGGCGCACGACCAGTTGCACACGACCGTGATCGGCCGGATAGAGGGGCTGCTCGACTCGCTCATGCCGGACGCCACCGCGGCCGAGGTCACCCGCACCGCCCACGTCTGCCTCGGCATCTACAAGGCCGGCCTGGAACTGGTCCTGGCCCACGAGGGCGCCGAGCGCGCGGCCTACGTCCGGGAGACCAAGGACGTCCTCATCCGCTACCTGGAGCCGCTGACCGGCCGTCGGGCCGGTGCCCCTGCGGTGGATTAATACCCCCTAGGGGTATAGTCTGGAGAGCATGGGGATCCCCCGCGGCACTCCGCGGGACCCCACTGGCCCCACACGCCTCGACGAGGAGTAACGACATGACCGCTCAGACCGACACCCCGGGCCCCGTCACCGCCGTCTACAAGGTGACCGGCATGAGCTGTGGCCACTGCGAGGGGTCCGTCTCCGGCGAGATCTCGCAGATCCCGGGCGTCAGCTCGGTGAAGGCCGTCGCGTCGACCGGCGAGGTGACCGTCGTCTCCGCGGCCCCGCTGGACCAGGAGGCCGTGCGCGCCGCCGTGGACGAGGCCGGCTTCGAGCTGGCCGGCCAGGCCTGAGGAAGAAGCCGGGAAAGAACCGGGAAGAACCGGGAAGAACCCGGGGCCCCGGGGACCCCGGGCACGGAGCCCGGGAAGACCCGGAACGAAGCCGGGGACCCCGGGCGCGAAGCCCGGAAAGCCCGGGACGAACCCGGGAACCCGGGGACGACAACCCTCGGAAGACCCGGGACGAATCCGGGGAACCCCGGGAGGAACCCGGGAACACCCTCCGATCCCCCGACCGGGCCGTGCCGACCAGCTGATACTGGATCCGTACGGCCCGGTCCGATGTCTGGAGTCCGGACATGACCAGCACCACCGCAGAGACGGCCGCCGACGCGGGCACGACCGGCGAGGTCGAGTTGCTCATCGGCGGGATGACCTGCGCCTCCTGCGCCGCCCGGGTGGAGAAGAAGCTCAACCGGATGGACGGCGTCAGCGCCACCGTCAACTTCGCCACCGAGAAGGCCAAGGTCGCGTACGCCGACGGCGTCCAGGTCGCCGACCTGATCGCCACCGTGGAGAAGACCGGCTACACCGCCGAGGAACCCCCGCCGCCCACCCCCGCGCCCGAAGCGGAACCGGGAACCCCCGCACCGGACGCCGAACTCGGCGCCCTCCGCCACCGCCTGCTCGTCTCCGCGCTGCTCGCCGCCCCCGTGGTGCTGCTCGCGATGATCCCGGCGCTCCAGTTCGACAACTGGCAGTGGCTCTCGCTCACCCTCGCCGCACCGGTCGTCGTCTGGGGCGGCGCGCCCTTCCACCGGGCCGCCTGGACCAACCTGCGGCACGGCGCCGCGACCATGGACACCCTCGTCTCGGTCGGCACGCTGGCCGCCTTCGGCTGGTCGCTGTGGGCGCTGTTCTTCGGCGACGCGGGCATGTCCGGCATGAACGACGCGTTCCGCCTCACCGTCTCCCGCACGGACGGCGCCTCCACGATCTACCTGGAGGTAGCCTCCGGGGTCGTCGCGCTGATCCTGCTCGGCCGCTACCTGGAGGCCCGTTCCAAGCGCCGCGCGGGTGCCGCCCTGAAGGCGCTGATGGAGCTGGGCGCCAAGGACGTGGCGGCGCTGCGGGACGGCCGCGAGGTGCGGATACCGGTGTCGTCCCTGGCCGTGGGCGACCGGTTCGTCGTACGGCCCGGCGAGAAGATCGCCACCGACGGCTCGGTGGTCGAGGGCGTCTCCGCCGTGGACGCCTCCATGCTGACCGGCGAGTCCGTGCCGGTCGACGTGGGCCCCGGCGACCGGGTCACCGGCGCGACGGTCAACGCGGGCGGCCGGCTCGTCGTGGAGGCCGCCCGGGTCGGCGCCGACACCCAGCTCGCCCGGATGGCGCGGCTGGTGGAGGACGCCCAGAACGGCAAGGCCGAGGTGCAGCGGCTAGCCGACCGGATCTCCGCCGTCTTCGTCCCCGTGGTCATCCTCGTCGCGCTCGGCACCTTCGGGGTCTGGCTGGGCGTCACCGGCGACACGGCCGCCGCGTTCACGGCCGCCGTCGCCGTACTGATCATCGCCTGCCCCTGCGCGCTGGGCCTCGCCACCCCGACCGCGCTGATGGTCGGCACCGGCCGCGGCGCCCAGCTCGGCATCCTGATCAAGGGCCCGGAGGTACTGGAGTCCACGCGCCGCGTCGACACGGTGGTCCTCGACAAGACCGGCACGGTCACCACCGGCCGGATGAGCCTGCAGGCGGTGTACGTCGCCGAGGGCGAGGACGAGAAGGAGGTGCTGCGGCTCGCGGGTGCCCTGGAGCACGCCTCCGAGCACCCGGTGGCCCGTGCGATCGCCGCCGGTGCGGAGGAACGCGCCGGGGCCCTGCCGCCGGCGGAGCACTTCGAGAACGTGCCCGGACGGGGCGTACGCGGACGCGTGGAAGGCCGTGAGGTGGCCGTGGGGCGCCTGTACGACGCGCTGCCGCAGGAGTTGGCCCGCGCGGCCCGCGAGGCCGAGCAGGAGGGCCGTACGGCCGTCGTGGCGGGCTGGGACGGGCGGGCACGCGGGGTCATCGCCGTCGCCGACGCGGTCAAGGAGACCAGCGCCGAGGCGGTCCGCGAGCTGCGCGCGCTGGGGCTGACGCCGGTGCTGCTCACCGGCGACAACCGGACCGTCGCCGAGGCGGTCGCGCGGACCGTCGGCATCGACTCCGCGCACATCCACGCCGAGGTGCTGCCCGAGGACAAGGTGGAGGTCGTACGACGGCTGCAGCGCGAGGGGCGCTCCGTGGCCATGGTCGGCGACGGCGTGAACGACGCGGCCGCGCTCGCCACCGCCGACCTGGGCCTGGCCATGGGCACCGGCACGGACGCGGCGATCGAGGCCGGCGATCTGACGCTGGTCCGCGGGGACCTGCGGGTGGCCGCGGACGCGATCCGGCTGTCCCGCCGGACGCTCGCCACCATCAAGGGCAACCTCGTGTGGGCCTTCGGCTACAACGTCGCCGCGCTGCCGCTGGCCGCGGCCGGGCTGCTCAACCCGATGATCGCGGGGGCGGCCATGGCCTTCTCCTCGGTGTTCGTGGTGACCAACAGCCTGCGGCTGCGCGCCTTCCGGTGAGCCGGCGGTGGAGCCGCGGGACCGGCGGCGATCGCCCGTGACCGATGTCGGAGTCCCCCTGGAGTCCGACGCGGACCTCACATAAGCTCTTCACAAGGCTCGCGCATCATCCTTACGCTTGAGCCCCGATTGCTGTATCGGGGCTCTTGCGCACTTAAAAGGACATATGCAAGAGACGCAGATCACAGTGATGCGAACGTAACCATCGAAGGGGTTCGAAGGTCTAAGTTGGCGGTGTCAGACCAGCGTCTTGGGGGGCGCTGACTGGCGTCTGAGGATGTCTTGGGGGACTTCCTCAGAGATGCGTTGCCGGGGCACGTACACCGGGAAGCTTTGAGCGGCCCTCCCAGCGTGCGCTGTCCCGGCAGATCGCACCGCATCACTGGAGTACGGCGAGTTTTGCTCGTTGTGCTCACCGACAGCGATTCAGGCGCTGTCCTCTCCGAGCGCCCGGCCGGATCCCGTGGGGGGAATCCGCACCGGGACATGGGAAGGCGCCCTGGTCGTCGGCCCGTGGGGGGACCGGCGACTCAGGGCGCCTTCTTCTTTTCGCCGAATGGGTTCTCTCGCCGTGTGGATCGCGGCGCCAGGGGACGCCGGATCACCGCTTCAGGGCCCGCCCGGACAGGCAGGCCCTTCCGCTCGGTACGTACGCTCAGCGCTCCTCGACCGGAACGAAGTCGCGCTCGACGACGCCCGTGTAGATCTGGCGCGGGCGGCCGATGCGGGAACCCGGCTCCTTGATCATCTCGGTCCACTGGGCGATCCAGCCCGGCAGGCGGCCGAGGGCGAACAGGACCGTGAACATCTCGGTCGGGAAGCCCATGGCCCGGTAGATCAGACCGGTGTAGAAGTCCACGTTCGGGTACAGCTTGCGCTCGACGAAGTAGTCGTCGGACAGCGCGTGCTCCTCCAGCTTCAGGGCGATGTCGAGGAGCTCGTCCTCCTTGCCCAGCGCGGAGAGCACGTCGTGCGCGGCGGCCTTGATGATCTTGGCGCGCGGGTCGAAGTTCTTGTAGACCCGGTGGCCGAAGCCCATCAGGCGGACGCCGTCCTCCTTGTTCTTCACCTTGCGGATGAAGGTGTCGACGTCGGAGCCCGAGTCACGGATGCCCTCCAGCATCTCCAGCACGGACTGGTTGGCGCCGCCGTGCAGCGGGCCCCACAGCGCGCTGATGCCGGCCGAGATCGACGCGAACATGTTGGCCTGCGAGGAGCCGACCAGGCGGACCGTCGAGGTCGAACAGTTCTGCTCGTGGTCGGCGTGCAGGATCAGCAGCTTGTCCAGCGCGGAGACGACGACCGGGTCGAGCTCGAACTCCTGCGCCGGCACCGAGAAGGTCATCCGCAGGAAGTTCTCGACGTAGCCGAGGTCGTTGCGCGGGTAGACGAACGGGTGGCCGATCGACTTCTTGTACGCGTACGCGGCGATCGTCGGGAGCTTCGCGAGCAGCCGGATCGTGGAGAGGTCGCGCTGGGTCTCGTCGAACGGGTTGTGGCTGTCCTGGTAGAAGGTGGACAGCGCCGAGACGACCGAGGACAGCATCGCCATCGGGTGGGCGTCGCGCGGGAAGCCCCGGTAGAAGTTCTTGACGTCCTCGTGCAGCAGGGTGTGCCGCGTGATGTCGGTCTTGAACGCCGTCAGCTGGTCGACGGTCGGCAGCTCGCCGTTGATCAGCAGGTACGCCACCTCAAGGAAGGTGGAGCGCTCGGCCAGCTGCTCGATGGGGTAGCCGCGGTAGCGGAGGATGCCCGCCTCGCCGTCGAGGTAGGTGACCGCGGATTTGTAGGCGGCCGTGTTGCCGTACCCACTGTCCAGGGTCACCAGACCGGTCTGGGCGCGGAGCTTCCCGATGTCGAAGCCCTTGTCACCGACGGTGCTGTCGACCACCGGGTAGGTGTACTCGCCGTCGCCGTACCGCAGTACTACAGAGTTGTCGCTCACGTCTTCCCTCACCGACGTAGTGCCTCATCTTCGAGGTGCCCTGACTGTCTCTACCATCCCCCATTTGGCTCAGCAGAGTGCACTCGGGGTCGACCATTGGGCCTATTGGCGGCACTCAGTGCCGTCAACCTGCTCATCCTGCCCCCTCGGAGGGGCATCTGGAAGTGCTCTGTGACCTTCGTGACTCATTTGATCGATCATTTTTTGTACAGACCCGTGGTTGACGGTGCCCGGCCCGGGATCCACCGGCCCCGGGGCCGGAGTTCACCGGACGCCGGACCGGGGGTTCAGGCCCGCAGCCGGAAGTCCAGGGCCGTGAACCGCCGCCCGGCCGACACCGTGCGCACCGCCTGCCCGATCGCCTTGCGCGAACCGACGAGGACGACCAGCTGCCGGGCCCGGGTGACCGCCGTGTAGAGCAGGTTCCGCTGGAGCATCATCCATGCCCCGGTGGTGACCGGAATCACCACGGCGGGATATTCACTGCCCTGCGAGCGGTGGATGGTCACGGCGTACGCGTGCGCCAGTTCGTCCAGTTCGTCGAATTCGTACGGAACCTCCTCGTCCTCGTCCGTCAGCACGGTCAGGCGCTGGTCGACCGGGTCGAGCGAGGTGACGACGCCCACGGTGCCGTTGAAGACACCGTTCTTCCCTTTCTCGTAATTGTTGCGAATCTGGGTGACCTTGTCGCCGACGCGGAAGACCCGGCCGCCGAACCGCCTCTCCGGCAGGTCGGGCCGCCCGGGCGTGATGGCCTGCTGGAGCAGCCCGTTCAGCGCGCCCGCGCCGGCCGGCCCCCGGTGCATCGGCGCGAGCACCTGCACATCCCGGCGCGGGTCCAGCCCGAACTTGGCCGGAATCCGCCGCGCGGCCACGTCCACGGTCAGCCGGCCCGCGGCCTCCGTGTCGTCCTCCACGAAGAGGAAGAAGTCCTTCATCCCGTCGGTGAGCGGATGCTGCCCCGCGTTGATCCGGTGCGCGTTGGTGACGACTCCGGACTGCTGGGCCTGCCGGAAGACCCGGGTGAGCCTTACGGCCGGGACCGGGCTCCCGTCGGCGAGCAGATCGCGGAGCACCTCCCCCGCCCCCACACTGGGCAGCTGGTCCACGTCCCCCACGAAGAGCAGGTGCGCCCCCGGCGGTACGGCCTTCACGAGCTTGTTGGCGAGCAGCAGGTCCAGCATGGAGGCCTCGTCCACGACCACCAGGTCGGCGTCGAGCGGGCGGTCCCGGTCGTAGGCCGCGTCACCGCCCGGCTTCAGCTCCAGCAGCCGGTGCACGGTGGAGGCCTCGGCCCCGGTCAGCTCGGCCAGCCGCTTGGCGGCCCGCCCGGTCGGGGCGGCCAGCAGCACCTTGGCGCGCCGGGCCCGGGCCAGCTCCACGACGGACCGGACGGTGAACGACTTTCCGCACCCCGGTCCGCCGGTGAGGACGGCGACCTTCTCCGTCAGCGCCAGCCTGACCGCCGCCTCCTGCTCGGGCGCGAGATCCGCGCCGGTGCGCGCCTTCAGCCACCCGAGCGCCTTCTCCCAGTCCACCTCCCGGAAGCCCGGCATCCGGTCCTGCTCCGTGCGCAGCAGCCGCCGCAGCTGGGCGGACAGCGACAGCTCGGCGCGGTGGAAGGGCACGAGGTAGACGGCGCTGACGGGCTCGTCTCCCCCGCCGTCGGGCCCCGGCACCCGCTCCCGTACGACCCCCGGATCGGCCCCCTCCTCCGGCTCCCTACCCAGCTCGGCGAGACACTCGATGACCAGCCCGGTGTCGACCTGGAGCAACTTCACGGCATCGGCGATCAGCCGCTCCTCCGGCAGGAAGCAGTGCCCCTGGTCGGCGGACTGCGACAGCGCGTACTGCAGACCGGCCTTCACCCGCTCGGGGCTGTCATGGGGGATGCCGACGGACTGGGCGATCTTGTCGGCGGTCAGGAACCCGATGCCCCAGACATCGGCGGCGAGCCGGTACGGCTGCTCCCTGACGACGGAGATGGACTCGTCCCCGTACTTCTTGTAGATCCGCACGGCGACGGACGTGGACACCTCGACCGTCTGGAGGAAGAGCATCACCTCCTTGATCGCCTTCTGCTCCTCCCAGGCATCGGCGATCTTCTTGGTGCGCTTGGGGCCAAGGCCGGGGACCTCTACGAGCCGCTTCGGCTCCTCCTCGATGATCCTTAGCGTGTCCACCCCGAAGTGCTGGGTGATCCGGTCGGCGAACACCGGCCCGATCCCCTTGACCAGCCCGGATCCCAGATAACGCCGGATGCCCTGGACCGTGGCCGGCAGCACGGTCGTGTAGTTCTCGACGTGGAACTGCTTGCCGTACTGCGGATGCGACCCCCAGCGGCCCTCCATGCGCAGGGACTCCCCGGCCTGCGCACCGAGCAGCGCGCCGACCACGGTGAGGAGATCCCCGGCCCCTCTGCCGGTGTCGACCCGGGCCACCGTGTACCCGTTCTCCTCATTGGCGTACGTGATCCGCTCCAGCACACCTTCGACCACGGCAAGCCGCCGCTCACCGGTCTGGGTCCCCGCCTGTTGAGCCATGATCCGACGGTACCGGTGGGGTGTGACAACGGGTCACGGGGTCAGGGGCGGGGGTGCGCCTTGAGGGCCCGGAGGAAGGTGGTGAAGGCGGGGGTGGGGAAGGTGAGGGTGGCGCGGGCGGGGGTTTTCGAGTCGCGGACGGAGGTGTGGGTGGGGGTGGTGGCGATCTCCACGCACTCGTTGCCGTCGCCTTCGCCCGAGTAGGACGACTTGCGCCAGTTGTCCATGGGGTGCCTCACAGCTCTTTCGCCAGCCTGTGGATGAAGTCACGGGACTCGACCGGTTCGAGTGATACGGCCTCCACCATACGGAAGCGAGTTCGATAGATGCTGAGCTGGGCCTCGGAGTCGATAAGGACTGTGCCGTGGGGCGCGTCCCGTACCACGGTGTCCAGCTTGGGCAGGGGGCCTCCCGCGTACGTCATCGTGCTGGAAGCGGCGAAGCCGTCCAGGTCGAAGGGGATGACACGCAAGGTGACGTGATCCGCTTCGGAGAGTTCCAGGAGCCGGGCGAACTGGCCCTTGGAGGTGGCACGGTCACTGACCCTGATCCGAAGGGCCGCCTCATGGATCAGCGCTTCGTAGGGGATGGTGATCCGCTGGCGCTCCTTTCGGTGCTGAATGCGCAACTCCAGCTCTTCAGGATTGAGTTCCGGAAGCCTGGACGAGAAGACGGCACGCGCGTAGTCCTCCGTCTGCAGCAGGCCCGGCACGTACAGGATCGCCACGTGGTGCAGAAACCGGGCGTGGTGCTCCAGCTCCGACAGGTCCAGGAAGGGTGTGGGCAGCCGGCCCCGGTACTTCTCCCACCAACCAGGCGTGCGATCGGTGGCCATGGCGACCAGGGCATCGACGAACTCGTCGTCCGTACAGACGTAGTGAGAGGCGAGGCGGCGCAACCGATTCTCGCTGACGCCTGCGATGCCGGACTCGATCTGGCTGATGACCGGGGCGGTCACTCCCAGCAGGGCAGCCGCCTGCCGGGCCGTGAATCCTGCCGCGTCGCGGAGCCTCCGCAATTCGACCGCCAGACGCAGCTGACGTGCTGTCGGCTCGTTTCTCAACGCCATCGACGGTCCTCCCAACGCGCTGGTACGCGTTACTCGTTCGGGCGTCACCCTACGGGATCAGCTTGCGGTGGTTAAACAATTAGCCCTACGGTCGGTGACGCAACGCACACGCTGCGGAAGCGCACCGTGCCGTCCTGCCATGACGGCCACGGCAATGCCACTGCACGCCCCATTCCCCCGCTCAGTGACTGGAGTTGACGACGCATGCCCGAAAGCTTGGAAACCGGCGAGACCTGGGACTACACCCTCTACGTCCCCAACGACCTGAGAGCGGTGACGGTCTGCCGCCGGACCCTGCGCGCCATCCTGACCCTGCACGGGTTGACGGGGCTGGTGGAGACGGCGGAGCTGCTGGCGACGGAGCTGGGTTCGAACGCGGTGCGGCACACGAAGGGGCCGGCGGCGTTGCGGGTGCGCAGGTCGGCGCAGGGGCTGGTGTGGATCGGGGCGTGGGACACGGACCCGGAGCCGCCGGTCCCGTTGGAGCAGGCGCTGGAGCGGGAGGAGGGGCGGGGGCTGGGGCTGGTGTCGGCTTGCGCGGAGTACTGGGGATGGCAGCCGTCGGCTCGGTTCGGGGACCGGGGGAAGTACGTGTGGTGTGAGCTGGGGGTGGCGTGATGGTGGGCTCGTCGCATGAGGCGCTGCACCGTATCTTCCAGAAGGATCCGACGCTGCTGACGAAGGCGTTACAGAAGGTGCTGCACGTGCCGTTCCCTGAGCCAAGGGAGATCGCGGCGCTGAACGTGGACCTGACGGAGGTCGAGCCGGTCGAGCGTCGGGTGGACACGCTGCTGCGGGCGGAGACGGACGAGGGCACGTATCTGCTGGTGGTGGAGTCGCAGGGCAAGGTGGACGACCGGAAGCGGGGCAGTTGGCCCTACTACCTGTCGTACCTGTACGAGAAGTACCGGTGCGGGCCGGTGCTCATCGTCATCACGCAGAGCAGTGCCACGGAGAAGTGGGCCTCGCGTCCGATCCGGCTCGGTTTCCCGGGGTGGGAGTCGCTGACGGTACGGCCGCTCGTGCTCGGCCCGGACAACGTGCCGGTGATCGCGGACGAGCGGCAGGCCGAGCGGGATGTCCCTCTTGCGGTGCTGTCGGCGATGACACACGGTCGTGGGCCGCAGGCTCCGGCCATACTGGAATCCCTGGCGTCCGCCCTGCGGACCATCGACCCCGACAGTGCCGCGGTCTTCGTGCAGTTCGTCGACTCGTGCCTGGCCGACCCCCAGGCGAAGCAGACGTGGAGGGAATTGATGACGGCGATCCAGTACTTCTGGCGGCATCCGCTGGCCGAGCAGGTACGCGAGGAAGGGCGGGAGCAGGGCTTGGAGCAGGGCCGCGTCCAGGACCGCCAGGAAATGACCCTCCGCATCCTGGAATGGCGGGGCATCTCGGTGTCCGACGCGGTCCGGGAGCGGGTGCTGGCCTGCACGAACCTCGGTCAACTGGAGGTCTGGGCTCAGCGCGCGGTCCACGCCGCCGAGGCGACGGAGTTGTTCACCGACGAGTGAACAAGTGGCCGTCGGGCCGCTCGCTTCTCGGCCGTGTCGGGCTTCCGCGTAAGAAGCGAGGGTGCGCGAGGGCGGCGCGCGAGCCGCCCGACCCACCCGGCGTGCCCGCGAAGCGCTCCCTCGCGCCCGCCCCCGCCACCCGCGAGCCGCTGGGAACTCGCACCCGGAGGGATGGGCGAACTCGGGCCAAGAGCGTGGCAGAGGTGAACTGGCCACGGAGGTGGGCCGGTCGGCCGAGGTGGCCCGAATCCGCCATTGCCGCTGGAGTGCGACGTGAGGGGCCAACGGGGAGCCGCAGCAGGACCTCAACCACCGCGCGGCGGACGGGGTACGGTCCGTCGACGACCGCCAGCGAGGCGTTCGGGGCCAGACGCTTCGAGGTTGCCGACGGGCCCAGGCCGCTGATCGACGGGCAGGGCCCGACACCCGCACACTCCGACTACTTCGGCCCGGAGGACGATCCGAGGTCCGCCGCCAACATCGCGGCACTGGTCGCCAACCGCCCCGAGCTCGTGAAGTGGGGCGAAAACCGATGAAGACGCGCGTCGTGACCCTGCCGGCCACAGCACTCCTCGTTTCCGGTTGCGGTTTCGTCGGTGACGGCGCCGACGCAGGCCGGCAGGGGGGATCGGCAAAGGAGAACCACATGAACATGCAGGAGGCCGGTGACCGGGCAGAGGCGATGCTCGACGCGTTCCTTGGTGCGATCCATCCGTCCGTGGAGGTGATCCCCGGAGCGTCCAGCGCATCCGCGTGTTCCGACTTCAAGGACGACAGCACCGGCACCGGATCAGTGACGCGCCGGCGTGCCGTGGTGACGATCATCTCGAGCGAGCGGCGGGGCAATGTCCTCGGTGTCGTGGAGCGCTACTGGAAGCAGCACGACTACAAGATCACATCAGTGGTGGACAACAAGGAGATGCCGGCGATCCACGCCACCGCCCCGAACGGTTTTCGAGTCGCCCTCGAATTCGGGCACGCGGGTCAGGCCAACTTCGCCGTGGTTTCTCCGTGCGTCACCGAATCCAAGGTCACCGAGCCCTCGCGCAAGCCTGTCGACCCGGAGGCGTTCAAGTCCGAGGGGCTTCCGTACGTCCACTCCGACTTCTGGTCGCGCAAGACACCGGTTCCGTCCTCCTCCCCCTCCGCATAGCCGGGCGGCGGGGGGACCGCGCACCGGGCGCCCCCTGGTGGTGATCGGCACGCCGGTCACGATTGGGTTTCGGCCACCGCCCGCCTCTTGCCCGCGCCCCGTGTAATCGATTCCAATCCTTCCTACACCGAGGGATGTAATCGATTCCACGAGTCACGAGGAGGTGGCGCCGGCGATGGCAGGCATCAAGGATGTCGCCGCTGCGGCGGGGGTGTCCGTGGCGACCGTGTCGCGGGTGTTGAACGGGCATCCGTCCGTCAGCGCCGAAGCGCGGGCGCGGGTGATGGGGGCCGTGGCGGAGCTGGGGTACCGGCCCAATGCCGTCGCCCGGTCGCTGCGGACCGATCAGACGCACACCCTCGGGCTCGTGATCAGCGATGTGCTGAATCCCTACTTCACCGAGCTGGCCCGCTCCGTCGAGGAGGAGGCCCGGGCGCTCGGGTACAGCGTGATCATCGGGAACGCCGACGAGCGGCCCGAGCTGCAGGACCACCACGTGCGGAATCTGCTCGACCGGCGGATCGACGGGCTGCTGGTGTCGCCCACCGACGGCGGGTCGCCTCTCATGCTCGATGCCGCTCGGGCCGGGACGCCCATGGTGTTCGTCGACCGGTGGATCCCCGGGGTGGAGGTGCCGGTCGTACGGGCCGACGGGCGGGGTGCCGTGCGGGATCTCGTCGGGCATCTGCACCGGCTCGGGCACCGGCGGCTCGCCATCATCGCCGGGCCCGCCGCCACCACCACCGGCAGTGAGCGCGTCGAGGCCTTCCGGGCCGCGCTCGCGGAGTACGGGCTTCCGTTGCCGGACGCCTACATCGGGCAGGGTGACTTCCAGGCCGAGAGCGGACGGCGGGTCACCGAGGGGTTCCTCGATCTGCCGGAGCCGCCCGAGGTCGTCTTCGCGGCCGACAACCTGATGGCGCTGGGCGCGCTGGACGCCGTACGCGCGCGTGGGCTGCGGGTGCCGGACGACCTCGCGCTGGCCGCGTTCGACGACATCCGCTGGTTCGTGCACACCGACCCGCCGGTCACCGCGATCGCCCAGCCGACCGGTGAGCTGGGGCGGGCCGCCGTACGGGCCCTGGTCGACCGGATCGAGGGGCGTGCCCCGCAGTCCGTGACGCTGCCCGCGCGGCTCGTCGTGCGCCGCTCGTGCGGAGCGTCCGCACCTCGGAGCGCACCCCCCACCCCCTCCCCGCAGTCCCCCTCCCCAGTGCAAAGGAGCACGTCGTGAGCAACGCGGACGAGTTGCTGCGCATCGAGGGCATACGCAAGACCTTCCCCGGCGTGGTCGCGCTCGACGGCGTCGACTTCGACCTGCGCCGGGGTGAGGTCCATGTGCTGCTCGGTGAGAACGGTGCCGGTAAGAGCACGCTCATCAAGATGCTCTCCGGTGCCTACACCCCCGACGCCGGCCGGATTCTCGTGGACGGTGAGGAGGTGCGCATCCACGGGGCGCAGGACTCCGAGCGTCTCGGGATCGCCACCATCTACCAGGAGTTCAACCTCGTTCCCGATCTGACCGTCGCCGAGAACATCTTCCTGGGGCGGCAGCCACGCCGGTTCGGGCTGATCGACAGGAAGCGCATGGAGGCGGAGGCCGGGACGCTGCTGCGGCGGGTCGGGGTCGATGTGTCGCCACGCGCGCGCGTGCGGGAGCTCGGGATCGCGCGGCTGCAGATGGTCGAGATCGCCAAGGCGCTCAGTCTGGACGCGCGCGTACTGATCATGGACGAGCCGACCGCCGTGCTCACCTCCGAGGAGGTGGAGAAGCTCTTCGCCATCGTGCGGGCGCTGCGCGAGGAGGGCGTGGGGGTCGTCTTCATCACCCATCATCTGGAGGAGATCGCCGCGCTCGGGGACCGGGTCACCGTCATCCGGGACGGGCGGAGCGTCGGGCAGGTGCCCGCCTCCACCGGCGAGGACGAGCTGGTCCGGCTGATGGTCGGGCGGTCCATCGAGCAGCAGTACCCGCGGGAACGGCCGGAGAAGGGCCCGGCCCTGCTGTCCGTCGAGGGGCTCGGGCGGGACGGTGTCTTCCACGACGTCGGCTTCGAGGTGCACGCCGGTGAGGTCGTCGGGGTCGCGGGCCTCGTCGGGGCCGGGCGGACGGAGGTCGTGCGGGCCGTGTTCGGGGCCGATCCGTACGACCGCGGGGTCGTGCGGGTCTCGGGGAAGGCGGTCCGGCGGCATGACGTGAACGCCGCGATGGCGGCCGGGATCGGGCTCGTACCGGAGGACCGCAAGGGACAGGGGCTGGTGCTGGACGCGTCCGTCGCGGAGAACCTGGGGCTGGTGACCCTGCGCGCGGCCACCCGGGCGGGGCTCGTCGACCGCAAGGGGCAGTACGCGGCCGCCGAGCGGATCGCCGGGCAGCTGGGGGTGCGCATGGCGGGCCTCGGGCAGCAGGTGCGGACCCTGTCGGGCGGCAACCAGCAGAAGGTCGTCATCGGCAAGTGGCTGCTGGCCGACACCAAGGTGCTGATCCTGGACGAGCCGACGCGCGGTATCGACGTCGGGGCGAAGGTCGAGATCTACCAGCTGATCAACGAGCTGACGGCCGCCGGTGCCGCCGTCCTGATGATCTCCAGCGATCTGCCCGAGGTGCTCGGCATGAGCGACCGGGTGCTGGTGATGGCCCAGGGCCGGATCGCCGGTGAACTCTCCGCCGACGAGGCCACGCAGGACGCGGTGATGTCCCTCGCCGTCTCCCTCCCCACCACCGAGAAGGACACCGAGAAGGAGGCCGTCCGTGGCCACTGACACGCTCAAGAGCCGGGCGGGCGCGAGTGGCGCCCCGGGGGGCTTCCGCCGCCTGCTCCTCGACAACGGCGCGCTCACCGCGCTGATCGTCCTGGTCATCGCCCTGTCGGCGCTGTCCGGGGACTTCCTGACGACCGACAATCTGCTGAACATCGGTGTCCAGGCGGCCGTGACGGCGATCCTCGCCTTCGGCGTGACCTTCGTGATCGTCTCCGCGGGCATCGACCTGTCGGTCGGCTCGGTGGCCGCGCTGTCGGCGACGATGCTGGCCTGGAGCGCCACGCGGCACGGTGTGCCGGTGGTGCTCGCGGTCCTGCTGGCGGTGGCCACGGGTGTCGTCGCCGGTCTGGTGAACGGTTTCCTCATCGCCTACGGCAAGCTGCCGCCGTTCATCGCGACGCTGGCCATGCTGTCGGTGGGCCGCGGCCTCGCCCTGGTGATCTCGCAGGGCTCCCCCATCGCCTTCCCGGACTCGGTCTCCCGTCTCGGGGACACCCTGGGCGGCTGGCTGCCGGTGCCGGTGCTGGTCATGGTGGTGATGGGGCTGGTCGCCGCGCTGGTGCTGGGGCGGACGTACATCGGCCGGTCCATGTACGCGATCGGCGGCAACGAGGAGGCGGCCCGGCTGTCGGGCCTGCGTGTGCCGAAGCAGAAGCTCGCCGTCTACGCCCTGTCCGGTCTGTTCGCCGCCGTCGCGGGCATCGTGCTCGCCGCCCGGCTGTCCTCTGCGCAGCCGCAGGCCGCCGACGGCTACGAGCTGGACGCGATCGCCGCGGTCGTCATCGGCGGTGCCTCGCTGGCGGGCGGCACCGGCAAGGCGTCCGGCACGCTGATCGGCGCGCTGATCCTGGCGGTGCTCAGGAACGGCCTCAACCTCCTGTCCGTCTCGGCGTTCTGGCAGCAGGTCGTGATCGGTGTCGTGATCGCGCTGGCGGTGCTGCTGGACACCGTGCGCCGCAAGGCCGGGGCGACCCCGGTGGCCGCCGGTGCGGGCGGGCCGAAGGGGCGGCAGGCGGCGACGTACGCGCTGGCCGCCGTGGTCACCGTGGCGATCGTCGGTGCGACCTCCTTCCTGCACGGCGGCTCCCCGTCGTCCACGACCCCGCGGATGGGTCTGTCGCTGTCCACCCTCAACAACCCCTTCTTCGTGCAGATCCGGGCGGGCGCCCAGGCCGAGGCGGAGAAGCTGGGAGTGGACCTGACCGTGACCGACGCGCAGAACGACGCCTCCCAGCAGGCCAACCAGCTGCAGAACTTCACCGGTTCCGGCCTGGGCGCGGTCATCGTCAACCCGGTGGACTCGGACGCGGCGGGCAACTCCGTGAAGGCCGCCGGCAAGGCGGGGATCCCGGTCGTCGCCGTCGACCGCGGTGTCAACCACGCGTCCGTGGACACGCTGGTGGCCTCGGACAACGTCGCGGGCGGCGAGCTGGCCGCGAAGACCGTCGCCGAGAAGCTGGGCGGCAAGGGCCGGATCGTCATCCTGCAGGGGCAGGCGGGCACGTCGGCGGCACGGGAGCGGGCGGCCGGGTTCGCCAAGGGTCTGAAGGCCTATCCGGGGATACGGGTGCTGGCCCAGCAGCCCGCCGACTTCGACCGCACCAAGGGCCTCGACGTGATGTCGAACCTGCTCCAGGCCCACCCGGACGTGCAGGGCGTCATCGCCGCCAACGACGAGATGGCCCTGGGCGCGATCAAGGCGCTCGGTTCCAAGGCCGGCAAGTCGGTGCAGGTCGTCGGTTTCGACGGCACCCCGGACGGGCTGACGGCGGTGAAGGACGGCACGCTGTACGCCTCCGTCGCCCAGCAGCCCAGCCAGCTGGGGCGGATCGCCGTGGACAACGCCCTCAAGGCGGTCCGGGGCGAGAAGGTGGAGCCGATGGTGAAGGTGCCGGTGAAGGTGGTCACGAAGGACAACGTGGCCGGGTTCAGCGGCTGACGACGGGCGAGTCGGGCGGGCGGCCCCGGGGGCACTTCCGGGGCCGGCCCGCCTGACGTCATCTCTCAGGGGAGTCAACTGATGTACGACTACGACCTCCTGGTCGTGGGATCGGCCAACGCCGACCTGGTGATCGGTGTGGAGCGGCGGCCGGCCGCCGGCGAGACGGTGCTCGGCGGCGACCTGGCCGTGCACCCGGGTGGCAAGGGCGCCAACCAGGCGGTCGCCGCCGCCCGGCTGGGTGCCGGTACGGCCCTGCTGGCGCGGATCGGTGACGACGGCCACGGCCGGCTGCTGCTGGACTCCCTGCGCGCGGCCGGGGTCGACACGGTGGGTGTGCTGGTGGGCGGGGCCCCGACGGGCGTGGCGCTGATCACCGTGGACCCGTCCGGTGACAACAGCATCGTGGTGTCGCCGGGCGCCAACTCGCGGCTGCTGCCGCAGGACGTGCGGGCGGCGGTGAGCCTGTTCCACACCTCGCGGGTGGTGTCGGCGCAGCTGGAGATCCCGTTGGAGACGGTGGTGGAGGTCGTACGGAACCTGGCGCCGGGAGGCCGGTTCGTGCTGAACCCGTCTCCGCCGCGGGAGCTGCCCGCCGAGGTGCTGGCGGCCTGTGACCCGCTGATCGTGAACGAGCACGAGGCGCGGGTGATCCTCGGTGAGGCGTGCGTGAGCGAGGAGCCGGCGGACTGGGCCCGGCTGCTGCTGGCCAAGGGGCCGCGGTCGGTGGTGGTGACGCTGGGTGCGCGGGGCGCGCTGGTGGCCGACGGCTCGGGCGTGACCCGGGTGCCGTCGGTGACGGTGGACGCGGTGGACACCACGGGCGCCGGGGACGCGTTCACGGCGGCCCTGGCGTGGCGGCTGGGCACGGGCGCGGATCCGGTGGAGGCGGCGGCGTACGCGGCCCGGGTCGGCGCGGCGGCCGTGACGAAGCGGGGCGCGCAGGAGTCGTACCCGACGGCGGCGGAGGTCGAGGCGCTGTGCCGTGCCCTCCCGGGGGACAGCCCTCGGGACCCCGGCCAGGGGCCGGACACCGCACCCGGGACCGACGGGCGAGGGGACGCACGGTGAAGAAGGCGGGGATCCTCCACCGCGGGCTGTCGGGTGCGCTGGCCGAACTGGGCCACGGGCACGGGGTGCTGGTGTGTGACGCGGGCATGCCGATACCCGACGGGCCCCGGGTGGTGGACCTGGCGTTCCGTGCCGGTGTGCCGTCCTTCGCCGAGGTGCTGGACGGGCTGCTGGCCGAGCTGGTGGTGGAGGGCGCGACGGCGGCGGAGGAGGTGCGGGCGGCCAATCCGGCGGCGGCCGGGCTGCTGGCGGACCGGTTCCCGGAGCTGGCCCTCGTCCCGCACGAGCGGCTGAAGGAGCTGTCGGCGGGGGCCCGGCTGGTGGTGCGCACCGGGGAGGCCCGGCCGTACGCGAACGTGCTGCTGCGGTGCGGGGTGTTCTTCTAGCCGGACCGGCACCACCCGGGGCACTTCGAGGGGGCGTTCCCGGCCCGACGGCCTGGATACGCCCCCTCTGCTCCCCTCCCCTGCCGGAACCCCGACCCCCCGGGTCCCCCGTGGTTCCGACGACGGTTACGACACCGGGGGCGGGCAATCGGTTGCACCCGCTTCCGGTTTTTTTCGCGTCCGCGGACGGCCCGGCTAGCGGATCACGTGCTCCACGAACCGTTCCGCCGTCTCCGCCAGCACCTCCCGCCCGTCCCGGGCCCACAGTGCCTCGTTGAACAGCTCGACCTCGATGGGGCCGGTGTAGCCGGCGGCCTCCACGTAACCCTTCCACTCCCGCATGTCGATCGAGCCGTCGCCGATCTGGCCGCGGCCGTTGAGGACGCCCTCGGGCAGGGGGGTGGTCCAGTCGGCCAGCTGGAAGGAGTGGATGCGGCCGGCCGCGCCGGCGCGGGCGATCTGGGCGGGGGCCTGGTCGTCCCACCAGACGTGGTACGTGTCCACGGTGACCCCGACCTGCTCGGCGGGGAAGCGTTCGGCGAGATCGAGAGCCTGGGCCAGGGTGGAGACCACGCAGCGGTCGGCGGCGTACATGGGGTGCAGGGGCTCGATGGCGAGGCGGACGCCGCGGTCGGCCGCGTGGGGGGCGAGGACGGCGAGGGCGTCGGCGACGCGCTCGCGGGCTCCGTGCAGGTCCTTGCTTCCCCGGGGGAGTCCGCCGGAGACCAGGACCAGGGTGTCCGTGCCGAGCGTGGCCGCTTCCTCGATGGCCGCGTGGTTGTCGTCGAGCGCCTCGGCCCGTTCGACGGGGTCGGCCGCGGTGAGGAAGCCGCCCCGGCAGAGCGTGGTGACGGTGAGGCCCGCGTCGCGGACCAGTTTCGCCGTCGCCTCCAGGCCGTACGCCTGGACGGGTTCGCGCCACAGGCCGACGTGGGTGATGCCCGCCCGCGCGCAGGCGTCGGCCAGTTCGGGCATGGACAGCTGTCTGACCGTCATCTGGTTGACGGAGAAACGCGCGAGGCCGGTCACTGGTCCACCCCGTACAGGGACAGCAGGTTCCGCATCCGTTCCTCGGCGAGCCTGGGGTCCGGGAACAGGCCCAGGCGGTCGGCGAGTTCGTAGGCGCGGGTGAGGTGCGGCAGGGAACGGGCCGACTGGAGGCCGCCGACCATCGTGAAGTGGTCCTGGTGGCCGGCCAGCCAGGCGAGGAACACCACGCCGGTCTTGTAGAAGCGGGTGGGGGCCTGGAAGAGGTGGCGGGACAGCTCCACGGTGGGGGCGAGGAGGTGCCGGAAGCCCTGGACGTCACCCGTGTCCAGGACCCGTACGGCCTGCGCCGCGAGCGGGCCCAGCGGGTCGAAGATCCCGAGCAGGGCGTGGCTGAAGCCCTTGTCGTCGCCCGCGATCAGCTCGGGGTAGTGGAAGTCGTCCCCGGTGTAGCAGCGCACGCCCTGCGGCAGCCGCCGCCTGAGGTCGACCTCGCGCCGGGCGTCGAGCAGGGAGATCTTGACGCCGTCGACCTTCTCGGGGTGGGCGGCGATCACCTGCAGGAAGGTGTCGGTGGCCGCGTCCAGGTCGGCTGAGCCCCAGTAGCCGCGCAGGGCGGGGTCGAACATGGGGCCCAGCCAGTGCAGGACGACCGGCCGGGCGGCCTGGCGCAGGAGGTGGCCGTAGGTCTCCAGGTAGTCCTCGGGACCCCGGGCCGCCGCGGCGAGCGCGCGGGAGGCCATCAGGACGGCCTGGGCGCCCGCCTCCTCGACGACGGCGAGCTGCTCCTCGTACGCGGCCCGGATCTCGGCGAGGGTGCCCGCGGTGAGCTGGTCGGTGCCGACGCCGCAGGCGATCCGGCCGCCCACACCGCGCGCCTCGGCGGCGCTGCGCCGGATCAGTTCGGCCGCGCCCGGCCAGTCCAGGCCCATCCCGCGCTGGGCGGTGTCCATCGCCTCGGCGACACCGAGGCCGTGGGACCACAGGTGGCGGCGGAAGGCGAGGGTGGCGTCCCAGTCGACGGCGGCGGGCGCGTCGGGGCTCGTGTCGGCGTACGGGTCGGCGACGACGTGGGCCGCGGAGAAGACCGTACGGGAGGTGAGGGGGGCGCCCGGGGTGAGGGCGAGGGGCTCGGTGCGCGGCTCGTAGGCCCGCAGCCCGCCCCGGGCGTCGGGGAGTCGGATCGTCACAGGGAGATCTCCGGTACGTCGATGCGGCGGCCCTCGGCGGAGGACCTCAGGCCCAGTTCGGCGAGCTGGACGCCGCGGGCGCCGGCCAGCAGGTCCCAGTGGTAGGGGGCGTCGGCGTAGACGTGCCGGAGGAACAGCTCCCACTGGGCCTTGAAGCCGTTGTCGAACTCGGCGTTGTCGGGCACCTCCTGCCACTGGTCGCGGAAGACCTCGGTGGCGGGGACGTCCGGGTTCCAGACGGGCTTGGGAGTGGCGCCGCGGTGCTGGGCGCGGCAGGTGCGCAGGCCGGCGACGGCGGAGCCCTCGGTGCCGTCGACCTGGAACTCCACCAGTTCGTCGCGGTGGACCCGCACGGCCCAGGAGGAGTTGATCTGGGCGACGGTGCCGCCCTCCAGCTCGAAGATGCCGTAGGCGGCGTCGTCGGCGGTGGCGTCGTAGGGCTTGCCGTTCTCGTCCCAGCGCTGCGGGATGTGGGTGGTGGCGAGGGCCTGGACGGACTTCACGCGGCCGAACAGCTCGTGCAGGACGTACTCCCAGTGCGGGAACATGTCGACGAC
Source organism: Streptomyces sp. NPDC107654 (assembly GCF_055639035.1). NCBI lineage: Bacteria > Bacillati > Actinomycetota > Actinomycetes > Kitasatosporales > Streptomycetaceae > Streptomyces > Streptomyces sp. NPDC107654. The sequence continues at coordinate 376,707 of NZ_JBVKBI010000002.1, forward strand.
GATGCCGCCGCCGTCCTCCGCGCGGTAGTTCCAGGAGGGGCGCTGGGCGGGCTGCCAGTCGCCCTCGAAGACCCAGTAGCCGAACTCACCGCGCACGGAGAGGATCCGGCCGAAGAAGCCGCCGTCGACGAGCCGCTTCAGCTTCAGCAGGCCCGGCAGGAAGATCTTGTCCTGGACGACGCCGTGCCGGACGCCCTTGTCGTGGGCGAGGCGGGCGAGGGCGAGGGCGCCGTCGAGGCCGGTGGCGGTGGGCTTCTCGGTGTAGACGTGCTTGCCGGCCGCGATCGCCTTCCTGAGGGCCTCCTCGCGGGCGGAGGTGACCTGGGAGTCGAAGTAGATGTCGACGGTCGGGTCGGCGAGGACGGCGTCCACGTCGGTGGAGACCTGGTCCAGGCCGTGCCGCTCGGCGATCTCCCGCAGGGCGTGTTCGCGGCGGCCGAGCAGGATCGGTTCGGGCCAGAGCACGGTGCCGTCGCCGAGGTCGAGGCCGCCCTGTTCGCGCAGGGCGAGGATGGACCGGACGAGGTGCTGGCGGTAGCCCATGCGCCCGGTGACGCCGTTCATGGCGATACGCACCGTCTTGCGTGTCACGTGACTCCCTTTCGTGGGCCGGTGTGGCAGGCTGCAGCACGCTTTAGTAAGCGCTTTCTAGACGAGGAGAAGCTAGCCTCTGGACGGGGTCTGTACAAGACCGTGTCTGCTTCGAGTTGTTCGAGGGGGCGAACAACCGGGGGTCATGGCCTTAAGGTCTGCTCGGAACCAGGACGTGTGCCCGGTTGTCTACGAGGGCGTACGACATGATGCGTGACCGGAGGACGAGATGACCGTGACCCTGGCGGACGTGGCGGCCCGCGCCCAGGTCTCCCCCGCGACGGTGTCGCGCGTACTGAACGGCAACTACCCGGTCGCCGCGTCCACGCGCGAGCGGGTGCTGCGGGCGGTGGACGAGCTGGACTACGTCCTCAACGGCCCGGCGAGCGCGCTCGCCGCCGCCACCTCCGATCTGGTCGGCATCCTCGTCAACGACATCGCCGACCCGTTCTTCGGGATCATGGCCGGCGCGATCCAGTCCGAGATCGGCGGGCCGGGCGGGCGCGCGGGCGGCGAGCGGCTGGCCGTCGTCTGCAACACGGGCGGCTCACCGGAGCGCGAGCTGACGTACCTCACGCTGCTGCAACGGCAGCGGGCCGCGGCCGTGGTGCTGACCGGCGGGGCGGTGGAGGAGGAGCCGCACGCGACGGCGGTCGCGGCGAAGCTGCGCAAGCTCGCGGAGGCGGGGACCCGGGTGGTGCTGTGCGGACGCCCGCCGGCGCCCGACACCCAGGCGGTCGCGCTCACCTTCGACAACCGGGGCGGCGCCCGTGCCCTGACCGACCATCTGATCGGCCTCGGCCACCGCCGGCTCGGCTACATCGCCGGCCCCGAGGAACGCACGACCACCCGGCACCGCCTGGAGGGCCACCGGGCCGCGCTGTCGGCGGCGGGCATCGAGGAGGGCCCGCGCTGGACGGTCCACGGCCGCTACGACCGCCGGTCCGGCTACGAGGCCACGCTGGAACTGCTGCGCCGCGATCCGTCCCTGACGGCGATCGTGGCCGCGAACGACTCCGTCGCCCTCGGCGCCTGCGCCGCCCTGCGCGAGTCGGGCCTGCGCATCCCCGGGGACGTCTCGGTGGCCGGCTTCGACGACCTGCCGTTCAGCGTGGACGCGGTGCCGTCCCTGACGACCGTCCGCCTGCCCCTGGCCGAGGCGGGCGCCCGCGCCGGCCGCATAGCGATGGGCCGCGAGGAGCCCCCGCCCGGGGGGATCGCCTCGGTGCGGGGGGAGTTGATGGTGCGGGGATCCACGGGGGTGCCGCGTGGGTCCGGCCGCGTCGCCGAGTGACTCCTCCCTGCCCGGACCGCGACGCCCCGGCCAGGGGAGTTGACGGTGCGGGGGTCCACGGGGGTGCCGCGTGGGTCCGGCCGCGTCGCCGAGTGACTCGGTTCCGTGCCCGGACTGCGGCGCCCCGGCCGCTTGGCACGGTGTGCAGGTGCTGCTGGACGACGGCTCGCCGCGGTGGGACACCGAGGTGGTGTGCCGGGGCTGCGGGTCCGCGATGGCGGTGTGCGGCACCGAGCTGCCCGACGGGATGCGGGAGCGGCTGCTCGCCGAGCACGGGCGGGCGGAGCTGCGGCTGGGACCGTCGGCCGACCGGGTGACCGTGCTGCGGGTGCTGCGGCGTGACCTCGGGCTGGGGCTCGGGGAGGTCCGGGCCGTACTGGAGCAGGGGTACGGCGGGACGCTGCCCGAGACCGAGTGGCTCGCGCGGCGGCTGCGGGACGCGGGGGTCGACGCCGTGGCCGTGCCGGGCACGGCGGGCTCGGTCGGGACGCCGGGCACCTGAGCCGGATCCTCGACCGGTCCGAGGAGGGCCGGCTGATCGCGCGCGAGCCGGTGCTGTGGACCAACGACGTCCTGGCCGGCGCCCGCGGCCTGTACCGGCGGCACGGCTTCGTCCTGACCGCCGAGCACCCCCTCCGCTCCCTCGGCCACGACCTCGTCGGCCATGACCGGCGGCTGGAACTGCATGCCCACGGCGGCTGAGGGGTAGGTTCCGATTCCATGAAGCTGGCGTTCTCCACTCTCGGTGTCCCCGGTCTGCCCGTCCAGGAGGTCCTGGCGCTCGCGACCGCGCACGGCTACCACGGCGTCGAACTGCGCGCCCACCCCGAGGAACCCGTCCATCCGGGCCTGTCGCCCGCCGAACGGGCCGAGACCGCGGCCCTGTTCCGGGGGGCCGGGATCGAGGTGCTCGGTCTCGCCGGGTACGCGCGCGTCGCCGCCCCGGGTGAGGACGCGCCCGTGCTGGCGGAGATCCGGGACCTCCTGCGGCTCGCCCACGACCTGGGCGCGCCCTTCGTCCGGGTCTTCCCCGGCGCCGACCCGGACCGGCCCCGCGAGGAGTCGGACGCGGTCGCCGCCCGGCGGCTCGGCACCGCGGCGGAGGACGCCGCCGCGCTGGGCGTGCGGATCCTGCTGGAGACCCACGACTCGCACCGCACCGGCGCCGACGCGATCCGGATCCTCGGCCCGGTCGGGCACCGGCAGGTGGGCGCGCTGTGGGACGTCATGCACACCTGGCTGGGCGGTGAGCAGCCGTCGGACAGCTACGCGGCCCTCGCCCCGCACCTGGGCTACGTCCAGGTCAAGGACATCGCCTCCGCCGAGGACACCACCCCGGTGCCGCTCGGCGCGGGCGTGCTGCCGCTCACCGAGTGCGTGGACGTGCTGTGCCGGCGGGGCTGGGACGGCTGGCTGTGCTGGGAGTACGAGAAGCGCTGGTACGAGGCCGCCGAACCGCTGCCCGGGCTCCTGGCCGCCGGCCGTGAGCATCTGGCGCGGCTGCTGGGCGAGGCCGCGTAGCACGGAAAAGAACTGGCCGGCCCCCGGGCAGGCGGCTACCCTCCCCCGGTGATCCAGCACCCGGCGCCCCGCGCCCACCCTCGGTCATGAGCCTCGCCCGCTCGCTCGTCGACGTACGCCCCCTGCGCACCTCGCCCGTCTTCCGGCGCCTGCTGATCGGCCGGACGGTGTCCGTGCTCGGCGGGTTCATGACCATGGTGACGGTCATGTACCAGGTGTGGGACATGACCCACAGCACCGCGTGGACCGGGGCGGTGGGGCTCGCGCAGGCGCTCCCGCTGGTGGTCTTCGGGCTGTTCGCCGGGGCGTGGGTGGACCGGGCCGACCGGCGCCGGGTCTTCCTCGCGGCGACCGTCGGACAGGCGGCGTGCTCGCTGCTGCTCGCCGTGCAGGGGTTCGGCGGGCACGTGCCGGTGATGGTCGTCCTGCTGCTCGTCGCCGTGCAGTCGGGCTTCGGCGCGCTCGGGGCCCCGGCCGCCGGGGTGTTCGTACCGCGTTTGCTGCCCAAGGAGCAGGTGGCCGCCGGGCTGGCGCTCCAGCAGGTCACCGGGCAGTCGATGATGCTGCTCGGGCCGGCTCTGGCCGGACTGCTGCTGGGCTGGTTCGGCATCGGGGTCTGCTACCTGCTGGACGCCCTCAGCTTCGGACTCGCCTTCTACGGCGCCCGCGGGCTGCCCGCGCTGCCGCCGCAGGGCGAGCCGTCGCGGGCCGGGGTGCACGGGGTGCTGGACGGGCTGCGGTTCCTGGCCGGGCACCGGGTGGTGCGGGGCGCGCTGCTCACCGACCTCGCCGCCACCGTGCTGTCGTTCCCGGTGAGCCTGTTCCCGCTGGTCAACGCCGAGCGGTTCGGCGACGATCCGCGCACCCTGGGCCTGTTCCTGTCGGCGCTGGCGGTGGGCGGGGTCGCCGCGACCGCGCTGTCCGGACCGCTGACCCGGCTCGCCCGGCCGGGGCCGGTGATGCTGTGCGCGTCCGCCGGCTGGGGAGCGGCGCTGGTCCTGTTCGGTCTCGTACGCAGCCCGTGGCTCGGTCTCGCCCTGCTCACGGTCGCCGGTGCGGCGGACGCCACGGCGGTGGTGGCCCGCTCCACGATCGTGCAGACCCGGACCCCGGACGCGCTGCTCGGCCGGGTGACGGCGGCCGAGCAGATCGTCGGTCAGGCCGGTCCGAGCCTCGGCAACGTGCGCGGCGGACTGCTGGCCGGCTGGACCTCGGGCACGACCGCGCTGATCAGCGGCGGTCTGTTGTGTGTCCTCGCGGTGGCGGCGGTCGCGACGTCGACGCCGGAGCTGCGGGCCCGGGCTACCGGGGTGCCGGACGGGCCGTGAGCGGTGCGGTGCCGTCGAGGCACCAGTCCAGGACGGCCGGCCAGGAACCGTACCCGGCGTCCAGGTCGAGGTGGGCGGCGCCGGGCAGGATGTCGGCGGGGACGCCGAGGCGTTGGGCGAACAGCGGGCCCGCGCCCTCGGGGCAGTACGGGTCGTCGTCGCCCGCGACCAGCCGGGCCGGGCCGGGCAGGGTGAAGCCGGGCGCGGGCGGGACGAAGGCGGCCACCTCGGGGTGGCGGGCGAGGACGGAGCCGGAGGGGGGTGCGACCAGCAGCACCCGGTCGGCGTGGTGCAGCTGCTTCATGCCGCGGGCGGCGGCGTGCAGCCACAGCACGGCGGAGAGGCTGTGCGCGACCACGACCCGCTCCCCCGGGCCGTCCGGCTCCTCCAGGTGCCGGGCTAGTTCGGCCAGCCACACGTCCAGGTCGGGGTCGTCGGCGTCGGGCAGCTGCGGGTAGTCGACCCGGTGGCCGGCGGCGGTGAGCCGGTCGGCGAGCCAGTGCTGCCAGTGCGCCCGGGGGCGGTGGTTCTGCCAGCCGTGCAGGATCAGGTACGAGCGTGGGGTCATGCGGGTGAGCCTCTCCTGGGTGCCTCTGTCACGGCCGGCCGGCGGTGGGCAGGGCCGCGAACGCCTCGTGGAAGCCGGGGAAGGTCTTGCGTACGCAGCCGGGGTCGTCGTAGGTGAGGCCCGGGGTCCGCAGGGCGGTCACGGCGAAGGACATCACGACGCGGTGGTCGCCGAAGGTCTTGATCTCGGCTCCGGGGGCGGGTGTGCCGGGGCGGATCTCGATCCAGTCGGGGCCGGTGGTCACGTCCACGCCGAGCCGCCGGAGGTTCTCCGCGCAGGCCTCCAGGCGGTCGCACTCCTTCACCCGGGTGTTGGCGACGTCCTCGATGCGGACCGGTCCGGAGGCGAAGGGCGCGAGCGCGGCCAGCGTCGGCATGGTGTCGGAGATGTCCCGCATGTTCACCGTCAGGCCGCGCAGTTCGCCGGTGCCGCGTACCGTCGTGGCGTCCTCGGTGATCTCCACGTGCGCGCCCATCCGGCGCAGCACCTCCACGAAGCGCAGGTCGCCCTGGAGGGCGCCCGTGCCGAGGCCGGGCACGGTGATCTCACGGCCCGGGGTGACGGCCGCCGCGGCGAAGAAGTAGCTCGCGGTGGAGGCGTCCGGTTCGACGGGGTAGGTGGTGGCGCGGTAGCCGCCGGGCGGGACGTCGTACACCGTGCCGTCGTGGACGACGTCCACGCCGAACGCGCGCATCATCGCCAGGGTGATCTCCACGTACGGCGCCGAGACCAGGTCGGTGACCCGGATCCGCAGGCCGGTGCGGGTCAGCGGGCCGAGCAGCAGCAGCGCGGTCAGGTACTGGGAGGACTGGCCGGCGTCCAGCACGACCTCGCCGCCCTCGACGCCGGCCGCGTGGACGGTGAGCGGGTGGTGTCCCTCGGCGTCCTCGTGGCGCAGGTCGACGCCGAGGTCGCGCAGGGCGCGGGTGAGCGGGCCGAGGGGGCGGCGGCGCATCTGCGGGGAGGCGTCGAAACGGTAGGTGCCGTGGCCGGCGGCGGCCAGGGTGGGCAGGAAGCGGGCGGTGGTGGCGCCGTCGCGGCAGAAGACGTCGGCCTCGGTGTGCGCCGGTCCCTGCGGGCGGCCCTCGATCCGCCAGGCGCCGGGCTCACGGGCGACGCGGTAGCCGAGCCGGATCAGGCCCTCGGCGAAGCCCTCCGTGTCGTCGGAGCGCAGCGGACGCACCAGGGTGCTGGTGCCGTCGGCCGCGGCGGCGAGGAACAGCGCGCGGGCGGTGATGGACTTGGATCCGGGGATCTCGACTGCGGGCATGACAGCAATCATGACGGCCCGTCGGGCGTGCCGGGACCGGATTCCAGGGGCTGGACGCGCCCCCGTGAATGCACGGTCGCGGGCGCCTTCCTGGTTAGTGTGCATTCCCTTGACGGAAAGAAACTTCCCGGATATTGGTGACTCCTCGGAAGTTTCCTTCAGCGGTTCTCCTCTGGAAGGAGCGCACGTGCACGACTCCAGCACGGGAAGCGACACCGGCACGGACAGCACGGGAAACACCGCACGGCCGTCCAGACGCGCCGTCCTCGCCGCGACCGCGGGCCTCACCGCCGCACTCACCGTCCCGACGACCGCCCACGCCGCCGCCCACGGCACCGGTCACCTCGTCCCCGGCGAACGCCGGCTGCGCGCCCTGGTCTCCCGCATGACGCTGGAGGAGAAGGTCGGCCAGCTCTTCGTGATGCGGGTGTACGGCCACTCCGCCACCGCCCCCGACCAGGCGGACGTCGACGCCAACCTCGAGGAGATCGGCGTCCGCACCGCCGCCGAGCTGGTCGCGAAGTACCGGGTCGGCGGCATCATCTACTTCTCCTGGGCGCACAACACCCGCGACCCGCACCAGATCGCCGACCTGTCCAACGGCATCCAGCGGGCGTCGCTGGACCAGCCGCGCGGTCTGCCGGTGCTCATCGCCACCGACCAGGAGCACGGCGCGGTGTGCCGGGTCGGCAAGCCCGCCACGCTCTTCCCCGGCGCGATGGCGCTCGGGGCGGGCCGCTCGCGCGCCGACGCCCGCGCCCTCGGCCGGATCTCGGGCGCCGAGCTGCGCGCGATGGGCATCAACCAGGACTACTCCCCCGACGCCGACGTGAACGTCAACCCGGCCAACCCGGTCATCGGCGTCCGCTCCTTCGGGGCCGACCCGGACGCGGTGGCCGCCCTGGTCGCCGCCGAGGTGAGGGGCTATCAGTCGGCCGGGGTGGCGGCGACCGCCAAGCACTTCCCGGGCCACGGGGACACCGCCGTCGACAGCCACTACGGCTTCCCGGTCATCACGCACAGCCGGGAGCTGTGGGAGCGGCTGGACGCGGTGCCCTTCCGGGCGGCGATCGCGGCCGGGATCGACTCGGTCATGACCGCGCACATCCAGTTCCCGGCGCTGGACGACTCCGGGGACCCGGCGACCCTCTCCCACCCCGTCCTCACCGGCATCCTGCGGGAGGAACTCGGCTACGACGGGGTCGTCATCACCGACTCCCTCGGCATGCAGGGCGTGCGCACGAAGTACGGTGACGACCGGGTGCCGGTGCTCGCCCTCAAGGCCGGCGTGGACCAGCTGCTCAACCCGCCCTCGCTCGACGTGGCCTGGCACGCGGTGCTGAAGGCGGTGCAGGAGGACGAGCTGACCGAGGACCGGCTGGACGCATCGGTCCTGCGCATCCTGCGCCTGAAGGCCCGGCGCGGACTGTTCGACGCCCCCTGGGCGAGCCACGCCGGTGTCGACCGCACGGTGGGCACCAGGTCCCACCTGGCCACGGCCGACCGCATCGCCGAGCGCACCACCACCCTGCTGGTCAACGAGGACGGCACGCTGCCCTTCGACCGCCGCGCGCAACGCAGGCTGCTGGTCGTCGGCGCCGACCCCGCCTCCCCGTCGGGCACCACCGGCCCGCCCACCGGCGTCCTGGCCGCCGCCCTCACCGAGCTGGGCTTCGACGCCACCGCCCTGTCCACCGGCACCGCGCCCTCCGCGGCGACCGTCGACAAGGCGGTCACGGCGGCGCGGGACGCGGACGCGGTGGTCGTCGCCACGTACAACGTGACGGCGGGCAACGCCCAGCGGACCCTGGTGGAGCGCCTGCTGGCGACGGGCAGGCCGGTGGCCGCGGTGGCGATCCGCAACCCGTACGACGTCGCGCAGTTGCCCTCCGTCCGGGCCTGCCTGGCCACCTACTGCTGGACGGACGTCGAACTGCGCGCCGCCGCACGGGTCATCGCCGGCCGGGTCGCACCGCGCGGGAGGCTGCCGGTACCGGTGCAGCGGGCGGACGACCCGGCCGGGGTGCTGTACCCGATCGGGTACGGGCTGACGTACTAGCCGCGTCTCACGGCCGCAGCGCGGGCTCCCGCTCCGCGTCCCGGACGTCCAGCCTCGCGTCGTACCGGGCCAGCGGCCTCGCCTGCGCCACGGCGGCCGGGGACAGGCCCGCCCACTTCAGGATGCGGGCCGTGGCGAGGGTCTTCTGGTCCGGGACCAGGCCCGCGACGTTGGCGCCGTGGTTCATGCCGGGCGCGGTGAGGACGTAGGAGTCACGGGCGCCCTTGCCGAGCCGGAAGCGCTCGGAGCCCCAGGGGTCGTTCTGGCCGTAGACGAAGAGCATGTGCGCGGCGTGGTGGCGGACCCAGCCGTCCACGTCGCGCATCGCCCGCGGCTGAAAGCGCATCGGGATGGAGCGGGGCACGAAGTTGCGCGGGGGCTGGTAGCCGTAGCGGATCAGCCTGCCCTCGATGGCGGGGAAGTGGATCGTGGGGGCGCCCAGCTGGGTGCCCGCCTGGTAGTAGTACGGCGTGTACGTCTCCAGGCCCTGGTCGGTGTAGGCGGAGAAGCCGGAGATGGTGTCGACCGAGGTCCAGATCTCGTCGTCGGTCGCGGTGGCCGCGTGCGCCGGGACGGTGTCGCAGTCCTTGAGCAGGCTGTACTGCCAGAAGCCCCAGACGTAGTCGAGGACGACCGCCTCGTAGGCCCGGTCGAGGCCGCCGATGGTGGTGAACGTGTAGCCGTTGTCGGCGGCGTACTGCGCGTACCGCTTCTCCAGCGGCTCGCGGCGCACCAGCGCCTCCCGCTGGACGGCGTTCAGCCGGTCCCGGCACTCCTTCGTGCCGACCCGCGCGAAGAAGCGGTCGTAGGCGGAGTCCTCGTTGTTCACGACGTCGTCGGGGGCGACGTAGGCCACCACGCCGTCCATGTCGTGCGGGTAGAAGCGCTCGTAGTAGGTGGCGGTCATGCCGCCCTTGGAGCCGCCGGTGGCCAGCCAGTTGGCGGAGTAGAGCGGCTTCAGCGCCTCGTAGACGCGGTGCTGGTCACTGGCGGCCTGCCGGATGTCGAGCGTGGACCAGTCGGCCGGGGCGGGGCGGGACGGGGTGAAGAAGCGGTACTCCAGGGAGACCTGGTTGCCGTCCACGATCTGGGTGGGTTCGCGGCGGGAGGGGGTGGTGGAGACGTTGTAGCCGCTGGTGTAGAAGACGGTGGGGCGGCTCACGTCCTTGTGCAGCACGGTGATGCGCTGCTGGAAGGTGCCCCGGTCCGGGTGGCGGTGGTCGACGGGCTGGGTGTAGTTCAGGACGAAGTAGCGGTAGCCGGGGTACGGCTTCTCCTGGACCAGGCTCATGCCGGGTATCGACAGGAGCCGGTCCTTGATGTCGGTGGGCTCGGACCCGGCGGCGGTGGCCGCGCCGGCCGCCGTGCTCAGCGTGCCTATGAAGACCGTGAGCGCCAGCAGCCATCTGAGCGCCTTGCGCATGCGCACTCTCCCCTGTGAGACAGATGTGCGCCGGAAGCTATCCCAGCAACTGCTGCCCCACCAGAGGGAATTGAGGAGTGCTCAGCACAGGATCCAGCCGGAGTCGGTCGAGTGACGGCCGACCGCGCCCTTGATCAGGACGCAGCGGTGGCCGGCGAGCACGGTCACCGGGCCGGCGTGGTGGCGGTAGCGGCCCTTGTCGACGGCCGGCCGGCTGCCGCGGGCCTGCACGCTGACCGACATGGTCTGGACGGCGCCGGGCTTCCTGGCGACCGTGACGGCGCAGACGAAGCCGCTGTGCCGGTAGACGTGGGTGATCCCGGTTTTGAAGGGCAGGGTCTTCACCTCGTGCCCGGCGCAGCCGACGGCCGGGCCGGCCTGCGCGGTACCCGCCGCCGTGAACGCCAACACGCCGGACGCGGCCAGTACGGCCGCACCGAGCGCGAACCGCCGGCGTATCGCACCACTCTCCACTGTCGTCCTCCCCGTCACCGCGGTCACGCCCGCGCCCGTACTGATGTACGGACGCACACCTGTGCCGGATGGTTGCACGACCGTCATCAGGACGAGTCAGCCGGGGGTCAGCGGGAGGCGCCCACCGGCTCCTCCGGCTCGGACCGGCCGACGAAGGTCCGCCACAGCTCGGCGTAGCGGCCGCCGCGGGCCAGCAGCTCCGCGTGCGTGCCGTCCTCGGCGACCCGGCCGTGGTCCATGACCACCACCCGGTCCGCCCGCGCGGCCGTGGTGAGCCGGTGGGCGACGACCAGGGTGGTCCGGCGGCCGGCCAGGCGGTCGGTGGCCTGGTTGACCTGCGCCTCGGTGGCGAGGTCCAGGGCGGCCGTGGCCTCGTCGAGCAGCAGGATGTCCGGGTCGACCAGCTCGGCGCGGGCGAGGGCGATGAGCTGGCGCTGGCCCGCGGAGAGGTTCCGGCCGCGCTCGGCGACCTCGTGCAGATAGCCGCCGTCCAGCATGGCGATCATCTCGTGCGCACCGACCGCGCGGGCCGCCGCCTCCACCTCGGCGTCGGTGGCGTCGGGGCGGCCGTAGGCGATGGCGTCGCGGACGGTGCCCGGGAAGAGGTACGCCTCCTGCGGCACGACCCCGAGCCGGTGCCGGTAGGCGGTGAGGTCCAGGGCGCGCAGGTCGGTGCCGTCGGCCGTGACCCGCCCGGCCGTCGGGTCGTAGAACCGCGCGACCAGCTTGACCAGGGTCGACTTGCCGGCGCCGGTCTCGCCGACGAACGCGACCGTCTGCCCGGCCGGGATCGTCAGGTCGATGCCCGACAGCGCCTCCTCCTCGTCGCCGTAGGCGAAGTGGACGCCCTCGAAGGCGATGTCCCCGCGCAGTGACGGCACGTCGAGGGGCTCGTCGGCGGACCGGGTGGACGTCGGCTCGCGCAGCAGCTCCTGGATGCGGCGCAGCGAGACCGTGGACTGCTGGTAGCCGTCGAAGACCTGGGAGAGCTGCTGGACGGGTGCGAAGAACAGGTCGATGTAGAGCAGGTAGGCCACCAGGGCGCCGGTGGTCAGCGTGGCCGCCTCGATCCGGCCGGCGCCCGCGATCAGCACGGCCGCGGCGGCGACGGAGGACAGCAGCTGCACGAAGGGGAAGTAGACGGATATCAGCCGCTGGCCGTGGACGCGGGCGCGCCGGTAGCCGTCGCTGCGCTCGGCGAACCGTCGCCGGCCGTCCCGCTCCCGCCGGAAGGCCTGCACGATCCGCAGCCCCGCCACGGTCTCCTGCAGGTCGGCGTTGACCGCGGACACCCGCTCGCGGGCGAGTTCGTACGCCTTCACGCTCGCCCGGCGGAAGAAGAAGGTGGCCACGACCAGCGGGGGCAGGGTGGTGAAGACGACCAGCGCCAGCCGGAGGTCGAGCACCAGCAGCGCGACCATGATCCCGAAGAAGGTGACGACGGAGACGAACGCGGTGACCAGGCCGGTCTGCAGGAAGGTGGAGAGCGCGTCGACGTCCGTGGTCATCCGGGTCATGATCCGGCCGGTCAGCTCGCGCTCGTAGTAGTCCAGGCCGAGCCGCTGGAGCTGCGCGAAGATCTTCAGCCGCAGCGTGTACAGCACGCGTTCGCCGGTGCGGCCGGTCATCCGGGTCTCGCCGGTCTGCGCGGTCCACTGCACGAGCACGGTCAGCAGGCCGAGCAGGGAGGCCGACCAGACCGCGCCGAGCGCCGCCTTGGTGACGCCGGAGTCGATGCCGTGCCGGATCAGCACCGGCAGCAGCAGCCCGGCGCCCGCGTCCACGGCGACCAGCAGCAGGCTGACCAGCAGCGGCAGGCCGAAGCCGCGCAGCAGGCGGCGCAGGCCGTAGGAGTCCTCGGGCAGGACCGCGCGGCCCTCGTCGATGTCGGGGGTGTCGGTGGCCGGGGGCAGCGCCGCCACCTGGGCGAGCAGCTCGGGGGTCGCCGGGGTGCCGGACAGCGCGGTGTCCTTGGGCGCGCGGTCGCCGCTCCACAGCCGGGGGGTCACGCCCCGCTCGGCGTCGAACTCGGCGTCCAGCTCGTCGCGCAGGGAGGTGTCCTGCGGCGGCTCGGCGGGGCGGGCGTGGCCCGGGGAGACCCCGCCCAGCTCGTCGGGGTCGGTGAGCAGGCGGCGGTAGAGGGCCGAGCGCTGCTGGAGCTCCTCGTGGGTGCCGAGGTCGGCGAGCCGGCCGCCGTCCAGTACGGCGATGCGGTCGGCGAGGTTGAGGGTGGAGCGGCGGTGGGCGATGAGCAGGGTCGTACGGCCCCGCATGACGTGCTTCAGCGCCTCGTGGATCTCGTGCTCGACGCGGGCGTCGACGGCGGAGGTGGCGTCGTCCAGGACCAGCAGGCGGGGGTCGGTGAGCAGGGCGCGGGCGAGTGCGACGCGCTGGCGCTGGCCGCCGGAGAGGGTGAGGCCGTGCTCGCCGACCTTGGTGTCGTAGCCGGCGGGCAGCTCGGCGATGAAACGATCCGCCTGTGCGGCGCGGGCGGCGGCCTCGATCTCCTCCTGGGTGGCGTCGGGGCGGCCGTAGGCGATGTTATTGCGGACGGTGTCGGAGAAGAGGAACGAATCCTCCGGGACCAGTCCGATCGCGGCCCGCAGCGAGTCCAGGGTCAGCTCGCGGACGTCGTGGCCGCCGACGAGGACGGCGCCGTGGGTGACGTCGTAGAAGCGCGGCAGGAGCAGGGAGAGGGTGGACTTTCCGGAGCCGGAGGAGCCGACGACGGCGAGGGTCTCGCCCGGCCGGATCTCGAAGCTGAGCCCTTCCAGCACCGGGCGCTCGCGGTCGTAGCCGAAGGACACGCCGTCGAACTCGACGGTAGCGGGCGCCTCGGCGGGCAGCTCCTTGGTGCCGTCCCTCAGGGTCGGCTCGGTGTCGATCAGCTCCAGGACGCGCTCGGTGCCCGCCCGGGCCTGCTGGCCGATCGTGAGGACCACCGCGAGCATGCGGACCGGGCCGACGAGCTGGGCCAGGTAGGTGGAGAAGGCGACGAAGGTGCCGAGGGTGATGTGACCGCGTACGGCGAGCCAGCCGCCGAGGGCCAGCATGGCGACCTGGCCGAGCGCCGGGACGGCCTGGAGGGCCGGGGTGTACCTGCTGTTCAGGCGGATCGTGCGCAGGCGCCCCGCGAAGAGCCGGCGGCCGACCTCGCGCAGCTTGTCCGTCTCCTGGTCCTCCTGCCCGAAGCCCTTCACCACGCGGACCCCGCTCACGGCGCCGTCGACCACACCGGCCACGGCGGCGGCCTGGGCCTGGGCGTACCAGGTCGCGGGGTGCAGCCTGCGGCGGCTGCGCCCCGCGATCCAGCCGAGGGCGGGCGCGACGGCCAGGGCGACCAGGGTCAGCGGCAGCGACAGCCACGCCATGATCACCAGGGAGATCAGGAAGAGCAGGACGTTCCCGATGGTCATCGGGAGCATGAAGAGCAGGCTCTGGATCAGCTGGAGGTCGCTGGTGGCGCGGCCGACGACCTGCCCGGTGGACAGCTCGTCCTGGCGGCGGCCGTCCAGCCGGGTGATCGTGCCGTACATCGCGGTGCGCAGGTCGTGCTGGACGTCGAGCGCGAGCCGGCCGCCGTAGAAGCGGCGGGTGTAGGCGAGGGCGTAGACGAGGAGGGCGGCGCCCACGAGGGCGCCGGCCCAGGGGGCCATGGACCGGGTGTGGCCGCCGATCACGTCGTCGATGATCACCTTGGTGATCAGCGGGACGACGGCCATGACCGCCATGCCGGCGAGCGAGGAGCCGAGGGCGAGGACGACGTCCTTCGGATACCGCCAGGCGTATGCCGCCAGACGCCTGGCCCATCCCCGTTCCGCTGCCACGCCGGTGCCTTCCTTTCGACCTGCTCTGCCGGAAGACACCAACGCCGCGGGGAGCGGATTTCATCCCCGCGCAACAAACCGCTCCGCCGGGTACGGCCCCGGTGACACCGCGGCGGGGGCCGTCCCGGGGGGACCTCAGCCCCGCGGCGGCACGGCGACGGACGCCTCGCCCGGCGAGTCGGTCGGGGTGTAGCGGGTGACACCGGGCGCGGCCGGCACCAGGTCCTTGTGGATCGCCCTGGCGACGTTCTGGATGGTGGTGACGCCGTAGTCCATGGTGGCGGCGTCCTGGGTGAGCACGGTGATCACGTAGTCGTGGCCGGCGCCGTTGAAGGTGCCCAGGCTGTGCACCCGCCAGCCGTGCGTGGAGCGCTGCAGCCAGCCGTTCTTCACGTGCACCGAGACGGACGACGGCGCACCGGCCGGGGTGCCCCAGCGCTGGTCAGCGACGACCTGTCCCATCAGCTTCAGCATGTAGGCACGGGAGTTGTCGCTCAGCACGCTGTTCCTGGCGGTGACCAGCTTCAGCAGCTTCTGCTCGTCGGTGACGTTCTCCTGGGTCAGCCCCCAGTAGCCGTCCGCACCGGGCACGGTCTTCGTCATGCCGGTCGCCGTCAGGAAACCCTGGATCTTCGCGGTGCCGAGCTGCTTCCACAGCTTGCTGGTCGCGTCGTTGTCCGACTCGGTGATCATGGCCGTGGCGAGTTCGTCCTCGGTGTCGGTCAGGTACCGGTTGCTCTTCTTCGCGTCCCACAGCAGCGTGGCGAGCACGGTGACCTTCACGGTGCTGGCCGAGTCGAACGCGGTGGCGGCGTTCAGCGTGCAGGTCGTGTCCGTGGAGCGGTCGTACAGGCCGACGGCGACGGTTCCCGTGCGGCCGGCCAGGGCGGCCGTGATGTCCTTCTGCAGTCTGGCGGCGAGCCCCGTCTTGGCGGATGTGCAGCTGACGCCGGTCGTGGGTGCCGCCGCGGCCGGGACGGCGGCGACGGCGGAGACCAGCAGCGTGGCACCGAGGGCGGACGCGAGCGCCCCGGTTCGGCCGGATATCCGGTGGGTCATGAAGTGCTTCCCCCTTGACGGTCTTTCGGTCGTCCTGCGGACACCGTCGGGTGCGCCCGGCACCGCTCGGCGCGGCGACCGGGGGCGTACGACGGCTGTACGCATGTTCGCAGTACGGGAGTTGGAGCGATCAGGGGGATGGCCGTACGTCGCGGACCGGGCGGCGTCGACTGCTTCCGGCGGGCTCGACGCCGTCCGTGTGCCCTCGTGCGCCCTGCCGTGCCTCTTCCACGACCGCGGCCGGTCCGGCGAGGCTCTGCGCCACGGCCGCCGTCCCGAAGCGGGCCGGGGGCACGACCAGGGAGGGGAAGACGATGAGGACCTCAACCGGCAGACGCCGCGCCGCGGTCGGAGCCGTTCTCGCGCTGTTGGCGGGGCTCGGCACCGCCGCGGCCTCGGCGGGCCCGGCGGCGGCGGCCACCGGGGACGTGCTGATCGTTCAGAAGGGCAGCGCGGGCAACCTGGTGACCCTGCAGACGTTCGTGTTCCTGCCCGGCATCACGGAACAGGGCGACGGCGTCCAGGCCGGCGCCACCCGGTTCGCGGTCACCAACCTCACGGACCGGACCCTCACTCTGACGGAGAGGACCCCGGCGGGCGTGGTGGTCCACAGCGACACGGTCGCCGCGGGGAAGTCCGGCACGTTCGCCGTGACGGGCGGCGACACCGTGGCGCTCACCGTCCCCGCCGGCTGAGGACGCCGGCGGGGAAGGGGCGGGGCCCCCGGCGGACGCCGCCGCGGGGCCCTGGGCTCAGCCCTGCGGCGGCACCGCGACGAACGCCTCGTGCGGCCGGCTGGTCGGGGTGAAGCGGGTCATCCCGGAGGTGGCCGGCACCAGGTCCTTGTGGATCGCCTTGGCGACGTTCTGGATGGTGGTGACGCCGTAGCTCATGGTGCTGTTGTCCTGCGTCAGCACGGTGATGGTGTAGTCGTGGCCGGCCCCGTTGAAGGTGCCCAGGCTGTGCACCCGCCAGCCGTGCGTGGAGCGCTGCAGCCAGCCGTTCTTCACGTGCACGGAGACGGACGACGGCGCTCCGGCCGGGGTGCCCCAGCGCTGCGAGGAGACGACCTGGCCCATCAGCTTCAGGATGTAGGAGCGGGCGTTGTCGCTGAGCACGCTGTTCTTGGCGGTGACCAGACCGAGCAGCTTCTGCTCGTCGTTGACGTTCTCCTGGGTCAGACCCCAGTAGCCGCCCGAGCCCGGCACGGTCTTGGTCATGCCGGCGGCGGACAGGAAGCCCTTGATCTTCGTCATGCCGAGCTGCTTCCAGAGCTTGCTGGTCGCGGTGTTGTCGGACTGCGTGATCATGGCCTTGGCGAGCGACTGCTCGGTGCTCGTCAGGTACCGGTTGTGCTTCTTGGCGTCCCACAGCAGCGTGGCGAGCACGGTGACCTTGACGGTGCTGGCCGAGTCGTAGGCGCTGGTGGCCCGCAGGGTGCAGGTGGTCTTGGTGCTGCGGTCGTACAGGCCGACGGCGACGGTGCCCCTGCGGTTCGCGAGGGCGGCCGTGATGTCCTTCTTCAGCTTCGCGGCCAGCCCCGCCTTGGCGGACGTGCAGCTGACGGTGGGCGTGGTCGCGGCGGCCGGGGTCGCGGCGGTCACGGCCGGTATGAGCAGCGCGGCACTGACGGCGGCGGCGAGCACGCCCGCCCGGCCCGATGTCCGGTAAGTCATGGAAAGTCCCCCTTGGTGGTCGTACGGGCGTCCCCCTGAACGCCGTTGAGCGCACCCGTGCGCTGCCTGACTGGACTCGCCAGGACGCTCGAAAGTTGTACGCGCGTTCGCCGGAGGGGAGTTCCTCGCCCGGCTCCCACCGGCCGGCCCGCGGGCTCCGCCCAGGACCCGTCCGGCCTCGACCCGGCGGGCCGGGGGCGGTCGGTGATCCGGCCGCCCCCGGCCCACTGGATGGCCTGTGGCTAGCCCTTCGTCCTGCGGTCGTAGGAGATGCCGAGCACTCCGGCCGTACCGCCGGCCGAGCACGTGGCGGAAGAGGTGTGGCCCGCGTACACCCATCCACCGGTGACCGTGAACTTGTGACCGGCACCGTTGATGCAGGTCACGATGGCCCGGTGCTGGCGCATGGCGGTGCCCGGGCTGGTGCACTTGACGTTCCCGGTCTGCCCGGAATTGCTCACCCAGGTCGTGCAGTCCCCGCCGGCCGCACTGGCGGCACTGGTCGTCGTGGCCGCACTGGCCGCACTGGCCGCGCCGATCGTCATGGGCGCTGCCAGCAGGCCGGCGGTGAGTGCGGTGACGGCGAGTGCGCGTGGCGCGCTGCTCATGGTGCTCCTTCCGCGCATGCGGGTGCTGATCGGGACGGGTGATGTCCGGCGGCGCCGGACGGCGTCGGGGAGGGGCCTGCCGGTCACGGGGTGACCAGCTGGTGTTCCGCCCCGATGCCGGACTTGTTGCCCTCGGTGTAGAGGCTCAGCTCACCGTCGGACCAGCGGACGAGTGTGTCGTCCGGCCAGGGGTTGTCGCTGAAGTCACCGCCCGTGACGAGCATGGCGTGCTCCCACAGGTCGTTGGGCGCCTTCCACTTGTGCTCGCCCCAGGAGTCACCGGTGCCGGTGAAGTCGTCGTAACAGGTCAGTTCGCCGTCGGACCAGCGCACGACGAGGTCCCAGGTGTCGCCCTGCGTGTAGTCGCCGGATCCGATCTCGACGGCGTGGGTCCACAGCTTGTTCTTGCTGGCGACCTTGATCTCCTTGCCGAGCTTCGTGCCGGTGTTCTGGTAGACGGTCAGCTCGCCGTCGGACCAGCGCACGACGAGGTCGTCCTGCCACTTGTTGCCGCCGTACCGGCCGGCCGTCACCGCCGTGGCGTGCTTCCACGTGGGATTGGGCGCCACGATCCGGGTCTCGCCGTGGAAACCCTTCTCGTCGACGGAGGGGTACAGCGTGACTTCGCCGTCCGTCCACACCACGATGAGGTCGGAACCGTTGTCGCCGGTGAAGTCACCGGCCACGACCTGCATGGCGTGATCCGCCCACAGCTTGTTGGGCTTCTGGACCCTGATCTCCTTGTCGAAGTAGTTCAGGCCCTTGTCCGCACCGCGGTAGATCGTCAGCTCGCCGTCCGACCAGAGGACGAACATGTCCATGCGGTCGTCGGAGACCGGCCCGTCCAGGGCGAAGTAGCCGGAGGCGATGTCCTTCGCGTGCTTCCACGTCGAAGCGGCGGGCAGGACGATCGGGGCGGGCTTCTTCCCCGCCACCGCGGCGTCGTAGATCCGCTTCAGGTCGGTGTCGAAGTACGAGGAGTACGAGGTGTCGTCGCTGTGCCCCCCGGTCTGCCAGCCGCCGGTCACACCGATCACCTTGGGGTCGTCACCGCCGATGATGAAGGGGCCGCCGGAGGTGCCGCGTACGTAGCCCTTGCAGTCGATCTGCGAGAACGTGCCGCCCTTCCAGCCGCCGGAGCTGTCGGCGGTGAACTTCTTCATCGGGGACGTGCAGTCCAGGGGATCCTGGTGCGGCTTGTACTTGCCGTCGTCGTCCGGGAGCCACGGGTAGCCGATCACCCGGGTCTTGGGATGGTCGAAGCCCGTGCCGTAACCGATCGGTATGGCTCCCACCACGTCCTGGACCTTCTTGCCGTCCGAACGCGGCTCGGTCTTCAGCAGGGCGAAGTCCAGGTCGGTGTAGTCGTGGTCACCGCCCTTGCGCAGGTAGCGGGGGTCGGCGTAGATCTGCCCGACCTTGATCGGGAAGAGGCCGTACGGCTTGGGGTCGGCCCGGTGGTGCTTGGGGACGAACACGAGCTTCTTGTGCTGGTCGGTGCTGTCGAAGCAGTGCGCCGCGGTCAGTACCAGGTCCTTGCCCGGGGACGGGACGACCGTGCCGGCACAGAAGCGGTATTTCAGGTCGCTGTCCTGCCAGAAGAACGTGCCCACCTCCTTGATGCCCTCGAACGTGTGCGAGGGCGAGGTCCGGGCGACGGCCCTGCCGCTTCCGGAAGGGGCCGTCTGTTCCGGCAGGGGCCGGCCCTCCTCGTCCGGCTGGTCCTCCTCGACCGGCTCGGCCTGCGCCATGCGCTCCGGCGTCCAGAACTTCTCCAGCTCCGTCGCCGGTTCCGTGTCGTCGGCCGTGGCGCTCGCGCTGGGTGATGCGCTGGGCGTGCCCGGTGTTCCGGAGTCGGAGGGTGACGCCGTGGTCGTCCCCGGGCTCGCCGAGAGCGTGGCCGGCCCTTCCGGAGTGGCGGATGCCGCGTCACCCGACGGCGAGGCGGCCGGTGACGGGCTGAATGGTGAAGTGGTCGGTCCCGCTGTCACCGACGGTGTCGAGTCGGCCCAGGCGGTCGTCGGGACCAGGGTGGCCACCATTGCGGTGGCAGCGGTGAACAGGCTGTGTCTCAGCCTCAAGTTTCCCCCTTGTTGGGCATGTTGACGGGCCGGTGGTCAGTCCGGCCCGTCGAGTCGCGATCTCGCACCCTAGCCGCGCCCGTCCTCGAACGTAAAGGCGAATTAAGGAGGCAACCAAGGGGCCGCGAACTCCCTCTAACCGGCTGGACGGTCAAGGCATCGGGAGGGGAAACGGGCCATGCGCGCACCCACACAGGCACGGTCGCTCAGGCGTGCCTTCGCAGCGGCCCTGCTCGGCCTGGCCGCCGTGTCCTGCGGCAGCGGCGGCGGTGACGCGCCGGAGTCGTCCGCGTCCCGCACCGCCGCCGAACCCGGCTACGCGGCGGCGTACGACGCCGGCTGGCGTGAGGGCGAGAAGATCTTCAAGGACGGCGGGAAGGGTGCCGCTGTCCGCGAGGTCGTGTGGGGAGGCTGCGTCCACCGGTCGCTGAAGGCCGAACCGCGCGAGGTCGTGGAGAAGGACCGCGGTGCCTGGGTGCTGGGCTGCCAGCAGGGCGTGGGACACGACACGGACCGGCATCCGCCGACCGCTCAGGTGACACGCCGGGAACCGGACCCGGACGTCCTCGCCCGATTCCGGTCCTGGGCCGCCGCGCACGGGAAGAAGCAGGCGGCGGAGCACGCCGGCCGGGTGGTCCTCGTCCACCTCGGGCCGCACGACTACGACGTCGAACTCGCCACCTCCTACACCGACACCAGCGCGAAGGCCGAAGTGAAGGACCTGGCCGGGGCGTTCGTGACCTGGTGGGACGGCGACGACGGCGGCGCCAGGGCATGGAACCTCATCGTCCGCACCGAGAGCGGCGAGGACCTCATCGCCCGCAAGCTCTGACAGCGGGGAGACGGCCCTGCGGTCAGGGCCGGCTCAAGGACCCGTCACCGGGCGACCGCCGGCGTCCGGGGGCCCGCGCGGGAACCGGCCGGGCCGCAGGCGCCCGCGGTCCGACTAGTCCCACTTCTTCCCTCACACCGGCGACGGCGATCTTGCCCCCGGGCGTGTCCCGGCGGTCCGCCCCCACCATGGCGATGCCCGGCGCACCACACTGCCGGGCCTTCCGACTCCCCCTCTGGAGAGCCCATGAAGCAGCTCCGCTCCTGGACGCTGGCCGCCACCCTCGCCTTGACCGCCGTACTGCTGCCCGCGCACGCCGCGTCGGCCCGCGCCGCCCAGCCCGCCTGCCCCGACGGCTCCGTCTGCTTCTGGAGCGGCGAGGGCTTCGGCGGCGACTACTGGGAGTGGACGGCCCGCAGCGGCTACCGCGACCTGCCGCCGAACCTCCACGACCACGTGGGCTCCTTCGTCGCCTCGACCCGCGCCTGCTTCATCAACTGGGGCCCGGTGGAGAAACGCGACGTCTTCAACGGCGACTGGCGCTCGCAGTACCGGGGCGACTTCGGCGGCCGGATGGACGGGGTGGGGCCGGGCGGCTGCTGAGCCCTTCGACGGCGGAGGGGGCCTGAGGCGGCGCGGCCCACCTCAGGCCTCGGTCGCGTCCTCAGGCGGCGCCCAGTTCACACCACACGTACTTCCCCCGGTCCCCGAAGCGGGCCGACGGCTGCCAGCCCCAGTAGTCCGCGCAGGCCTTCACGAGCCCCAGCCCCCGTCCTCCCTCCAGTTCCGCCACCTGGTCCAGCGGACGGGGCGGATCCGGCGGAGCGGGGTCGGTGTCCCACGCGCCGATCCACACCACACCCTCCGGGGTACGGCGGACCCTGAGCGCTGCCGGCCCCTTCGTGTGCAGTACGGCGTTCGACACCAGTTCCGTCGCGAGGAGTTCGGCCGTCTCGACCAAGCCGGACAGCCCGTGCAAGGTGAGGATCAGGCGGAGGGTGCCGCGGCTGACGGTCACGGCTCTGCGGTCGTTGGGGATGTAGAGCGTGTAGTCCCAGGTTTCGGGCATGGGTCGTCAACTCCGGTTGCGGGATGGGATGTTGGCACGCGGTGGCTCTGCCGCGGCCGTCATGGCAGGACGGGGCGGTGCGCTTCCGCTGTGTGTGCGCTACGTCACCGACGGTAGACCTTAGAATTAAGGGCAGGCAAGCCGATCCCGTAATCTGACCCCGAACGAGTCGCTGAGTCAGACGCGTTGAACACCGAGGAGCGACCGATGGGGACCAAGCGCGAGCCCACAGCGCGACAGTTGCGGTTGGCCGTGGAACTGCGCAGGCTCCGCGAAGCAGCCGGCCTCAGCTCCCGCGAGGCGGCCGTCATGCTCGGCGTGAACTCGGTTCAGATCAGTCAGATCGAGTCCGGCACCTCAGGAGTGAGCGAGCAGCGTCTGCGCCGGATGGCCACCAACTACGCCTGCCACGACGCCGAGTTGATCGAGGCCTTGGTGGCGATCGCCACCGACCGGACGCAAGGCTGGTGGGAGGAGTACCGAGGGCAACTGCCGACGCCCTTCTTGGACCTCCCTGAACTGGAGCACCACGCCACCTGCCGATGGGACGTGGAGTTCCTGCACGTTCCGGGCCTCCTCCAGACCGCTGAATACGCGCGTCACCTCTTCTCCTACGTCAACCCCGAGTTCCCGACCGGCGACGTGGACCTCTGGGTGGAGCACCGGATGAAGCGGAGGGTCGTCATCGAACGCCCGGACCCTGTTCCGTACGAGGCGGTGATCCACGAGGCGGCGCTGCGCATCAGGGTCGGTGACCGGCTCACGGCACGTGGTCAGCTCAATCGCATCCTCGAGTCCTCCGAAGCCGACCACATCACCGTGCGAGTCATCCCCTTCGACCTGGACGGCTTCGGCGGCGCCGGAAGTGCCATGGTGTACGCGGGCGGCCCCGTTCCCAAGCTCGACACCGTCATCCGTGACGGCCCGAACGGCCCCGTCTACATCGATGCCGAGGCTCAGCTCAGCCGCTACCGAACGCTCTTTCGTAGGGTGGAGGCGGTGGCACTCCGCCCCGATCGTTCGCGTGACTTCATCCACCGGCTGGCGAAGGAGCTGTAGGCATGCTGATCCCCGGGATCTGGCGGAAGTCCTCCTACTCGGGCGGCGGTCAGGGGGACGCCTGCGTCGAAGTGGCCGACCTGGACGCCCACATAGCCGTCCGCGACTCGAAAGCCCCGGCCAGGGCCACCCTCGTGTTCCCGGCCGGAGCCTTCACCCGCTTCGTCGAAGCCCTGAAAGAGCCCTCCCCCGACGTGGGAACCCTGCCCTAGTCCAGATGCGTAGGTGCGAACATCCGCAGCACCGCCGGGAGTACGACCACCGACGGACCCGGCGCGGTCAGCGCCTTCGTCAGGTCGGCCTCCAGCGTCTCCGGGGTCGTGCGGACCCCCGGTACGCCGAAGGACTCCGCGAGGGCCACGTAGTCCGGGCGGGTCAGTTCCGTGGCGGTCGGCCGGCCGAAGGCGTCCGTCATGTACTCGCGGAGGATGCCGTAGCCGCCGTCGTCGATGATCAGCCAGGTGACCGGGAGGTCGTACTGCTTGGCCGTGGCCAGTTCGGCGATCGAGTACAGGGCTCCGCCGTCGCCCGAGACCGCCAGCACCGGGCGGGTCGGGTCCGCCGTCGCCGCGCCGATGGCCGCCGGGAAGCCGTAGCCGAGGCCGCCCGCGCCCTGGGCCGAGTGCATGGTGTTGGGGCCCTGGGCGTCGAAGGCCGACCAGGCCCAGTAGGCCAGGATCGTCATGTCCCAGCAGGACGGGGAGCCGGAGGGGAGGGCGCGGCGGACCGAGGCCAGGACCTCCCGCTCCAGGGTCAGGTCCTGGGAGGCGATGCGCTCCGAGACGCGGGCCAGCAGGTCCCGTACCCGCTGCGGCGCCGTGTCGTCCGTGCGCTCCTCCACCGTCTCCAGCAGCGCCTGGAGCGCCAGGCGGGCGTCCGCGTGGATGCCCACGGCCGGGTGGTTGGACTCCAGCTTGCCGAGGTCGGCCTCGATCTGGATCACTCGGCCGCGGGGCTTGAACGTGTGGTAGTTCGAGGAGAGTTCGCCCAGGCCCGAGCCGACCACCAGCAGGACGTCCGCCTCCTCCAGGAAGTCCGTCGTGTGCCGGTCCTCCAGCCAGGACTGGAGCGAGAGAGGGTGGTTCCAGGGGAACGCGCCCTTGCCGCCGAACGTCGTCACCACCGGCGCGTCCAGTTTCTCGGCCAGCGCCCTCAGCTTCCCGGAAGCGTCCGACCGTACGACCCCGCCGCCCGCGATGATCGCCGGGCGGGCCGCGTTCGACAGCAAGTCGGCGGCCAGTGCCGTCAGTTCGGGGCGCGGGAGCACCTCCTCGGGTGTCGCGTCCATCGCCGTCACCACCGGCAGGGACGCCTCGGCGAGCAGCACGTCCTGCGGGATCTCCACCCATACCGGACCGTGCGGGACCGTGAGTGCCGACTTCCAGGCCGCCGCGATCGCCGACGGGATCTGGGACTGGGCGCGGACCGTGTGGACGGACTTCACCACGCCCCGGAAGGAGGCCGACTGGTCGGGGAGTTCGTGCAGGTAGCCGTGGCGGCCGCCGCCCAGGCCCGCCGTCGGGATCTGGCTGCTGATCGCCAGCACGGGGGCGGAGGCGGCCGCCGCCTCCTGGAGCGCGGCCAGGGAGGTCAGGGCGCCCGGACCCGTGGAGAGGAGCAGGGGCGCCGCCTCTCCCGTGATCCTGCCGTACGCGTCCGCCGCGAAGCCCGCGTTGTTCTCCACCCGCAGGCCCACGTAGTGCAGGGAGGAGCGTCGCAGCGCGTCGAACATGCCGAGGGCGTGCTGGCCGGGCAGGCCGAAGACCGTGGTCGCGCCGAGCCCGGCCAGCGTCTCCACGACCAGGTCTCCGCCGTTCCGGCCGGGAGGGGGGTTCAGCGCGGCCGCCGTCTGCTGGTCGGTCGGGCGGAGTACCAGGTCGTGGTCGTGAGTCACTTCGCTTCCGCGTCCTTCCGGGCCGCCGCGATCTGGCGGCTCATGATGGTGGTCAGTTCGTACGCCGTGTGGGAGGCCGCGACCGAGGTGATCTCGGCGTGGTCGTACGCCGGCGCCACCTCGACCACGTCCGCCGAGACCAGGTTGCACGACGCCAGACCGCGCAGGATCTCCAGCAGCTCGCGGGAGGTCATGCCGCCGGCCTCCGGCGTCCCCGTGCCGGGCGCGTGCGCCGGGTCCAGGCAGTCGATGTCGATGGAGATGTACAGCGGGCGGTCGCCGATGCGCTGGCGCAGCTGGTCGGCGACCTCGTCGGCGCCCCGGCGGTAGACGTCGGCCGAGGTGACGATGCCGAAGCCCATCTTCTCGTCGTCCGTCAGGTCCTGCTTGCCGTACAGCGGGCCGCGGGTGCCGACGTGGGAGAGCGCCTCGGTGTCGAGGATGCCCTCCTCGACCGCGCGGCGGAACGGGGTGCCGTGGGTGTACTCGGCACCGAAGTAGGTGTCCCAGGTGTCCAGGTGGGCGTCGAAGTGGAGCAGGGCCACCGGGCCGTGCTTCTTCGCGACCGAGCGCAGGAGGGGCAGGGCGATGGTGTGGTCGCCGCCCAGGGTCATCAGACGGGCGCCGGTGCCGAGGAGGTCGTCGGCCGCGGCCTCGATCGTCTCCACGGCCTCGTTGATGTTGAACGGGTTCACGGCGATGTCGCCGCCGTCCGCGACCTGCGCCAGGGCGAACGGGGAGGCGTCCTGCGCCGGGTTGTACGGGCGCAGCAGCCGGGACGCCTCGCGGATGGCGTTGCCGCCGAAGCGGGCGCCCGGCCGGTACGAGACGCCGGAGTCGAACGGCACGCCCACCACGGCGACGTCGGCGGTGCCGACCTCGTCCAGGCGGGGCAGCCGGGCGAAGGTCGCGGGTCCGGCGTACCGCGGGACGCGGGAGGAGTCGACGGGGCCGCGGGGCGTCTCGTTGCTGCTCATGATGAAATGCCTTCTTTCCTGCGCTTCGTCGCGCATGTACTGCTATCCCTATGACTCTACTGGTGAGCCGGGGCCGGTTCGGACGGGAGTTCGGAGGACCGGCCACCGGCGAGGCGTTCCCGCCAGGTGGCGAGGATCGTCTCGTCGGTGGGCCTGGTCGCCAGGGAGACGGCGAGGTAGGCCACGAGGGAGGCCGCCAGGCCGTAGTAGACGGGCTCGTTGGCGAGGATGCCGTAGCCGGCCATGAGACCGATCACGGCGAGGCCGCCGACGATCACCGAGGCCAGCGCGCCCTGGGCCGTGCCGCGCTTCCACAGCAGCCCGCCGAGGATCGGCACGAGCAGGCCGCCGACGAGGAGGTTGTAGGCGACGGTGAGCGCCTCGACCACGTTGTTCAGCGCGATGGCGGTGCCGATCACCGCCACCCCCATGACGAGGATGAAGGCCCGGTTGCCCTTGACCTCGTCGTGTTCCGCGCCGTCGCGCCGTACGACACCCCTCAGGCGCGACCAGATGTCGTTGTTGGCGACCGTGGCGCAGGCGATCAGGGCGCCGGAGGAGGTCGACATCACGGCGGCCAGGGCGGCGGCCAGCACCAGGCCGCGCACGCCGACGGGGAGTTCGTCCTTGACGATGGTGGCGAAGGCGTCGTCGGGGCTGCCGAGTTCGGGGTAGAGCACCTTGGCGGCCGTTCCGATCACCGCGCCGGCCAGGGCGTAGGCGAGACAGTAGGTCCCGGCCACCGTGCCGCCCCACCTGGCGGTCCTGGCGCTGCGGGCGGTGAACACGCGCTGCCAGATGTCCTGGCCGATCAGCATGCCGAAGGTGTAGATCAGGACGTAGGTGAAGATCGTCTCGCCGCCGATGCCCAGCGGGTCGAAGTACGACGTCGGCAGCTTCGCCCGCATCTCGCCGAAGCCGCCCGCCTTGACGACGGCGATCGGCAGGAGCAGGAGCAGCACGCCGATCGTCTTGACCACGAACTGGACCATGTCGGTCAGCGTGATGGACCACATGCCGCCGAGGGTCGAGTAGGCGACGACGATCGAGCCGCCGAGGACGATCGCGACCGTGCGGTTCAGGTCGAACAGGACGTCGAAGATCGTGGCGTAGGCGATGGTCGAGGTGACGGCCAGCATCAGGGTGTACGCCCACATGACCACGCCGGAGATCACGCCGGCCCGTCCGCCGTAGCGCAGGTCGAGCATCTCGGAGACGGTGTAGACCTTCAGGCGGGCGATGCGCGCGGAGAAGAAGACCGACAGGGCGAGCAGGCCGAGGCCGATGGTGAAGACCATCCAGGCGCCGGAGAGGCCGTACCGGTAGCCGAGGCCGACCCCGCCGATGGTGGAGGCGCCGCCGAGGACGATCGCCGCCATGGTGCCGGAGTACATCGCGGGGCCGAGGCGTCGGCCCGCCACCAGGAAGTCGCTCTTGGACCGGGCGCGGCGCATGCCCCACCAGCCCATCGCCAGCATGCCGGCGAGATAGACGACGATCACTGTGTAGTCGACGGCCATGGGGCGGCCCTCCTTCGCTCACTGTCCGGTGGCGTGTCGTGCAGGTGCTTCGCGGTGGTCGGCAGCGGCTCGCGGGGACATCCGCCCGTACCCGCGGCTGCCGTGCTCACTCGACAGTAGGTGGCCGGAAAGCGACTGCGAAGTGTACGTTTCATCCATTCGTACGGGACGGGGTGGAGGGAACGCACACCATGCCGGAGACGATCACCCCAGCCGTCCCACCGACCCCACCGGTCCCCCTCCAGGCGCTCCTGGCCCGCGAGGACCTCGCCCTGCGGCAGATCGCCGGGCCGGACGACCCGGGGACGGTGATCCACTGGGCGCACACCTCGGAGATGGCCGACCCGTACCCGTACCTGCTGGGCGGCGAACTGCTGCTGACCGCCGGGGTGCACGTCCCGGAGGGCGCCGGCCCGGGCACGTACTTCGACGACTACGTCTCCCGGATCGTGGCGGCGGGCGGCGCGGCCCTCGGCTTCGGGCTCGCCCCGGTGCACGAAGCGGTCCCGCGCGCCCTGGTCGCCGCCTGCGAGCGGCACGGCCTGCCGCTGCTGGAGGTCCCGCCGCAGACCACGTTCTCCGGGGTGGCCCGCGCGGTGTGGCAGCTGATGGCGCAGGCCCGGCTGGCAGAGCTGCGCCGGGTCACGGAGGCCCAGCAGAGCCTGGCGGCGGCCGCGTCCCGGCCGGATCCGGTCCCCTCCGTGCTGCGCCAGCTGGCTCAGCGCCTGGGCGGCCGCGCGGTGCTGTACGGGCCCGACGGCACGGAGATCGCGGGGGCGGGCCGGGAGACACCGCGGACCGCGCTCACGGCACTGGCGGAGCTGGCCGGGGTGGTGCGGCCGGCGGGCAGAGCGGCGACGGCACCGGACCGGGCCGGCCGCCCCCACCCCGCACCGGGCTCGGCGACCGCACCGGCCACCCCCTCGGCCCGGACCGACCCCGCCACCACCGCACCGGCCACCCCGCCGACCCGGACCAACCCCGCCACCACCGCACCGGCCACCCCCGCGTCCGCCACCGACACCCACGGCGCCACCGCCACCCACCTCGCCGTCTACGCCCTCGGTGCCGGTGAGGGGTTCGTGCTCGGCGTGGCCACCCCCCGCCGCGAGCCCGGCGACCACACCATCGCCTCCGTCGCCGCGGTGCTGCTGTCCCTGCTGACGGGAGAGCACCAGAGCGGGACCGGCGCCGCCCGGTCCTCCGCGCTCGTACGGCTGCTGCTGGGCGCCCCGCCCGAGGAGGTGGCCCCCCTGCTCGGCCCGGGCGAGTGGCTGGTCGTGCGCGCACGGCCGGAGACACAGGCCCCGGACGCGGTCGCCGCCTCCGCGCTCGGCGCCGCCCTGGGCTCACCGCTGGTCGACCTGGCCGGTGACGTCGTACGGGTGCTGGTGCCGGCGGACCGGGAGCCGGGGCCGCAGCCGGGCTGGACGCTCGGGGTGAGTGCCGCGGCCGGCCCGCGGGAGTGGCCGGCCGCCGACACCCAGGCCGCCCGCGCCCTCGCCCGGGCCCGGGCCACCCGGACCACACTCGTCCGGCACGCGGCCCGGCCGGCGCTGGAGGACCTGGTGCCGCGGGCGGACGCCGAGACGCACGCCCGCACGCTGCTGGCGCCGCTCGCCGGGCAGCCCGCGCTGGCCGAGACCCTGCGCACCTGGCTGTCCCTGCACGGCAGTTGGGACCGTACGGCGGTGGCGCTGGGCGTGCACCGCAACACCGTGCGGCAGCGGATCGCCCGCTGTGGCGCCCTGTTGGCCGCCGACCTGGACGACCCGGACGTGCGCATGGAGTTGTGGTTCGCGCTGCGGCAGAGCTGAGGGCGGGCCGGGTGACCCCCGTCCCGGCGGGCGGTATGCCGAGGACGCGGGCCGGGTGCTGCCTCACAATGGGAGGCATGCCGATACCCGGGACACCCAGCCGCGCCCAGCTCGTCGACCACCTGGTGCGCACCCGAATCGCGGGGGACGTCGCCACGCCCCGCGAGAACAACCTCTCCCACTACCGCCAGCTCGCCAACGGTGTCCGGGGCTACTGGTTCGGCCTGGAGCTGGGCGACCGCTGGGCGGACGAGCAGGACGTGCTCGCGGTCATGGCCGAGCGGGTGGGTGTCAACGACGACCCCCAGTACCGGTACGGCCAGGACACCATCGACCCCGAGCTGACCGTGGACGCGCTGGACCGGATGGCGGCGCGGCTGCGCAAGGCGGCCGAGGGACGGCAGCGGGTGCTGTTCGCGACCGGGCACCCGGGCGGCCTGCTGGACGTCCACCGGGCCACGGCCGCCGCGCTGCGCGCCGCCGGCTGTGAGATCGTCGTCATCCCGGACGGGCTGCAGACGGACGAGGGGTATGTCATGCAGTTCGCGGACGTCGCCGTGCTGGAGCACGGGGCGACGCTGTGGCACACCCACTCGGGCGAGCCGATGCGGGCCGTTCTGACGGGACTTGAGCGGGAGGGGCGCCCGCTGCCGGACCTGGTGGTCGCCGACCACGGCTGGGCCGGGTACGCGGGACAGCACGGCGTGGACTCCGTCGGGTACGCCGACAGCAACGACCCGGCGCTCTTCCTCGCCGAGTCGGAGGGCACCGTGCAGGTCGTCGTGCCGCTGGACGACCACGTGGTCAGCCCGCGTCACTACGACCCCATGACGGCGTACCTGATCGCCGAGGCGGGCCTGGCCTGACGCGGCCTCACATGAGCTGTGCGGCCCCGGCGTCGGGGCCGCACATCCGTTTCAGGGCCTTGTCGTGTCAGTGGCCGCCTCCTCCGCCGCCACCGCCGTGGCCGCCGCCACCACCGTGGCCGCCGCCACCACCGTGGTCGCCACCGCCGTAACCGCCGTGGTCACCGCCATAGCCGCCGTGGTCGCCGCCGTAGCCGCCGTGGTCACCGCCATAGCCGCCGTGGTCGCCGCCGTAGCCGTAGTCGTCGTCATCGTCGTCCCACGAGCTGTAGTCGCCGTGGTGACGTCCGTTGCCGTCGTCTCCCCAGCTGCTGCTGTAGGAGCTGTGGTCACTGTGGTCCGCGGCAGAGGCGGTCCCGGCCGTGCCGATCGCGGCTCCGCCGGCCAGCAGCAGACCGGAGGCGGACAACGCGACAAGACGCCTCGTGCGCTGTGGTCGCATGGGAATACCTTCCATCTCCATCGTCTCTCGCGGCTCCCGGGGGAAGACGCGAGGTGGATGGCCACGCCGCTGCGAGAGGGGGAAGATGCGGCGCGGTCAGGTGTCACCGCAGCCGGGTGAACGGAACGGCCTCAGGCGCCTCGTCGTACCGGGGTACACAGGGCATGCCGTTCGCTGCGGCTTTCACTCAGAGAGCCTAATGCCCCATATGTCACACGTCATCTCGGGGCAAACCGGAAGTAAAACGGAGCGGAACGGCGCGGAGCGGAGCGGCACCACCCGGTCGTACCTTCCGGAGTGCGGGCCGGCTGCCCCTGCCGGAGAGTCGGGGGCAGGTCCCCCGACGACAAGGAGACACCCCATGCTCAGGCGCATATCCCTCGTTCTCACCGGTCTGCTCGCGGCCGGATTCGTGGCCGCCGCCCCCGCCGCGGCGCACGGCGGCGACGGCGACATCAGCTACTGCTGGCAGTCCGGCGGCGGCGCCTCGGCCGGTGACACGCACGCCGTCTGGGGCGACGCGGGCTGCGCCCACGTCGGCGGCTACCTCGACTTCGACTGATCCGGCACACGCCAGGAGGCGGACGAGGACCCCGGAAGGGGTTCCGTCCGCCTCCTGGCGTGTACGGCGGGGCCGCGGGCCGTCACCGCGGGACGCGGACCACGCCCTCCTGGATCACCGAGATGGCGAGCCGCCCGTCCTGGGTGTAGATGCGGGCCTGGCCGAGGCCGCGGCCGCCGTGCGCGGACGGCGACTCCTGGTCGTACAGCAGCCATTCGTCGGCGCGGAAGGGCCGGTGGAACCACATCGCGTGGTCCAGGGAGGCCCCGACGACGTCACCCACGGCCCAGCCGCCGCGCCCGTGCGCGAGCAGTACCGAGTCGAGCAGGGTCATGTCGGAGATGTAGGCGGCGAGGACGACGTGCAGCTGGGGGTCCCCCCAGACGGAGCCCGGGGGAGGGTCGTCGTCCAGCTTGCCGTTGGTGCGGAACCAGACCTGGCTGTGCGGCTCGCGCGGCTCGCCGAACCGCCCGTACGGCGGCTCGTCCACGTACCGCAGGTCGATCGCCTCGCGGGCCTCCAGGAACCGCTCCACCACCTCGGGCGCGAGGTGGCCGTAGCCGCGCAGCCGCTCCTGGGAGGTGGGCAGGGTCGCCGGGTCGGGCGAGGACGGCATGGGCGCCTGGTGCTCCAGGCCCTCCTCGTACGTCTGGAAGGACGCCGACAGGTGGAAGATCGGCTTGCCGTGCTGGACGGCGACCACGCGGCGGGTGGTGAAGGACCGGCCGTCGCGGATGCGGTCCACGGTGTAGACGATCGGCGCGCCGGGGTCGCCGGGGCGCAGGAAGTAGGCGTGCAGGGAGTGGGCGGGCCGGTCCGCGGGGACCGTCCGCCCGGCGGCGACCAGCGCCTGCGCCGCGACCTGCCCGCCGAAGACGCGGGGTACGACGGCGGAGCGGGACTGGCCGCGGAAGATGTCCTCCTCGATCTGCTCCAGGTCGAGCAGATCGAGGAGATCCTGGAGTGCCTGGTTCATGGGTGGCAGTGGTACCGGACCGGTGGTGACAGGCGTCCTACAGGCCCATGTCCTTGGCGATGATCGTCTTCATGATCTCGCTGGTGCCGCCGTAGATGCGGTTGACGCGGTTGTCCGCGTACAGGCGGGCGATCGGGTACTCGTTCATGTAGCCGTAGCCGCCGTGCAACTGGAGGCAGCGGTCGATCACGCGGTGGGCGACCTCGGTGCAGAAGAGCTTCGCGGAGGCGGCCTCGGCGGGCGTCAGCTCGCCGGCGTCCAGCGCCTCCGTGGCGCGGTCGGCGACGGCCTCGGCCGCGTCCACCTCGGCCTGGCAGGCCGCCAGCTCGAACTTGGTGTTCTGGAAGTGCGCGACCGGCTTGCCGAAGACGGTGCGCTCCTGCACGTACTGCTTGGCGAACCGGACGGCGGCCTTGGCCTGGGCGTAGGCGCCGAAGGCGATGCCCCAGCGCTCGGAGGCCAGGTTGTGGCCGAGGTAGTAGAAGCCCTTGTTCTCCTCGCCGAGGAGGTCCTCGACCGGGACCTTGACGTCGACGAAGGCCAGCTCGGCGGTGTCGGACGTCTTCAGGCCCAGCTTGTCCAGCTTGCGGCCGACGGAGTAGCCCTCGGACTTGGTGTCCACGGCGAACAGGGAGATGCCGTGCCGGCGGTCCTCGGCGGTGGGCGCGGCGGTGCGGGCGCACACGATCACGCGGTCGGCGTGGACGCCGCCGGTGATGAAGGTCTTGGCGCCGTTGAGGACGTAGTGCGTGCCGTCCTCGGAGAGCTTGGCGGTGGACTTCATGCCCGCGAGGTCGGAGCCGGTGCCCGGCTCGGTCATCGCGATGGCCCACATCTCCTCGCCGGTGACGAACTTCGGCAGGTAGCGCTTCTTCTGCTCGTCGGTGGCCAGCATCTTCAGGTACGGCAGGGCGAGCAGCACGTGCACGCCGGAGCCGCCGAACTGGACGCCGGCGCGGGCGGTCTCCTCGTAGAGGACGGCCTCGAACTTGTGGCTGTCGATGCCCGCGCCGCCGAACTCCTCGGGCACGCTGATGCCGAAGACACCCAGCTCGCCGAGCTTGTAGTAGAAGTCGCGCGGCGCCTGGCCGGCGGCGAACCACTCGTCGTAGACCGGGACGACCTCGGCCTCGATGAAGGCGCGGATGGTCTCCCGGAACGCCTCGTGATCCTCGTTGAACACCGTACGGCGCACGCCGCCACCTCCACGTACCTCGGCATGTCTAAGCGCTTGCTCACTCAACCGTACCGGCGAGTACGGAAGCCCGTCCAGGGGGATCCCGCCGTAACGCTCGTCACGCCCGGGGATCCTCCGGCCGGAGGCGGAGCCCGGCGCCGGTCACCCGGACACGGGCGAGGACGCAGAACTCCGCGCTCGCGTGCGGCGCCACCACGACGGGGCGCTCGGCGCCGACCCGCGCCGGAACGTCCTGGGCGGGCCGCTCGTCGTCGGCGACGACGGGACCGTAGCCGCCCGCCTCCCGCGGGGTGGCCACGCCGTAGCGCAGCACCTGCACGCCCCGTGGCACATGGAGCCACCGCGTCCGCGGCGGCGTGAGCGGCGCTCCGCCGACGCCGGTCCGGCGCGGCAGGCTCACCCGGTACTCCTGGCCCACGCGCGCGTGCTCGAAGCCGATCGCGTCGCCCGTCCCGGCCAGGACCCGCCCCTCGGCGCGGTCCCGCGCCCGGCCGCCCCCGGCCGCCGCGGTCAGTGCCCCCGCGACGGCGAGCGCGGCCACCGCTCGCAGCGCTCTCGCGTCCGTCGCCCTTCCGGTCCTGTGGGTCGTCACGGCTCCCCCGCTCATCGTGCGCGAAGGGGCATCAGGCCACGCGGCCGGCCTGCGCGAACCGTCCGGCCGGCCTACTCCTCGCCCGCGGCCTCGAACGCGCCGCGCGCCATCCGGTGCAGCAGGGCCGCCATGGTCCCCCGGCCGGGGAGCGTGCCGGCGCGGCCGAGGTGGGGGGTGGAGTTGAGCAGGCCGAAGACGGAGTGGACGGCGGAGCGGGCGGCCGGTTCGGTCAGGCCCGGGTACACCTCGCGCACCACCTCCACCCACAGCTCGACGTACTGCCGCTGGAGCTGCCGCACCAGCTTGCGGTCGCTGTCGCGCAGGCGGTCCAGCTCGCGGTCGTGCAGGGTGATCAGGGGGCGGTCGTCCAGGGCGAAGTCGATGTGGCCCTCGATCAGGGAGTCGAGGACACGGGCCGCGGGCACCCCGTCGGCCTCGGCCAGCCGCCGCCTGGCGCCGGTCAGCAGCTGCCCGCTGATGCCGACGAGCAGCTCGGCGAGCATCGCGTCCTTGCCGGGGAAGTGCCGGTACAGGCCGGGTCCGCTGATGCCGACCGCCGCGCCTATCTCGTCGACGCCGACGCCGTGGAATCCGCGCTCGGCGAAGAGCCGCGCGGCCTCCTTGAGGATCTGCTCGCGGCGGGTGGGGGCGTCGGTTCTGCTGGCCATGCGGACAATTCTAGACAGCGAGGTTAGCGGTCGTTAACCTGGTCGCAATGGTTAACGCTCATTAACAGCGGATCACTGGTTCGATCACCGGGTGAGGGGACCGCAGGATGCACGAGGCACCGGAGCTTCACAGCGCGGCAGATCCCGCGTCGGAGGCCTGGCAAGCCAATGAACGAGCCCATCTCGCGCTCGTGGAGGAGCTGCGCGCCAAGCTGGCCGCGGCGGCCCTCGGCGGCGGCGAGAAGGCACGGGACCGGCACACCGCGCGCGGCAAGCTGCTGCCGCGGGACCGGGTGGACACGCTGCTCGATCAGGGCTCGCCCTTCCTGGAGCTGGCGCCGCTCGCGGCCGACGGGATGTACGAGGGGCAGGCCCCGGCGGCCGGCGTGATCGCCGGGATCGGGCGGGTCAGCGGGCGCGAGTGCGTGATCGTCGCCAACGACGCCACCGTCAAGGGCGGCACGTACTACCCGATGACGGTGAAGAAGCACCTGCGCGCCCAGGAGGTGGCCCTGGACAACCGGCTGCCGTGCGTCTACCTGGTCGACTCCGGCGGGGCCTTCCTGCCGATGCAGGACGAGGTGTTCCCGGACCGGGACCACTTCGGCCGGATCTTCTACAACCAGGCGCGGATGTCCGGCGCGGGCATCCCGCAGATCGCGGCCGTCCTCGGCTCGTGCACGGCCGGCGGGGCGTACGTCCCGGCGATGAGCGACGAGGCCGTGATCGTCCGCGGCCAGGGCACGATCTTCCTGGGCGGTCCGCCGCTGGTGAAGGCGGCCACCGGCGAGGTCGTCACCGCGGAGGAGCTGGGCGGCGGCGAGGTGCACTCCCGCGTCTCCGGGGTCACCGACCACCTCGCCGAGAACGACGCGCACGCGCTGCGGATCGTCCGGGACATCGTGGCCACCCTGCCCGCCCGGCAGTCCCTCCCCTGGGAGGTCCGGCCGTCCGTCGAGCCCAAGGTCGACCCCTACGGGCTCTACGGCGCCGTCCCCGTCGACTCCCGCACCCCCTACGACGTACGCGAGATCATCGCGCGCGTGGTCGACGGCTCCCGGTTCGCCGAGTTCAAGAGCGAGTTCGGGCAGACCCTGGTCACCGGGTTCGCCCGGATCCACGGCCACCCGGTCGGGATCGTCGCGAACAACGGCATCCTGTTCTCCGAGTCCGCCCAGAAGGGCGCCCACTTCATCGAGCTGTGCGACCAGCGCGGCATCCCGCTGGTGTTCCTGCAGAACATCTCCGGCTTCATGGTCGGCAAGGACTACGAGGCGGGCGGCATCGCCAAGCACGGCGCCAAGATGGTGACGGCGGTGGCCTGCACCCGCGTGCCGAAGCTGACGGTCGTCGTCGGCGGCTCCTACGGCGCGGGCAACTACTCGATGTGCGGCCGGGCCTACTCCCCCCGCTTCCTGTGGATGTGGCCCAACGCCAAGATCTCCGTCATGGGCGGCGAGCAGGCCGCGTCCGTCCTCGCCACGGTCAAGCGCGACCAACTGGAGGCGCGCGGCGAGGACTGGCCGGCCGAGGACGAGGAGAGCTTCAAGGCCCCCATCCGCGCCCAGTACGAGCGCCAGGGCAACGCCTACTACGCCACCGCCCGCCTGTGGGACGACGGCGTGATCGACCCGCTGGAGACGCGTCAGGTGCTCGGACTCGCCCTGACGGCCTGCGCCAACGCGCCGCTGGGAGACCCCCAGTTCGGCGTCTTCCGGATGTGAGGAGGGGAACCGTGTTCGACACAGTGCTGGTCGCCAACCGGGGCGAGATCGCCGTACGCGTCATCCGTACGCTCCGCTCGCTGGGCGTGCGCTCGGTGGCGGTCTTCTCCGACGCCGACGCCGACGCGCGGCACGTCCGGGAGGCCGACACGGCGGTACGGATCGGCCCGGCACCGGCCGCCGAGAGCTATCTGTCGGTGGAGCGGCTGCTGGACGCCGCCGCCCGCACCGGCGCCCAGGCGGTGCACCCGGGGTACGGCTTCCTCGCGGAGAACGCGGCCTTCGCGCGCGCCTGCGAGGAGGCGGGGCTGGTCTTCATCGGCCCGTCGGCCGACGCGATCGCCCTCATGGGCGACAAGATCCGCGCCAAGGAGACGGTGAAGGCGGCCGGGGTGCCGGTGGTGCCCGGAGGCCGTGACCCGGAAGTGGCCGAGGCCGCCCGTGAGCTGGGCGCGCCCGTGCTGCTGAAGCCCTCCGCCGGCGGTGGCGGCAAGGGCATGCGGCTGGTCCGGGACCTGTCGGTCCTGGAGGAGGAGATCGCCGCCGCCCGCCGCGAGGCCCGCGCCTCCTTCGGCGACGACACGCTGCTGGTGGAGCGGTGGGTCGACCGGCCCCGGCACATCGAGATCCAGGTGCTGGCCGACGGCCACGGGAACGTGGTCCACCTCGGCGAGCGCGAGTGCTCCCTCCAGCGACGGCACCAGAAGATCATCGAGGAGGCGCCGTCCGTCCTGCTCGACGACAGGACCCGGGCCGCGATGGGCGAGGCGGCCGTACAGGCGGCGCGCTCGTGCGGGTACCGGGGCGCGGGCACGGTGGAGTTCATCGTCCCGGGCGTCGACCCCACGCAGTACTACTTCATGGAGATGAACACCCGTCTCCAGGTGGAGCACCCGGTCACCGAACTCGTCACCGGGCTCGACCTGGTGGAGTGGCAGCTGCGGGTGGCGGCCGGGGAGCGGCTGGGCTTCGCGCAGGAGGAGCTGCGGCTGACCGGGCACGCGGTGGAGGCCCGCATCTGCGCGGAAGACCCCGCGCGCGGGTTCCTCCCCTCCGGCGGCACGGTCCTGCTGCTGAACGAGCCGCAGGGGGACGGCGTGCGCACCGACTCCGGGCTCAGCGAGGGCACCGAGGTGGGCAGCCTGTACGACCCGATGCTGTCCAAGGTGATCGCCTACGGCCCCGACCGGGAGACGGCGCTCAGGAAGCTGCGCTCGGCCCTGGCGGAGACGGTCACGCTGGGCGTGCCGACCAACGCGGGCTTCCTGCGCCGGCTGCTGGCCCACCCGGCGGTCGTCGCGGGCGAGCTGGACACCGGCCTGGTCGAGCGGGTGGTGGACGAGCTGGTGTCCACGGACGTACCGGAGGAGGTGTACGAGGCGGCGGCGGCCGTACGGATGGAGGCACTGGAGCCGCGCGCGGAAGGCTGGACGGACCCCTTCTCGGTGCCGAGCGGCTGGCGCCTCGGCGGCACCCCGAAGCCGCCCGCCTTCCCCCTCCGGGTGCAGGAACCCCTGACGTACACCCCCCGGGGCGACCACACCGTCACCGGGGACCGGGTGAGCGTCACCCTGGACGGCGTACGGCACACCTTCCACCGCGCCGGTGACTGGATCGGCCGGGACGGCGACGCCTGGCTGGTGCGCGACCACGACCCGGTGGCCGCGTCGCTGAACCAGGCGGCCCACGCGGGTGCCGACTCCCTCACCGCCCCCATGCCCGGCACGGTGACCGTGGTGAAGGTCGCCGTGGGCGACGAGGTGGCCGCCGGGCAGAGCCTGCTGGTGGTGGAGGCGATGAAGATGGAGCACGTCATCTCCGCCCCGCACGCCGGCACGGTCGCCGAACTGGACGTGCGGCCCGGCACGACGGTCGCCATGGACCAGGTGCTGGCCGTCATCGCCCCCAAGGAGGCAGCGGAATGAGCGTCGACGGTCTGCCCATGGTCGTACCGGCCCCCGGCCTGCCCGCGCGGGTGCGGATCCACGAGGTGGGGGCGCGGGACGGTCTGCAGAACGAGAAGATGGCCGTACCGACGTCGGTCAAGGCGGAGTTCATCCGCCGGCTGGCCGACGCGGGCCTGACGACGATCGAGGCGACGAGCTTCGTGCACCCCAGGTGGGTGCCCCAGCTGGCGGACGCCGAGGAGCTGTACCCGCTGCTGAGCGACCTGTCCGGGGTGGAACTCCCGGTCCTGGTCCCCAACGCGCGCGGCCTGGACCGGGCGCTGGCCCTCGGTGCCGAGCGGGTCGCCGTGTTCGCCAGCGCCACCGAGTCCTTCGCGAAGGCCAACCTCAACCGCACCCTGGACGAGTCCCTCGCGGTGTTCGCGCCGGTGGTGCGGCGGGCCAAGGACGAGGGGGTGCACGTACGGGGCTATGTCTCGATGTGCTTCGGCGACCCCTGGGAGGGCGCCGTCTCCGCGCGCCAGGTGGCCCGGGTCTGCACGGCGCTGCGGGACATGGGCTGCGACGAGCTGAGCCTGGGCGACACGATCGGGGTGGCCACCCCGGGGCAGGTCCGCGAACTGCTGTCCCTGCTGAACGAGAACGGGGTGCCGACGCACGAGATCGGCGTGCACTTCCACGACACCTACGGTCAGGCGCTCGCGAACACGCTGGCCGCGCTGCAGCACGGCGTGACCACGGTCGACGCGTCCGCCGGGGGGCTCGGCGGCTGCCCCTACGCCAAGTCCGCCACCGGCAACCTCGCCACCGAAGACCTCGTCTGGATGCTGCACGGCCTCGGCATCGAGACCGGGGTCGACCTCGGCCGTCTGACCGCCACGAGCGTGTGGATGGCCGCCCATCTGGACCGGCCCAGCCCGTCCCGTACCGTCCGCGCTCTCTCCCAC
Organism: Streptomyces sp. NPDC107654; assembly: GCF_055639035.1. Lineage (NCBI taxonomy): Bacteria > Bacillati > Actinomycetota > Actinomycetes > Kitasatosporales > Streptomycetaceae > Streptomyces > Streptomyces sp. NPDC107654. The sequence continues at coordinate 415,536 of NZ_JBVKBI010000002.1, forward strand.
AAGGACCAGTGATCAGCATGGACCACCGTCTCAGCCCCGAGCTGGAGGAACTCCGCCGTACGGTCGAGCAGTTCGCGCACGACGTGGTGGCGCCGAAGATCGGCGACTTCTACGAGCGGCACGAGTTCCCGTACGAGATCGTCCGCGAGATGGGCCGGATGGGCCTGTTCGGGCTGCCGTTCCCGGAGGAGTACGGCGGGATGGGCGGCGACTACCTGGCGCTCGGCATCGCCCTGGAGGAGCTGGCCCGGGTCGACTCGTCGGTGGCGATCACCCTGGAGGCGGGCGTCTCGCTGGGCGCGATGCCGCTGCACCTGTTCGGCACCGAGGAGCAGAAGCGGGAGTGGCTCCCACGCCTGTGCTCGGGCGAGATCCTGGGCGCGTTCGGTCTGACGGAACCGGACGGCGGCAGCGACGCCGGGGCGACCCGTACGACGGCCCGCCTCGATCCGGACACGGACGAATGGGTCATCAACGGCACGAAGTGCTTCATCACCAACTCGGGCACGGACATCACGGGTCTGGTGACCGTCACCGCCGTGACGGGCCGCAAGCCGGACGGCCGCCCGGAGATCTCGGCCATCATCGTCCCGTCCGGCACACCGGGCTTCACGGTGGCGGCGCCGTACTCGAAGGTCGGCTGGAACGCCTCCGACACCCGCGAGCTGTCGTTCACCGACGTCCGTGTCCCCGCGGCCAACCTGCTCGGCGAAACGGGCCGCGGCTACGCCCAGTTCCTGCGCATCCTGGACGAGGGCCGGATCGCCATCGCGGCGCTCGCCACCGGCCTGGCCCAGGGCTGCGTCGACGAGTCGGTGAAGTACGCCAGGGAACGCCACGCGTTCGGCAGGCCGATCGGCGCCAACCAGGCCATCCAGTTCAAGATCGCCGACATGGAGATGAAGGCCCACACGGCCCGCCTGGCCTGGCGCGACGCCGCGTCCCGCCTGGTGTCGGGCGAACCCTTCAAGAAGGAGGCGGCCCTGGCCAAGCTCTACTCCTCCACGGTCGCCGTCGACAACGCCCGCGACGCCACCCAGGTCCACGGCGGCTACGGCTTCATGAACGAGTACCCGGTGGCCCGCATGTGGCGCGACTCCAAGATCCTGGAGATCGGCGAGGGCACGAGCGAGGTCCAGCGCATGCTGATCGCGCGGGAGTTGGGGCTGGCGGGCTGAGGGCCGGCGGGCCGAGGGTCACTTCCGCCGGGTGAAGCGGACGTCGGGGCCGCAGGGGTCGTCGGGGTCGACGGTGGCGCAGAGGGTCGCGCCGCCGTCGATCACCAGCAGCGAGAACGAGCAGGACCCGGACGGCTCCTCGTCGGAGAAGAGACCCACCTCGGAGCCCGACCCGGCCTTGTCGGTGGTGCCGTACACACCATCGCCCTGGCCGGCGAAGAACGACCAGGTGCCGGTGGCCCGCTTCCCGGGGCACAGCTCGGAGTAGTCGACGAGCTTCTTCGAGTCGAGGCCGGCGGACGTGAACGTGCGGTCGCCGGCGAACGTCAGCGTCTCGCCGTCGGCCGCCTTCCGGGTGCCGACGACCTGGCGCACCGAGACCGTGGCCGTGTCGTCCACGAGGGCACATCCGGCGGCCAGCGCCAGGGCCGTCAGGAGAACGGCGGCCCGGCGTGCGGGTCTTCGCGACGGGATGATCACGCGCTCATCCTGAGGACCGGCGCGGAGCCGCCCCACCCCCCTGGACATCAGCTGAGGTTAGGCTAACCTACCTTGGAACGTGTCCGGCGGGCGCTCCGCCCCGGTCGAAAGCAGTCATACCCATGCCCCTTGCCCGTGCCACCCACCTCACTCGCCGCGGCCTGCTCGCCGCCGGCGGCGCCCTCGGACTCGGTGCCGCGCTCACCGCCTGCGGGGACGACAAGGGCGAAGACGGTGGCTCCGGCTCGGCGGGGAAGGCCGGCGCGTCCGGACCCTGGTCCTTCAAGGACGACCGCGGCACGACCGTGAAGCTGGACAGGGTCCCCGCGAACATCGTCGCCTTCACCGGTGTCGGCGCCGCGCTGTACGACTACGGCATCCAGGTCAAGGGCGTCTTCGGTCCCACGAGGACCACCGCGGGCAAGGCCGACGTCCAGGCCGGTGACATGGACATCAGCAAGGTGACGGTCCTCGGCAACGCCTGGGGCCAGTTCAGCATCGAGAAGTACGCCTCCCTCGCCCCGGACGTGCTCATCAGCACGATGTTCGACGACGCCGGCACCCTCTGGTACGTCCCGGAGGAGTCGAAGAAGAAGATCGCCCAGCTGGCCCCCGGCGTCGGCATCTCCGTCTACGACCGCCAGCTGACCCGGCCGCTGCAGCGCATGTGGGACCTCGCCGAGTCGCTCGGCGCGGACATGAAGGCCGCCAAGGTCACCGACGCCAGGAAGCGGTTCGAGGACGCGGCCGCCCGGTTGCGCGCCGCCGCCAAGGCCAAGCCCGACATCAAGGTGCTGGCCGGTTCCGCGAGCGACCAGCTGTTCTACGTCTCCGGCACCAACCTCTCCGTCGACCTGGAGTACTTCAAGGCCCTCGGCGTGAACTTCGTGGAGCCGCCGGAGAGCGCCAAGAAGCAGGGCGGCGGCTGGTTCGAGTCGCTCAGCTGGGAGAACGTCGACAAGTACCAGGCCGACCTCATCATGATGGACGACCGCACCTCGGCCATCCAGCCCGCCGACATCACCAAGGCCACCTGGAAGAAGCTGCCCGCGGTGAAGGCGGGCCAGGTCATCGCCCGTTCCCCCGAGCCGATCCTGTCGTACGACAAGTGCGTGCCGCTGCTGACGAACCTGGCCGAGGCCCTGGAGAAGGCCAAGAAGGTCGCCTGACCTCCGCCGCGGCCCCTCGACAAAGCTCCCCACAACGCCCTGAACCCCACCCTCAGGAGCCACAGATGACGACGGCCGTAGCCGCCCCGTTCCGTTTCTTCTCCCTTCAGGTCGTGCGGACGAGGCGGCTCGGTCCGTCTCTGGTCCGGGTCACCTTCGGCGGGCCCGACCTGCACGCCTTCCACTCGCTCGGGCGGGACCAGTCCCTGTCGCTGTTCCTGCCGCATCCGGGGCAGAGCGAGCCCGTGGTGCCGCTGGAGCTGGGGGACGGCTGGTGGCAGGGGTGGCGGGAACTCCCGGACGACGTACGGGCCGTGATGCGCTCGTACACGCTGCGGGCGCTGCGCCGCGAACCCGACGAGATCGACATCGACTTCGCCCTGCACGGCGTCGAGCCGGGTGCCGCCACGCCCGCCGGGCCGGCCTCCCGCTGGGCCGCCCGGGCCGCCGCCGGCGACCGGGTGCTGCTGCTCGGGCCGGCCCTCGCCGACAACCGGGCGATCCGCTTCCGCCCGCCCGAGGACACCGGACTCGTCGTCCTGTGCGGCGACGAGACCGCCGTACCCGCCGCGACCGCGATCCTCGAATCCCTCCCCGCGGGCACCCGGGCCCGGGCCTGGCTGGAGGTGCCGCACGCCGGTGACATCCAGGACGTGCGCACGGAGGCGGACGCGGAGATCACGTGGCTCGTACGGCACGACGGGTCCCCCACGGCCGTCGACGTTGTGCGGGCCGCCGAACTGCCCGATACCGCCCGGGTGTACGCGTGGCTCGCGGGCGAGTCCGGTCAGGTGAAGGCGCTGCGGCGGCACTTCGTCGGCGAGCGCGGGGTGGACCGGCGGCGGGTCACCTTCGTCGGGTACTGGCGGCAGGGGATGACGGAGGAACAGCTCCGGGCCGCCGAGTAGCCGGCGCCCGGCTCCCCCGCCGGTGACCCCGTCACGGCAGAGGTGTGTCCCGACCCAGATAACTTAGGTTAGGCTAACCTAAGTTGATCCCGCACGGACCGTCCCCTCGGAGGACCCCCACATGCGCTCGCACCTGCTCAATGGCCTCACCGCGGAGCACTACCGCCGCTCCGTGACCGAAGGAGTAGAGCGGGTGGCGGCCAAACTCGCCACCACCGACCGTCCGTTCACCGGCGTCACCGTGGACGCCCTCTCCCCCGCCATCGACGCGATCGACCTGGACCGCCCGCTGGGCGACACCGGCGCCGTGCTGGACGAACTGGAGGATGTCTACCTCCGCGACGCGGTCTACTTCCACCACCCCCGCTACCTCGCCCACCTCAACTGCCCGGTCGTCATCCCGGCGGTGCTCGGCGAGGCCGTGCTCTCCGCGGTCAACTCCTCGCTGGACACCTGGGACCAGTCGGCCGGCGGCACCCTGATCGAGCGGAAGCTGATCGACTGGACGGCCCGGCGGATCGGCCTCGGGCCCGCCGCCGACGGCGTGTTCACCTCCGGCGGCACCCAGTCCAACCTCCAGGCACTGCTGCTGGCCCGGGAGGAGGCCAAGACCGGCAGTGCGGCGAAACTGCGGATCTTCGCCTCCGAGGTCAGCCACTTCAGCGTGCAGAAGTCCGCCAAACTGCTCGGGCTCGGGCCGGACGCCGTCGTCGTGATCCCCGTCGACCACGACAAGCGCATGCAGACCGTCGCCCTCGCCCACGAGCTGGAGCGGTGCGCGAGCGACGGCCTGGTCCCCATGGCCGTCGTCGCCACCGCCGGAACCACCGACTTCGGCTCCATCGACCCTCTGCCGGAGATCGCCGGGCTGTGCGCCCAGTACGGCGTGTGGATGCACGTGGACGCGGCCTACGGCTGCGGGCTGCTCGCCTCCCTGAAGTACCGGGACCGCATCGACGGCATCGAGCGCGCCGACTCGGTCACCGTCGACTACCACAAGTCCTTCTTCCAGCCCGTCAGTTCCTCGGCCGTCCTGGTCCGCGACGCGGCCACCCTGCGGCACGCCACCTACCACGCGGAGTACCTCAACCCCCGCCGTATGGTGCAGGAGCGCATCCCCAACCAGGTGGACAAGTCCCTCCAGACCACCCGCCGCTTCGACGCCCTCAAGCTGTGGATGACGCTGCGCACCATGGGCGCCGACGGCATCGGGCAGCTCTTCGACGAGGTGTGCGACCTGGCGCGGGAGGGGTGGGAGCTGCTCGCCGCCGACCCGCGCTACGACGTCGTCGTCCGGCCCAGCCTGTCCACCCTCGTGTTCCGCTACATCCCGGCGGCCGTCACCGACCCGGCCGAGATCGACCGCGCCAACCTCTACGCCCGCAGGGCCCTGTTCGCCTCCGGTGACGCCGTCGTCGCGGGCACCAAGGTGGGCGGCCGTCACCACCTGAAGTTCACCCTGCTCAACCCCGAGACCCGGGCGGCCGACATCGCCGCCGTCCTCGATCTGATCGCCGGCCACGCCGAGCAGTACCTGGGAGAGTCCCTTGACCGCGCGTCCTGAAGCCCCGACCACCACCTGTGACTTCGTGGGGATCGGGCTCGGCCCCTTCAACCTCGGGCTCGCCTGCCTCACCGAACCGATCGCCGAACTGGACGGCGTCTTCCTGGAGTCGAAGCCCGACTTCGAGTGGCACGCCGGCATGTTCCTGGACGGCGCGCACCTCCAGACGCCGTTCATGTCGGACCTGGTCACCCTGGCCGACCCCACCTCGCCGTACTCCTTCCTGAACTACCTGAAGGAGAGGGGCAGGCTGTACTCGTTCTACATCCGGGAGAACTTCTACCCGCTGCGGGTCGAGTACGACGACTACTGCCGCTGGGCCGCGCACCAGCTGAGCAGCGTCCGCTTCGGTACGACGGTGACGGAGGTGACGTACGAGGACGAGCACTACCTCGTGCGCACCGACTCCGGTGACGTGTACCGCGCCCGCCACCTGGTGCTCGGCACCGGCACCCCGCCGCACGTGCCGGAGGCCTGCCGGGGTCTGGGCGGCGACTTCATCCACAACTCCCGTTACGTGCAGCACAGAAGCGAGCTGGTGAAGAAGGAGTCGATCACCCTCGTCGGCTCCGGGCAGTCGGCCGCCGAGATCTACCACGACCTCCTCGGCGAGATCGACGTCCACGGCTACCGGCTCAACTGGGTGACACGCTCCCCCCGCTTCTTCCCCCTCGAATACACCAAGCTCACCCTGGAGATGACGTCCCCGGAGTACATCGACTACTACCGCGAGCTCCCCGAGGCCACCCGCTACCGCCTCACGGCCGAGCAGAAGGGCCTGTTCAAGGGGATCGACGGCGATCTCGTCGACGCGATCTTCGACCTGCTCTACCAGAAGAGCCTGGCCGGCCCGGTCCCCACCCGTCTGCTCACCAACTCGGCGCTGACCGGCGCGGCCTACGACAACGGCACGTACACCCTCTCCTTCCGCCAGGAGGAGCAGGAGAAGGACTTCGAGATCGAGTCCCAGGGCCTGGTGCTGGCCACCGGCTACCGGTACGCCGAACCGGAGTTCCTGAACCCCGTGAAGGACCGCCTGGTCTACGACTCCCACGGCAACTTCGACGTCGCCCGCAACTACGCCGTCGACGTCACCGGCCGGGGCGTCTTCCTCCAGAACGCCGGCGTCCACACGCACAGCATCACCAGCCCCGACCTGGGCATGGGCGCGTACCGCAACGCGTACATCATCCGTGAGCTGCTCGGCACCGAGTACTACCCGGTCGAGAAGAGCATCGCCTTCCAGGAGTTCGCCGTATGACCTTCACGTTCCGGCCCCTCGACCCCCTGAAGGACGCCGAGCTGCTGCACACGTGGGTCACGCACCCCAAGGCCGCGTTCTGGATGATGCAGGACGCGAGACTCCAGGACGTCGAGCGGACCTACATGGAGATCGCGGCCGACGAGCACCACCACGCGCTGCTCGGCCTCGCCGAGGACGGCACGCCCGCGTTCCTGATGGAACGGTACGACCCCTCGCACCGGGAGCTGGCCGGGCTGTACGAGCCGCGGTCCGGGGACGTGGGCATGCACTTCCTGGTGCCGCCCACCGACACTCCCGTGCACGGGTTCACCAGGTCGGTCCTCACCGCCGTGATGTTCCACCTCTTCGAGGACCCGTCGGTACGGCGGATCGTCGTCGAGCCGGACGTCCGCAACACGGCCGTGCACGCCCTGAACGAAGCCGTCGGCTTCGTGGCCGAACGGGAGATCGACAAGCCGGAGAAGCGGGCGCTGCTGAGTTTCTGCACCCGCGAGCAGTTCGAGAAGGCGGTTACCGCATGACCCTCGCCGACGCCGTGGCCCACCTGTCCCCCGAGCGCTGGGCGACCGCCAACCGGCTGCTGCTGCGCAAGGCGCTCGCCGAGTTCGCGCACGAGCGGCTGATCACCCCGCAGGAGCAGGGCGGCGGCCGGTACGTCGTCCGCAGTGACGACGGGCTCACCAGCTACCGGTTCAGCGCCGTACGGCGGGCCCTGGACCACTGGGACATCGACCCGGACTCCGTCACCCGGCACCGCGACGGCGCCGACCTCCCGCCGGCCGCGCTGGACTTCTTCGTCGAGCTCAGGGAGTCGCTGGGGCTGAGCGACGAGATCCTGCCGGTGTACCTGGAGGAGATCTCCTCCACCCTGTCGGGCACCTGCTACAAGCTCACCAAGCCGAGGGTGACCTCCGCCGAGCTGGCCCGCGGCGACTTCCAGGCCGTCGAGACCGGGATGACCGAGGGCCACCCCTGTTTCGTCGCGAACAACGGGCGGCTCGGCTTCGGCGTCCACGAGTACCTGTCGTACGCGCCGGAGACGGCGAGCCCGGTACGGCTGGTGTGGCTGGCCGCCCACCGCTCGCGGGCCGCGTTCACGGCCGGCGCCGGCATCGAGTACGAGTCCTTCATGCGGGCCGAGCTGGGCGAGAAGACGGTGGAGCGGTTCCGTGCCGTCCTCACCGACCGGGGCCTGGACCCCGCCGACTACCTGTTCATCCCGGTCCACCCCTGGCAGTGGTGGAACAAGCTGAGCGTCACGTTCGCCGCCGAGGTCGCCCGCGAGCTGCTGGTCTGCCTCGGCGAGGGCGACGACGAGTACCTGGCCCAGCAGTCGATCCGGACCTTCTTCAACACCAGCGACCCGCACAAGCACTATGTGAAGACGGCCCTGTCGGTCCTCAACATGGGCTTCATGCGGGGTCTGTCCGCCGCCTACATGGAGGCGACCCCGGCCATCAACGACTGGCTGGCCCGGCTCGTCGACAGCGACCCGGTGCTGAGGTCGACGGGCCTGTCGGTCATCCGGGAGCGGGCGGCCGTCGGCTACCGGCACCTGGAGTACGAGGCGGCCACCGACCGCTACTCGCCCTACCGCAAGATGCTCGCCGCGCTGTGGCGGGAGAGCCCGGTGCCCTCGCTCCGGGACGGCGAGACCCTCGCGACCATGGCCTCCCTGCTCCACGTCGACCAGGAGGGCGCCTCGCTCGCGGGCGCGCTGATCGAGCGGTCGGGCCTGGCCCCGACGGAGTGGCTGCGGCGGTACCTGCGGGCCTACTACACCCCGCTGCTGCACAGCTTCTACGCCTACGACCTGGTGTTCATGCCGCACGGCGAGAACGTCGTCCTGGTGCTGAAGGACGGCGCCGTGCAGCGGGCGGTCTTCAAGGACATCGCCGAGGAGATCGCCGTCATGGACCCGGACGCGGCCCTGCCGCCGGAGGTGCGGCGGATCCGGGTCGAGGTCCCGGAGGACAAGAAGCTGCTGTCCGTCTTCACGGACGTCTTCGACTGCTTCTTCCGCTTCCTCGCCGCCCACCTCGCCGCCGAGGGCGTCCTGACGGAGGACGACTTCTGGCGCACGGTCGCGGAGGTCACCCGCGCGTACCAGGAGGCGAACCCGGAGCTGGCCGAGAAGTTCCGCCGGTACGACATGTTCGCCCCCGAGTTCGCGCTGTCCTGCCTCAACCGGCTCCAGCTGCGCAACAACGAGCAGATGGTGGACCTCGCCGATCCCTCCGGCGCGCTCCAGCTGGTCGGCACCCTGAAGAACCCGATCGCCGGGTTCTGACGGCGCCCCGGACCCGACGGGCACCCCGGAGTACGGTCCTCCGGGGTGCCCGTCGGCTTCCGGGTCAGCGCGCCGGCCAGGGCACCTGCGGCGACCGGTAGTAGTGGATGCCGAGGGCGTCCCAGCGCGGGCCCTGTGCCGCGAGTCGCACCCTGTAGGCGTTCCAGTCGTGCGTGGCCGCCGGGGACCAGCCCAGCTCGGCCGCGCCGGCGAGCCGCGGGAACGCCATGTACTCGATGTCGGCGGACGTGGTCAGGGTCTCGGACCACAGCGGCGCCTCGACGCCCCTGATCGCGGAGGCGGGTGCTCCGGCGAGGTAGGCGCCAGGGTTCCAGTCGTAGGACCGTCCGACCTCGACCAGGCCCGCCCACTTGGTGCCGGGGCGGGTGCCGCTCGTGTACTTCATGTCGAGGTAGATCCGGTCGGCCGGGGAGAGGATCAGTCCGGTGCCGTTCCGGGCGGCCTGCGCCACCTGGGCCTTCTCCGCCGCGCCGGTGCCGTCCAGGCCCCAGTACTGGGCGAGGGCGCCGCGGGCCGGGTGGGCGCCGGTGAGCTGGTGCCAGCCGATGACCGTCTTGCCGTACCGGGCGACGACCGGCTGCACGCGGTCCATGAAGCGCACGTAGTCGGTGTGACTGGTGGAGTGCGCCTCGTCGCCGCCGATGTGCAGATAGCGGCCGGGGGTGAGGGCGGCCAGCTCCCGGACCACGTCGTCCACGAAGTCGTAGGTGACCTCCTTGGGCACGCACAGCGAGCTGAAGCCGACCTGGGTGCCGGTGTACAGCGGGGGTGCCACGCCGTCGCAGGTGAGCTGCGCGTAGGAGGCGAGGGCGGCGTTGGTGTGGCCGGGCATGTCGATCTCCGGGACGACCTCCAGGTAGCGGGAGGCCGCGTACCGGACGATCTCCCGGTAGTCGTCCTTGGTGTAGAAGCCGCCCCGGCCGCCGCCGACCTGGGTGGAGCCGCCGTAGGAGGCCAGGCGCGGCCAGGAGTCGATCGCGATGCGCCAGCCCTGGTCGTCGCTGAGGTGCAGGTGCAGCTCGTTGACCTTGTAGAGCGCCAGCTGGTCGATGTAGCGCTCGACCTGGGCGACGGTGAAGAAGTGCCGGGAGACGTCCAGCATGGCGCCGCGGTAGGCGTAGCGGGGGCGGTCCTGCACGGTGCCGCCGGCGATCTGCCAGGTCGCGCGCTGGACACTCTTCCTCTCGACGGCCGCGGGGAGGAGCTGGCGCAGCGTCTGGACGCCGTGGAAGAGCCCGGCGGAGGTGCGCGCCGTGAGGGTGACGCCGCCGGCGCCGCTCTGCAGCCGGTACCCCTCGGCGCCGAAGTCGCCCCCGGTCAGCCGGAGTCGGATGCCGCCGGTGCCGCGGTCGGTGACCGGCAGCGGGTAGCCGGTGGCGGGGCGCAGCAGGCCGGCCAGATAGCCGCCGATGCGGCGGACCTCGGCGGAGCCGTCGACGCGGACGGCGGTGGCACGGGTGATGCGGTACGGCGTCCCGCCCGGGGTGACCGAGGCGGGCGCCGGGACCACCCGGTTCAGCGGGGTCGGGGCGGCGGCCTCGGCCGCGGGGGCCGCGCCCAGGGTGAAGGCGCCGGCCGCCGCGAGCAGCAGCAGGGCGCCGAGGGCGCGGGGCGTTCGGGGAGTCGTGCTGTGGTTCCGTCTCACATGCGCTCCCTTCGGAGGGTCGACCGTCGGCGGGGGCTGACCGCCCGACGTGGTCGAGACCAACTGTCCCGCAGATCGGGTGGAACAATCCCCGCATGGCGGAAATCATCCAGAAGGACGGCACCTGGGCCTTCGACGGCGATGCCCTGCGCCTCACCCCGGGCCGGGACAAGAACGTGGGCCCGCTCCGCCGCGAGCTGGGCGAACTCGTCGTACCGCTCGGCGCGTTGGCCGGGATCTCGTTCGAGCAGGGCCGGAAGGCGGGGCAGCTCAGGCTGCGGCTGCGCGACGGCGCCGATCCCCTCCTCCAGGCCACGGCGGGCCGGCTGGCCGGGGCGCAGGACCCGTATCGGCTGACCGTGGAGCCCGACCGGTACGGGGTCGCCGAGTACGTCGCCGACGAAGTGCGCAACGCCCTGTTGCTGGAGGGGGTTCCGGCGGGTCCGGTCACCGGCTACCTGCTGCCGGGCCCGTCGGTGCCGGTGTCCGTGTCGGCCGGGGACGGCACGGCGGGCTTCGACGGGGACCGGGTGCGACTGGAGTGGAACTGGAAGACGGAGGACGCCAAGGCCTCGTCCGGTCCGCGCACGATACCCCTCGCGGAGATCACCGGTGTGGAGTGGCAGCCGGCGGCCGGCCTGGAGAACGGGTACCTGCGGTTCCTGGTGCGCGGCGCCCCGGCCGCCGTGCCGCCCAAGTACGACCCCCACGCGGTCGAGCTGTGGGGCTTCCGGAAGGACCCGCTGATGGCCCTGGTCGCGGCGGCCGTGCAGGCGCGCCTCCCGCATCCCTCGGCGGCCGGGCCGGAGGTACCGGAGGTCCCGCCGCAGCGGGCCGCGGAGCCGTCCGGGGACGACCACGACGTGCTGCTGCGCCGGCTGCGCGAGCTGGGCGAGCTGCACCGCGACGGGGTGCTGACCGACGAGGAGTTCGCGCTGGCCAAGCAGGCGGTCCTCAGGCGCCTGTGAGGACCGCCTGCTCGCGGTCGGCCTACTTGGCCCTGCGGGAGACCGTGAAGTGGTCGATGCGGTCGCCGGTCTCGGCGATGCCCGACACCTTCAGCGTGGTCTGCCGGCCCTTGGGGGCGGGCGTGACGTCCACGCGGAGGAAGGAGTAGTCGAGGTAGCGCACCCGGGACCAGGCGACGGTCTCGTCGACCTTGCCGTCCTCGGTGTTCACGAACGAGGCGACCGAGTCGGTCTCGTGCTCGTGGCCCTCGTAGGAGTCCGGGGCGGAGAAGGCGTACAGGCTGCGGCCGGCGGCGCCCGCGGTGACGTAGACCACGCCGTCGGTCTCGGGGTAGGCGGTGCCGCCGATCGGCAGCTTCCTGCTGACCTTGCCCGCCTTGATGACGTCGGTGCGCTCGTACTGGTGGTTGTGGCCGTTGATGACCAGGTCCACCGTGTACTTCTCGAACAGCGGGACCCATTCCTGGCGGACACCGCCCTCGGAGGCGTGCGCGGTGGAGGTGCAGTAGGCGCAGTGGTGGAAGAAGACGACGACGAAGTCGACGTCCTTGGCGGCGCGGAACTTCTTCAGCTGGCCTTCCAGCCACGAGGTCTGCGTTCCGCCCGATATGCCCAGGTTCGCAGGGATCTCGAAGGAGATGTCGTTGGCGTCGAGCGAGATGACGGCCGTGTTGCCGTAGACGAAGGAGTAGACGCCCGGCAGGTTCCTCCGGTCCGGCCCGTTGTCGGGGAGCGTCCAGCGGGCCTCCTCGCCGCCGTAGCCGTTGGGCGAGTACCAGGCCTCCATGTCGTGGTTGCCGTAGGCCGGCATCCACGGGACCTGCTTGGCGACCGACTCGGTCTGGTACAGGAACTGGTCCCAGGTGCGCGAGTCGAACCCCGTGTCGGTGGGCTTGCCCGCGCCGGACGGGTCGCCGTAGGCGATGTCACCGGCGTGCAGGTGGAAGGCCGGGTTCTGGCCGAGGATCAGGGCGTTGTTGGCCAGGCCGTGGTAGCCGACACCCTCGTCGCCGAAGGCGGTGAAGGTGAACGGCGCCTTGTGGGCGGGGGCGGTGGTGAAGGTGCCCAGGGTGCCCGCCAGGTGCGGCCGGGCCGGGTCGAAGCCCTGGTGGCCGACGCCGTAGTAGTACGTCCTGCCGGGACGCAGACGGGTCAGCCTGGCGTGCAGGTAGTACTGGGTGTGGTCACCGCTCGCGCCGACACCGGCGGGGGTGTGGAGGGTGCGGACCTCGGCCTCGATCTTGCGGGAGAGGTCCCAGGGGTGGGCGCCGATGCGGATGAACGGCTTCTTGACGGCGACCGGGACCTGCCAGGAGACGGTGATCTCGGTGCGCGGGTCGTTGCCCCAGGCCAGGTGGCGGCCGAAGGGGGCGGCGAGGGAACCGTCGACCGCGGCGGCGGAGCCGACGGTTCGCCGGGTCGGCACCGCGGCCCTTGCGGTGGCGCCCGGCACGAACGCGCCGCCCGTGACGGCGCCCAGCGTGACGGCGCCGCCCCTGATCACGGTGCGCCGCGAGAATCTGGCGCGCAGGTACTCGTGCTGCTCGGCCATGCTCATGCGCTCGGCCAGCTTCTCGGGTACTCCCATACGAGGAATGTCCATGGCGTCTGAAACTCGTCCGCCAGGGCTACGGGACACAAGACGCAGGATGGACAACGTGCGAACAGCGCACCATGAGAGATTCAACAGGTGCCTGCCCGGAATCGGGCACGATTCTTGCGAAAGAGGCGCCGGTACTCCAGGATCTACCGGGTGCACGAGGAACTTGTCGATCATCTGACGCGGTCCACGCCCCTGAACCGGGGCGAGGCGCTGCGGGTGGTCCAGGACGTGCTCGCCTTCTTCGACGAGACGACCCAGGACTTCGTCCGTCGCCGCCACCGCGAACTCCAGACCCAGGGCCTGGTGAACGCGGAGATCTTCGAACGGATCGAGGCGGACCTGAAATACCGGGCGGTGGCGCCGCCGGAGCTGACGCTCAGGCAGCTGCGCCGCATGGTCTACGGCTGAGACGCCAGGCTGAGAGATACCTGTACATGTGCGGAATTGTCGGATACATCGGGAAGCGTGACGTGGCACCCCTCCTCCTGGAGGGCCTCCAGCGGCTGGAGTACCGCGGCTACGACTCCGCGGGCATCGTCGTCACCTCCCCGAAGACGCCCGGCCTGAAGATGGTCAAGGCCAAGGGCCGGGTGCGCGACCTGGAGGCCAAGGTCCCGGCGCGCTTCAAGGGCACCACCGGCATCGCCCACACCCGCTGGGCCACCCACGGCGCCCCCTCCGACCTGAACGCCCACCCGCACATGTCGGCCGACGGCAAGGTGGCCGTCGTCCACAACGGCATCATCGACAACGCCGCCGACCTGCGCCGCAAGCTGGAGGCGGACGGCGTCGAGTTCCTCTCCGAGACCGACACCGAGGTCCTCGTCCACCTGGTCGCCCGCTCCACGGCCGAGAAGCTGGAGGACAAGGTCCGCGAGACCCTCCGGGTGGTCGAGGGCACCTACGGCATCGCGGTCATGCACGCCGACTTCTCCGACCGCATCGTGGTGGCCCGCAACGGCTCCCCCGTCGTCCTCGGCATCGGCGAGAAGGAGATGTTCGTCGCCTCGGACATCGCCGCGCTGGTCGCCCACACCCGCCAGATAGTGACGCTGGACGACGGTGAGATGGCCACCCTCAAGGCCGACGACTTCCGCACGTACACCACCGAGGGCACCCGCACCTCGGCCGAGCCGACCACCGTGGAGTGGGAGGCGGCGTCGTACGACATGGGCGGCCACGACACCTACATGCACAAGGAGATCCACGAGCAGGCCGACGCCGTGGACCGCGTGCTGCGCGGCCGCATCGACGACCGGTTCTCCACCGTGCACCTCGGCGGCCTCAACCTGGACGCCCGCGAGGCCCGGCAGATCCGCCGCGTGAAGATCCTCGGCTGCGGCACCTCGTACCACGCGGGCATGATCGGCGCCCAGATGATCGAGGAGCTGGCCCGCATCCCCGCCGACGCCGAGCCGGCCTCCGAGTTCCGCTACCGCAACCCGGTGGTCGACCCCGACACCCTGTACATCGCGGTCTCCCAGTCCGGTGAGACGTACGACGTCCTGGCCGCCGTCCAGGAGCTGAAGCGCAAGGGCGCCCGGGTCCTCGGCGTGGTCAACGTGGTGGGCTCGGCGATCGCCCGCGAGGCCGACGGCGGCGTCTACGTGCACGCCGGCCCGGAGGTCTGCGTCGTCTCGACGAAGTGCTTCACCAACACCACGGTCGCCTTCGCCCTGCTCGCCCTGCACCTCGGCCGCACCCGTGACCTCTCCGTGCGCGACGGCAAGCGGATCATCGAGGGCCTGCGCCGGCTGCCCGAGCAGATCACCGAAATCCTCAAGCAGGAAGAGGAGATCAGGCAGCTGGCGGAGAGCTACGCCGACGCCCGCTCGATGCTCTTCATCGGCCGCGTCCGGGGCTACCCGGTGGCCCGCGAGGCCTCCCTGAAGCTCAAGGAGGTCTCCTACATCCACGCCGAGGCCTACCCCGCCTCCGAGCTGAAGCACGGCCCGCTGGCCCTCATCGAGCCGGCCCTGCCCACGGTCGCGATCGTCCCGGACGACGACCTGCTGGAGAAGAACCGCGCGGCCCTGGAGGAGATCAAGGCCCGCGAGGGCAAGATCCTCGCCGTCGCCCACCAGCACCAGGAGAAGGCCGACCAGACGATCCTCGTCCCGAAGAACGAGGACGAACTGGACCCGATCCTGATGGGCATCCCGCTCCAGCTGCTGGCCTACCACACGGCGAAGGCCCTGGGCCGGGACATCGACAAGCCGCGGAACCTCGCGAAGTCCGTGACGGTCGAGTAGGAGACGGAACGGACCCCCACGTGTGCCACCCGTCACATGGGGGTCCTTCCCGTGCCGCTGGAGGTCAGCCGGTGGCCGTCACCCCCCGGCCGGCGGCACGCTCCGGAAGGGCCGGGCCGGTGCGCCGGCGCCGCCGCGCACCAAGCCGCCGCACCGGAGGCAGGGATGAGGAAACCGAACGCCAACAGGGTGGTGCCCAGGGCGCGTCCACGGCGGGCTCCCTTCGCGCGGGTGCGGTGGTGCGGTGAGCCCTATATGCCCTTCACAAGGGCACGAAGCACCTCTACGCGCGGGTAGTTTTGTGCTGCACCCGGCTGCGTCAAGGGAGTTGGGGGGCTCAGGGAATGACGATCACGGGCCGCTGCGCCCGCTTGGCGAGCCGCCCCGCGACGGAGCCGAAGATCCGGCCGACGATGCCGTGCGTGGAGCCGACGACGATCGCGTCCGCCTCGTACTCCCGCCCGACCTCCTCCAGCTCGTGGCAGATGTCACCGCCCCGCTCGACCAGGATCCACGGCACCTCGGCCAGGTAGTCCGCACAGGCCAGCTCCAGCCCCAGGACCTCCGTGCGGTGGTCCGGCACGTCGACGAAGACCGGCGGCTCGCACCCGGCCCACACGGTGGTGGGCAGCCGGTTGGCGACATGGACGATGATCAGGCCGGAGTGGGACCGGTGGGCCATGCCGATCGCGTACGCGAGGGCGCGCTCACTGGAGGTGGAGCCGTCGAAGCCGACGACGACTCCGTGCCGGAAGGCGGGGTCGCAGGACGGACGTGCCTCTTCCGCCGCCAGGGGATCGGCCGCCGTGGGGTCGGCGACCGGCCGCTTGCGGTCCGCGGGTTCGAAGAATTCGTGACCGGCCATGGCTGTCTCGGCGTTGTGATCCTTGATCGGGTGGGACGACAGTGTGCGGCGGAGCTGTGTCCGGGAAACATCTTCCCAAGCCCATACCCCCAAGGGTACGGCGGCACTCCTCCTGAGCACAGACACCGCGCACGCTCCGTGAGCGGCCCCCCGATGTCCGTAGGGGTTCACCGGAGCATGCACGAGCCACGCCCGTAACGCAATGGTTGCTGCCCCGTACAGGCGGTTTGCACAGCGTTCACAGATGCGCCTGCGGTGACCGAGCGGTCGGACGGGCGTTGAATCGGGGTGAGCCACCGCCCCAGGGAGTACGAGATGCCCGCACCCCGCCCCAGCGCCGACCCGCGCCCCGCGCCGGACACCGCGAGTGAGGTGATCCGCTGGGCGGCCTTCAGCTGCGTACTCGTCCCCGTGGTACTCGTCTGGTACGGCACCTCACTGGCCGGCGCCACGGGTTCCGCCCTGGGTCTCGCCGCCGTCACGGCGGTCTGCCGGGTGCTGCTGCGCCGCTCCGAGCGGTGTGCCCGGCGTTGCGAGGCGCAAAGAGGTGGGCGTCACACCGGGAGCGGACACCGGTCGACTGACCTGTTTCCGCGCCTTTGAACGCTGCTTTTCAGCCAACTTCTCGATATCGGCCAGGAGGGGTCCGAACCACCCCCCGACCCCCGTTCCACCTGCACGGAAAGGGTCTACGGGCCGCTGCGCACCCTACGCGGTTTGGCCACTGCGACAAGGCGCACTTCCCTGCGCGCCACGGGAGTGCAACGCTTCGTGATCGAATGCTTCACGCCAAGTTGTCATGTCGACAATGTGCCGCGTGGGGAACTGGCCACCGCGCGATCGCGGGAGCCAGTAAATTCGATCTTGACTGTCTTTACGGCGGGGGACTCGTGCAGGACCGAGGGGAAACGTGCAGGAGCGACACAACCGAGGAGCCGCGACCACCAAGGGGGGCTTAGCAGGATGAGCCACGACTCCACTGCCTCGCCGGACGCCGCAGCCCGGAAACTGTCCGGGCGACGCCGCAAGGAGATCGTCGCGGTGCTGCTGTTCAGCGGCGGCCCCATTTTCGAGAGTTCCATTCCGTTGTCGGTGTTCGGGATCGACCGCCAGGACGCCGGCGTGCCGCGCTACCGCCTGTTGGTGTGTGCCGGCGAGGAAGGCCCGCTGCGGACCACAGGGGGCCTCGAACTCACCGCACCGCATGGGCTGGAGGCGATCTCACGCGCCGGGACGGTCGTCGTACCGGCCTGGCGTTCGATCACCTCACCACCACCGGAGGAGGCGCTCGACGCGCTGCGTCGGGCCCACGAGGAAGGCGCCCGCATCGTCGGGCTGTGCACGGGCGCGTTCGTGCTCGCGGCGGCCGGACTGCTGGACGGCCGCCCGGCGACCACCCACTGGATGTACGCACCGACGCTGGCCAAGCGCTACCCGTCGGTCCACGTGGATCCACGCGAGCTCTTCGTCGACGACGGCGACGTGCTCACGTCGGCGGGGACGGCGGCCGGAATCGATCTCTGTCTCCACATCGTGCGGACGGACCACGGCAACGAGGCGGCCGGCGCGCTGGCCCGCCGCCTGGTGGTCCCGCCGCGCCGGTCCGGCGGGCAGGAGCGCTATCTCGACAGGTCTTTACCGGAGGAGATCGGCGCCGACCCGCTCGCCGAGGTCGTCGCCTGGGCGCTGGAACACCTCCACGAGCAGTTCGACGTGGAGACACTGGCGGCACGCGCCTACATGAGCCGCCGTACGTTCGACCGCCGGTTCCGCTCGCTGACGGGCAGCGCACCCCTGCAGTGGCTGATCACCCAGCGGGTGCTGCAGGCGCAGCGGCTGCTGGAGACGTCGGACTACTCCGTGGACGAGGTGGCGGGCCGGTGCGGCTTCCGCTCGCCGGTGGCCCTGCGCGGCCACTTCCGCCGCCAGCTCGGCTCGTCCCCCGCCGCCTACCGTGCCGCCTACCGTGCCCGCCGGCCGCAGGGCGACAAGCCGGGCGAGCCGGAGCCGGCGGTGCACCAGCCCGGCCAGCAGGGCGCGCCCGCGGGCCTGTCCGGCCCCATGGGCGGTCCGCCGCCCGCACTGCCGTACGAGCACCGGGACGGCGGGGTGCCGATGCAGACCCGCCGGGCCACCGCCGGAGCGGTGGGGCTGCTGCCGGGACCACGCAGCGGTAGCTGAGCGCGGCGGGAAGCACGGAGACGGGCACGGACGGAGAGGGGGCGAGCGCAGGCTCGGCCCCTCTTCTCCGTACCGGCGGCTTCTCCGTCCCGGCAGCTCCTCCGTACCGGCGGCTCCTCAGTCCCGACCGCCCCCGTCACAGGGGGCACCCAAAAGCTCAGGTCCGCTTTAGGGTGGTCGCATGAACGATCGCATGGTGTGGATCGACTGCGAGATGACCGGCCTCTCGCTGTCCGACGACGCTCTCATCGAGGTGGCCGCCCTCGTCACCGACTCCGAGCTGAACGTGCTGGGCGAAGGGGTCGACATCGTCATCCGGCCGCCGGCCCGGGCGCTGGAGACGATGCCGGAGGTGGTGCGTCAGATGCACACCGCGTCCGGTCTGCTCGCCGAGCTGGAGAACGGTACGACCCTCCAGGACGCCGAGGAGCAGGTCCTCGCCTATGTCCGGGAGTACGTGAAGGAGCCCGGCAAGGCCCCGCTGTGCGGCAACTCCGTCGGCACCGACCGCGGTTTCCTGCTGCGGGACATGCCGACGCTGGAGGACTACCTCCACTACCGGATCGTCGACGTGTCCTCGGTCAAGGAGTTGGCCCGCCGCTGGTACCCGCGGGCGTACTTCAACAGCCCGGAGAAGAACGGCAACCACCGGGCCCTCGCCGACATCCGCGAGTCGATCGCCGAGCTGCGCTACTACCGCGAGGCCATCTTCGTGCCGCAGCCCGGCCCGGACTCCGACACCGCGAGGACGATCGCCGCCAGGCACGTTCTGCCCGCGCGGTAGCCGCCGCGCGGGGGCCGCGCGAAAACCTGTGCGCGAGCACCCCTTCGGACCCTGTAGACTTCTTCTCGGCCGGTCGGGGAAAACACTCCTCGAACAGCCGGTCATGGTGGGTGTAGCTCAGCTGGTAGAGCACCTGGTTGTGGTCCAGGATGCCGCGGGTTCGAGTCCCGTCACTCACCCTGAGTAATCAGCCGGTGACTTCGTCGGAAGACGGGGTCACCGGCTGATTCTGTTTCTCTCCACGGAAAGCCGTGTGGTGAAGCCCCGTGGTGCAGCCCTGCGGTGAGGCCCGCACGCGCCTCCGCCCGTTGATCGAGGAAGCCGATCCCTGCCGATCGCGAGGAAGCCGGCCGCCCCGCCCCTCACGACGACGCCCGTACCACCAGTTCCGTGGGCAGCACCGCCCGGCGGCGGTCCAGGCCGCGGGACGCCGGCGGGCGGCGGTCGGCGATCTCCGTCTGGAGGAGGTCGATCATCGCGCGGCCCATCTCCTGTATGGGCTGACGGACGCTGGTGAGCGGCGGATCCATGTGACGGGCGATGGCGGAGTCGTCGTAGCCGACCAGGGCGACGTCGTCGGGGATGCGGCGGCCCGCCTCGCGCAGCACCTGCCGGGCGCCGGCCGCCATCACGTCCGAGCCGGCGAAGACCGCGTCCAGGCCGGGGTCGCGGGAGAGCAGGAGCTGCATCGCGCGGCGGCCGCCCTCCTCGGTGAAGTCACCCGGCTCGATCAGGAGGTCGTCCGCCGGATGACCCGCGTCGCGCAGGGCGTCGCGGTAGCCGTCGACGCGGCGCTGGGCGCCGTACACGTCCAGGCGGCCGGTGATGTGCGCGATCCGGCGGCGCCCCCGGCCCAGCAGGTGCTCCACCGCCGAGCGGGCACCGCCGTAGTTGTCCGAGTCCACCGAGGTGAGCGACTCGGCCGCCGAGCGCGGGCCGCTGATCACGGCCGGGATCTCCAGCTGGGACAGCAGGTCGGGAAGGGGGTCGTCGGCGTGCACGGAGACCAGGAGGACACCGTCGACGCGGTGGGCCGCCAGATACTGGGCGAGACGCTGCCGCTCGCGGTCGCTGCCGGCGAAGATCAGGAGCAACTGCATCTCGGTGTCGGCCAGTTCGGCGCCGACACCCCGCAGCATGTCCGAGAAGTACGGTTCCGCGAAGAAGCGGGTCTCCGGCTCGGGGACGACCAGGGCGATGGCGTCGGTGCGGTTGGCCGCGAGGGCGCGGGCCGCGGTGTTGGGGACGTACCCCAGCTCGGCGACGGCCGCCTCGACCGCGGCGCGGGTGGCGTCGCTGACCCGGGGCGAGCCGTTGATCACCCGGGAGACCGTGCCCCGTCCGACCCCGGCCCGGGCGGCGACCTCTTCGAGCGTGGGCCGCCCTCCGCTCCGGCCCCGCCCTCCATGGCTTGCCATGGGCTCCGCCTTTCTCGCCGCGTCCTGCTTATGGCTGGAATCTAACAGTCCTGGCCAGAGGGGCGAGCGGTGCGAGGGGACCCGCGAGGGCAGTTAACAGGCAGATAACTGAACGCGGTTCGCCCCGTCCGCTCCCTTGACACCCCGCCGGGAACCGACGACTCTTCAACACATCACCTGTGGGAGCGCTCCCACAGTACCTGACACCTACACATCCCGCACGTTCCCCGCCCGAGCCGCAGCGAGTACGAACGGGCCCGATTTCCATGCAGTTGGCCGGGGGGTCGGCACGTCAGGCAACAGGAGGACGCAATGCGCACGAGCATCCGCCGGTCCCAGCGGCTGATGGCCCTCGCGGCCGTCGCCGCGCTGACCACGGGGCTGCTGGCCGGCTGCGCCAACGACTCGGACGACGGCACGTCCGACAACTCGGGCGGCGACGGCGGTGGCGGCAAGGGCAGGATCACGCTGACCATCGGGACCTTCGGCGTCTTCGGTTACAAGCAGGCCGGCCTGTACGACGAGTACATGAGGCTGCACAAGGACATCAACATCAAGGAGAACGTCACCACCAGAACAGACGTGTACTGGCCGAAGGTGCTCACCCGCCTCCAGGCCGGCTCCGGCACCGACGACATCCAGGCCATCGAGGTCGGCAACATCACCGAGGCCGTGCAGACCCAGGCGGACAAGTTCGTGGACCTCGGCAAGGAGGTCGACAAGTCGCAGTGGCTGGACTGGAAGCTCGCCCAGGCCACCACCAAGGACGGCAGGACCATCGGCCTCGGCACCGACGTCGGTCCGATGGCGATCTGCTACCGCAAGGACCTGTTCAAGAAGGCCGGTCTGGAGACGGACCGGAACAAGCTGGCCGCCCAGTGGAAGGGCGACTGGGCCAAGTACGTCGACGTGGGCAAGCAGTACATGAAGAAGGCGCCGAACGGCACCAAGTTCGTGGACTCCGCCTCCTCCGTCTACAACGCGGCCCTCGGCGGCGCCGACACCCGGTACTACGACAAGGACGGCAACGTCGTCTGGGACAAGTCCGAGGGCGTGAAGAAGGCCTGGGACGCCGCGATGACGGTGGCCACGAGCGACATGTCCGCCAAGCTGAAGCAGTTCGACAAGCCGTGGGACCAGGGCTTCGCCAACGGCACCTTCGCCTCCGTCGCCTGCCCGGCCTGGATGATCGGCTACATCGAGCAGAAGTCCGGTGACTCGGGCAAGGGCAACTGGGACGTCGCCGCGGCCCCGACCGCGGCCAACTGGGGCGGCTCCTTCATCGGCGTGCCGACGGCGGGCAAGCACCAGAAGGAGGCCATCGAGCTGGCGAAGTGGCTGACCGCGCCGGAGCAGCAGGCGAAGGTCTTCGCCAAGCAGGCCAGCTTCCCGTCCACGCCGTCGGCCTACGCGGGCCTGAAGCCGGCCGCCGACACCACGGCGTACTTCTCGGACGCGCCGATCACGCAGATCTTCGCCGACTCGGCGAAGACGATCCCGGTCCAGTACTTCGGCACCAAGGACCAGCCGATCAACACCGCGCTGACCGACGTCGGCATCCTCCAGGTGGAGCAGAAGGGCAAGTCGCCCGAGCAGGGCTGGGACGCCGCTAAGAACGAGATCAAGGACGTGCTCGGCCAGTGAGCAGCTCCAAGCAGGCTCTCGCGCGTACCGCGTCGAGTGCCGAGGCCGCGCCCGGCTCCACGCCGGGCGCGGCCCGGGGCGCTCGCGGTCGCGGTGCGCCGGCGGGCGCCGACTCCTGGCGCAGCCGGCTGTACCGCTGGGACATGAAGGCGTCGCCGTACGCCTTCGTCGCCCCCTTCTTCATCCTCTTCGGGGCCTTCTCCCTGGTCCCGCTGCTCTACACGGCCTGGTACTCGCTGCACAACGTGCAGTTGTCGGCCCTCGACCACCAGACCTGGGCGGGCCTGGACAACTACCAGAACCTGCTGTCCTCGGACTTCTTCTGGAACGCCCTGAAGAACACCCTGAGCATCGGCGTCATCTCGACCGTGCCCCAGCTGCTGGCCGCGCTCGCGCTCGCGCACCTGCTCAACTACAAGCTGCGCGGCTCGACCGTGTGGCGCGTGGTGATGCTGACCCCGTACGCCACCTCGGTGGCGGCGGCGACCCTGGTGTTCACGCTGCTGTACTCGTGGGACGGCGGCATGGTCAACTGGATCCTCGACCTCTTCGGGGTCGGCCCGGTCAACTGGCGGGAGTCCGACTGGGGTTCGCAGTTCGCGGTGTCGTCCATCGTGATCTGGCGGTGGACCGGGTACAACGCGCTGATCTACCTGGCCGCCATGCAGGCGATCCCGGCCGACCTGTACGAGTCGGCGGCGATCGACGGCGCCAACCGCTGGCAGCAGTTCCGGCACGTGACCGTTCCGCAGCTGCGGCCGACGATCCTGTTCACGGTGGTCGTCTCCACCATCGGCGCGACGCAGCTCTTCGGTGAGCCGCTGCTGTTCGGCGGGGTCAGCGGCTCCAAGGGCGGCTCGGAGCACCAGTACCAGACCCTCGGCCTGTACATGTACGACCAGGGCTGGATCATCGGCAACCTCGGCAAGGCGTCCGCGATCGCCTGGTCGATGTTCCTCATCCTGCTGATCATCGCCGCGGTCAACCTGCTGCTCACCCGACGGCTGAGGAAGACTCAATGACCACCACTGAACTCACGCTGCCCCGGAAGACCGGCGGGCGCCGGGGCCGGATGGGCGCGGGCAAGCAGCTGCACGCGGGCCCGGTGACCTATGTCGTGCTGGCCGTGTTCGCGCTGGTCTCGCTGGCCCCGCTGGTGTGGACGGCGATCGCGGCCTCCCGCACCGACCGGCGCCTCGCCGAGACCCCGCCGCCGCTGTGGTTCGGCGGCAACCTGTTCAAGAACCTCCAGGCGGCCTGGGACGAGGCCGGGCTCGGCACCGCGATGGTCAACTCGGTCGTCGTGGCGGGCACGATCACCGTGAGCACGGTGCTGTTCTCCACCCTGGCCGGCTTCGCCTTCGCCAAGCTGCGGTTCCGGTTCTCCGGCCTGCTGTTGCTGCTGACCATCGGCACGATGATGATCCCGCCGCAGCTCGCCGTCGTACCGCTGTACCTGTGGATGTCGGACCTGGGCTGGTCGAACCAGCTGCAGACGGTGATCCTGCCGAGCCTGGTGACCGCGTTCGGTACGTTCTTCATGCGGCAGTACCTGGTGCAGGCGCTGCCGACCGAGCTGATCGAGGCGGCCCGGGTGGACGGGGCGAGCAGTCTGCGGATCGTCTGGCACGTGGTCTTCCCGGCGGCGCGGCCCGCGATGGCGGTGCTGGGCCTGCTGACGTTCGTGTTCGCCTGGAACGACTTCCTGTGGCCGATCATCGCCCTGAACCAGCAGAACCCGACCGTGCAGGTGGCCCTGAACTCGCTCGGTACCGGGTATGTCCCCGACCAGGCGGTGATCATGGCGGGGGCGCTGCTCGGCACGCTGCCGCTGCTGGTCGCCTTCCTGCTGTTCGGCAAGCAGATCGTGGGCGGGATCATGCAGGGCGCGATCAAGGGCTGATCCGCCCGTCCGCTTCACGGGGGCCGGGTCACCGCCGTCCCGGCCCCTCCTCGCACGCATCCACCGGCTCTTGAGACCCATCATGGGAGCGCTTCCATGCCTGACTCCGTTTCGTCCGTGACCTTTCCTCCCGCCTTCCTCTGGGGCGCCGCGACCTCGGCGTACCAGATCGAGGGGGCGGTGCGGGAGGACGGGCGCACCCCCTCCATCTGGGACACCTTCAGCCATACGCCGGGCAGGACGGCCGGCGGCGAGACCGGGGACGTCGCGGTCGACCACTACCACCGCTATCGCGACGACGTGGCGCTGATGGCGGAGCTGGGCCTGACCGCGTACCGCTTCTCCGTCTCCTGGTCCCGGGTGCAGCCGACGGGCCGGGGCCCGGCGGTCCAGCGGGGCCTGGACTTCTACCGCCGCCTGGTCGACGAACTGCTGGCGCGGGGCATCAAGCCAGCGCTCACCCTCTACCACTGGGACCTGCCGCAGGAGCTGGAGGACGCGGGCGGCTGGCCGGTGCGGGACACCGCGTTCCGGTTCGCCGAGTACGCGCAGCTCGTCGGCGAGGCTCTGGGCGACCGGGTGGAGCAGTGGATCACCCTCAACGAGCCGTGGTGCAGCGCCTTCCTGGGCTACGGCTCCGGGGTGCACGCGCCCGGCCGCACCGACCCGGCGGCCTCGCTGCGCGCGGCACACCACCTCAACCTCGGCCACGGGCTGGCCGTCTCGGCCCTGCGGGCGGCGATGCCGTCCCGCAACCAGATCGCGATCAGTCTCAACTCCTCGGTGGTACGGCCCTTCTCCCAGGACCCCGCCGACCTGGTCGCGGCCCGCCGCATCGACGACCTCGCCAACGGCGTCTTCCACGGCCCGATGCTGCGCGGTGCGTATCCGTCGTCGCTGTTCGACGCCACGCGCTCGGTCACCGACTGGTCGTACGTCCTCGACGGCGACGTCCGCACCATCAACGCCCCGCTGGACGCGCTCGGCCTGAACTACTACACCCCCACCCTCGTGTCGGCCGCGTCCGGCGAGGTCAAGGGCCCCCGGGCGGACGGCCACGGCAGCAGCGCCCACTCGCCCTGGCCCGCCTGCGACGACATCGTCTTCCACCAGACCCCCGGTGAGCGCACGGAGATGGGCTGGACGATCGACCCGACGGGCCTGTACGACCTGATCATGCGCTACACGCGCGAGGCACCGGGCCTGCCGCTCTACGTCACCGAGAACGGCGCGGCCTACGACGACAAGCCCGACCCCGAGGGCCGGGTGCACGACCCCGAGCGCATCGCCTACCTGCACGGCCACCTGTCGGAGGTGCGCCACGCCATCGCCGACGGCGCCGATGTGCGCGGCTACTTCCTGTGGTCGCTGATGGACAACTTCGAGTGGGCGTACGGGTACGGCAAGCGGTTCGGCGCGGTGTACGTCGACTACGCCACGCTGGAGCGGACGCCGAAGTCGAGCGCGCGATGGTACGCGGAGGCGGCCCGCACGGGGGCGCTGCCGCCGGTGGACTCCGCCGCGTGACCGGCGGCGCGGCCCGCCGTGGGGGCGGGCCGCGCCGGACCGGGGGCCGTGCCGTGCCGGGACGCGCCTACTTGTACGCCCCGAACGCCTTCGAGAAGGCGGACTTCTCCTGCGTGACGGAGCTGCACGTGGCGTCGGCGGTGGGCTTGGCGCCGCCCGCGCACTCCTTGTCGCGGGTCGCGGACCACATGGACAGCCAGCCGATCCCCTTGGACCTGGCGAAGTTCACCAGCCGGGTGGCGTCGTCCACCGTGAAAACCTCGGAGGAGACGTCGTTGACACCGATCATCGGGGTGACGGCGACGGCCTTCCAGGCGGCGGAGTCCGACAGCCCCAGCACGCTCTTGACCTGGGCCTGGGTGGCGGTCGCGGCCTGCTCGGCGTAGGTGCCCATGTCACCGCTGTACGAGGCGCCGTAGTCCATCGCCATGATGTTGACGGTGGTGGTCTTCACGCCGTTGGCCTTGGCGTTCGCCAGGAGGTTCACGCCGTCCTGGGTGAGGCCCTCGGGCATCACCGGCAGGGTGAACGAGACGTCCAGGCCGGGGTGCTGGGCCTGGAGCTTGGCGATGGCCTGGGCGCGCCGGGTGTTGGCGGCGGTGTTGGGCAGCGCGCCGCCCTCGACGTCGAAGTCGACCTTGGTCAGCTTGAAGGCGTCGATCGCCTTGCCGTAGGCGGCCGCCAGCGCGTCGGCGGAGGAGCAGGTGGTGGCCAGTTCGGAGCCGGAGGCGCCGCCGAAGGAGACGCGGACGTCTCCGCCCTTGGCGCGCAGTGCGCCGATCTGCGCGGCCACCGCGTCACCGGTGAGGTCCGTGACACCGCCCCACTTGGGGGTGCAGCCGCCGCCGTCGGTGAGGAAGGCGAGGTTGTAGTTCTTCACGCCGGTCGCGTCGGCGGCGCCGAGCAGGTCGAAGGCCGGGTAGAGGCTGGTGTCGACGTAGGGGGCGAAGCCGGCGGAGGAGGTGGTGCCGGTGCCGGAGCCGCCGGTGGGGGTGGGGGTCGCGGGCCGGGTGGGGGTCGCGGTCTGGGTCGGGGTAGCGGTCTGGGTCGGGGTGGTCGTCCCGGTGGCGGTGGGGGTCGGCGACTGGGTGGTCTGCGTGGGCCGGCCGCTCGGCTCGGGGGTCGCCCCGCCGTCCGCGGAACACTGTGCGTCGTCGATACGGCACCCCGTCGGGTCGCCGCTGCCGTTGACCACGAAGCCGACGGTCACCGACTTGCCGGGGGCGAGGCCGTCGGTGTCCCACTTGGCGGGCCGGACGGTGACGTGCCGGCCGCTGACGCTCGACTCGCCGTTCCAGAGGGAGCCGAGCGTGGCGCCCGCGGGGAGGTCGAACTCCAGCGTCCAGGTCTTCTCCGCCTGGCCGGTGTTGTTGGTGACGACGTACTGGGCGGTGTACCCCGTGGACCAGCCGCTGGTCTTCGTGTACGCGGCGTTCACCCCCGCCGCGTTCGCGGTACCGGTGAGCAGGACCGCGCCGCCGCCGATCACGGCCGCGGCGACCAGGCCGCCTATCGCCTTGTTCCTGCCACTGATCCTGCGCCGGTGCGTGCTCATGCGCGTGCCTGCCTTCGCTGTTCACGGGGTGGGGTGCGGCAGCACGCTAGCGATCAGGAAAGGGACGAACCGCGCGTTCCCGGCTCCGGTCGCAGACCTTAGGGTTCGCTTAAGGAAGCGATCGGGGACGGTTAAAGGTCCGGACCGGTTTGCCCGTTCGGCGCCTCCGTACGGCTCCCCGCTGTCTGCGGCCCACGCTCTTGCGGCCGTCCAGCTGGAACCAGATCCGCACCTCCGTGCCGCCCAGCACCGAACCGCCGATGCGGACGTCCCCGCCGGTGGACTCGGCGAGCCGGCGGACGATGTCCAGGCCGAGGCCGGTGGAGCCGGCGTGTCCGGAGCCCCGGCCGCGGGCCATCGCCGCGTCCGGGTCGGGTATGCCGGGGCCCGCGTCGGAGACGAGCACGATGACCGCGTCCTCGCCGTTGTGCACGTCGACCGCGAAGGCGGTGCCCTCGGCGGTGTGCCGGAAGACGTTGCCGAGCAGGGCGTCGAGGGCGGCGGCGAGGTCGGCGCGGGGCACGGGTACGCGCACCGGCCGGTCCACGCCGGCCACCCGCCACTTGCGGCCCTCGTCCTCGGCGAGCGCGGACCAGAACTCCATGCGCTCGCGGACCACTTCGGACGCGTCGCAGCCGGTGCCCGGACCGGCGGCGGCCGTCCGCGGCTTGGCCTCCCGGGCCGTCCGGATGATGGTGTCGACCTCGCGCTCCAGCTGGGCCACGGCCGCCCGGGTCTGCTCGGCGGCGGGTCCTGCGCCGAGGGAGGCCGCGTTCAGCCGGAGCACGGTGAGCGGGGTGCGCAGCCGGTGGGAGAGGTCGGCGGCCAGTTCCCGCTCGTTGGCGAGGAGCTGGACGACCTGGTCGGCCATGGAGTTGAACGCGACGGCAGCCAGCCGCAGTTCGGTGGGGCCCTCCTCCGGGACGCGGGCGCCCAGTTGGCCCTCGCCCAGTTCGTGCGCGCCCTCGACCAGCCGCCGGGCGGGCCGGACCATGCGCACCCCGAGCCGGTCGGCGACCGCGACCGAGCCGACGATCAGCGCGAGCCCGACGGCCGCGAGCACCGCCCAGGCCGTGCCGACGCCGTTGGTCACCTCGGACTCGGGGACGTACACCTCGACCACCGCGATCGCGCCGGAGCCGAGCGCGACCGGCTGGAGCAGGGTGGAGCCGCCGGGCACGGAGGTGGTGGAGGCGCGGCCGAGCCTGCGCACGGCCCGGATGTCGCGGCCGGCGGCGCGCTGCCGTCCGAGATCGAGTGCGGCCCGGCCTCCGTCGGCGGGCAGGTGGACGGCCATCCCGGAGCCGGCACCGGCCGAGGCCACCACCCGCTCCAGCTGGTCCCGGTCGGTGGTGATGGACAGCGCGGGCGCGACCGCGGCGGCCTCCCGCTCGGCGTTCGAGAAGGCGCGGTCGCGGGCCATCTCCCTGACGACCAGGCCGAGCGGCACGGCGAAGGCGACCACGACCATCGTGGTGACCGCCAGGCAGACCTTGACCAGGGCCCATCTCATCGCGGGGGCCGCCCGTCCGCCGAGGGCTCCGCCGGGGGTTCGAGCTTCACGCCGACACCGCGCAGGGTGTGCAGATACCGCGGCCGGGCGGCCGTCTCCCCCAGCTTCCGGCGCAGCCAGGACAGATGGACGTCGATGGTCTGGTCGTCGCCGTAGGACTGCTGCCAGACCTCGGCGAGCAGTTCCCTGCGCGCGACGACGACGCCGGGGCGGCCGGCCAGGAAGGCGAGCAGGTCGAACTCGCGGCGGGTGAGGTCGAGCCGGACCCCGTCCAGCTCGGCCTGGCGGCGCAGCGGGTCGACGGTGAGGCCGCCGACGCGCAGCACGGACGGGGGCGGCGGCTCCGCGCCTCCGGAACGGGCCCGGCGCAGCACGGCCGCCATCCGGGCGGAGAGGTGCTCGACGGAGAACGGCTTGGTCAGGTAGTCGTCCGCCCCGGCGTTCAGCAGCCGGACGACCTCCGTCTCGTCGTCCCGGGCGGTGGCGATGATGACGGGCACGTCGGTGATGCCGCGCAGCATCTTCAGGGCCTCGGAGCCGTCCAGGTCGGGCAGTCCGAGGTCCAGCACGACCACGTCGAAGCGGAAATGGGCGACCTCGCGCAGCGCCTCCAGTGCCGTGCCGACGCTGCGCACGGTGTGGGCGGCGTCGGTCAGGTGCCGGATGAGCGCCGAGCGTACGAACTGGTCGTCCTCGACCACGAGCACACTTGCCATGCGCCGCACCGTACGCCATGCGGACGGCACCGGGCGGGGGCCTGTGGACAACTCGTGGCATGTGCGTACGGCCGTTCCCCTGGGGCAGTATGGCCCCGATGCGCAGAGGACTCGTACACGTACTGGCGTGGCTGCTCGCGACCGGAGCGGCGGTCACGCTGTCGTGGTGGGGTGTGCACACGGTGATGGCGGGGACGGCGTACGAACCGCCGCGCGCCCTGCCGGTCACGGTGGCCGACGCGGACAGCCGGGACGTGACCTCCGCCTCCCGGACGCCCGCTCCGTCCCTCACCCCGGCCCCGTCCCCGTCCCCGTCCTCGTCTCCGTCCCGCGAGCGGCCGGCTCCGACGCCGACGCGCACCCCGGCCCGCACGCGGGAGCCCTCCCCCACCGCCACGGCCTCCGGCCGGGTCAGGTCCTACGACACCGACGGCGGCCGGGCGGTGTTCGACCTGGGCACCTCCACCGCGACCCTGGTCTCGGCGACCCCGGGGACCGGCTGGGCGATGCAGGTGTGGAAGACGGAGAGCTGGATCCGGGTGGAGTTCAGCCGGGGCGCGGACCGGGTGTCGGTGTTCTGCACCTGGCACGACGGTCCGCCCCGGGTGGAGGTGGGGACGTACTGACCCCACCGCAGGGGACGGCCGTCAGGGCGCGCAGACGACGTGGAGGGTGCCGCTGGCGGCTCCGCCGGTGCCGCGCTGCCGCATGCCGCGCTGCCGGATGTCGCCCTTCCAGCCGACCGGCTTGCCGGCCGAGTTCCGGACCGAATCGGGCGTGAGCTGCCCGAAGTCGACCGTTCCCGACGGTTCGTGACGGTTCGGGGCGAGAGCGGCGACCGGTCCGGCGCCGGGGAGCGGTGCCCTAGCGGAACACCGAGGGCGGCGGGGCCGGGGAGGCCACCGCGGCATCGTCGGTCACCGGTACCGCGCCGCCCGTGAAGTCGGTGAGCTGCCGGCCGTGTTCGACGCGTCCGGGGTGCGGGTCCGAGGCGGCGCGGCGGGTCAGCTCGGCGAGCGGCAGCGGGAGGTCGGAGGCGACCAGGATCGCGTTGCCGAAGCGCTTGCCGCGCAGGACGGCCGCGTCGGCGATCAGCGCGCGTTCGCCGAACCGGGCGGCGGCGGTGGCGATCTGGCCGCGCAGGTGCGCGAGCGGCGGCCCGTCGGCGAGGTTGGCGGCGTAGACCCCGGAGGGCTTCAGCGCGCGGCGGACCTCGTCGAGGAACTCGGTGGAGGTGAGGTGGGCGGGCGTGCGGGCGCCGCTGAAGACGTCCGCGACGACCAGGTCGGCCCAGCCGTCCGGCACCTTGGCGAGCCCCGCGCGGGCGTCGGCCGTCCGCACCCGGATCCGTGCGTTCGGATCCAACGGCAGCTCCCGGCGGACCAGCTGGACCAGGCGGGCGTCGCGTTCCACGACCTGCTGGGTGGAGCGGGGCCGGGTCGCGGCGACGTACCGGGCGAGGGTGAACGCGCCGCCGCCGAGGTGCACGGCGTGCACCGGCTTGCCGGGAGGGGCGACGAGGTCGATGACATGGCCGAGGCGGCGCTGGTACTCGAAGGAGAGGTACGCCGGGTCGTCCAGGTCGACGTGCGACTGGGGGGCGCCGTCGATCAGCAGGGTCCAGGCCCGGCCGCGGTCCGGATCGGGCACGAGCCGCGCGAGCCCGCCGTCGACCGGCTCCTCGACGGCGGCTGCGGCGGCCGGCCTGCGGCGCGTGTTCCTGGGCCTGCCCATCCGTCCATTCTCGCAGGCGTGGGGCCGGCCGCCGCGCCGGAGCCGCTCAGCGGCAGTTGTCGGCCGCCTCGATCAGGCGGGCCGCCTCGCCCAGGGCCCGGCGCAGGACCACCGGATCGGTGGCGAGGTCGGCCTCGCCGGGGGGCAGCAACCAGTCGGAGCCCTCCACCGGAGGCCCGGGGTTCAGCCGCAGACCCCGCCCGTTCGTCTCGGTGCAGGTGCTGCCGGGCAGGTCCCAGCCGGCGGCCGTACCGGCCGGCACCAGGAAGCCGAGGGTGCCGCAGCCGTCGTCGTGCAGCACGGGTCCCACCGCGTCCGCGGCGCCCCGCCGCAGGATGTCGACCGCCTCCAGCCCCTGCCGGGTCGGTACCGTCACCAGGTCGCACGACAGCGACGGTGACGTACAAGGATCGTTGCTCTGGCTGGTCTCCATGCCGGCCTCCACCACACAGCCTGTTGCGGTCCATGGGGTCCAACGCGTGAGTCCGTCAACGGCTACGGCACAAGTGCGCCGCAAAGGATGGCACTTCATGGCAGATCGTGGATGAGATATCCGGTTTGTAGCCAAACACAGCGTGGCGGGCCGGTCACAGCAGGTACGTTCATGCCCGCCGGAACCAGGGCGTCACACGGGCAACTCGTCCCGAAATGACCTGGACCCCGGCATGGTTCGACGGTTCGCACGAGAGGACCCGGCCATGGCGTCGTCAACCGTGACCTCGTCACAACCCGAACGGCCAGCCCGGCCGAACCTCGCTTTCCGGCATCTGCGCGGCCGGCGTTCACCGGCCGAGTTCGCGGCGCTGGTGCGGCGGGCGGCACGGGAGATCGGCGAGCGGGTGAGCTGTGACGCGCGTTACATCGGCCGGGTCGAGGCCGGCGAGATCCGCTGCCCCAACTACGCGTACGAACGGGTGTTCCTGCACATGTTCCCCGGCCGCACGCTCACCGACCTCGGCTTCGCCCCCCGGGCGTCCGTCCGCGGGCGCGCGGCACGCACGGCCGGGGAGGCGCCGGAGGCACTCGCCCCCGACGCGGGGCCCGGTGAGTCGGGCGGGATCCCCGATCCGTATGACCCGCAGGACCCCCACGAGAAAGACCCCCTGAACCACGAGGAGAGCGACGTGCTGCGTCGCGCATTCATGACCGGCGGAGGCGCCACGGTGGCCGCCGCCACTCTGGCCCCGCTGGGGCTCAACACGCCCGCCACGGCGGCGGAACGGCCGCTGCGGCGGGCGGGAACCCCCGAGGCGACGGCACTGGAGGAGGCCGTCCGCCGGATCCGGCTGCTCGACGACCGGCACGGCGCGGACGGCCTCTACCGGCGCGCGGCGGCTCCGCTGCGCGCCGCCTACGCGCTGCTCGACGCCGGCGCGACCCGGCAGACCACCGCCGACCGGCTGCACGCGGGCGCCGGTGAACTCGCCATCTCCGTGGGCTGGCTGGCCCACGACTCCGGCCGCTTCGACGACGCGCGCTCGCACTACGCGGAGGCGCTGGCCACCGCCCGCATGACCGGTGACCCGGCGCTGGAGGCGCACGCCTTCTGCAACACCGCGTTCCTGGCCCGGGACGCGGGGCGCCCCCGGGAGGCGGTCCGGGCCGCGCAGGCCGCGCAGCGTGCCGCCCGGTCGCTCGGCTCGAACCGGCTGATGTCGCTGCTCGCGCTGCGCGAGGCGGGCGGCTGGGCGGGGCTCGCCGACCGCACCGGCTGCGAGCAGGCACTGGTGCGCGCGCAGGCCCTCTTCGACCGGGGCCGCTCGGACGCCGACCCCGAGTGGATGAGCTTCTACGGAGAGGCGGAGCTGGAGGGGCTGGAGGCGCAGTGCTGGTCCACGCTGGGCGACTGGCGGCGGGCGTCCCGGCACGCGCGACGGGCGACGCACCTGCAGGATCCGCACTTCACCCGCAACATCGCGCTCTACACGGCGGAGCTGGCCGACGACCTCGCCCGCGAGGGTCGTCCCGACGAGGCGGCGGAGGCGGGGTTGCGGGTGCTCGGGTTGCTGGACCAGGTCCAGTCCTCCCGCATCCAGGCGATGCTCGCGGGTACGGCGCGGGTGCTGCTGCCGCACCGGCGGGCTGCGGGGGTGTCGGACTTCCTGGACCGCCACGCCTCGCTGCCGCGGCGGGTGTAAGGCCGTCCCGGTCCGGGGCGGCGGCCGGCGCGGTCGTCGGACCGGACGGGCCGGCGGGGGCGCCCACCCGGCGGAGTCGCGTTCCGGCCCGGCCCCGGCCCACCGCCTCAGCCGGCCAAGTGCCCCACGTCGTTCCAGCTCTCGACCGCCGGCTCGCCGTAGGCCCAGCCCAGGACGGACAGGGAGGTCGGGTTCAGGCGGATGCGGGCGGCGAAGTCCAGGGGCAGGCCCAGCCAGCGGGCGCCGATCGAGCGCAGGATGTGGCCGTGGGCGAAGACGAGGACGTCACGGTCGGCGGAGCGGGCCCAGGAGACGACCTCGTCCGCGCGCGCGGTGACCTCGGCGAGGGTCTCGCCCCGCGGGACCCCGTCCCGCCAGATCAGCCAGCCGGGCCGGGCGGCCTGGATCTCCGCCGGGGTCAGGCCCTCGTACGCGCCGTAGTCCCACTCCATGAGCGTGTCCCACGCCGTGGCACGGTCGCCGAAGCCCGCCAGCTCGCACGTCTCGCGCGCGCGGGAGAGCGGGCTGGTGCGCACCTCCGCCCCGGCCAGTCCGTCCAGCGGAGCCCGGTGCAGCCGCTCGCCGAGCAGCTTGGCACCGCGCCGGCCCTCCTCCAGCAGCGGCACGTCGGTCCTGCCGGTGTGCTTGCCGGACAGTGACCAGGCCGTCTGTCCGTGCCGGGCCAGCAGGATGCGCGGTGCCATGGAGACCTCTCGGTAAGTGGATGCGGTCCTTCCATCATCGCGCACCCTGGTCCGAGGCAACCGGCCGGGCGATCCCGGCGTCTTGGAGGGCTGACGCACGGCGTGATCGGAGCGCCCGGCAGGGCCGGAGGAGGCACACCGTAAAGTGGCACGGTCGCCCGCCGGGGCGCCGCACAGCAGAAGGGGGAGGCATCGGATGCCGCAGACCGAGACACCGGGCACCGAGGTGGCCCCGCGGCCCCGGCTGCGCTGGTGGACCGAGCTGCCCCTGATCCTGCTGGTCTACGGCTGCTACTCGGCCGGCCGGCTCCTCGCGCGCGGTGACGTCACCAGCGCCGTCGACCACGGCCTGGCGATCCTGCGCGTCGAGAAGGCCCTGCACCTCAACGCCGAGCACCCGCTGAACCGGTTGTTCACGCGCGAGGCCTGGCTCGGGGTGCCGGCCGACTTCTGGTACGCCTCGCTGCACTACCTGGTCACGCCCGCCGTCCTGGTCTGGCTCTTCCACGCGCGTGCCCGGCACTACCGGGCGGCCCGCACCTGGCTGATGACGTCCACGTTCCTGGGGCTGATCGGCTTCACCCTGATGCCGACCTGCCCGCCCCGGCTGCTCTCCGCCGGCCACGGCTTCGTGGACACGATGGCGCAGTACAGCTCGTACGGCTGGTGGGGCGGCGCGGCCAGCGCCCCGCGCGGCATGGGCGGCATGACCAACCAGTACGCGGCGATGCCGAGCCTGCACGTGGGCTGGGCGCTGTGGTGCGGCGTCATGCTGTGGCGGTACGGCGGCACACGCCTGACGAAGGTCCTCGGCGTGGTCTACCCGCTGACGACCGCGCTCGTGGTCATGGGCACCGCCAACCACTACCTGCTGGACGCGGTCGCCGGCGTCGCCGCGATGGGCGTCGGCCTCCTGCTGGCACCGCGCGTGATGCGGGCCGTGGACCTGGTCCGGACCTGGTCGGCGCGCCGTGCCGCACCCGCCGCGGACGGCACGGGTTCCCCGATTGTCAGTGCCGGGTGCCAGACTTCCGCGGGTGAGCGAATTCCACGGCAGCGCGAGTCGCGGCTCGACCCCGCGGCCGGACCGGACGCCTCCCCCGCCGACGTCGGCGAGGAGGCTCCGACACCGGCTCGCTGAGCTGCGCGGTCCCGACGTACCGGCCAAGGCCCTGGACGCCCGCGCCCTCGCGGCGCTCGCCGCGAACCCGGGGTGCGCCCGGCGGGCGGTCCTGGACGGCGCCGGGGTGGACAAGGCCCGGCTGGCGACCGCGCTGGGCGCGCCGTCCGGTTTCGGGCAGTCGCAGTTCGCGCTGACCCGGGGCAACGCGTTCGAGGCGCGGGTGAAGGCGGACGGCGGCGCCGAGCTGCTGCGGCTGGCGCACGCCCGGCTCGACCCGGGCGCCGAGCCACCCGCCGGGGCGGCCGTGCCCGACCTGAGCGCGCACGGCCCCGAGGGGCGTACGGCGCGTACGGCGCTGGCGCTGCGCGAGGCCGTGCGGGCCGGCGGCTGGACGCTGCTGGACCACCCGATGCTCGCCCTGGACGTCGCCGGTTCGCTCGCCTTCCTGGAGCCGGACGCGGTGGTGGTGCACCCGGACGGCAGCTGGTCGGTGGTGGAGATCAAGTCCTTCCCGATGGTGGACGGCTCCGCCGACCCGGCGAAGGTGGGCGCGGCGGCCCGGCAGGCGGCCGTCTACGTGCTCGCGCTGGAGGAGGTCGCGGCCCGGCTCGGCGCGGAACCGGAGGGGCACGCCCCCGCTCCGCGGGTACGTCACCGGGTGCTGCTGGTGTGCCCGAAGGACTTCTCGAACCTGCCCGCGGGCTCCGCCGTGGACGTCCGCAAGCAGCGCGCCGTCACCGCGCGCCAGCTGGCCCGGCTCACCCGCATCGAGGAACTCACCGACGCGCTGCCCGAGGGCACCTGTTTCGCGCCCGACCGGCCCGCCGAGGAGCTGACGGCGGCCGTGGAGGCGGTGCCCGCGACGTACGCGCCCGAGTGCCTGTCCGCCTGCGAACTGGCCTTCCACTGCCGGGACCGGGCCCGCTCGGCCGGCGTGGTCACCCGCCTCGGCCGGCCCCTGCGGGCCGAACTGGGCGGCCTGGCCACGGTCGGGGAGGTCCTGGCCGCGGCCCGCGGCGAGAGCGGCGACCCGGACGACCCGGCGGTGGCCGCCCTGCGCCGCGCGGCGGCCCTGCGCGCGGAAGCCCTCCGGGCGGCCGGCACGGCGGCCTCGCGGGCGGCCGCGGGCATCGCGGCCCCGCGCGCGGAGGCAGCGGCAGCGCAGACACCGGCAGGCGGGACATCGGCAGGGGACGCCGCCGCGACCGCCCGGGACGCTCTGGCGACGGCCCGGGAGGCGACCGCGTGTCCCTGATCACCACCCTCGCCCGGCTGGAGGCCGTCGGCAGTGGCCGGGCGCAGCCGGCCGCGACCGTCCGGCACCGCCATCTGTCCGACCACCCGCTGGTGTTCGTACCGCTCACCACGGCCGGTGAGACGGGCGCCCCGCTCGGCGCCCTGGTCGGCACCGACCGGGACGCGCCCCGCCTGCTGGTCGTCCCCCAGCCCCGCGACCGCGACCTGCGCTTCACGTTCCTCGCCGAGCTGGCCGACGTCGTCCTGCCCCACATCGAGGCGTACGCGGAGTCCGTGGAAGCGGCCGAGCGCACCGAGACCGACCCGGAGACCGGCAAGCGGGTCAAGGTGGAGGCCGAGCTGTGCGCGGACGCGCCCCAGCTGATCGTGCCGAGCCGCACGGGCCTGGACCTCGTACGGCTGCTGGGCCGCTCGATGCGGTTCCGGCGCACCGCCGAGCAGGACCCGGACGCGCCCTACCCGGCGCCGCCCCGGGTGCCGCTGCTCGGCCGCTGGCTCACCCACTACGGCGAGCGGGCCCGGGTCCCGGGCTCCTCGCTGCTGCTCGCCCTGACCGACGTGCTGTCCCGGCACTGGGCGACCGGCCAGTCCGGCCTCGAGGACCAGCACCTGGGCGCGCTGCTCGCCTGGATCGACCCCCCGGAGGGCCTGACCGGCGCCGAGGCCGCCCGCCGGGCCGAACTCGCCCGGGACGCCGACGGGCAGCTGCTGTGTCCGCCGGCCGGTCCCGCCACCGACCCGGCGTTCGACAACAAGCTGCTGGCCCCGGCGATCGAGCGCTACGACCGCGCGCGTACCGCCCTGGCCGCCGCCGAGGACCCGCTGGAGGCCGACGACCGGCTGGCCGCGCTCACCCGGGCCGAGCGGGAGGTCCGGGACCTGGTCGAGAGCCGCGCCCGGCCCACCTGGGACGCGGTGTGGCGGGGCCTGGACCTGCTGCGGGCGCTCCCGCCCGGGGCGCATGTGGAGGGGCGCTGGACCCGGGACCGCTGGTCGTTCACCGCGCACCGGGACCGGGTACTGGCAGGCGAGCCCCCGCAGCCGCGCCGGGACGACGCGGTGACGGCGGCGAACAAGCTGGCCACCCGCGAGCGGGAGCAGGCCCGGCTGGAGGCGCAGGAGGCGCTGGACGACCCGCTGGTGATGGCGGAGCGGCGGCTGGCCGGGGAGGCGTTCGCCGGCGAGGTGACCGACGTCGTGATGGCGTACAGCGAGGGCAGGCGGCCGAGCCCGCGCCCGCTGGTGACGGTCCGCACGGAGGACCGGCCGCACCTGGCGGAACGGGCGAAGGTGTACCGCTCGCTGGGCGGCAGGCCGCAGTCGGCGGAGTTCGCCGGGCAGGAGGCCGACGGGGCGCTGGTGCTGCGGATCCTGGACAAGATGGGCCGCGGGAAGGAGCCCGAGCCCGGGTCGGTGCCGGAGAAGGGCGACCTGGTCTGCTTCACCCTCTTCGAGCACGAGCAGCGCGGCGGCGCGAAGCTGCCCGACCCCGAGGAGACCCCCTGGACGCACGGCGGCCCGCCGGGCGAGCCGGCACCGGAGGCACCCGACCCCGTGACCGAGGAGGACGTGCTGTGACGACCGTCGACTTCGACCCCGGAGCCGCGGCCGCCCAGGCCACCGACGCGATCCTGCACGACACGCTGCACGGCGGCGAGCGGGGCGTGGTGGTCGACTCCCCGCCCGGTGCCGGCAAGTCCACGCTGGTGGTCCGCGCGGCCCTGGAACTGGCCGACGCGGGCCGTCCGCTGATGGTGGTGGCGCAGACCAACGCCCAGGTGGACGACCTGGTCCTGCGTCTGGCGGAGAAGAACCCCGAGCTGCCGGTGGGCCGCCTGCACAGCAGCGACGCCGACGCGTACGACAGGGCGCTGGACGCCCTCCCCCAGGTCCGCACGTCGGCGAAGGCGGCCGACCTGAACGGCCTCCCGGTGGTCCTGTCCACGGCCGCTAAGTGGGCCCATGTGAAGGTGGACGAGCCGTGGCGGCACGCGATCGTGGACGAGGCGTACCAGATGCGCTCGGACGCGCTGCTGGCCGTGGCCGGCCTGTTCGAGCGGGCGCTGTTCGTGGGCGACCCGGGCCAGCTGGACCCGTTCGCGATCGTCGGCAGCGAGCAGTGGGCGGGCCTGTCGTACGACCCGTCGGCCTCCGCGGTGACGACCCTGCTGGCGCACAACCCGGGCCTGCCGCAGCACCGTCTCCCGGTGTCCTGGCGCCTGCCGGCCTCCGCGGCGCCCCTGGTCTCGGACGCGTTCTACCCGTACACACCCTTCCGCAGCGGCACGGACCACGGCGACCGCCGCCTCTCCTTCGCGGTCCCCTCCGACGGCTCGGGCCCGGACCGGGTGATCGACGAGGCGGCGGGGTCCGGATGGGGCCTGCTGGAGCTGCCCGCCCGGCACACCCCGCGCACGGACCCGGAGGCGGTGCGGGCGGTGGCGACGGTGGTCCGCCGTCTGCTGGACCGGGGCGGCGCGGCCCTGTCGGAGCGCGGCCCGCACCCCACCCCGCTGACGGCCGACCGCATCGCCGTGGGCACGGCCCACCGCGACCAGGCCGCGGCGGTCCGCGCCGCCCTGGCCGAGCTGGGCGTACCGGACGTCACCGTCGACACCGCCAACCGGCTCCAGGGCCGCGAGTACGACGTCACGGTCGTCCTGCACCCGCTCTCCGGCCGCCCCGACGCCACCGCGTTCCACCTGGAGACCGGCCGCCTGTGCGTGCTGGCCTCCCGCCACCGCCACGCCTGCATCATGGTCTGCCGCGCCGGCGTCACCGACCTCCTGGACGACTACCCGTCCACGGAACCGGTCCGGCTCGGCACCCTGGTGAAGTTCCCGGACGGCTGGGAGGCGAACCACGCGGTCCTCTCCCACCTGGCGGAACACAAGGTGAGCTGGCGGGGATGAACGCGCACACAGTCACCGACGCCCCGTCCGGACGGAGTCCGGCACGCCGCCGGAGGCGGCCGATGCACACAGCCCGGACGGCTGGGAGGCGAACCACGCGGTCCTCTCCCACCTGGCGGAACACAAGGTGAGCTGGCGGGGATGAACGCGCACACAGTCACCGACGCCCCGTCCGGACGGAGTCCGGCACGCCGCCGGAGGCGGCCGATGCACACAGCCCGGACGGCTGGGAGGCGAACCACGCGGTCCTCTCCCACCTGGCCGAACACAAGGTGAGCTGGCGGGGATGAACGCGCCAGGCGTGAGCACGAGGTGAACCGGCGGATGTGAGCGCATGCGGCGGGCACGAGGAGAGCCGGTGGAGTGAGGGCCCCTTGCGCCGGCGCGGGACAATGGACGGTGGCCCGCCGGTCGGCGGTGCCGGTGAACCGTACGAGGAGGAGAGAAGACATGGCGGAGCCCACGCCGCGTCGTAACGAACCGCGGCTACGCCCCGCGCCCCTGCTCTTCGAGCCCGCGGAGGCGGCCTCCGATCCCGAGCACTTCTTCGACCTGGAGTCGATCGAGGATCCGCGGGAGCTCCTGGCCCGGGCGACGGAGCTGACCCAGGCGTTCCGGGCGGCCGCCGACCGGGCCGTGGAGTTCCAGGCCATCGCGGCGGCCCAGCTCGCCGACCCCCGCCGCTTCGACCGGCTGACCCCGGCGGACATCGCCGAGCGCGCGGAGTGGACCGAGGACTACGCGAAGAAGATGGTCGAGTTCGGCCGCGACCTGCTGCGCGGGGAACAGGACGGGCGGACGACCGCCGACCCGGTGTAGCACCCACGCGGCATATGCCAGGCGGGCAAGATACTCCTCCCTTCCCCCGCGTGTCCCGGTTTTCCGCAACTCAGAAGAACGGTCCGCTCACCGCCTGTACACCTGGTGGCATGAGCAGCGCACCGAACGTCTCCCGTGTCAGCTCCGACGGCGTCGCCTGGCTCGCCTCGGCGGCGGCGTTCCCCCGCAGCACCCTCGCCCTGTGGGAGGACCGCCCGGACGCCCCGGTCGTCCTGCCCTGCGGCACCGTCTTCGACGTGGTGAGCGCCCCGGTCGTCTTCGGGCGCCGCATGCTGGACCGGCTGTGGGACGAGGGCGCCGGCTCCGGCCCGGTCGCGGTGTTCCGGGGCCGGGTGCTGCTGTTCGCCGCCCCCGGCACGGCCCAGCGGCTGCCCTCGCTGCTCGACTGGGAGGAGTGGGGCTCGCAACGGGCCCGGGAGGTACCGCCGCTGCTGTGCCACGGCACCGGCGACGCGGTGACCGTTCCCGCCCTGACCTGCGAGGAAGCCGGCGGCACCGGCCGTTGGGTGGTCGCCCCGGACACCCGGCACCCCTGGCTGCCCGGCCCCGAGGTGCTGCTCTGGGCGGCCGTACGAGCCGCCCGGGCCGCCGTACGGATTTCGATTTTTCCTCCCGCCGACCAGGATGCTAATGTCTACGACGTCAGCAGGCGCCGCTAGCTCAGTTGGTTAGAGCAGCTGACTCTTAATCAGCGGGTCCGGGGTTCGAGTCCCTGGCGGCGCACCTGAAGGAAACGGCGGGTCCGGTTCGAAAGAATCCGGCCCGCCGTTTTCGTATGCACGGGCCCTCAGTCACTCGTCCCGGGCGTGATCTTCACCGTCCAGGCCCCCGACGCCGTCCGCCCCTCCACCTCGACCCTCACGCCCTCCCCGGGCACGGTGAAGCTCTCCCCGAGGAGGACCGGCGCGTCGGCGAGGGGCGGGTAGACGGAGTTCTCCCAGCAGGCCTCGGTGCGCGGGTGGGCGTCCACGACCTGGACCGGGCCGTCGCCGGACGGGGCGTCGCCCCGCACCCGGTAGACCAGGATCCCCTGCCGGCAGGACAGCCGGTCGTTGCCGGCCGTGCCGCGTGCCTCGAAGGCGAGGGCGCTGTCCTCGCCGGTGCGCACGACGGCCAGTTTGACGCCGTGCCCGAGGCCGAAGGCGGGGGTGCCGCCCGCGCCCGGCACCGCGACGCCCGGCCCGGCCGCGAGGGGCTCCAGGGTGAGCCGGGTCGGCGTGCTCCCGCGCACGCAGACCACCTGGCGCGGGCCCAGCCAGCCGAGCCGCCACTTGTGCCAGCCGAAGAGGTCCGGCGCCAGCCCGAACTGGCTGCCCATCAGGTCCCAGTCGCCGACGTAGGTGTCCCAGTCGCCCTTGCCGTCGACCGGCCGGTGGTAGAGGTCGGGCAGGTCGAAGACATGGCCGGTCTCGTGGGCGAGGACCAGCCGGTCCGGCGGATGATGCTCGAACACGGTGACGACCCGCCGGATGTCGGTGCCGTCGACGCGCGCGGGCGTGTCGAGGTTCACGACCTTCGTGGCGTCCGAGTCGACGCCGGGCGCGTCCGGATCGGCGACGAGGTAGACGACCGGGTAGCGGGAGAAGTCGACCTCCTTGTCGGCCACGGCGAACGCGTCCCGCAGATAGGCGGCCCGGTCCTCGGCGTTCCAGTCCCGTCGCATGGCGTACGACGTCGACGGGCGCGGCATGCGCAGCCAGTGCCCCAGCGGGTGCGGCCGCAGGGTGAACCTGCCGTAGGACGCCTGTTCGTAGAAGCGGCTGGTGGCCGGGAAGTGGTCGGCGGTCAACTGGGCGGGGGTGGTCCGGGGGGTGGAGTCCGGGAAGGAGAGGAAGACCAGCACGGCGTCGAGGGTGCCGGTCGGACGGGTGTAGGAGGGGTTCCAGCCGTCCACGCCCTCGGAGTGGTGGGCCTCGCTGCGGTGCAGGGCGCAGGGGGCCGTGGAGAACGGTTCGGCGGCCGAGGGGCCGGTGAGGATCGAGGTCGCGGCGAGCGCCGACATCGTGGTGAACACGGCGGCGGTGCTGCGCAGCTTGGGCACGGACTTGACCTCCGGATGCGGTTCGCGGGACCCGCACCCAGATTGCTGGTATTCACCGTGTTTCGCCCTGTTTGCATGCACCAGAAGGGTGAGCGCGCCCCCGTCGCACGCCGGCGCGCCCCGGCGCTCGACACCCCGAAACACTCACGGAACGTCACAACTGGTCGAGGGCCTCAAGAAGCCGTCCAGGTGCGGGCAGAAACGATCTGTCAGAACCTGTACTCCGTCCGGGAGACTGGACAGTGGCTGGAAGGGCCCGGGGCCAGCCTCTATGATCGGCACACTTTCCGGCACGGACAGGCACGGACACAGATCGAGTGCACTGCGGGAGCGAGCGGTGAGCGGAACGTCCGAAGGGCCGACGCCCGCGGCAGACCTCGACCGGTCAGCCGTCACAGACAGTCACCACACCACCTACCACCGTGTCTTCGCGACGGCCCCGCTCGCCATGGCGGTCGTGGCCCCGGACGGGCTCGTCATCAGCGCCAACGCCGCGCTCGGCGAGCTGCTCGGCGGCGATCCGGAGGCGTTCGTCGGGCGGGTCGCGGCCGACCTGGTGGACCTGGCCTCCGACGCCCGCAGCGGGCACGCCTACCGCGAGGTGCTGCGCGGCCGGCAGGCCCGTCTGCGTTGCACCCGGCGCCTCAAGCACCCCGGGGGCCACTCGCTGTGGGTGCAGGTCACCGTCGCCCCGCTGGCCGACGGCGAGCCCGGCGTCCTGCTGTCGGTCGCCGACATCAGCTCCCGGCGCGAACTCCAGGCGCGGCTGCGGCACTTGCAGATGCACGATCCGGTGACCCGGCTGCCCAACCGCACCCTGTTCTTCGAGCGTCTTTCGGCCGCGCTGGAGGCGGAGTCGTACGAGCAGAGCGGTACCGGCCGGATCGGCCTGTGCTATCTGGACCTCGACGGCTTCAAGGCCGTCAACGACACCCTCGGCCACCGGGTCGGGGACCGGCTCCTCGCGGCCGTGGCCGAGCGCCTGACCGG
Source organism: Streptomyces sp. NPDC107654 (assembly GCF_055639035.1). Classification (NCBI taxonomy): domain Bacteria; kingdom Bacillati; phylum Actinomycetota; class Actinomycetes; order Kitasatosporales; family Streptomycetaceae; genus Streptomyces; species Streptomyces sp. NPDC107654. The sequence goes on from NZ_JBVKBI010000002.1 coordinate 458,723, forward strand.
GATCGCCGACGAGGCCGGGTACGCCCGCGCCGCGACTCCCCTGGTGGCCCGGCTCGGCGGTGACGAGTTCGCCCTGCTGGTGGAGGACTCCACCGGCACCGAACAGCTCGCCGACCTCGCCGAGTCCGCGCTGAAGGCGCTGGAGCAGCCCTTCGACCTGTCCGGGCAGCGGCTGTCGCTGACGGCGTCCATCGGGGTCGTGGAACGGCACGCGGCCGGCACCACGGCCACGGGTCTGATGCAGGCGGCCGATACGACGCTGTACTGGGCGAAGGCCGACGGCAAGGGTCGCTGGACCCTGTTCGACCCCGAGCGCAACGCCCACCGCATGACCCGCCAGGCACTGTCCTCCACCCTGCGCCCCGCCATCGAGCGCGGCGAGTTCGCGCTGGAGTACCAGCCGTTGGTGGCGATGGAGGACGGCCGGCTCAACGGCGTCGAGGCCCTCATCCGCTGGCATCACCCGCAGTTCGGCACGCTGACGCCGAATCGGTTCATCGGACTGGCCGAGGAGGACGGCTCGATCGTCCAGCTGGGCCGCTGGGCGCTGGCCACCGCCTGCCGGCAGGCCCGCCGCTGGCAGCTGGACCACCCCGGCGAACCGCCCATCTTCGTCAGCGTGAACGTCGCCGTGCGGCAGGTCTGGGACTCGGACCTGGTGGCCGACGTGGCGGAGACCCTCGCGGAGACCGGGCTCGCCCCGCACCTGCTCCAGCTGGAGCTGACCGAGTCGGCGGTGATGGGCTCGGCGGGCCGGCCGCTCCAGGCGCTGCAGGCCCTCAGCGACATGGGCGTGCACATCGCCATCGACGACTTCGGCACCGGCTACTCCAACCTCGCCTACCTGAGCCGGCTGCCGGTCTCCGCGCTGAAACTGGACGGCTCCTTCGTCCGGGGCTTCCAGTACGAGGAGGCCGCGAAGGGGGGCGTGCCCAACCCGGCCGACGAGGTGATCGTGGAGGCGATGATCCAGCTCGCCCACCGGCTCGGGCTGACGGTCACCGCGGAGTGCGTGGAGACCTCGGCCCAGGCCACCCGGCTGCGCCGGATCGGCTGCGACACCGGGCAGGGCTGGCTGTACTCCCGCCCGGTGCCGCCGGATCGTATCTCCGAGCTGCTCGGGGCTCAGGCCTGCGCGGTCGGCAAGCCGTAGGCGTCGGCGATCAGCTCGTAGGAACGCAGGCGCAGATCACCGCTGTGCGCGTGGGTGACGAGCATCAGCTCGTCGGCGCCGGTGCGCTTGTGGAGGTCGTCCAGGCCGGTGCGGACCTCGTCGGCGGTGCCGTGCACGACGTTGCTCGTCCAGGAGGTGACGAACTCCTCCTCCATCGGGCCGAACTCGTGGCGCTCGGCCTCCTCCGGCGCGGGGTACAGGCCCGGACGGCCGGTGCGCAGCCGGAGCATGTTCAGCGCCAGCGCCCGGGTCTGCCGGCGGGCCTCCCGCTCGTCGTCCGCGGCGAGGGCGGAGACGCCGATGAGGGCGTACGGCTCGGCCAGGACGGCGGAGGGCCGGAAGGTCTGCCGGTACAGGTCCAGGGCCGGGATGGTGTTCTGCGCGGAGAAGTGGTGCGCGAAGGCGAAGGGCAGGCCGAGCAGTCCGGCGAGCCGGGCGCTGTAGCCGGAGGAGCCGAGCAGCCAGACCGGCGGGCGGTGCGGGGACTGCACGCCGCCGGGGCTGGTGCCCTGCACCGGGCCGGGGATCGCGTGGATCCGGCCGTACGGGTGCCCGTCGGGGAAGTCGTCGTCGAGGAACCGGGTCAGCTCCGCGAGCTGCTGCGGGAAGTCGTCGGCGCTCTCGTTCAGGGTGTCGGTGCGGCGCAGGGCCGCCGCCGTGGCCCCGTCCGTGCCCGGCGCCCGGCCGAGGCCCAGGTCGATCCGCCCCGGCGCCATGGCCTCCAGCGTGCCGAACTGCTCGGCGATCACCAGCGGGGCGTGGTTGGGCAGCATCACGCCGCCCGAGCCGAGCCGGATGCGCTCGGTGTGGGCGGCCAGGTGGGCGAGGATCACCGCGGGCGAGGAGGAGGCCACGCCGGGCATGGAGTGGTGCTCGGCGACCCAGTAGCGGTGGAAGCCGCGGGACTCGGCGAGCCGGGCGAGCGCGACACCGGTGCGCAGGGCGTCGCTCGCGGTACTGCCCGCGCCGACGGTGGCCAGGTCCAGTACGGAGAGGGGGACGGGGGCGGTGCCGTGTGTGGTTCCCCGGATCTCGTCTGCCTCGTCTGCCGCCACGGTGTGGGCCTCCTGTTCGCGGGTGAGCTGTCCTCGCGCTGCTAACAGGAGGGTGTCTCCGGTTATTCCCCGGACCGGGGACCCCTGGGCCTTTCCCCGGGCCCGGCAGCCTGGCCCTTCCCCCGGGCTCTGCCGCCTAGACCTGCACCAGGGGCTCCCGTGTGAACAGCGTCCCCAGGGAGGGCGCGTTCACCCGGCGGTCGGTGAGCCGGAGGGCCTCCCAGACCGAGACCTGGTTGGCGGTGAGGACGGGCTTGGACAGGGCCTTCTCCAGCAGGCCGAGGTGGGCGGCCGTGTGCAGGGCCGTGTCCGGGAGGAGGACGGCCTCGGCGTCGGGAGTGTCCGCGGCGCGGGCCAGGGTGAGCACGTCCTCCTCGCCCCAGGTGCCGACCTCGGCGGCGGTGACGATCCCCGAGGAACGCGTCCCGGTCACCTCCAGGCCGCCGGCCCGCAGGAAGTCCGCGAAGAGCGCGGTGATGTCCTCGGGGTAGGTACCGCCGACGGCGACCCGGCGCACCCCGATCTCGCGGGCCGCGTGCACGAAGGCGAAGGACGTCGAGGAGGCCGGCAGGCCGGCGAGCCGGGCCAGGGTCCGCACCTGTTCCTGGGCGCCCTCCCAGCCGTGAACGAAGCCGCCGCTGGTGCAGGCCCACACCACCGTCTCGGCCCCGGAAAGCCGCAGCTCCTCCACGCCCGCGGCGAGCCGCTCCACGGAGCCCATCTCGCGCAGGGCCGCCACCCGGTGCGCGTCCTCCCCGATGTCGGTGTGGAACAGGTCCACCCGGATGTCGCTGCCCAGGAGCTGCTCGATGCGTGGATAGTCGTCCTCGGCGGAGTGGCCCGGGTAGAGGAATCCGAGTGCGGTCATGTCCAGCCTTCCTGCTGTTCTTCCGGCAGTACGGGTCACGCGTGGGCAGCCGCGTCCGGCAGCGCCTGGTACGGCCCCACGGTCCGGGTACCCAGTCGGCGCGGCGACGCCCACATCGTGACCTGGTTGGCCGAGATCACCGGCGTCCGCGGCTCGGCCTCCGGCTGGGGGTGACGTCGTAGGTCGGCGGGCCGGTGCGGGACGGGAAGAGCGCGTCGGCGGTGCCGGAGGGCCTTCGGGCGCCCAGCCCGGCCGGTGCCTCCGGCAGCGCGCCGGAGGTGGTCGGCGGGGGGAGGGATCCGGCCATGGTCATCACCGCGCACCTCGCCCGTTCCCCGGCGGTCCCGCCGACGAGGCCGCCGGAGGTGCGGGCGTGGGCGACGGCCTCGGAAGCGACCTGGAGCGCGAGCCGTGGCGGGGGTGCCCGGGCGGGCCGCGCGGCGCGTGGGGCGGGAGACCGGTGCCGGGCCCCTGGGGCGGGGGCGCCGGGAAAGGGGACGTCCATGGCCGGCACCGGTCCCTCGCGCCGGGAGACGAACGGGCAACGGATCGGGGACACGGCCGTGTTGACGACGGTGGGTTCGGGTGCGAGCGTGGTCGATCCGCGCATGTCAGACGCCGGGAGCCGCCCCGCATGACGCCGACACCCCCCACCATCGTGGTCCTCGACGCCGATCCGCCGCCCCGGCTCGGCCGCCTCACCGGCCGCGCCCGGATCGTGCACACGGACGCGGCGCGCTTGGCCGAGCGGCTGCCGGACGCGGACGTGCTGCTGGTGTGGGACTTCACCTCGCACGCGGTACGCGAGGCGTGGCCCGGCGGCGGGCCCCGGCCGCGCTGGGTGCACACGGCGAGCGCGGGCGTGGACCATCTGATGTGCCCGGAGCTGGCCGCGTCGGACACGGTGGTGACCAACGCCCGCGGAATCTTCGACCAGCCGATCGCCGAGTACGTCGCGGCCCTGGTGCTGGCGGTCGCCAAGGACCTGCCGGAAACGCTGGAGCACCAGCGGGACCGGTCCTGGCGGCACCGGGAGACCCGGCGGGTGGCGGGCACGCGCGCGTGCGTGGTCGGCTCGGGCCCGATCGGCCGGGCGATCGCCCGCACTCTGAAGGCGCTGGGGGTGACGACGGCGCTGGTGGGGCGGGTGCCCCGGACCGGTGTCCACGGCCCCGACGAACTGGACCGGCTGGTCTCCCGCGCGGACTGGGTGATCGCGGCGGCTCCGCTGACCGCGCAGACGTACCGGATGTTCGACGCCCACCGGTTCGGTGTGATGCAGCCGTCGGCGTTCTTCGTGAACGTCGGCCGGGGCGGCCTGGTCGACGAGGAGGCCCTCGCGCGGGCCCTGACCCGGCGCTGGATCGCGGGCGCGGCCCTGGACGTGTTCACCACCGAGCCGCTGCCCGAGGACAGCCCGCTGTGGAAGCTGCCGGGACTGATCGTGTCCCCGCACATGAGCGGCGACACGGTCGGCTGGCGGGACGAACTGGGCGCGCAGTTCGTGGAGTTGTACGAGCGGTGGGCGGCGGGCAGATCCCTGCCGAACGTGGTCGACAAGACGCGTGGTTACGTGCCCGGGCACTGAAGGGCCTGCCTCCCCCGCGCTTGCCCGCAGGGCCGCCGGAACTGAGGTCAGGCCCCGCCGCGCACTGAGCGTTTCCCCCGCCGCTCCGACCGCCACAGGTCGTCTCAGGCCTGGGCCATCCGACGTCGCCGTCGGGGAGCGGGGTGTCGCGCTCGTGGAGCGGAACCGGAGAAGTGACGAAGATCGCCGGGGATCGGGGTGACCTTCGGGTTCTCCGGTGGGGGTTCGGTGGAGGCGAGAGACGGGAAGAGAGCGTGGGTCTCGTCGCGCGCGTACTCGGCGTGGCGGACGTCGGCGGCGAGCGGCAGCGCCTCCCCCACTGCCGCGCAGGTCAGGAGGCGCGCGGTCGGTCAACAGGCGTGCCGTACGGTGCACATCCCGCCGTCCGGCGCGACCGTGACGAGGCGTCCGGCCATGAAAACCGGGGCGCATAGCCCGGTTGCGCTTGGGTAGCCGCGCCGCCATGGCTCCACCACTTGGCAACGACGTACACACGATCCGGTCGGAACACAGACACACCCGGCGCTCGGTGCTGGCGGGTCTCGCCGCGTTCGGCGCGCTGGGCGCGGCGGGATGCACCCGGGTGGCGTCGGCGTCCGGGAAGGACGGCGGCGACCTGCTGGACCGGCTGCGCGCGCTGGGTGTCGTGCGGCTGGGGATCGCCGGGGAGATCCCCTTCGGATACATCGACCGGGACGGGAAACTCACCGGGGAGGCGCCCGAGCTGGCGAAGGCGGTCTTCAAGCGGCTCGGGGTGGACCGGGTGCAGCCGGTGCCGACCGAGTTCGGCTCGCTGATACCCGGGCTGAAGTCGCAGCAGTTCGACGTGGTGGCCGCGGGCATGTACGTCACCCCGGACCGCTGCGAGCAGGTGATCTTCGCCGACCCCGACTACCGGATGCCGGACGCCTTCATCGTCCCCAAGGGCAACCCGCTGGGGCTGCGCACCTACGCGGACGCGCTGCGCCGGCACGCCAAGGTGGCCACCGGTACCGGGTACGCGCAGATCCAGCACGCCGTGGAGGCGGGCTACCGGGAGAACGACCTCGTCATCGTCCCCGACCAGGTCGCCGGGCTGAACGCGGTGGAGTCCGGACGGGTCGACCTGTTCGCGGCCACGGCCGTCACCGCCCGGCTGGTCGCCCGGGGCTCCGCCAAGGCCGAGTCCACCAAGCCGTTCGTCGCGCTCGTCGACGGCAAACCCAAGGCGGACGGCGGGGCGTTCGCGTTCCGGCCGACCGAGACCCGGCTGCGGGACGCCTTCAACGCCGAGCTGCACAAGCTGCGCCGCAGCGGGGAGCTGTACCGGATCGTCCGGCCCTTCGGCTTCACCCGGGCGGAGATGACCACCCTGACCGCGAAGGAGCTGTGCGGCTCATGACCGCGGGACTGTGGGAACTCGTCCTCCAGGGGATCGGCATCACCCTCCAGTTGCTGGTGTACAGCGCGCTGCTCGCCGTGGTGGTCTCCTTCGTCGTGGGCGCCGCGCGCACCCACCGCTCGCGGCTGGTCCGCTTCCTCGCGGGCTGCTACACCGAGGTGTTCCGCGGCATCTCGGCGCTGGTGATGATCTTCTGGGTGTTCTTCGTGCTGCCGGTCGCCTTCGGCTGGCAGCTGGTGCCGATGTGGGCGGGCACGCTCGCGCTGGGCCTCACCTACGGCGCGTACGGCTCGGAGATCGTGCGCGGCGCCCTCGCGGCGGTGGACCCGGCCCAGCGGGAGGGCGGCATCGCGCTCGGCTTCTCGCCCTGGCAGCGGCTGCGGCTGATCCTGCTGCCGCAGGCGGTGCCGGAGATGATCCCGTCCTTCTCCAACCTGCTGGTCGAGCTGCTCAAGGGCACCGCGCTGGTGTCCATCACGGGCATGGGCGACCTGGCCTTCAGCGGCAACTTGGTCCGCCTGGCGCTGCAGCAGAGCGGCCGGATCTACGCCTACCTGCTGCTGATCTATTTCGTGATCGCGTTCGCGCTCACCCGCGGGATGCGGGTGCTGGAGCGCCGGCTGAAGGCGGAGGTGGCCCGGTGAACTGGGACTGGGGAGCCGTGTCCGACTTCATGCCGTACTTCTGGAAGGGCCTGCTGGTCACCCTGGAGGCGCTGGCCCTGGGGTCGCTGATCTCGTTCGCGCTGGGCCTGGTGTGGACCCTGCTGATGCGCGCGCCGACCCGCTGGGTGCGCTGGCCGGTGGGGGTCCTCACGGAGTTCGTGCGGGACACCCCGCTGCTGGTGCAGCTGTTCTTCCTGTTCTACGTGCTGCCCGAGGCGGGCGTGACCCTGTCTCCGCTGACCACCGGCGTGCTGGGGCTCGGGCTGCACTACTCGACGTACACGATGCAGGTCTACCGGGCCGGTATCGAGGCGGTGCCGGCCGGGCAGTGGGAGGCCGCGACCGCGCTCAGCCTGCCGGTGCGGCGCACCTGGACGGCGGTGGTCCTGCCGCAGGCGGTCCGCCGGGTGGTGCCACCGCTCGGCAACTACGTCATCGCGATGCTGAAGGACACGCCGATGCTGATGACCATCGGCGTGCTGGAGATGCTGGGCCGGGCGCGGCTCGTCTCCCAGCAGCACTTCCAGTTCACCGAGCCCCTGACGGTGATCGGGGTCGCCTTCGTCGTCGTCTCGTACCTGGCCTCCGTTTGTCTGCGCACCCTGGAGCGACGCCTTGTCCGTTGAGACCAGCAAGCAGCCGGCCCTGACCGGCACCCCGCCGACCGAGCTGATCCGCATCGAGGGGGTGACCAAGCGGTTCGGGGACAACACCGTCCTCGACGGTCTCGACCTGTCCGTGGACGCGGGCCGGCACGTCACCCTGATCGGGCCCTCCGGCTCCGGCAAGACCACGATCCTCAGACTGCTGATGACCCTCGCCAAGCCGGACGCGGGCACGATCACCGTCGTCGGGCAGCGGCTGTTCCCGGCGCCGGAGCGGCAGGTCCGGGAGGTCCGCAAGAAGATCGGGATGGTCTTCCAGCAGTTCAACCTGTTCCCGAACATGTCGGTGCTGCGCAACCTCACCGAGGCGCCGGTCCGGGTGCTCGGTCTGTCGAAGGACGAGGCGGAGGCGCGGGCCCGGGAGCTGCTGGACCTGGTGGGCCTGGCCGACAAGTGCGACGCCAGGCCCACCCGCCTCTCCGGCGGCCAGCAGCAGCGGGTGGCGATCGCCCGGGCGCTGGCGATGCGGCCCCGGGTGCTGCTGCTGGACGAGGTGACCTCCGCGCTCGACCCGGAGCTGGTCGCGGGCGTGCTCGACCTGCTCCGGGACATCGCCCGCAGCACGGACATCACGATGCTGTGCGTGACCCACGAGATGGGTTTCGCCCGGGACATCTCCGACCAGGTGCTGATGTTCGACGCGGGCCGGGTCATCGAGGCGGGCCCGCCGGAGAAGATCTTCGGCGACCCGGAGCGGGAACGGACCCGGGAGTTCATCAGCGCGGTCCTGTGACGGAGGGGCGTAGGGGCGGAAAGAGCCGAGGTCCGCTCGCTGGGGCATGACCCTGGCATATGTCAGCGGGTCACCGCCCCAGCTGGGGGCCGGGGCGCACGAGCGCAATCTCGCCAACACCCTCTCGCCGTGCAGCCTTTGACGGCTATCGTGGTAACGATCCGCCGACCCGGGTCGTGGCCGAGGGGGACCGACATGAGGATCGAGCCGACCGCCCCGTACCACTCCGCCCAGGACGCGCTGCGCGTGCTGGAGACCGTGGCCCGGCACCCCGCCGGCGCCACCGACACCGAGCTGGCCCGCCGCACCCGCCTCGGCCCCGACCGGCTCACCGCCCTGCTGCGCATGCTGCGCCGTGAGGGCTACGTCGAGCAGGTGGGCGACGGCGCGTACGTCACCGGCGACACCCTGCGCCGGCTCACCTCGGCGCACGACCGGGAACGGGCCCTGCGGGACAAGCTCCAGCACACCCTGGACCGGCTGCGCGACTCGGTGGGCGCGGCCGTCTACCTCAGCCGGTACCTCGACGGCGAGGTCCGGGTCACCCAGTACGCCGCCGGGCCGAGCACCCCGGCGGTCAACGAGTGGGTGGACTTCCGCTGCTCCGCCCACGCCACCGCCGTCGGCAAGAGCCTGCTGACCCAGCTGGACCACAACGCCCGCCGCGACCACCTCTCCCGGTACAGGATGGCCCGCCTGACCTCGCGGACCATCACCAGCGACAAGCTGCTGCTGTCCCGGCTGGAGTCCCAGCCGGCGACGGTGCCGGTGCTGGACCTCCAGGAGTACGCGGTCGGCACGGTCTGCGCGGCCGTACCGCTCACCGCGGGTTCCTCGGTGGGCTGCCTGGCCGTCTCGCTCCCGGTGGAGCACGCGCACCGGCTGAAGCGGGCGGCGGAGACCCTGAACCGGAGCGCGACCCCGGTGGTCCTCTCGCTGACGATCTAGATCTGGCGGTGGTCACGAGCACCCGCCGGGACCAGGTAGTATTTTCTTCGTCGCCGGCCACGGAGGTAGAAAACCGAGGCAGGCGAGAGTCATGCGCCGCTAGCTCAGTTGGTTAGAGCAGCTGACTCTTAATCAGCGGGTCCGGGGTTCGAGTCCCTGGCGGCGCACGATGACGATGGCGAGCCACGTCCGCAGAAATCGCGGACTGGCTCGCCATCTCTGTTATTGCGCGGCTTCGCCGCGCGTGTGGGGGCTCCGCCACCCACACCCCCTGCGGTCAGCCGTCGGTACGACTCCTCCCCCGGGGGCCGCCACCACACCGGGTCGGCGCAGGCGTACCCCTCCCGCCGCAGCCGGGACCGCTCGATCTTGTGGGTCGCGGTCACCGGCATCCGCTCCACCACCCGCACGAACCGGGGTGCCATCTTCGTCCCGAGGTCCGGCTGGTCCCGCAGGAACGCGGCGAAGGCCGCCGGGTCGAAGGTCCCGGCGATGGTCGCCATCACCTGGTCCCCGGTCACCGGGTCCGGCACGCCGTAGACGGCGACGGCGTCCGCGCCGGGGTAGCGGGCCACGATGTTCTCGATCATCGCGGCGGCGAGGTTCTCCCCGTCGACGCGGATCCGGTCGCCGGTCCGGCCCGCGAAGTACAGATGACCGCCGGTGTCCCGGTAGAAGAGGTCGCCGGTCCAGTACGCCCCGGCGCGGCGCCGCTCGGCCTCGGCGGCCGGGTTGCGCCAGTAGCCCTCGAAGGGGTTCGGGCCCCGGTTGACCAGCTCGCCGATCGCCTCCTCCGCGTTGAGCAGCCGCCCGGTGCCGTCGAAGACGGCCGGGGGGCACTCCCGCCCGGTGGCCGGGTCCAGCACCACCAGGCCGGGCCCGGCCGGACCCACCGCGCCCGGCGGGGTCCCGGGCGCCCACCGGATCGCCGCGCCGCCCTCCGAGGAGCCGTACCCCTCCACCAGCCGCACCCCGAAGCGCCGCTCGAAGGCCGCCGCGTCCACCGCGCCCGCCTCCGTCCCGAAGCCCAGGCGCAGCGGGTGGTCCCGGTCGTCGGGGCGGGGCCCGGTGGCGAGGAGGTACTGGATCGCCCGGCCGACGTAGGTGAAGTAGGTCGCGCGGTAGCGGCGTACGTCGGGCAGGAAACCGGAGGCCGAGAAGCGCCGGCGCAGGGCCACGCCGGCACCGGCGGCCAGCGCGGGCGCCCAGTCCGCGATCACGGCGTTGCCGTGGAACATCGGCATGCAGACGTAGTGCACGTCGTCCGCGCGGACCCCGAACTGCCGGACCAGGGCCCGCCCGGCCGCCGCCAGCCGGCCCTGGGAGCAGAGCGCGGCCTTGGGGACGCCGGTGGAGCCGGAGGTGAAGTACAGCAGCAGCCGGTCGGCCGGGGCGGCCCGGGACGGGTCGGGCACGGCGCCGGCGTAGGGCGCCAGCAGGGCGCCGTACTCCGGGGTGTCCGTGACGAGGAGCCGTACCCCGGGCAGGCCGAGCCCGGCCAGCAGCGGCAGGTGGGCCTCCTCGGTGACCAGGACCGGGCACTCGGTGTGCCGGATGTCCCGGGCCAGCTCCGGGCCGCGCCGGGTCGGGTTGATCCCGGCGACGGCCGCTCCGGCGAGGGCCGCGGCGCCGAGCCACAGCGGGAACTCCTCGGTGTTGTCGAGCAGCACCCCGACGTGCGGTACGGCACCGGGCGGGAGCAGGTCGGCCAGCAGCGCGGCGCGGGCGGCGGCTCCGGCGGCCGTCTCGTGGTGGGTCAGCACCCGGTCCTCGCACCACAGCCCCGGCCGGTGGTCGCCCCAGCGCGCCGCGACGAACGCGGCGACCGTCGTGGACTCCATGACCCGGCACGGTAACTGACCGCGCGTCAGATGGGGAGGGCTACGGCATCCCGCCCGACTCGGTGAACATCATGTGGGCCACGGCCATGAAGCCGACGCAGAAGGTGCATGCCACGCCGAGGAGAACCAGTCCGACGCCGGTGCGGGCGGCGAGCTTCCCGGGCGCCGGGGGGCGGGCGGTGGCCTGCTGGGGAAGCTCCGGGAGGTAGCGGACGGTCACGAAGTCGCCCTCCACGACGGTCGCGGGGCCGTCCTCCTCCTCGAAGCGGACCGTGCGGCCGTCGCGGGTGGTGAACTCGTAGACGTGGTGCAGGGTCGTGCGCACGGAGGTGTCCCCGGCACCCCCGCTGGTCGTCGTGTACATCCGCAGGCAGCGCGCCTCGGCGGTCAGGCCGTGCGCCCACGTCCTGCCGATCCGCCGGGCACGGCGGATCAGCAGGTACGCGGCGTACGCGAAGCCCGCGAGCATCACTGCGGGCACGGCGTAGAAGAGCAACTGGAACATGGGGTCCCCCGGGACAGGTCCGCCGCTCCTGGTCGAGCGGTGTGGCGGGAACCTACCCGGCCCGGGGGGCGCCCGGCCTCAAGGGAACCTCAGTTTCCGGGCTGGAGCCGAAGGGGGATCAGAAGGTGACGTCCGAGCAGGCGTAGAAGGCGTTGCCCGTGTCGGCGATCGTCCACACCGCGAGGATGACGTGGTGTCCGCTCAGGCCGGTCGGCAGGGTGCCGCTGTGGCTGAGGGTGGCCGGCGGGCGCCGGCCGTTGTACGGCACCGTCAGGAACGGGGTGAGGTTGAGGTCCGAGCGGGAGAGGTTGTGGTTCTGGTTCCAGCCCGGCTTGGTGACGTAGTAGCGGAAGTCGGTCGTGGCGTGCATGGCGGTGAACTGCCAGCGGAACGTGTACGACTGACCGCCGCTCACCTTGGTGGTGGGCCAGGCCGCGCCGGACGGCGTGCGCGGCGCGCTGAGCTGGGCGAACTGGCCCAGGCCCGCGTTGCACAGCTGGCCGTCGGCGGGGCCGCCGGCCGGGAAGCCCTTGGGACCCTCGACGCTCTGCGGCTCCCACTGGATCTCGCCGCAGCCCGTGACGGTGCCGTTCTGGCAGAGCTTCTGCCTGCTGATGGGGAGGTCGGTGTAGCCGTGCCCGCTGGCGCCGCCGGTGGAGAGCGCGAACGCTCCGGCGGTCACCGCGCCCAGCACGACCGCGGACAACTTGGTCTTGGTGCGCATACTGCCGCTCCTGGGGAACGTGGGGAGTTCGGTGAGCCGTGCAGAGTAGGTCTAGACCAAGTCTCAGATTATTGCTGACTGTTGAACATGTCCATACCAATCGCCGGGTGTCTCCGGACCCGCCCTACACGGGCTCCGAACGCCCCGAGCAGAACGCCACCGTCAGGTCGCGGACCAGCACCTTGCGCTCGTAGTCGTCCAGTTCGACCAGTCCGCGCACGGTCAGCCGGGTCACCGTGTCCTCCACCGAGTCCACCACCGAGCTGAGCATGCTGGCCCGCTGCCGGGCGTCCAGCGCGGCGATCCGGCGGCGGTGCATCGAGGCGGCCACCTCCGGGGCGTAGTCCACCCGCACCGGCTGCACGGAGAACACCTCGACACCGACCGGCGCGGTCTCCTGCGCCACCAGCCGGGTCAGCGCGTCCCCGGCCGCCGTCGTCCCGCCCCGCGCCCCGCCCGCGTGCTCCACCGGCACCCGGGCCAGCGCCGCCTCCACGCACTCGCGCAGGTACGTCTCGTGGTCGTCGATGCCGAGCAGGGCCCGCGCGGTGTCCCGCACCCGCCACACCACCAGCAGCACCACCCGCAGCGCCACCCCGTCGGGGTCCGTCGCCGGCATCGCCTCGCTGCGCCAGTGCCGCAGCCGCACGTCGACCCGGCGGCGCGGCACGAGCGGGTTCACCCACAGCAGCCCGGTGCGCCGGACCGTGCCCCGGTACCGCCCGAACAGCCCGAGCACCCAGGCCCCGCCGGTCCGGCCCCGGGCCAGCCCGCCGAAGCCCAGCACGCCGAGCATCCCGGCCCCGGCGTACGCGGCCCACTGCGCGGGACCGAGACCGGCGCCCGCGGCCGCCGGCAGCCGCAGCGCCTCGGCGGCGAGCGGCGGCAGCAGCCCCGCCCACCAGCTGGTGGCCAGACAGCCGGTGACCCCGCAGGCCCCGGCGAACACCCCGGCCGCGCCGGGCAGCACCCGCGCCGGCCGTTCCGCCAGCCCCGCGTCGACCTCCGGCAGCGGCCGCCGGCGCACCGGCACCGGGCGCCCCAGCCGGGGCTGTTCACCGGTGCCCTGCCGGCGGGCCACCACGGCGGGCCGGAGCGGCACCTCCACCGGGTCGGGATCGTCCCGGAAGAGCAGATGGACGGGGATCTCGGTGGTCGCCTCGTTGTGGATCAGACGGGCCGGCCGGACGCCGGGGCCGGTGCCCGCGCCGTCCGACTGCCCCTCGGACTCGGGCGGCGTGTGGGATGTGGTCGTACTCATGCGTGCTCCAGCCTCCGCGCCAGACGCGTCATGAACAGGGGGTGGGTGGGGAGCCGGCGCCCGGGCCGGTCAGGCGAACAGGCGGCGCCAGGTCTCCGGGCCCGGGTAGCCGTCGGCCGCGCCGCCCCGCCAGCCCTGGGCGCGCTGGAAGGCCTCGACGGCCCTGCGGTCCGAGTCGCCCCAGTGCGGGCCCGGACCGAGGGCGTAGAACCGGCCGAACCCCTTCTTCACCAGCTGGACGCCCAGGCGCGTGATGTGGTCGTTGGTCGCGCCCGGCCGGAAGTACTGCCGGCCGGGATAACCGGGCACCCCGTGCGAGGCGGGTGTGCCGGTGCCGGGTCCGACGTCCTTGCCCTGCCCCGTGCTCAGCAGCCGCCAGGTGCGCGGGCCGGGGATCCCGTCGGCGTCGGCGCCCGTCCAGCCCTGTGCCAGCTGGAACGCCCGGGTGGCACGCCGGTCGGCCTCGCCCCAGACCGGGCCCGGGCCCGTGCCGTAGTAGCCGCGCGCGCCCCTGGCGATCAGCATCTCGCCGAGCAGGGTGACGTAGGGGTTGTCGGCGCCGGGACCGAAGGAGGCCGCGCCCGGGTAGGCCGCCACCGCCTTCCCGCCGGCCGCCGGCCGGGCGGCGGCCGCGGCCTTGGTCACGCCCTTGTAGCGGTAGGGGACGTATTTGCCGGAGTTGCTCCAGTAGGCATACGGGGTGGCCTGTCGGCGGGTGTGCGGGGGCGTCTGTTCGTAGGCCGTGTAGTAGGTGTGCGTGTGGTCCGTCCAGCCGCCGAAGATCACGACGTGGGAGCCCTTCTCGGGGTTGTCGGGATTGTGGTACAGCAGGATGTCGCCGGGCTGCAGCTCCTCCTTGGTGATCTTCACCCCGAACCCGCCGAGGCTGCCGGTCCACTCGTTGTTCGGCAGGCCCCAGGCCATGGAGACGTAGCCGGAGCAGTCCTGCCGGTAACCGTCGGACCAGAAGGCGTACATGCTGTACGGCACCTGCGCGGCGACCCAGGTCTTGGCCCGGTTGATGATCTGGGTGCGGGTGGTGGCGGGGATCGGGACGGTGGCGGGTCCGCCGGGCCGGCCCGCCGGACCGTGCAGGGGTGCCCTGGCGCCCTGCGGGGTGTCGGGTTCGCCGTCGCCGGGCAGGGCCTGGCGGTGCGGGGAGTGGCCGGGGGCGAGGGCGGCGGCCGGGGGGACGGTGGCGAGGGCGGCGGACGCGGCGGCCACGACCACCACGCCGCGGGCGGCCGTCCGGCCTCGGCCGGGCAGCGGGCGGGGGGCGGACCGCCGTCCGTGGACACAGCCTGGGCAGTCGCAGTCGCTCGCCGGGTCGACGTCCTCGAACACGGGAGCGGTCATGCGATCTGCCTCACATTCGGGGGGGTTTTGTCCGCGAGTGTGCACGTTGATCAGTTTCCCAACTGTGCACAGAACGCGCATTTTGACGGTCCGAATGATGTACGCCGCCCTCCGCACCCCTTCCCCGCCGCCTCCCGGTGGTCGGGAGCACCCTCCGGGGTCGGGTAGAGTTTTCCCCGTCAGCAGGCGCCGCTAGCTCAGTTGGTTAGAGCAGCTGACTCTTAATCAGCGGGTCCGGGGTTCGAGTCCCTGGCGGCGCACCGACCGGAAGGCCCCTCGCGAAAGCGGGGGGCCTTTCGCATGCCCCCCGCTCTATCCCTTCCGCCCGAATGGCCGGATACCCTCTCGCCATGGCAGCCCGGGACCTTCAGGAGCGGATCAAGAAGCTGATCGTGGACCAGCGGCTGCCCTCGGGCGCCCCGCTGCCCACCGAACCGGAGCTGATGAGGCTCCTGGGGGCGAGCCGGAACTCGGTGCGGGAGGCCCTGAAGGCGCTCCAGGCGATGGGCATCGTGGAGATCCGGCACGGGTTCGGGACGTACGTGGGCTCGATGTCGTTCGCGCCGATGATCGAGGGGCTCTGCTTCCGGACCGTCGCCGGCCACTACCGCGGCGAGGACTCCCTGCTCCAGTTGCTGGAGCTGCGCGAGGCCGTCGAGACCGGGCTGGTGTCGCGGCTGGCCGGGCGGCTGCCGGAGGCGGACCTGGTGGAGCTGGAGGCGCTCGTGGAGCGCATGGAGCGGGAGGCCGCCGAGGGCACCGTGCTCGCCGGCACCGACCGCGCCTTTCACGCCACCCTCTACCGGGGGCTGGACAACGTGCTGCTCGGCGAGGTGCTGGAGGCGTTCTGGGAGGCCTTCCACCGGGTGCGGCGGGACCTGGTGGAGGTGGCGCAGGATCCGCGGGTCACCTGCCGCCAGCACCGGGAGATCCTGGACGCGGTGCGCTCCGGTGACTCCCTGCGCGCCGAGCGGGCCATACGGGACCACTTCGGCAACCTGCGCAGCCGGCTGTCCCCGGCGGCCGTGCCCCAGCGGTGAGCCTCCGCCCGCCTCACCGGGACGCTCAGCCGCGCGTCCCGGTGAGGTAGGCGGAGACCACGACGTTCGCCGTGTAGCTGCGGCCGGCGCGGTCGAAGGAGCCGCCGCAGGTGATCAGGCGCAGCTCGGCGCGGCCGGGTCGGCGGGGGCCGTAGGCCTGCCGGGCGTCGAAGCCGTCGCGGGGCAGCAGACGGACGTCGTCGACGGTGAACTCGGCGACCTTCCCGTCCGCGCGGAAGACCCGGACCGTCTCTCCCGGCTCGAGCGTGCCGAGCCGGTGGAAGACGGCGGGCCGGGTCTCGGTGTCGAGGTGTCCCACCAGCAGGGCCGGACCGACGGCGCCCGGTGCGGGGCCGGCGCCGTACCAGCCGACCACGCCCGGCTGGTCGTAGGGCGGCGGGTCGACCGCGCCGCGGGCGTCCAGACCGCGGGTCACCACCGGGACCTGGACACCCAGCCGGGGGATGTCGACGCGCTGGGGCACCGATCCTGCCAGGGGTTTCGCCGGGCTCGGCAGCCACAGGGGGCCGACGTCCCGGCCGACGGTGAGGACGCCGGTGGTGGCCGGGCCGCCCGGGCCCTCCGGTGTGCCGGTCACCGCGCGCCCCCACAGCCACAGCCCGCACAGCAGCAGCGTCCAGGTCAGGACGGCGAGCAGCCGTCCGGTGCCGGTGGTGCGCCCCTCGTCGGACATGGCGGGTTCAGCGGGGGTCGCGGCTCCGGCGGGCGCGCAGCCCGACGGCGACCGCGGCGATCCCGGCGAGTGCGAGGCCGGTCACCGCCTGCCCGGTGTCGGGGCCGGAGCCGCTGGTGGTGGCCACGGTGGCGAAGTGTGCGGTGCCGCCGCCGCCCGCGGTGACCGGGGCGACGGGCGAGGCGACCGCGGCGGCCGCGGCCGGTGGCTCCATGGGCTCTGCCGGGCGGCCGGCGCCGCCCGCCTCCGTGACGGTGATGCTGCCGGTGCGCACGGAACCGGCGCAGCTGATCTTCACCGGGTAGGCGCCGGGCGCGAGGGCGGAGCGGACCCGGGTCTCACCGGTGAGGCTGCCCTGGGCGCCGGTCAGCTGGGCGTCGGCGACGAAGGCGGCCGAGGCGGCGGTGCCCTGCTCGCCGGCGCAGCCGCTGATCCGCAGGGTGATGTCGTCGCCCGGCGCCGGGGTGGCGGGGGTCACGGTGACGGCGCCGCCGTCCGCCGCGTGGGCGGCCGGTGCGACCGCTACGCCGGCGGTGCTGACGGCGAGCAGTCCGGTACAGAGAGTGAGGCGTAGTGAGCCCATCGTGAACCTCCAGTTATCTGGAGGCTCCCCCGCCCCAGGCGCCTCCGCATCCTCGGGAGGCGCCTTGTTGCTCCGAACGGGTGATGCCGGGTTTCGCCGGGACTTCCTGCTCAGACCAGGTCGACCAGGTCCGCGATGGAGTCGACCACCTGGGAGGGGCGGAAGGGGTAGCGGTCGACGTCGTTCGGCTGGGTCACGCCGCTGAGCACCAGGAAGGTGCGCATCCCGGCCTCCAGGCCCGCGAGGACGTCGGTGTCCATGCGGTCGCCGATCATCGCCGAGGTCTCGGAGTGGGCGCCGATCGCATTCAGCCCGGCCCGCATCATCAGGGGGTTGGGCTTGCCGACGAAGTACGGCTTCCTGCCGGTCGCGGCGGTGATCAGGGCGGCGACCGAACCGGTGGCGGGCAGGTCGCCCTCGGTGGACGGACCGACGTTGTCGGGGTTGGTGGCGATGAACCGGGCACCGTTGTTGATGAGCCGGACGGCCTTGGTCAGGGCCTCGAAGGAGTAGGTGCGGGTCTCGCCGAGGATCACGAAGTCGGGGTCGTGGTCGGTGAGGATGTAGCCGATGTCGTGCAGCGCGGTGGTCAGGCCCGCCTCGCCGATGACGTAGGCGGTGCCGCCGGGACGCTGGTCGTCCAGGAACTGGGCGGTGGCCAGCGCCGAGGTCCAGATGTTCTCCACCGGCACGTCCAGACCCATCCGGCGCAGCCGGGCGTGCAGGTCACGGGCGGTGTAGATGGAGTTGTTGGTGAGGACCAGGAAGGGCCGGCCGGACTCGCGCAGCTTCTTCAGGAAGGCCTCGGCGCCGGGGATCGGCACGCCTTCGTGGATCAGGACGCCGTCCATGTCGGTGAGCCACGACTCGATGGGCTTGCGGTCTGCCATGCTGTGCGTCTCCTGGCGTACGTACGGACGTGAAGCGGGGGCGCCGGAACCACGGCGTACCGACGCCCCCAGCCTAGTCAGCACCGGCCGTTCCCGACCCCGTCGATCACCCGTCATCGCCGGTCAGCCGCCGGTGAGGGCCTTTTTGGTCCTCGACGTACGACGTGAGGTTCTCCGCGATGCCGTCCCGGTCGGGCTCGAAGACCCCGACGCCGTCCCTCACACGGTGACGGCCACCGCATTCGCGCCGCTCACCGCTCACCGCTCTGCGGCGGGCCGGGCGAGCAGGGCGGGCAGTTCGGCGACGGAGTCCAGTACGTGGGTGGCGCCGGCGGCGGTGAACTCCGCGTCGCCGTGGGCGCCGGTGCGCACCCCGGCGACCAGGCCCGCTCCGGCGCGTACGCCGCTGAGCACGTCGTACGAGGTGTCGCCGACGACGGCGACCTGCCGTACGTCCCGCGCGGCCTTCGTCCGGACGAACGCCTCCAGCACCATGTCCGGGTACGGCCGCCCGCGCCCGCCGGCGTCGGCCGGGCACAGGGTGAGCGGGACGAGGTGCCGCCAGCCGAGGGCGTCCAGGATCGCGTCCTGGGTGACACGGGCGAAACCGGTGGTCAGGACGACGGTACGGCCGCTGCCGGCCAGTTCCTCGACTGCCTCGCGGGCGCCGGGGACGGGGGCGACCAGGCCGGCGCCGACCAGGTCGCCGTAAGCCTTCTCGAAGGCGGTGTTGGCGCGCCGGGCGCGGTCCTCGTCGCCGAACAGGTGCCGGAAGACGGAGATCTTGGACTCGCCCATGGTGGCGCGGACGTAGGCCAGGTGCTCGGCGTGCTCGGCGGAGCCGGGCTCGACGCCCAGCCCGGTGGCCGCCGCCTCGAAGGCCCGCTCGACCAGACCGCCGTCGGCGACGGTCGTACCGGCCATGTCGAGGACGACGAGCCGGATGTCCTCGGGGTCCGTCCGGGTGTCCGGGGTCTTCATCGGAGGGGTCGGGGTGTCCGTCGGAGTGCTCGGAGGGTTCGGAGTGTTCGGAGGGTTCGAAGTGTCCGTCGGAGTGTTCGGAGGGTTCGGGGTGTTCGGATGGTTCGGGGTGTTCATCGGGTGGCTCACCAGCCCAGTTCGTTCGCGGTGGTCTCGGCTATCGCGGGGGCGCAGGTCATGCCGCGCCCGCCGGGCCCGGTGACCAGCCACACCCCCTCGCGCACCCGCTGCCGGTGCACCACCCGGCCGGGCTCGGTGCACTGCGCGTACACCCCGGCCCAGCGGTGCCGGACGCGGGGCAGCGGCCGGCCGAGGAGGGACTCCACGACACCGGTGAGGTGCTCGTACGGCTCCTCGACGGTGTCGAAGGCGAAGGGGTGCTCGTACTCGTGGGTGTCGCCGATGGTCAGGCCGCCGTCGGCACGCTGGACCATGAGCAGCTGCATCCGGTGCGCGGCGGCGGTGTCCGCCTGCGGCTGCCGGGCGTTGAGGTCGTCCAGCGCCGGGGAGGCGTAGGCCGGGTAGTAGCGGAAGCTGTCGGCGTCGGCGACCGAGGTGGTCAGCGGCTCGCCGAGCGGGTCGGTCTGCATCATCTGGAGCCGGACGCGGCGCACGGGGAGGTCCGGGCCCGCCAGTTCGCGCACGAGCCCGCCGAGCCAGGCGCCGGTGCACAGCACGACGGCGTCGGCGTGGTGCACGTCGCCGTGGTCGTCGCGGACGGTCCCGGCGCCGGTCACCTCGCGCACCTCCCGGCCCGGCAGGAACGTGTAGTGCGGGGACTTCAGCAGCTCCTCGCGCAGCGCGAGCTGGGCGGTGCGGGGCTCCACGGCCGCGTCCCGCTCGCAGTACAGGGCGGCGGTGAAATCGCCGCGCAGGGCGGGGTTGAGGGCGCGGGTCTCGCCCGGGGTGAGCAGCTTGTAGCCGCGGGCGGCGGCGTCCGCGCGGGCCACGGCCGCTTCGGCGACGGCGACTTCGAGCGGCCCGCGGACGGGGGTGAGGGACCCGTTGGCCCGGAAGCCGAGCCCCGGTACCCGTCCGCCGATCTCCTCCCACAGTTCCCGCGCCCGCAGCGCGGTCTCCAGCTCTTCCCCGCCGGCGCGCCCGCTGACCCAGATCTGCCCGAAGTTGCGCAGCGAGGCGCCGCGCGCCTCGGTCTCGCGCTCGATCTGGACGACCTGGTGGCCGCGCTCCACTGCCTGCCAGGCGTGCATGGTGCCCACCACGCCGGCTCCGACGACTGTCACTTTCACGGAGGCAACGCTCCTCGCGATTCGGGGACCGGAGGCATCCGGCTGACAACGAGCGTGAACGAGGTATCCCCGTTTGGACTAGACCCGTTATCTTTTCGTTGCTTTCCACGGGGGGGTATAAGTGGACGATTTGGGTGACTGTCCAGGCTTTTCAGCCCCGGAGGCGGGTGGTGAAGGAGAAGCGGTCACCGCGGTAGAGCGAGCGCACCCGCTCCAGCGGACCGCCCTCCGTGTCCCGGGAGATCCGGTGGATCAGCAGCATCGGGAGGGCGGGCGGGGTGCCGATGAGCAGGGCCTCGCGGGGGGTGGCCAGCACGGTCTCGATCCGCTCGTCGGCGTCGCCGAAGGCGAGGCCCTGGGCGGCGAGGTAGCCGTAGAAGGAGGAGTCCGGATCGAAGTCGGAGTCCAGCCGGGGCACCCGCGCCACGGCGACGTAGGTGCTCTCCAGGCCGACCCGCTCCTCGTCGGCGAGCAGCACCCGCTCCAGGTGCCACACCGGCTCCCCCCGGGTGAGGCCGGTCTCGGCCGCGAGCGGCTCCGGGCACGGGAACCGGTCGAGGGTGACGAGGGTACGGCCGGGCTGCCGGCCCTGCCGGCGCACGCCCTCGGTGTAGCTGGCGAGGGACAGCGGCTGGGCCAGCTTGGGCCCGGCGACGACGGTCCCCCGGCCGCGCCGCCGCAGCCGGCCCTCCAGCACCAGCTCCCGTACGGCCTGGCGCACGGTCTCCCGGGCGACGTCGTACCGCTCGGCGAGGTCCCGCTCCGTGGGGATGACGCCGCCCTCCCCGAGCTCCTCCAGCAGCGCGGCGATCCGCGCCTTCACCGCGTAGTACTTGGGGATGCGCCCGTGCTCGGGGATACCGGAGCGGACGGGGGCGCCGGGGGCCTGGTCGTTGGGGTAGTCCACGGGGGGATCGTCGCAGACCGGGGGTGGCGGGCGGGGTGCCGGGCCTGTCCGGGTGGGGGACTTGTGGGTGGGGACTTGTGGGTGGGGGTGGCCGGGGCCGGTGGTTGGGGTGGCCGCCGGTTTGGGGGCGGCGGGTGGGGGCCGGTGATGGAGGGCCGGTGGGCGGGGGTGGCCGCCGGTTCCGGAGCTGCGCAGGTTCGGGTGCGCGCTTCGAGGCCCGGCGGTTGAGGGGCCGCCGGTTCCGGGCGAGCTGTGCGAGGGCGGCGGTTGGGAGGTGCCGCCGGTTTCGGGCGGGCCGCTCGGGGCGGCGGGGGCCGGCGGGGTGGGTCCGGCGGCTCGGGGCTGCCGGTTCGCGCCCGCCGGTTCGGTGGTCAGCGGCGGTTGCGGGCGAGGAGGCAGGCGCCGACGCCTACGCAGCCGAGGGCGGCGAGGGCCGCGAGGAGGCCGTGGGCGAGGGCGCCGGGCCCGCCGGAGCCGGTGCGGGCCAGCTCGCGCGCCTCCCGGGCGAGGGTCAGGGAGGTGTCCGGGTCGTTCGGGTCGTGGGAGCCGTCCGGGTCATCCGGGTCGTCCGGGTCGTAGGGGTTGTCCGGATCGTCGAGGTCGTCCGTGCCCTGCGAGACGTCCGTGACGGAGGTGCCGTCGGTCCCGGCGGTGCCCTCCGTTCCGGCGGTGTCCGCCGTGCCCTCCGTGCCGACCGTGCCGGAGTCGGTGGTCGGCACGCTGCTGGGCGAGGTGGCCGGCGGGTCCCCGGTCTCCTGGGCGTCCTCGTCCTCCTGCGCCGCTTCCTGCGTGTCCTCCTCGCCCTCCTCGCCGATCGAGAAGCGGTACGCGTTGGACTCGCCGACCCAGTCCCCGTCCGCGCCCCGCCGCTGCACGACGGCCGCGTTGGCGGTGACCTGGTCGGCTGCGGCGTCGGCGGAGAGCGCCAGCCGGACGCGGACGCTCACCGTCCGTCCGGGCGGCACGGTGAACCCGCCGAAACCGGCGCCGTCCAGCACGCCGACCAGCTCCTGCTCGTCGGTGCTCTCGAAGGCCACCGGCCGGTTCCGGGCGCCGTCGTAGAAGTCCAGGTGGGGCTGGTCCGGCCGTAGCGCGCGTTTGTCGTCGACGAGCACCACGACCGGGTGGACGGCGGCGCAGGTCCGGCGGGTGGTGTTGGTGAGGTCGATGTACCAGGTGCCGTATCCGCCGCCGGCCTCGTAGGAGCCGGGGCCGCCGTGGATCCGGGTGGCCAGCGGGAAGGCCCGCGCGTCACCGCCGACGCAGGAGGGGGGTGGCGTCGTGGCGGCGAAGGCGGGGAGGGCCGACGGGGGGACGACGACGGTCGCGGCGGCGAAGGCTGCGGTGACGGCCGCGGTGCGGCGGGGGGACAGGGACGTGCGCGGTCGCATGAACACATAACCATGCCGGTCGGCGTGGACGAGGGGCGACGCCGCTCCGGGGGTGGGGGCGAAGTCCCCTCGATCAGCGGAACGGTCGGGATCGATGGCGGCCGACAGCACCGCAGGGGTGCAGGCCGGTGGGTCGCTGCGGGCTCACCGTGGCCGGCCGCGCGGTTCCGCGCCCCTCGGGAGTCGCGGCCCCGTCGGCTTCGACGGTGCCGCCCGCCGCTGCGCAGTTGTTCCGCCGAACCCGGGCAGCCGTGGGCAGTCGTGCCGCTGGGCGGCTGGGGCGCCCGGCGAGCGCGGGCAGACCGGACCCACCCCCGCCCGGCCGCAGCGCAGGTCGCCGACCAAGCCCCGTCAGGCGCCCCCGCCCCAACGAGCCCCGTCACACAGCCCCGCCCCGACAAGCCCCCTCACGCGTCCCCCCGCCCGAACAGCGGCGCCAGCAGCAGCTGTGCGGCCCCCTCGGCCACCACCCGCTCCCCCCGCGGAGCGACCCGTACCGGCACCGCGCCCCCACGCGTCCCCTCCCGCCGCGCCCGCGCCCCCAGCACGTCCGCCACTCCCCGCAGGTACGCCTCGGGCGCCCCGGCCACGGTCCGCCCTCCGAGCAGCACCACGTCGATGTCCAGCAGCCCGACCAGGTTCCCGGCCGCGACCCCCAGCACCCGTGCCGCCTCGGTCACGTCCCCCCGCGCCACCGCCCCGAGGCAGAGCACTTCCACGCACCCCCGGTTCCCGCACTCGCACAGCGGTCCGTCCAGCTGGACCACCTGGTGCCCGAACTCCCCCGCCCCGGTCCGCGCCCCCCGGTGCACACTCCCGCCGATCACCAGTCCGGCCCCTAGCCCGGTACCGAGGTGGAGGTAGGCGAAGGACCGGCCCGCGCCGCCCGTCTCCCCGCAGACCGCAAGTCCGAGCGCCGCCGCGTTGGTGTCCTTGTCCACCACCACCGGCACCCCCAGCCGTTCCGCGAGCGCGTCCCGCAGCGGAAAGCCGTCCCACTCGGGGAACCCGGTGACCCGGTGCAGCACCCCCCGCGCGTGGTCCAACGGCCCGGGCAGCGCGACCCCCACCCCCACCAGCGAGGCGACCCCGCCGAGCCCCACACCGGCGACAGGGCCCTCCCCTCCGGCAGCCGGGGAACCGTCGCCCAGGGGACCGCCGTCCTCGGCCGAGCCCGCGACCACTCCCCGTACCGCCGCGGACACCGCCTCCAGCACGGCCTCCGCCCCGGCCCCCAGGTCCAGTTCCGCACACCGCTCCGCCACCACGGCCCCGTCCAGGTCCACGAGGACCACCCGCAGCTCGTCGCGGTCCAGATGCACCCCGACCGCGTGCCCCGCCTCCGGCACCAGCCGGAGCACGGTCCGCGGCTTGCCCCCGGTCGACGCCCGCCGTCCGGCGTCCGCGGCGAGCCCCTGCTCCCGCAGTCGTGCCGTGATCTTGCTGACGGCCTGGGGAGTCAGCCCGGTGCCCTCGGCGAGTTCGAGCCGGCTGATGCCCTCGGCCCCGGCGTCCCGCAGCAGCCCCAGCACCAGCGCGGTGTTGTGGCTGCGCAGCACTCCGAGGTTCGCCCCCGCGGACGCCCCGCTTCTCGGTCCCGGCCCCGTAGTCGCCGCGTTCACCCTCTTCACAGCCCCCATTCTCCCCACCGCTTGCACTTTCGCAACAGCGTTGCCAAAGTGGGAGTCATGACTGGTACCCCCCTCCGCGTCGGCCTGATCGGTTACGGCCTCGCCGGCTCCGTCTTCCACGCCCCGCTGATCGCCGCCACCGAGGGCCTCGCCCTGGACACCGTGGTCACCTCGAACCCGGAGCGGCAGCAGCAGGCCCGCGCCGAGTTCCCGGACGTGACGCTCGCCGCCACCGCCGAGGAGCTGTTCGACCGCGCGGACGCGCTGGACCTGGTCGTCGTCGCCTCCCCGAACAAGACGCACGTCCCGCTGGCCACGGCCGCCCTCAAGGCCGGCCTGCCGGTGGTCGTGGACAAGCCGGTCGCCGGCACCGCGGCCGAGGCCCGCACGCTCGCCGCCCTCGCCGAGGAGCGCGGCCTGCTCCTCTCGGTCTTCCAGAACCGCCGCTGGGACAACGACTTCCTGACCCTCCGCCGGCTCCTCGCGGACGGCGAGCTCGGCGACGCCTGGCGCTTCGAGTCCCGCTTCGAGCGCTGGCGCCCCCGGCCCAAGGGCGGCTGGCGGGAGTCCGGCGACCCGACAGAGATCGGAGGTCTGCTCTACGACCTTGGCAGTCACGTCGTCGACCAGGCCCTGGTCCTCTTCGGGCCGGCCACCGAGGTCTACGCCGAGTCGGACATCCGCCGCCCCGGCGCCGAGGCCGACGACGACACCTTCATCGCGCTCACCCACGCGAGCGGCGTCCGCTCCCACCTCCACGTCTCGGCGACCGCCGCCCAGCTCGGCCCCCGCTTCCGGGTGCTGGGCTCCCGCGCGGGCTACGTCAAGTACGGCCTGGATCCCCAGGAAGCGGCCCTGCGCGAGGGCGGCCGCCCCGGCTCCGTCGCCGACTGGGGCGCGGAGGAGGAGTCCCTGTGGGGCCGTATCGGCTCCGGCGAGTCCCCGCTGACCGGCGGCGGCACCCCGGTGCCGACCGTTCCCGGTGACTACCCGGCCTACTACGCGGCCGTCGCCGACGCCCTGCGCGGCACCGGCCCCAACCCGGTGACCGCCCTGGAGGCGGCCGCCGCGCTCGACGTACTGGAAGCGGCCCGCAGGTCCGCCCGCGACAAGGTGACGGTGACCCTCTGATGCCCCAGGCCACGCCCCGGACCACGTCCGAACCGGTCCCGTCCGTCGAGGAGCTGGAGGCGCAGCAACGCCGTCTGGTCTTCGAGCGGTTCACCCACGAGGACGCCTGGGCTCTCGGCTCCCTCCTGGTGGAGCTGGCCCGGGAGCGCCAGGCGCCGGTCGCCGTCGACATCCACCGCGCCGGCCAGCAGCTCTTCCACGCCGCCCTGCCGGGCTCCACCCCGGACAACGACGCCTGGATCGCCCGCAAGCGCCGGGTGGTGGAGCGCTACGGCGCGCCCTCCTACCTGGTCGGAGCCCGCTTCCGCGCCAAGGGCACGACCTTCGAGGACTCCTCCCGTCTCGACCCGGACACCTACGCGGCCCACGGCGGTTCCTTCCCGATCACGGTCGAGGGCGCGGGTGTGATCGGCGCGGTGACGGTCTCCGGTCTGCCTCAACTGCAGGACCACCGGTTCGTGGTGGAGGCGCTGGAGGTGTTCCTGAACCGTCCGGCCGGCTGAGCGAGCGGCGGGAATCAGCCGGGAGGTGGGCCGGTTGGCTGTGGCTGAGGGCGTGATGATCACGCACCCGTCCACCGGAGGGATCACCGCTATGACCGCTTCGCTGAAGGAGACCGTCGGCCGCTACGGCATCTGGAGCCACGAGCTGCGCTCGGACGACCCGGCCCGGCGCGGTGAACTCACCGAGGCCACCGCCGAGCTGGAGGAACTCGGGTTCGGCGCTGTGTGGTTGGGCGGCAACAGCACCGCGGACCACGCGGCTCCGCTCATCGGCGCGACACGGAGCATCGTCGTCGGCACCAGCATCCAGAGCATCTGGCAGCAGGACGCCACCACCACGGCGGCCGGTTTCCTCGACGTGGAGACGGCCCACCCCGGCCGCTTCGCGCTGGGCCTCGGTGTGAGCCACGGCCCGCTGGTGCAGGGTTACCGGCGCCCGTACACGGCGATGGCCGGCTACCTCGACGAACTGGACAAGGCGGGCGTCCCCGCCGGCCGCCGCGTACTCGCCGCGCTGGGCCCCAGGATGCTGGGCCTGGCCGGCGACCGCGCGGCCGGCGCGATCCCCTACCTGGTCACGCCCGAGCACACCGCCCGGGCCCGCGAGACCCTCGGCGAACAGCCGCTGCTGGCCCCCGAGTTCAAGGTGATCCTGGAGACCGACCCGGCCCGCGCCCGGGAGACGGCCCGCGCCTACCTGGCCCTCTACCTGCAATTCCCCAACTACACCGACAACTTCCTCCGCCTCGGCTTCACCGAGACCGACCTCGCCGACGGCGGCAGCGACCAGCTCATCGACGCGGTCTTCGCCTGGGGCGACGAGACCCGGATCCGCGAGCGCGTCACCGCCTTCCAGGAGGCGGGCGCCGACCACGTGGCCCTCCAGGTCGTGACGGCGGCCACGGACGGCACCCTCCCGAAGGAGGAGTGGCGTCGCCTGGCTGCCCTGCTGGCGTGAGCGAACCGGCCTGAGCGGCAGGGGGAACCGCGCGGGCGACCGCACCGCACGCGCGGCCCCCGCACGCGCGCAGCC
The DNA here is from genome assembly GCF_055639035.1 of Streptomyces sp. NPDC107654. Taxonomy (NCBI): domain Bacteria; kingdom Bacillati; phylum Actinomycetota; class Actinomycetes; order Kitasatosporales; family Streptomycetaceae; genus Streptomyces; species Streptomyces sp. NPDC107654. The sequence continues at coordinate 485,521 of NZ_JBVKBI010000002.1, forward strand.
CCCCCTTCAGGCGCTCTTGAGTTCCTGCCGCTGACGACCGAGTCCCGTGATCTCCAGCTCCACCACGTCCCCGCCCCGCAGATACGGCTTCGGCTCGGGCCGCCCCATGGCCACCCCCGCCGGCGTCCCCGTGTTGACGACGTCCCCGGGGTACAGCGTCATGAACCGGCTGAGGTACCGCACGACCTCCCCCACGGGGAAGATCTGCTCGGCCGTGGTGCCGTCCTGCTTCAGCTCCCCGTTCACCCACAGCTTCAGCGGCAGCCGCTGCGGATCCGGTACCTCGTCGGCCGTCACCAGCCACGGGCCCAGCGGGTTGAACGTCTCGCAGTTCTTGCCCTTGTCCCACGTCCCGCCGCGCTCGATCTGGAACTCCCGCTCGGAGACGTCGTGCGCCACCGCGTACCCGGCGACGTGCGCGAGGCCCTCCTCGGCGGAGTCCAGGTAGCGGGCCGTACGGCCGATGACGACCGCGAGTTCGACCTCCCAGTCGGTCTTGGCCGAACCGCGCGGCACCAGCACGGTGTCGTTCGGCCCGACGACCGTGTCCGGCGCCTTGAGGAAGACCACCGGCTCGGGCGGCGGCTCGACGCCCGTCTCGCGGGCGTGGTCGTGGTAGTTGAGCCCGATGCACACGACCTTGCCGATACGGCCGAGCGGGGGGCCGATCCGGAGGCCGGCCGCGTCCAGCGCGGGCAGCTCACCGCTCTCGGCCGCCGCCCGTACCCGGTCCAGCGCGGTGTCGTCGGCGAGGAGCGCACCGTCGATGTCGGCCACGAGGCCCGACAGGTCCCTGAGGGTTCCCCCGGCGTCGAGCAGCGCGGGGCGTTCCGCCCCTGCCGTACCGACTCGCAGCAGCTTCATGGTCACAATCTCCCTCGATCGCGGGCGCCCGACCGATGGGTGCAGCCATCGGAGGACTGGCCGATCCTCCAAGCCCGCCGTCCAGTCCGCAAGACCCTGTTCACGTACTGGACCGTAACCGGACGGCCGTCACCGCTCAGCGGGACAGCAGGGCCTGTTCCGCCGAACTCCAGGCCGTGCTGGTGACGACGTACAGCGCGGCGGCGAGCGGGACCACCGCCACGGTGACGAGGGTGAAGAAGGACAGGAACGGCGTGAACCGGGTGACCGCGGCCAGGGCGGCCAGCTCTCCCGCGGGGCCGGCGGGGGCCGGCTGCGCGGCCGTCAGGCGCCGGGCGCGCCGGTAGTTGACGGTGGCGACGGCCGCCACGACGGCGAAGAGGGCGAGGTAGACCAGTCCGGCCGGGCCGAACGGTCCGCCGTCCGTCAGGGCGTCGGCCCAGCGCCCGCCGAGCGGGGCCGTGAGCAGCTGGTGGCCGAGCAGGCCGTTGCCCTCGTCGCCGATCGTGGAGCTGGAGAAGAGGTGGTAGAGCAGGAAGAACGCGGGCAGCTGGAGCAGGCTCGGCAGGCAGCCGGAGAGCGGCGAGACCTTCTCCCGGGTGTGCAGTTCCAGCACCGCCTGCTGGAGCCGCTGCGGGTCCTCGGCGTGCTCGCGGCGCAGTTCGGCGATTCTCGGCCGGAGCGCGGCCTGGGCCTTGCGGCCGCGGGCGGCGGCCCGGGACAGCGGGTGGACGAGGAGCCGTACCAGCGCGGTGAACAGGACGATCGCGGCGGCTGCCGCGGAGGCGTGGAAGAGCGGGGTCAGCAGGTCGGCCAGCTGCTCGACCAGACGGGCGAAAACGGACATGGGTGAGCCCTCCGGGGGTCTCGTCGTGCCGAAGTGAGCGGAAGACGGCATGACGACCCGCGCGGGGTCACGCGCTGAGAAAGTGTGCGGACGTGCCCTACGCGGCGGTCGCCGGAGCGGCGAGCCCGGGTGCTCGGGGCCGCCGCCGGCCGGGCGCGTCGGGATCGCGCTGGGGCAGGAAGGCCGTACGGCGGGCCCGGTCGCGTATCGCCGTGCGGACGCGGGTCGGCGGTACGGCGGGCACACCGCGCGCGGACAGCAGGGCGCAGGCGGTGAGGCCGGCGGCCACGGTGGCGGTCGCGGCGAGGGCGACGGCGGTGCCGAGGCCGCCGGTGCCGAGGAGCGCGGCCTGGAGCAGCAGCAGCTGCGCCAGGAGCAGCAGGGAGGCGAGGGCGCGCACGGCGCCGGAACGGCCGGCCATCACCACTCCCCCCGCTCGCTTCTCATGTCCGACGGTCAGTGTGCCAGGTGCTCCGGATCGGTCTCCAGGGGCTCCAGCAGCCGCTTGGGCCGCAGCAGCGCCCTGCTGACCGGATCCGCCGGGTCCGGGTCGAGTTCCGGCCCCGGCACCATGACAACGTCCCCGGCCGTCACCAGAGTTCCGCAGGCCGCACATTTTCCGTACGGCTCGACCTCCCCGCCGCAGTCCGCGTGCCGGAAGGAGCGCAGCCGGCTCGCGTCGACGTGTTCGCGCCCCCAGTGGCCGAGGGCGCGCAGCACGGGCCAGAGGGCGGCGCCGCGCTCGGTGACGACGTACTCGTCCCGGGGCGGGGACTGCTGGTACCGGCGCTTTTCGAGGATGCCCTCCTCGGTGAGCGTCCGGAGCCGGGCCGAGAGGACGGCGCGCGGGATGCCGAGGTGGACGAGGAAGTCGTTGTAGCGCCGGACGCCGTAGATCGCGTCGCGGACGACGAGCAGCGTCCACCGCTCGCCGACGACCTCCAGCGCGCGGGCGATGGAGCACTCCTGCGTCACGTAGTCCTTGCCCAGTGCCATGACGTCCACTGTAACCACTGGGCGCGCTTGGGTTCACTGAACGAACCTTCGGTGTTACGGTGGCGGGAGACGCGTCAGTTCAATGACCGAACCCTATATCGGATGCGATGAACACGACGAACGCGACAGGACAGGACGGCCCATGCCCCGGCTCCACTCCACCGCCGCCTCGGCGGCCACAGGCACCGCCGCTCCCGCGGACACCGCCGTACGCCCCCGCGCCACCCTCGCCCTGACCAGCGCGGCCACCGCCGTCGCCCTGATGACGTACACGGCCCCGATGGTCACGCTGCCGGACACCGCGAGGGCCCTGCACACCCCGCTCTCCGCCCAGGCCTGGCTGCTGAACGGCGCGCCCCTCGGTCTCGCCGCCCTCCTCCTGGTGGCCGGCAGCCTCGCCGACGACCACGGCCGGCGGCGGACCTTCCTCGCCGGCACCCTGGGCCTCGGCCTCACCACCACCCTCGGGGCCCTCACCACGTCGACCTGGCAGTTCACCCTGGCCCGCATCGCCCAGGGCGCGGCCAGCGCGGCCCTGCTGGCCAGCGCCCTCGGGCTGATCGTGCACGCCTTCCCCAGTCCGCGCGGCCGGCTGCACGCCACCGGGGTGTGGGGCGCCTTCGTCAGCGGCGGCATCGCCGTCGGCCCGCTGCTCGCGGGCGCGCTGCCGAACTGGCGGGCCGGCTACGTCGTCCTCGGCGGGGCCGCCCTCGCCGTGGCCGCTCTCGGCACCCGGACGCCGGCCGAGTCGCGCGCCCCGCGCGGCGGCCGGCCGGACGCGCTCGGCGCGCTCACCTTCGGCCTGGCCCTGGTGGCCCTGGTCGCGGCCCTCACCCTGGGCCGGGACGGCTGGCTGCGCGCCCCGGTCGGCCTGCTGTTCGCGGCTGCCGTCGTCCTGGTCGCCGCCTTCGTCGCGGTGGAGCGCCGGACCGGCACTCCGATGATCGACCTGGGGCTGCTGCGCCACCCCCGCTTCCTGGCCTCGTCGGCGGGCGGTCTGTTCACCGGCCTCGCCGTGATCGGCCTGTTCAGCTTCCTGCCGACGCTGCTCCAGCAGACGCTCGGCCTCTCCGCGCTCGCCACGGCCTGGCTGTTCCTGCTCTGGTCCGGGCTGAGTTTCGCCGTCGCCCTCCAGGTCAAACACCTGGCCGGGCGGATCGCCCCGCGCACCCAGCTCGCCGTCGGCTTCGCCCTGCACACGGTCGCCGTGGTGACGATGCTCGGCTCCCTCGGCTCCGGATCCTGGCCCCGCCTGCTGCCCGGCCTGATCCTCGGCGGCCTCGGCAGCGGCCTGCTCAACGGCGCGCTGCCGCTGCTCGCCGTGGAGTCGGTGCCACCGGGGCGGGCCGCGATGGGCTCCGGCGCCCAGCAGACCTTCCGCTACGTCGGCTCCTGCGCCGGCGTGGCCCTGACCATCGCCGTCGCCACCTCGGCCGGCAGCCTCACCCGGGGCGCGGACATGGCGCTGCTGGTGTCGGCGGGGCTGGCGGTGGCGGGCGCGGTGAGCGTGCTGGCGTCGCGGGAGCGGGCGTGACGGGGGATTCCGCGGTGAACGGGGGATTCCGCGGTGAAGGGGGCTGCCTGGGCACCGGGCCTGGCCCACCTGGGGCCGCCGCGCCGGGATCACGGTAGGGCCACCGGGGCCGCCGCGCCGGGATCACGCGGGGCCACTGGGCCGGGACCACGGTGGGTCCACCGGGCCGGGATCACGTGGGCCCGCCGGGGCCACCGGGCCGGAACCGCGGGGGTTCACCGAGTCCTGCTCACGTGGGGCCACCGGGCCGGAACCGCGCGGGTCCGCCGGGCCTTGCTCACCTGGGCCGCGCGGACACCAGCTTCGCCCACACCACCAGCCGGTACCGGGAGGTGAACTCCGGGGTGCAGGTGGTCAGGGTGAGGTAGGAGCCCGGGTCGTCGTACCCGTACCGGGGCCTGCCGAGCGAGCGCGGCACGGGCCGCAGGACCCCCGAGTCCCGGGCCGAGGTGCGCGGCAGGACCTGGTCGACGTCGTACGTGTACGTCGCGGAGCGCGTCTCCACCTCGATCGCGTCCCCGCGCCGCAGCCGGGGCAGGTGACGGAAGGGCTCGCCGTGCGTGTTCCGGTGCCCGGCGAGCGCGAAGTTCCCGGGCCGGCCCGGCTGCTGGGTGCCGCGGTAGTGGCCGACGTACCCCTTGTTCAGCACCTCCGTCCTGCTCACGCCCTCGGCGACGGGGACGCGCAGGTGCAGCCGGGGGATGGTGAGCACGGCGTACGCCCGGGAGCGTCCGGGCCGATCCGCCGGGGTGTACGGGCGCCGGGGCGCGGGGGCGGGCGTGCCCCCGGAGGCAGCGGGGGCGGCCGGCGCCCCGGCCGGCGCCGTGACGGTGCCCGCCGGGGCGGAGTCACCGGGGAAGACCCCGTCCAGGCCGGTCGTCGTACCGGTGCCGCCTCCGCTCCCCCACTCCCGCTCCAGCGCCGCCACCGTGTGCTCGGCCCCGCGCCGGGCCTCCCGGTCGGTCCACCACACCTGGTGCACGACCAGCAGCAGGAGCACCAGCCCGGCCGTCACGAGCACCTCGCCACCGGCCCACAGCACCCGTCTGCGCCGGGCGCTCCTGCGCCGATCGCTGTGCCGTACGACCCGTACGCCCGCCGCAGCCCGCATCCGCGCCCACCTCCACCCGGAGCCGCCCGCACGATAGGCGCGACACCCTCAACTGGCCATACAGAAAAGGACGGATCCCTTTCTCAACGGGTTGGAAAAAGGGGTTCGAAAAAGAAGGGACCCACCCCTCGACAACGCCGTACGGCGCCCCCGATGCTTCCTGTTGGCATGCCGGGGGGCACGAGTCGGCACCGCGCCAGGAGCGCTGTGCCCGAGCCGCACGGAGAGGCAGCGAACCACCCATGATCCGACGCAGAACACTGCTGGCCGCCGCGGGCGGCGGCCTCCTCGGCACCGCGGCGGCCACGGGCACCGCCCGTGCGGACGCGACGATCGCCGTCAACCCGGCCGCCACCTACGGCACGTGGGAGGGCTGGGGCACCTCCCTGGCCTGGTGGGCGAACGTCTTCGGCGCGCGGGACGACTTCGCCGACCTCTTCTTCACGACCGGGAACACGACGTACGACGGCACCTCGCTGCCCGGCCTCGGCCTGAACATCGCCCGCTACAACCTGGGCGCGTGCAGCTGGAACAGCGTGGGCGGCGCGTCGATGGCCGTCTCCCCCCACATCCCCTCCTTCAAGCAGATCGAGGGCTACTGGCAGGACTGGACGAACGAGGACCCGGCCTCCCCGGCCTGGAAGTGGACGGCGGACGCGACCCAGCGGGCCATGCTCGTCAAGGCCACCCAGCGCGGCGCCGTCTCGGAACTGTTCGCCAACTCCCCGATGTGGTGGATGTGTGCCAACCACAACCCCTCCGGCGCTGCCGACGGCGGCGACAACCTCCAGTCCTGGAACCACCGCCAACACGCCTCCCACCTCGCCGCCGTGGCCCTGTACGCCAAACAGCACTGGGGCGTGACCTTCGCGACGGTCGAGGCCTTCAACGAGCCGTCCTCGTCGTGGTGGACGGCCACCGGCACCCAGGAGGGCTGCCACATCGACGCGGGCACCCAGGCGGCCGTACTGCCCTACCTGCGCGCCGAGCTGGACGAGCGGGGCCTGACCGGCACCCGCATCTCCGCTTCGGACGAGACGAGTTACGACCTCGCCCGCACCACCTGGAACTCCTTCTCCGCCACCACCAGGAGCTACGTCGACCGCGTCAACGTGCACGGCTACCAGGGCTCCGGCGGCCGTCGCGACCTGCTCTACACGGACGTGGTGACCACGGCCGGCACATCCCTGTGGAACTCGGAGACCGGCGACGGCGACGCCACCGGCCTGACGACGGCGAGCAACCTCCTCTACGACTTCCGCTGGCTGCACCCCACCGCCTGGGTGTACTGGCAGGTGATGGACCCGAGCGCGGGCTGGGCGACGATCGCCTACGACCCGGACACGCTCCAGCCGGGCGCGGTCCAGACGAAGTACTACGTCCTGGCCCAATTCACCCGCCACATCCGCCCCGGCATGACGATCCTGGACACCGGCGTGAGCCACGCGGCGGCGGCCCTGGACCGCGCGGCGAAACGCCTGGTGATCGTCGCCGCGAACACCACCTCCACCGCACAGACCCTGACCTTCGACCTGTCCCGCTTCTCCGCCGTGACCGGCGGCCCGGCCGGCCTGGTCCCCCGCTGGAACACGGTCACGACGGGCGGCGACCGCTACACGGCCCACTCGGACACCCGCCTGAGCGGGAAGTCGCTGTCCGTGCCGTTCGCGGCCAAGTCGGTGCAGACGCTCCAGGTGGACGGCGTGACGGTGTGACGCGCCGGGTTCAGCCCAGCGGCAGGGCGTCCTGGTAGCCGTTCACGGGCCGGGGCACCCTGGTGACCGTGCGGGCGTCCACTGCGACCGCCACGGAGCCGGTGCCCAGGGCCCCGCCCGGGTGCCAGGCCCCGGTGACCGTCAGCCACGTGTCGGCGGGCAGGGCGGCCCCGCCGTAGACCCGTACCTTCACGGACTGGGCGTCGGCGGCGCAGCAGCCGGGCGAGCACCATGGCGGGGTTCCCGGGTAAGGCGATCGCGGTGGCGGTCAGCACGACGGGATTGACGGCGACGCGGAGAGCAGGAACGCGAAGGCGGCGGCCGGGGTGACCCCGCGGCTGATGAGACTGCCGGTGACGGGCACGGAGGCGCACTCGCACCCCGGCAGCACGACTCCCGCGACCCCGGGCACGGCGAGCACGGCCCGCCGGGGCAGCAGCCGCTGGAACGCCCCCTCCGGCTCGGAGGCGTTGATCGCGCCGGACAGGGCCGTACCGAGCAGCGGGAACGGCAGGGCCTGCACGACGACGGCCAGACACACGGTCCGCCGGGCCTGCACGGCCGGGACGTCCCCCCAGCGCCCGAGGAGGAAGAGGAGGGCACCGGGGACGACGGCGGCACCGACGAGGAGGAGGCCCAGTGATGGGGCGGCTCGGCCCGGACGTCCGCCTCGCCCGCACCGTGGGCCCGACCGTCCTCGACCAGCGCACCGCCTTCTGCACACCGACTCCGCGTGTGGACGTCGGCACCGAAGACATCCCCGTACGACTACCGGACATCCCTGCCGGGGTGCGGGGCCCGGGGACACCTCACGTTTGTCACGTCCCGGCAGTACGGTGTCCCCCATGCGCCCCGACACGCCTGCCGAGAACGTCGACCACACCGCCGAAGCGGCACGCCTGGAGCGGACCGCCGGCCTGTACCCGGAGGACGCCGAGACCCTCCTCCTCCGGGCGGCGGCCCACCTGGAACTGTCCGGCGACCGCCCCGCGGCGACGGCCCTCTACGACCGCCTGCTGTCCTCCGCCGAGGGCCTGGACAACCCCGCCCTGGTCCGCGCCCTGAAGGCGTCGAACCTGTGGGAGTACGGCCACGAGGCGGAGGCGAGGGCGATCATCGAGGGCATCCGCACGACGGCCCCGCGGGACCCCGCCCCCTGGGTGATCGTGGCCGAGGCCCTGGAGTCCCACGACGAGCTGGAGGCGGCGGCGGACACCTTCGGCGAGGCCGCCCACCTCCTGCTGGCCTCGGTGGAGCAGCCCCCTCCCGCCACCCACCCCGTCCTCTACGGCCGCCACCGCGTCCGCCGCATGCTGGGCCTGCCGCACGACGACTGGGACACCCTCGCCGACACCCTCCACACGTCCCCCGTCCCCCTGGACGAACTCCACGACCCGAAACGCGTGTGGTCTTTGGGCTCGGACAACCCCGCGGAACTGGAAGCGGAGATCTCCCGCCTCCGCGCCGAACTGGGCGCCTACCGCGAGGCCCTCTCCCGCCCGTTCCCGGTGGCGGTACTGCACTGGCCGGCCCCGGAACTCTCGGAGTTGTTGTCGGCGTACCCCACCCTGTCGTCGGAGTACCCCTCCCACCCCGACCACCTGGCGACCATAGAGTCCTCCCTCCGCGAACTCTCCGCCTCCGGCACCCCCAACCTCGGCATCGTCACGGGCACGGTCCCGTCGTACGAGGCGTTCGCGGCATCGGAGGGCACCTCCCCGGGGGACGCGACGCTGCTGCCGCAGTACGCGACGACGCTGGCGGCCCGGGGACGTGCCGTGGCTTGGCCGCCGGGTGAGGGGGCGGGGTGTTGGTGTGGGGTGGGGCGGCAGTACGGGGATTGTCACGGAGCGTAGGCCGACAGGGGCGTGGCCGCCGGTTCGGCAGCGTCGCTCCCGGCAGGAACGAGAGAACGACCGACCGTGGACACCACCCCCGAAATCCGCGCCCGAATGAGCCGGCAGAAGAGCCGGAACACGGAAGTCGAGATGGCCCTGCGGCGTGCTCTGCATGCGGCGGGGTTGAGATACCGAGTCCACCGCAGACCGCTGAAGGGTGTGCGCCGCGAAGCCGACGTCGTCTTCGGTCCGGCGAAGGTCGCCGTGTTCGTCGACGGCTGCTTCTGGCACGGCTGTCCGCAGCACGCGACCTGGCCCAAGGCCAACGCCACCTTCTGGCGCACCAAGATCGAAGGCAATCGGCGGCGGGACATGGACACCGACGAGCGGCTTGCATCGGCCGGCTGGTTGGCCGTTCGGGTCTGGGAGCACGAGGACCCGGTCGAGGCCGCAGCACGTGTGGTCGCTTTCGTCAGGGCTCGCCGAACGAGTACCGACCGCAGCTGACGAGCGGTCACGCCGTCACGGGCCATCGAGACCATGCCGCGACGACGGTACCGTCAGATTTTTTTTGACATGTTCATCGATGTCAAATCGCTGCTACTGTGTGCGGTCCGAGCTGACACACCGTCGGCCGGCCCGTGATCAGGAGGCATGACGCACGATGCCGCATTCGGCACCATCCGCCGTGGAGGGCGAGGCTTTCGGGTCCTGGCTCCGACGCCAGCTGCTTCGGGCCGAAATGTCGCAGGCGGACCTCGCGGCCAAGCTCGGCAAGACACGCGCGGCCGTTTCCGCGTGGATCACCGGCCGCGCCGAACCCCGTGACGAGACGAAGGCGCGCATCGCCGAGATCCTGGGCACCGATCTGGCGTCCCTGGTGACGCGAACGACGGACGTACCGATCGACCGACCGATCCGCTGGCACCATCGCCTCGCGCACACCGACGGCGGCCGCGAGTACGGAAACGCGGCCGCGTTCGCCTTCGACGCGGATCTGTCCGTGCTCGCGCGCGAAGCGACGCAGAACTCGCTCGACGAGCGATGTGATTCCCGCTCACCGGTTCGCGTCCACTACACGCTCCACGAGCTGGACGGGGCATACCTCGACGCCTTCCTCGCCGCACTGCACTGGGACGATTTGCTACCGCACTACGAGGAGGCCGCCCGCGGCAACCAGAAGGTCTCGCGCAGCCTCCGTTCCGCCCTTGCCGATCTCTCCCAGGAACGTCGACTGCGGCTTCTGCGCATCGACGACTACAACGCCTCCGGGTTGACCGGGCCCGAGTACAGCGACGGCCGTTTCGCCGCGGTCGTACGCCGCCAACTCGACAGCCACAAGATCACCTCCGGGCGGGCCGGCGGCTCCTACGGCCTGGGCAAGGCGACTCTCTGGGCGACCAGCCGCTTGGGCCTCGTATTGATCAACTCGACATTGTCGGAGCCGCACGAGGGACGCACCGAGGGCCGGGTGATCGGACGTCTGGATCTGCCCTGGCACGAGGTGGGCGGCGAGGCCTTCGCCGGTCCCGCCTGGTTCGGCGAGCCGGACACCGAACCCGAGCATCGCGGGGTGTCGCGCTCGTGGTGGGCCGACGACGCAACCCTGCGCCGCCTGCATCTGCGGCGGTCCGGTACCGAGCCCGGCACGTCCTTCCTCATCGTGGGCGCCTACGACGCCTCGGGAGCCGCCGAAACCCTCCAGGAGATGCACGACAAGCTCGTCCGGTCGCTCGCCGACGACTTCTGGGCCGCGATGATAGGTGGTCGGTCCGCCGAGCCGCTTCTCGACGCCCGGGTCACCACCCTGCGCAACGGCGAGGTCTATCTGCCCGAGCAGCAGGTCGATCCCCACGAGTATCACCCGGCGTTGAGCCGCGCTCTGCGGGCGTATCTCGACGGGGACACCGTCGACAAGCTGACGGCCGCCGACCAGGTGGTCCGCGCCGACGTCCCGTTGGTCGTGTCTCCCTTGAAGGACCACGGCCGACCGCGTGACAGGGGCTGCGAACACCTCGCCGTGCTGCTGCTCACACCGGCCGACGATCACGACACACGCATCAACCACGTGATCTGCATGCGCGGAAATCGAATGACCATCACCGAGCAGCGCCCTCGGGACCTCCCCCTGGGGTCGCCCCCGTTCCAAGCCGTCCTGCTCGCCGGTTACGCGACCGGACGGGACGGTGAGGACGTGGCCCTGGCCGAAGCCTTCCTGAGGGCCTCCGAGCCACCCGAACACGACCGGTGGGATCGGACCGAGGAACTGACGACGTCCTACCAGAGGGGCGCCCTCACCAGGCTCAAGGAGTTCCGATCGGCGATCGACCACACGGTCCGCTCACTCCTGGGCAAGCGCGAGATCACGCGCAGCAGTGGTCCTGCGGTACTGCGTGAGCTTTTGAAGCTGGACACCGCGGCCGGCGTGGGCGGTCGGCGGGTCCAGTCGTTTCCAACGGTGCGCAACATCGAGGCGAGGCTCGACGACCGGGGCGCTTGGCACGTCACGGTCCGTCTGAAGCTGCCCGACGCGGACGACCCCTGGGTTCTCGCGCCGGTGGCCAAGTTCGACGTGCGTTCGGGCGGCCGGCCCTCCGTGGAGTGGGAACTGCTCGTCGGCTCCGAAACCTGCCGAGCGGAGAACGGGACGATCGTCGTGGAGCCCGGTGTCCGCACGGCGGTTTTCAGTGGCGTCACCGATCCGGCCAGTCATCCGGTCAGGGGTGGCTACGCCCGTCTGGTGGTCGACGTGCCCAAGGCCCGCGGAGGTGAGGCATGAAGCCGGTCTTCCCCTACCCGACACTCCTCGGCGACGTGACCTGCCGAATCGTGTCGGTTGCCGTGGACGGCAAACCGCTGCCCTACACCAACGTCTCGGCCACGGAGCGTGTGGTCGCCCTGCACCAATCCGGACGCGCGCGGTGGGAGGAGGCAAGACTCGACCTCCGCGTGACGCTTCCGGACGCCGAGTTGCGGGAAGGCCCCTGGCAGGACGTGACCTGCCTGGCGGTGCTGACCGAGAAGGCCACCAACGCACGCGTCACGTCCCGCCTTCGTCCTGAGTCGGACGGCGCCATGACCGGCTCGATCACTCTTTCGCGCACCGACCATCTGCGACGCGCGACGCTGTCCTTGCTGGTCGTCGCCACCGTCGACGGGGTCCCCGGCCGCCTTGTGGGGTCCGCCGAGGACGACTGGTACATCGATGTCCAAGAGACCACACCGGTCCGTCAGCGAGAGATCGAGATCGTGCAGGTGGACTTCCGCGACGGCCCCCACCCGTGGTTGCGCCCCTTCAGGGAAGCACCGTGGATCGTGGAGACGTCCGGCGACATGCCCACCGTCTACCTCAACACCGGTGCGGTCGAAGGTCTTGTCGAGGTCCTCGACGGCCGCGGTGGCAGCGCGACGGAGCGTGTCGTACGGGAGATGGCGGCTTCCCAGATCGCACAGGATGCCTGGACGGCAATGTTCCACACGGCCGCCGGTGACCTGGACGAGGACGAGGACGGAACCCCCGTGATGCCCACCGGATGGCGGGAGGCCGTGCTTCGCGCGATGCTTCCGGACGTACTGCCCGGCCGACAGCTCACCGATGCCCTGTACGAGATCAACGAACGCCGTACGAAGGGGTTCGGGTGGTCCGAATTGCAGACGGGCGTCCAGTACGCGGCCGGACGTCGTGCACAGATCGCGAAGAAACTGACACACGCGGTGCGCACCGTCGACCGCGCCGAGAGGAGCGCCGACTGATGCCGCGCCGCGGGCCGTTCGACATTCCGCAGGTACTCGGCTTGTTGCCCGACGCGGCCGTGGCCAAGTATCTGAGCAGAGGCATACAGTCGGGTCAGGAAAACCCGCCTCAGGTGGCTCTGCGCAAAGCGAGCACGTCCCTTTCGGACACGGAGGCCCGATGGCGCGCCGCGCCGATCCGGGAACTCGTCGAGCAGGCGATGACGCACTTCGCGGACGACCGTCACGCGTCCGACGGATGGCTCGCACCCCGTCTTCACGCAACCCTTCGCATCACGCGGGCGGAGGCGGGCGATCGGAGGCTGTGGAACCACCTCGCCCTGCTCGTTGCACCCGACTACGTGGTGTGGCGCTGGCGAGGCAACGCCGAGATCGCCCAGAGTTCACGCTTCTGCGGACCTCACTACACCCAGTGCTTCTCTCGCCTGTGGTGGGCAGCCGAGCTGTTCCGGAACGGCCCCGACTACCGCCCCGTGGAGACCGCCTTCACTCTCCAGGACATCCTCAACACCACGCTTCGCCTGGACGTGATCGACCACCGGCCGACCGCTCAGGCTCTGCTGCGCGTTTTCGAGAGACTGCTCTCCGGCGGCACAGCACGCCCCGCCGACCATGTGAACGCGCTGTCCTCCGCAGTGAACGCCGCCGGCAGCACGCTCGTCTACGACGTCCTCGCACCGGACCGCCCGCGGCTGGTGGACGAACTCCAGGACTGGATCGCCGAGTCGGAGGAAGCGCCTCCGGTGCGGTGGGACCGGCTGCCCGAAGGCCCTCACGACGGTCGGGTTCCCCCGGACTCCGTCGACGCGCTCGTCCCGCTGTTCGACAAGCTCCTGTCCGAGGCACCCCTGCGCCGTCGTAGCGACGCCCGGAAGGAAGGAGCCGAGGCCACCGCCGTGCCGGCGCAGCGCCAAGGTGTCAGCCTGGAAAAGGAACTGCCACCCTGGATGTCCTGAGGCTGGTGGCGGGCTACGCCTGGACTTCGCCTTCGCCGGGTGTGGCCCGTTCCGGCACTTCCGTGGACCATCGCAGCAGCTTTTCCCATACGTCGTCGCCAGGGACGCCGAGGCCCAGTGCCGCACTCAACACGTGCACCCCGAACCGCGGCGGCACCGCGTTGCCGATCTGCTGGGCCTGGTCGTTGCCCCGCCACGGATACCGATAGGGGAAGCTCTGGAACACGCCGGCCTCCTCGTTGCTCAGGCGGTCCAGCTCCCTCTCCGGCTCGCCGCGGCTCACGATCCGGTTCCGCTTCCACTTGCCGGTGATCGTTGCGGACGGTTCGTCGGATTCGCGTCGACCTCGTGCCTTGGGGTCGCCACCACTGCCGTAATTGGAGACGACGCAGAACGGCTCGGTGCGTTGTGCCGCCTCCTCCACGATGCCGCGCGCGTACACCTCCTTGAGGGCCCTCTCCATCGAAACCCACGACTCGCGCGGCCCGAAAAGCGCTTCGGTGGGCACGACGCCCTTGCGGTACTGCTGGTGCGTCGGCGGCACGAAATGCTTGGGGAACTCGGTACGCCGAGCGACGAGCACGGCGCGACGACGGGTCTGCGGCACCCCGTACTGCTCCGTGTGGAAGATCCTCGCCGTGGTCTGGTATCCCACGGCCTTCAGGACCTTCTCGTACTCGTGCCACACCGCGATGACCGCGGGGACCTGTTCCAGCACGATCACGTCGAAGGGCCGGGGCTCCGTCCCGCCATGGCGCGGACGAAGCATCGCCTCGAAGATCCACCGAAGCGGCTGGAGGACCAAACCCGTGCGTTCGTCGTCGAGCTTCTCCAGCTCTCGCTGGATTTCCTCCCAGGTCTCGCCCTTGTGGCCCGCCTTCTCGAGCTTGTACCAGTCGTGCATGCGGTGGATGAACTTCGTGACGTCATCCAGCGCCTTGCGCCCCGAGCCGCTTCCCGCGATGGAGAACGTTTGACACGGGGGCCCGCCCGCCAGCACGTTGCATTCCTTGAAGTCGCGGTGATCGGGCCCGAAAAGTCGGACATCGCCGTGGACCGTCGGCAGTCCGGCGGCGATTCGGGTGGCCACGGCGTCGTCGTCCCACTCGATCCCGATCGACGGGATGTCCAGGACGTGGGCCGCCAGATCCAGTCCCCCGGGCCCCGCGAAGAGGTCGACGATCTGGAACTGCCCTCGTCGGGCCTCTTCGGGCGGAGCGCTGGTCATGGTGGCACAGTCTATCGGTCAGGCGACCCGCCCGACTCCCCCTTCACCATCCGCCCCAGAGCATCAGGAATCGGCTCGGGATCGCAGGACAGAGGCGATGGACTCGCCCACCGCCCGCGCGAGGGGAGGGGGTGTGGCGTTGCCCACTTGTCTGTAGCGCACGGTCTTCCGGCCGGCGATCCGCCACTCCGGGGGAAATCCTTGCAGAAGAGCCGCTTGCTCGACGGTGAGCGGGACGAGCCCGCTGCGGCCGGCGGCCGGATTCCAGGCGAAATCCGTGTCCGGAACCTCGTCGGCGACGGTGGCTCCGTCAACCCCCATCAGGGCCCACTTGCGTTTGGCACCGGTCGGCCCGAGATCCGCTCCGCCGCGATCCCAGGAGCCGCCGACGATGGTGGGCGCGGGCGCACCGGCTTGGTCGGCCCACTTGTCGGCATCGATCCACCCCCGGGCTCCCATGGAATCCCGCAACGTCTCTCCCACCGTCGGGGTCGGCCCTGGGTGCGGCGTGGGGGACTCGAATCGGTCGATCAGGTCGCCTTTGAACGCGACGAGGAAGCCGACCTCTCTGTGTTGCGGCACGCCGTAGTCCTTGGCATTGAGCACGAGCCACCGGAAGCGGTATCCGAGGTGATCGAGTTCCTCGCCGATGAATTCGCGAATCGGCTGATACTCACCCTTTCGGACCAGATCGGGTACGTTCTCCAGGAGAACCGCGCGCGGCTGCACGCCGTAGACCAGGTCGACGGCAGCCGCGAGTACCGCCAACTCCGCGTCGTCTCCTCGAGTGCGATTGGCCGCTGCGGGCGATTTGACCCGGGGCAGCCCCCCGGAAAGCAGCTGAACGTCGTACACCTGCTGCTCGTCCACGGGATCGAAGTCGACCAGATCCATCTCTCGGACGTCCCAGTGGGGGCGGTTGGTGCGCAGCGTCTCGCAGGCGACCGGCCGATTGTCGAGCAGCAGCACCGGGTCGAACCCCGCGTCCTCCAGACCGCGCGCCAGCCCTCCGGCCCCGGCGCAAATCTCCAGTGAGGTGAGACGCCTCGACGAAGCCCCATCGCCCTGTACCGCAGCGGGCGGCACCTTCCCCCCGATCACGCTGCCCCAGCCCTCCCGCTCGAACGGAGGCCGTTCGAACCCACGCCCGGCCGCCGGCCGGGCAAGTACCCCTTGATCAAGGGTACTGGCCGACCGGGCCTGCCGGGACGCGTTTCGATCACGGTGCGTCGATGATCGCCTGTCCTCTCTTGCCCGAGTCGACCGTCGTGAAGCGCAGTACGCGACCGTCGGTCCGTCGAGCCGACGCGGGTGCCACGAAGGAGAAGGCCATGGTGATCTTCTCGGTCGCGAGCCGGCCGTCCTCGCCGATGTCGGCCCGGTGTTTCGACTCCACCACGGGGTATACGACGACGACGCCCCGACGAGGGGCGACCAAGGCCTCGGTACTCGGATCCCCCGAGTCCGCGAGACCGCCCGCGATGCGCAGGGGCACGGCCCGGTGCTTGGGTTCACTCAGCGCGCCGAAGAGCGGTCCCCGTCGCCGCTCGCGCCCGAACCAGGCGTACGAGCGGTTCCCGGTGCCGAGGAACAGACGTTGTCCGCGCTTGGCGTGCTGCGGTGCGAGCACCAGCCAGTCCTCGACGTCCGACGAGGCAGCGTCGTTGATCTCGGACAGATACGCGAGATGGGGCGCGAACTGCGAGGGAGCCCCCCAACGCACCTGATGAACGAGGGCGAGGAACTCGGCGGGCGTGAGCCTCCCGACGAACGCGTCGAACCGGTGGGTGACGGCGTCGCGGTCGGGCTCGGGCGGGAAGTGATAGGCGAACGACATGGCCGTGGTGGACAACGACTCCAGCACCGGAGACCACAGGTCGGTGTTGTGTCGAAGGTCGGCCGCCCGGGTCGGGTAGGCCGTGGGCTCCTGCCACTGCCCCGGGGACCGCAACTCGACCAGGCGCGCGTTGTACATCTTGTTCGGGCTGGTCGGCTTGAGCCAGGGCAGATGCTGCGAAACGAGCGGAGGCACCTGGTCGGGGGTGACCTGGGGCTTGCCCCCGATCATCTTCGCGTACTGCTTCAATTCCTTGCGGAAGTTCTCCTCGTCGAGACAGATCGCCTCGAAGCCGGCGTAGAGGTCGATCTCCTTGGTCCCCACTGTCTCCGCGCGCCCGAGGAAGAGGCGCACCAGGTCCCGGTACCCCTCCCGGAAACCGAACCAGCGCCCCATCTGCATGAGGGTGGAGGCGTTGCCCGCACGGCGGCGGAAGTAGGAGACGGTGAGCCCTTCGACGGTGAAACCACGAGCGAGCTTCTGGCCGCCGATGAGGATCTTCCAGACAGAGCGCTTGTCGAAGTCCGCCTCGCCGGTCTCGATGTCCCTGTCGCCGTTGACGACGATGATCGGACGGTCGTCACCTCCGATCCGGGTGACGGCCGGACCCACGTACCGGGCCAGTGCCTCATACGAGGGCGGGACGGCATGTCCGTCCGCGCGTACGGCCGACACGGGTGCCACGTCCTTCTCGAAGAGTTCCTGCAGACGGCGACGACCGGCCTCTCCCATGTACCCCGCGTTCCACCACATCTCGGTCACCTTGCCCAGGAGCTCGCGGTGCACGTCGGTGCGCACGGACTCGTGGATCAGCATCGTGTGGTGCTGGAAGTAGCGGTCCCCCAGTCCTCCCTTGTCCTCTCGATACAACTTCATGGCCGCCGTGAGGACGAACATGTCCATGGCCTGCTGCAGGCAGAAGTCGTCGTCTCCACTCTCGTCGTGCACGGTGATGTTGCGCACGTGCGCCAGTTCGTTGGAGTTGGCGAAGTCACGCTCGGTCTCCGGGATCGCGGAGTCGAGGTCGTGGAAGTCACGGGCTCCCATGTACCCGGCGGGGCGCGGCAAGGAGACGATGAAGTCCTTCGGAAAGATGTCCTCCGCGTCGCTGGGGTCGACGAACACGTTGGCGTACGGAGTGGCCGTGTACCCGACGTACTGGGCGCGGGGCAGCAGCTGCAGCAGCTCCGAAATCTTCTGGTTGATGGCGCTGCGTTCCGCGTCGGGCTTCGCGAGGTTGGAGGTGTTGACCGAAGCCTCGTCGGACTCGTCGTCGATGATCAGGACGGGGATCTCGGAAAGCGGCGTCTTGATCTTCTTGAGATCCTTTACGAGCTTGCCCAGGACCGTCTTGTGCTTCTTGACGACCATGAGACGCGCCGACGACCGATGCAGATTGCGTGGATCGTAAAGCGGCAGCGCCGGCTCCTGCTTCTCGAATTCGAGCGCCGTGATTCCCTGCAGCAGGCTCTTGTAGTCGTCGTCCCGCGTGGTGAGCCGCACGATGTCGAACCCGCCCCGGGTCGACGGAAGGTCACCGAAGCTGGTGAACTTGCCCTGGATCCACGCCGGGTCGTTGGCGTAGTCGGACTCGTACTCGCTCGCCCCGCGCAGGATGTTCTCACGCCCCACCAACTCCATGTCGAGGCGCCGCTGAGTCTGTGCCCGGAGCATGTTGAGCGTCCCACCGAGGACGATGACCAGACGGTATCCGGCGTCGACCGCCTTGGCGATCACACCAGCGAAGTTGGCGGTCTTGCCGGACTGCACATAACCGACCACCAGTCCCTTCGACTGGTAGGCGGCAGGCTGCGTCGGGTCGGCCAACCGCTCGACCACCGAATCGGTGGCGACGTCGAGCCCGGCCACCGCCTCGGGCCCCCAATTCTTCCTCTCCAGGTAGGAGCGGTAGGCCGGCCAGTACCAGGACCGCCCCTGCATCGACTGCGGCGTGTACCACGGAACGAACTCGTCACTGATGACCACGGGAGCATCGACCCGGGCGACGGGGACCAGGCTGTCCAACAGCTTGCGCGTCTCCTCGGACAACGCGAGCAGACTGTAAACGTCGTCCCGACGCTGCTGGGTTCGCTCCGCGCTCTTGGACCACGGAGCGTCCGGCAGGAAGTCCCAGTCGGTCAGCTTCCTGCGCCACGCCTCGACCAGAGGATCCGTGGGATGGGATCTTTCCAACGCCGCGCGCACGACGTCCTCACGTGCCAGATCCTCGGCCTCCGGAGAGAGGCTCTCCGCCTGGTAGCCCAGTGCGCGCTCGAGATTCTTGGGGCGGCTGGTGCGCATGTCCGCGAGAGCGGCGTCGAGCACCTGCAGGAGAAGGGCGTCGGTGGAGCTGTCGGTCATGTGTTTCCTCGGGGTGCCGGTGGGTGCCGGGCGTCATGGGTCAGGGGAGCGGTAGATCGGAAAGTTCCAGTGGTGGCAGTTGTCCGACAGACGACAACCCCGTGACGTCCACCACGTATTTCACCGTGTCGATGCGCCCGACGGCGTCTTCCGGCAGGTCGTCCACCGTGAGACGAGGCATGTCGGCCGCCCGCATCACCAGAGGGCTGTCGCGTGGCGTCCAACGCTCGTCGTCCGGCTGTTCGACGTCCCAGCCCACGGCATCGAGCAGTGCGTCCAGCCGTCGTCCCAGGGCGATGCTCTCGGCGGCGGCCGCATCGCGCGTGGCTTTCACCGAGTCCGCGAGGGTGCGCCCGCCGGCACCGCCTCGGGTCAGGCGCAACGAGGCGAACCAGAGCGGCCTCCCGGCCGTCTCCGTCAGCTGCCCCAGACCGTGGATGGTGTGCCTACGGCGTTCCCAGGCAGTCGTCTTGACCTCCAGGTCCGTCGATTCGAGGGCGAAGTCGTGCTCTTCACCGGTCGGCCCCACCCAGGCGTCGAGCGCCGCCTGCCATCCGATGGTCTCGGCCACCCTCACCAGTACGGCAAGTTCGCCGTGGAGCCCCAGACGCCTCTCCCGTGAGAGGCCACGAGGTCTTCCCAGGAGAGCGCTCCAGCCGTGCACCGTCTCGTCGAAGGCCCGTGCCAGACCATGCCCGTCGACGACGATGCGGTCCGCCACGGCCAGCAGAAGGTCATGGAAGTCCCGGAGCAGTTCGGGTTCCGAGGTCGTGACGCGCGCCAGGCGCCGGCCGCCGTGGAGAACCCGGTCGATGCGGACGGCCGCCAGCGGTGAGCGCGGGGCTTGGTGGCGGCCCGCGAGTTCGACGTGCAGGGCGATACCGCGTCCCGCGTCTGCGATCTCGTAGGAGACCAGCGGTTCGTCGATGCCCGAGAGCCGATAGCTGGCTCCCAACCCGCGTCCAAGGTAGTGCTCCACCGTCGTCCAGGGCAGTTCGACTGTGGATGTCTCCACGGCCGAGTCGGTCGTGCCCAGGGCATTCTCGGCTCCACCTCCTCGGCCCCCCATCAGTCGGCCACCCGATCGAGCTCCGTACGTGCGGCGGCGACGAGAATGGACTGCCAGAGTTCGATGTTGTCCTTCAGTCGGCTCCCCAGCCGCTCACGCTGAAACGCGTCCTGCATCAGCAGATACATCAGCGCCTTGACCATCGGGGCGTCGTTGAGCGAACCGCTGCGGCCACCGAGCAGCGCGGCGCGGTAGTGCTGGTTGAGCAGGAGGACCCGGGCTTCCTGGTCGATCTCGAAGAATCTGTCGTTGGGGAGTTTCTGCCAGCGGAACTGCAATGGTTCCTCGTGGAGCAACGGCAGTTCCTCCTCGATCACCTGGCGTACCTGCGGATCAACGCCACGCCCCGGCGGAACGGCGGCCTTGCGCGTGACACCGGCTCGTTTCCGCGCCTCTCGATAAACCCGCTCGGCATCCGAGAGGTATGCGCCGAACGTACGCCCTTGATCATCCTTGGCGTTGTCAAGAGCTGCCGTGAACTCAGGTGACGCCTGCACCCCCTCCTTCTTCACGGTGAGCCGGAAGACCGCCCCTTCGGGGTCGTCCGGGAGGTCGACCGCCACCCGGGCAAGGGCCAGGTGCTGCTCCGGCTGACGATAGTTGTTCCACCCTCCGGCCTGCACGAGGCGGTCGTTCCTGTAGAAATAGAAACCTTCCCGATCGACGACGGAACCAAAGGCTTTGTATTCGTCGAGGGAGGAACGCGGCGGCCAGACATGGGCGCGCAGATCGATGGACCCCAAGGAATCCGTTTCGGCTACGAATGTGCTCGGGTAACCCGCGTCTCCCGAAACCGGATAGCCGAACGGGTCGAGCGACTCCACTCCGTAGTTCGCGTATTCGAAGCCGGTCCGGACGTCCTGGACGGAGATGGTGATGTGGAAGTCGTCCCGGGCCAGGAATCTATGCAGACAGAGCCCCAGGTGCAGGCCCAATTTGTTGACGGTGCGGTGCAGATAACGGTCGGTCTGGCCTCCACCGCCATGCTTGGGGAAGTCCTTGACACCGTCCCATCGGACGATCGTGCCTTGGAACCCGATCGGTCGTCCCTGGTAGAAGTCGACGAAGTCCTGGGCGAAGTCGGGATCGATGATGTCGCACTCGAAGCTCTGCTTGGCGTGCTCCATCAGCCAGCGCCGGCCGACGGGACGGGTGCGCTTGGTGCGACTCACCACTGTCACCGATTCGGCGTGGCTCAGCGACGCGGACTTCAAGCCGGTGCCGAACATACCGAGCGACCCCTTGGCATAGCCACGACGACCACCCACCGTCATGGCCACGTCCAGCTCGTCTTCGTTCATCCCCTTGCCGTCGTCGACGATCACCAGACTGACCAGCTGGTCACCGTCGCGCAGGAAGTGGATGACTACATTCGCCGCCCCCGCATCGAGGGAGTTGTCCACCAAGTCGGCGATGGCCGCTTCGAAGCCGTAGCCCTGACTGCTGAGCGCTTCCATGTAGCGCCCGTCGGGTGGCAGCCGCTTGCTGCCGGTCGTGGGGACTTCGAACTGCCACTCGCTGACCATGACCTGCCTTCTCGCCGAGTGCCCGCTGCCCTGAAGTCGGGCATCGTCATCATGCGACGAGGAGGTGACCGTAGTCGACCGGAGGCGGGAACTCCGCGTCCGGAACGACGCCGTGGCGCATCAGGTTCACCGGTGTCTGCGGCTCCTGCCGGCGAAGCCGGAAGACGCCGTCGGTCGGCGAGGCCCGGCGCCGCGCGGTGCGGCGCCCGGACCTTCGTAGTGCCTACACCGTCGCTGCCAGCTCCGCCCGTCCGAAGAGCAGGGCGTAGCCCGTGGGGAGTTGGGTCAGGACGCGGGTGGTCAGCGTTTCGCCGATGTGGGTCGACAGGACGCTGAGGACCGAGCTGACGTCCCAGCGGGCCGTTGCCGGGGTCGAGCCCTCGATGCGGGTGGCCACCGATTCGACGAACTCGCGGGCCGTCAGGGGGCGGGTCGCGGGGATCTGAGAGGCGATCACGCTGCCCGCCTCGCGGGGGAGCGCCTGGGCCAGGGCCACGCGTTCGTCGCCGGTGACGTGGCCGCCGAGGGCCGAGAGGACGATGCGGGTGACGCGTTCCGCCTCCGCCCTCGTCGGGTACTGGCCCGCGTCACGCACCGCCTCGATCAGCGCCAGCCAGTCGGCGTTCTCCGCCTCGCCCTTGGCGTGCGGGCGCGGGGACGGGGTGGCGATGGTGGTTCTGGGCTGCGTGGTCGTCACGGTCATCGTGGTGGCTCCTCCTCCGGGACACTTCGGGGCACCGGAATGCCGGTTACCCCGTAACGCGGCGGGCATGAGCGCGACTTCGGCCAAGCTGCGGCCGGTGGGGTCGTGCGGTCGGGTGGGGGCGTCGATGGCGGGCCTGCTGCGGGGGCGTGGGTGGCCTTCGTGAGCTGTGTCGAGTGGTGTGGGCCAAGAGGCCCGTGTATCCGGGCAGGCCGCCGCGTCCCGGGCCCGCTCCGGCCGCGGGACGCGTGCGCGTGGATGCGTGTGGATGCGCAGTGCTGTGGACGGGGGTGGGACGGTGGGGCCGGCCGCGGTCGGTCCCGGCCTGCGTGTGGGGCAGGCCGGCCGTGGTCGGCCCCTGTCCTGGGGCTGTCGGCTCAGCCGCTGATCTGCTTGCGGTCGTCGCCCCCGCTGATCTGGATCCTGCGCGGCTTGGCCTGTTCGGCCACCGGGATGCGCAGGGTCAGGACGCCGGCGTCGTACGAGGCGTCGATGCGGTCCGTGTCGAGGGTCTCGCCCAGGAACAGCTGGCGGGTGAAGGTGCCCGTGGGGCGTTCGGCGACCAGCATCTCCGCATCCTCGGGGGCGGGGTTGCGGCGCTCGGCCCGGACGTTGAGGACGTTGCGCTCGACGTCGAGTTCGATCGACTCGGGGTCGATACCGGGAAGGTCGAAGTGGACCAGGAACTCGTCCCCCGAGCGGTACGCGTCCATCGGCATCGCGGCCGGGCGGGCGGTCGCGCCGAAAAGCTGCTGCGTGAGCCGGTCGAGATCGCGGAACGGGTCCGTACGCATGAGCATCACAGGTCACTCCTCTCCTCAGGGACTGGGGTGCGATGCCCTACGGCTATTTATATAGCTCTGCGCGGGAAAGTTGACAAGCCTCGGCTCAGGCTGACGGCCTCCACGCGCCCGCGCGTTAGCCTCGATGCCGATACGAGGAGGCACACATGGCCAAGGTTCCCAGCGCGGTCGTAGCCGCCACCGGGCTCGTCGGGGGTTACGGCGTCGCCCGTTGGACCAAGAAGCGGCAGTTGGGCGGGGTCGTCCTGGCGGCGGCCGGTGCCGCCGCCGCGCAGCAGTGGCGGGCGCGGGCCGGCGGGAAGGCCGCGGGCGCGCTGAGCGCCGCGTACGTCGCCGCGTTCGCCGGGTCCCACCCGCTCGCCAAGAAGGTCGGCGCCTGGCCGTCCGTCCTCGGTGTCGCCGGCGCCGTCGCCCTCGCCTCCTGGGCCGTCGCCGACCGTCGCAGCGCCTGAGAACGCGCCGCTACGACACACCCGACCTGAACGACCTCCGGTACGCCTGCGGGCTCGTCCCCACCACCCTCCGGAACCGTTCCCGGAAGGCCGTCGGTGAGCCGAAGCCCGTCTGGACGGCGATCCGTTCCACCGGGTGCGCTGTGGTCTCCAGCAGGTGCTGGGCCCGCCGCACCCGCGCCCGGTGCAGCCACTGGAGCGGCGTGGTGCCCGTCTGTTCCCGGAAACGGCGGTTGAGGGTACGGGTGCTCATGCCGGCCTCCGCCGCGATCCCGGCCAGCGTCAGATCGCGGTCGCAGTGGTCCTCCAGCCAGGTCAGGAGGGGCTCCAGGGTGGTGCCCGCGGGGGCCGGAGGGAGGTCGTGGACGATGAACTGGGACTGGCCGCCCTCCCGCTCCAGCGGCATCACGGACATCCGGGCCGCGTGCGCGGCCACCGCCGAGCCGAAGTCCCTGCGGATCATGTGCAGGCACATGTCCAGGGCGGCCGCGGCGCCCGCCGACGTCAGGAACTGGCCGTTGTCGACGTACAGGACGTTCGGGTCCACCGTCACCCCCGGATGACGCCGGGCCAGCTCCGGGGCCGCGATCCAGTGCGTCGTCGCACGCAGGCCGTCCAGCAGCCCCGTCGCCGCGAAGAGGAACGCCCCCACGCAGATCGACGCGATACGGGTACCGTTCGCCGCCGCCGCGCGCAGCGCCTCGGTGACCCCGGGCGGCAGGGACTCCGGTGGGTCCGCGACCCCGGGCAGGATGATCGTGTCGGCCTCCGCGAGCGCCTGAAGGCCGTACGGCGCCCGGACCGTGAAGGCACCCGCGCTCACCTCCTCCCGCACCGAGCACACCCGGATCCGGTACGGCTCCCGGCCGTCCGGCAGCCGGGCCCAGCCGAAGGTGTCGACGGGGGCGGAGAGGTCGAACGGGATGACGCCGTCCAGCGCCAGTACGGCCACGGTGTGCATGGCGAGAGGGTAGGGGTACGGCGGAGTCTCGCCAACACGGGCTCCCGGTATGCGGGGGAGGGCTTCGCTTCGGCCCGGGGGAGAATCCGGCCAGGCGGGACTCCGGGCAGGCGAGATTCGGGAAGGCGGCACTCCGGGAGGGGGCCCGGCAGGCGGGGCTCCGGGAAGGGGGACTCCGGGCAGGGGGACTCCCGGCAGGCGGGACTCCGGGCAGGGGAGCATGCGTCCAGGCGAGCATGTGCCCTGGTGAACACGCTTCCTGGCGAGAATCCGTCGGAGCCTGGCACTCCTGCCACTCCTCCGCCGTCTCCGCCGCTCCTACCGTCCCCCTGTGACCAAGTTCCTCCTCGCCGTCCACGTCATCGCCGCGATCCTCGCCGTCGGTCCCGTCGCCGTCGCCGCCAGCATGTTCCCGCCCGCCGCCCGCCGCGTCCTGACCGCCGGAGCCGGCGTCGGGGCCGGGGTCGGTGCTGGTGGCGGTGGCAGTGGCGTCGTCGGCATCGGGCCTGGTGAGCCGGACGCCGGCGGGACGCTCCGGCTGCTGCACCGGATCTGCCGCGTCTACGCCGTCGTAGGCGTCGTCGTCCCCGTCTTCGGGTTCGCCACCGCGAGCGAGATGGGCGTGCTCGGCAGTGCCTGGCTGATCGTGTCGATCGCCCTCACCGCACTCGCCGCGCTCGTCCTCGTCGCGCTGGTGCTGCCGGCCCAGACCGCCCTCCTCGAAGGAAGGCCCGCCCCGACCGCGCGGCTCGCCATGGTCACCGGACTGTTCAACCTGCTCTGGGCCACCGTGACCGTCCTGATGATCGTCCGGCCCGGCTCCACCACCGGCGCCTGAGGTCGCCCGCCGGGCGAGAGACACGGCCCGCCGCCACCCCGTCGAGGCTCCGGGCGGGAGTCACCCCGTCGAGGCTCCGGGCGGGACTCCGGGCGGGAGTCACCGCCCGCCACCGCCACCCGTCGCCGAGACCTCGCCCCAGGCGACAATCACGGCTCGCCGCCGCCACCCGCCGCCGCGGTCGCACACCGGACGACACTCACGCCCGCCGCCGAGACCTCACACCAGGCGAAAGACACGGCTTCCCACCGCCCGCCGAGGCCTCGCACCGGGGCGGCGTCCGTCCCCCGCCGCCCGCCGCGAGGCCTCGCCCGTGCCACGCCATCGCCGGAGGGAAGAAGCCGGCCAGGACAGTGGTCCGCGAACCCGGCCCCTACGGCCGGCTCGCCGCCGGCGGAGCCGCCGGGCCACCGCCCCGGTTGCCGGGCCGGGTGTTCCGCGCCGCCGCCTTCGCCCGGCCGGCCACCGCCGTCAGCGGGCGGGCGACGTCCTCCAGGGAGCGGCGTTCGGCCCGGACCGCCAGAGCCGCCGCGACCAGGCCGGCCGCGCACATCAGCGCCGCGCCGATGCAGAAGGCCAGGACCGTGTCACCGACCCGGCCCGTGCCGGTGAGGTCCGCGAACAGCAGGGGGCCGCTGATACCGCCGGCCGCGGTGCCGATGGCGTAGAAGAAGGCGATCGACATCGCCCGCGTCTCCATCGGGAAGATCTCCGACACCGTCAGATAGGCGCTGGAGGCACCCGCCGAGGCGAAGAACAGCACGACGCACCAGCAGGCCGTCAGCGTGCCCGCGCTCAGCGAGCCCCGGCCGAACAGCCACGCCGTGCCGAACAGCAGCAGACCGGAGAGCAGGTAGGTCGAGGAGATCATCACGCGGCGGCCGACCGTGTCGAACAGCTTGCCCAGCAGCAGCGGACCGCAGAAGTTGCCGATCGCGATCACCGCGAAGTAGTAACCGGTGCGGTCGGCGGGCACGTCGAAGAACTTGGTCAGGATGGCGCCGAAACCGAAGGTGATCGCGTTGTACAGGAACGCCTGGCCGATGAAGAGGGAGAAACCGAGCACCGCCCGCTTGCGGTACTGGCCGAAGACCGTACGCGCGATCTCCAGGAAGGTGACGTTCTTGCGCTGGCGGATCTCCAGCTCACCCTCCGGCTCCGGCAGCCGCTCGCCCCGCTCCTCCTCCACCCGGCGCTCGATGCCGGTGACGATCTCCTCCGCCTCCCGGTCCCTGCCGTGGATCAGCAGCCACCGCGGGCTCTCCGGGACGTGCCGTCGTACCAGCAGGATGACCAGGGCCAGGACGGTGCCGAGCGCGAAGGTGAGGCGCCAGCCGACGTTCGCCGCCAGCAGGTCGGTGTCGAGGGCGACGATCGACAGCAGCGAACCACCCACCGCGCCCAGCCAGAAGCTGCCGTTGATGACCAGGTCGACCCGGCCGCGGTAGTCGGCCGGGATCAGCTCGTCGATCGCGGAGTTGATCGCCGCGTACTCACCGCCGATACCGAAACCGGTCAGGAAGCGGAACAGGAAGAACCACCAGGCCTCCCAGGACACCGCCGTCAACGCCGTCGCCGCGAGGTACACCGCCAGCGTGATCATGAACAGGTTCTTCCGGCCGAAACGATCGGTCAGCCGGCCCCAGAACAGGGCGCCCACACAGGCACCCGCCACATACAGGGCGGCGGCGATGCCGGTGACCTGCCCGGAAGAGATGGACAGACCGCTGCCGGGCTCCGACAGCCGGCTGGCGATGTTGCCGACGACCGTGACCTCCAGGCCGTCGAGGATCCACACGGTCCCCAGCCCGATCACGATCGTCCAGTGCCAGCGGGACCACGGCAGACGGTCGAGTCGGGCGGGAATGTTCGTGGTGATGGTCCGGCCGGTCTCCGGCGACGGCGCTTCGGCTGCTGCGCTCATGGGGCTCCCTCCACGTCGAGGCGGGATAACGGGTGCCCTCAGCACACCGGGCGCACACCGGGCGCACACCGGAACAGTCCGATCAGGCCCCCAGCCCCCGCGACACCGCGTAGATCACCAGACCCGCCAGCGACCCCACCACCGTGCCGTTGATACGGATGAACTGCAGGTCACGGCCGATGTGCGCCTCGATCTTCCGAGTGGTGTGCTCGGCGTCCCAGCCCGCCACGGTGTCCGTGATCAACGAAGTGATCTCCGCCCGGTACGTCGTCACGACGTGCACCGCCGCGCCCTCCACCCAGCTGTCGACCTTGTCCTGCACCTTCGCCTCGGTCGCCATCCGCGACCCCAGGGACAGCAGCGCGGCCCGCACCCGCTGCCGCAACTCGCTGCGCTCGTCCTCGGCCGCCGCCACGATCATCGACCGTACGGCCGTCCACACGGACGCGATCAGATCCTGCACCTCCCCGCGCCCCAGCACCTCGCCCTTGAGCCGCTCCACCCGCGCCCGCGTGTCCGTGTCGGACTGCAGGTCGGAGGCGAAGTCGGTGAGGAAACGGTCCAGCGCGCCCCGCGCCGGATGCGTCGGCATGTCCCGCATCTCGGTGACGAACCGCAGCAACTCCTTGTAGACCCGCTCACCGACCTTCCGGTCCACGAACCGCGGCGTCCAGCCCGGCGCCCCACCCTCCACGGCCACCATCACGTCGTCCCGGTGCAGCACCAGCCAGTCGTGCGCCCGCGACACCACCAGGTCCACCACCCGCCGGTGCCCGCCGTCGGCGACGATCCTCTCCAGCGTCTTCCCGATCCCCGGCGCGATCTCCTGCGCACCGGCCCGCCGATTGATCGCCTCCCCGACGACCGCCTGCACATCGGAGTCCCGCAGCACGGTCAGGGCACCGCGCAGCGCCGTCGCCAGCTCCGCCGTCACCCGGTCCGCGTGCTCGGGCTCCGCCAGCCAGGCACCCAGCCGACTGCCGATGCCCACCGCGCGCAACCGCTGCCGCACGACGTCCTGGGAAAGGAAGTTCTCCCCCACGAACTCACCGAGCGAGATCCCCAGCTGGTCCTTCTTCGTCGGAATGATCGCGGTGTGCGGGATGGGCAGCCCCAGCGGATGCCGGAAGAGGGCCGTCACCGCGAACCAGTCCGCGAGCGCACCGACCATGCCGGCCTCGGCCGCCGCCGCGACATAGTCCGCCCACGGCCCCGCGCCCGCACCGCCGGCCGTCTTCGCCAAGACGTAGACCACCGCGACGAACAGCAGCAGACCCGTCGCCGTGAGCTTCATCCGCCGCACCCCGCGCCGGCGCTCCTCGTCGGCCGGGGTGAACGCCGTCATCGTCCTGTACGACGCGCCCCGCTCCGGTGTTCCCGTCTCGGTACGTTCCATCAGCTCCACCCGCTCGGTGATCCCGCACACAATTGTCCCTTCCTGA
The DNA here is from genome assembly GCF_055639035.1 of Streptomyces sp. NPDC107654. Lineage (NCBI taxonomy): Bacteria > Bacillati > Actinomycetota > Actinomycetes > Kitasatosporales > Streptomycetaceae > Streptomyces > Streptomyces sp. NPDC107654. The sequence continues at coordinate 514,279 of NZ_JBVKBI010000002.1, forward strand.
CCGACTCCCGGAACGAAACGAGAGTTCCCGGCGTCTGTCTGAAGGGCGGCAATGGCAGGGTCCTGTCAGGCCGCCCCGGCCCATGACGCATCATGGGAGCAGCAAGATCGGAGCCCCAGGCTCCCATCTCCCGAGGAGAACAACACAAGAGTGGCCAAGCGTCATGGTTATGCGGTACTCGGAGCGCTGATCGCCCTGGTCATCGCGGTGTCCGCCGGCATATACGTCACCGTTGCCGCCGACGACGGCACCCCCCGCAGCACCCTCGCCGCGGGCAGTCCGCACCGCGACTCCCACGCCGCCCCCGCCTCCACCGGCACCTGGGTCGGCGCCTGGGCCACCGCCCCCGTCGGCGGCGAACCCGGCACCGAGACCACCGGCCTCGCGGGCCACTCGGTCCGCAACGTGGTGCACACCAGCGCCGGCGGTACGGGTGCCCGCATCACGCTGTCCAACCTCTACGGCCAGTCGGCCCTCACCATCACCCACGCCTCGCTCGCCCTCGCCACCGGCGACGGCACCGCGGCGGCCGACGCGGAAACGATGCGGCGCCTCACCTTCGGCGGCAGCACCGACGTCGTCATACCCGCCGGCGGACAAGCCGTCAGCGACGCCGTACGCGTCACCCTCCCCCACGGCGCCGACATCCTGGTCACCACCTACTCCCCGACCCCCTCCGGACCGGTCACCTACCACCCGCACGCCCGGCAGATCTCGTACGTCGCCGACGGCGACCGCACCGAGGACGCGACCGGCACCCCCTACACCCGACAGACCCCCTACTGGCGCTACCTGACCGCCCTCGACGTGCTCAGCAACGAAGCCGCCGGCACCGTCATCGCCTTCGGCGACTCCATAACCGACGGCATCACCTCCACCACCGGCACCAACCGCCGCTGGCCCGACGTCCTCTCCGGACGCCTCCGCGGCGCACTGGAGGAAGGACGGCAACTGCCGCGCTACAGCGTCGTCAACGAAGGCATCAGCGGCAACCAGGTCCTCGCCGACGGCCTCGGCCGGCCCGCCGAGAACCAGAGCGGCCTCGCCCGCTTCGGCCGGGACGCACTCTCCCGCACCGGCGCCAAGGTCGTCGTCATCGACCTCGGCGTCAACGACATCCTGCGCAACCCCAGGCTCGCCGACCCCGACCGCATCGTCACCGGCCTGCGCACCCTGGTCCGCCAGGCCCACGCCCGCGGCCTGAAGGTCGTTGGCGCCACCCTCATGCCCTTCCAGGGCCACCGCGGCTACACCCCCGCCCGGGAAGCCGTACGCCGGCAGGTCAACGCCGAGATCCGGGCCGGCGGCGTCTACGACGCGGTCGTCGACTTCGACAAGGCCCTCCGGGACCCGTACGACCCACGCCGACTGCGCCCCGAGTACGACTCCGGCGACCACCTGCACCCCAGCGACCTGGGCTACCGCACCATGGCCGACGTCTTCGACCTCCGCACCCTGAAGGGCGCGGGCCAGGCGGAGCTGTAACCGGGCCGGGCACCGCGGGAACCCGAGCGGGGCGGGGCACGGCGGGGGCCTGAGCGGGGCGGGGCACGGCGGGAGCCGGGCGGCGAGGAATACTGGCGGACATGACCCGCTTGATCCTCGCCACCCGCAACGCCGGAAAGATCACCGAGCTGAGGGCCATCCTGGCCGAAGCCGGACTCCCCCACGAACTCGTCGGCGCGGACGCCTTCCCGGACGTCCCCGACGTCAAGGAGACCGGCGTCACCTTCGCCGAGAACGCCCTCCTCAAGGCGCACGCCCTCGCCCAGGCCACCGGCCTGCCCGCGGTCGCCGACGACTCCGGCCTCTGTGTGGACGTCCTGAACGGCGCCCCCGGCATCTTCTCCGCCCGCTGGGCCGGCCGGCACGGCGACGACCGGGCCAACCTGGACCTCCTGCTGGCCCAGCTCTCCGACATCTCCGAGGAACACCGCGCCGCCCACTTCGCCTGCGCGGCGGCGCTCGCCCTGCCGGACGGCACGGAACGGGTGGTCGAGGGGCAGCTGAGGGGGGTCCTGCGGCACACCCCCGCCGGCACGAACGGCTTCGGCTATGACCCGGTCCTCCAGCCGGAGGGCGAGACACGGACGTGCGCCGAGCTGAGCCCGGAGGAGAAGAACGCGATCAGCCATCGGGGGAAGGCGTTCCGGGCGTTGGTGCCGGTGGTGCGGGAGTTGTTGGGCTGACTTTACGGAGGGGGCCCCGCACCTTCAGATCGAAGGTGCGTAGGCCTTTTCTCCTGTGGGCCCGGTGGGACTCGAACCCACGACACACCGGACCTAAACCGGCGCCCTCTTGGCCAGCTGGGGTACGGGCCCTCAGCGGTGCCTACTCTACTGGGCGCTGCGCGCGTCTCGCCGACCACCTCTGCACCAGGTACTCGTGATCGCGTGGCAGTTGGGACACAGCAGCCGCAGGTTTTCCTGTCGGTTGTCGCGCCAGTCCCCGTTGATGTGGTCGATCTCCAGCGTCATCGGCTTGCCGTGCCACTCGGGGCCGACCCCGCACCTGGCGCATCGCTCAGGAACGCCTACTTCCCGGAGCGCACGCCGGAGGCGTGTGGTCGCGATCCGGTTCCCACCGTCATGCCGCACCAGGACAGCTTCCGGCCGCTTGGCATTCGTGCCCGGCTTCCCTCGCTGATGTGCTTGGCCGAGGAAATGGGTGGCGTCAAGGCCATCTTCGGCGATCCACTCGCGGAGCAGCGCACGTTGGCGACCGTTGTCGGTGCGACCCATGCGGCGAAACACCTCGGCGATGGATGCCGACTCATCGACCACCGTCCGCAGTTCCTCCGGCGCGGGTCGCGCTTGCCTCCCGGTGGGCGAGAAGTGCGAGATGTCGATACCGAAGTGAGCGAATCGATGGACGAGGTACCTGCGGAGTCGGCCGTACGGCCGGGTCCCGAAGAAGGCGATGACCTCGTCAAGATCCGAGCACTGCGCGGCCGCCTCGGCCAACCGCTCACGCGTGTACTGCACCCCGCCGCTCATACGGCACCTGCCCGGGCACTGCCCTTGCCACGCCCTCGGTAGGTATCGGTGGTCGAGTGGCAGTTGGGACAGAGCAACCGCAGGTTCCCGACGCGGTTGTTCCGCCAGTTGCCGTCGACGTGGTCGACCTCCAGCGGGAGTCGCTCGCCGAGCCAGACCGGCTCGGTACCGCACAGGGCGCAGCGCTCCTCCACACCCAGTTCGATCATCGCCCTCTTGAGCCGCCGGCTCGGAATGCGCGGAGCATGCGCCGACGTGTTCTCGACAAGGATCTCTTCGGGAGTCCGGCGGCGCTGGTTGTACCGCATCCGCTCGGTCCGGACCACGGACGTGAAGTGCGAGGTGTCGATCCCGTACGCCCTGATCCTCCGGCTGATGTGCGTGTGATGGCCGCCGACGACCTCCAGGCCGAGGTGGCGCAGCACCTCGCACATGTTCGTGGAGGCGGCCACGGCCCGCTCGAGGACCTCCCTGGTCCACTTCACCCCCTCCCGTTCGAAGTGCGAGACGTCCACCCCGAGCTTCTTCATCCGCCCGAGCACGTAGCGCCGTGCCGGGCTCCTCGGATCCACCCCCAGCCGCTCCAGGGCTTCCGACAGCGTCCGTGCCCCGCGGGCCGCCGTCTCCAGTCGTTCCTTCGTGTATGTGCCGGCCCCCACCGAAGCCCCTCCGTTCCGGGCGGGCGTTCGCCGCCCGTACGGAGTAACGAACCGGTTATCGGACAGTCACGCCCGGAATCACGGATACGGAAAACGGCCCGCGCCGGGGGTTTCCGGTGCGGGCCGTTCGTGGGGCGGGTGGGTCAGACGCCCAGGTCCTTGAGGATCTTGGCGACGTGGCCGGTGGCCTTGACGTTGTACAGGGCGCGTTCGACCTTGCCGTCCTCGTCCACGACCACCGTGGAGCGGATGACGCCGACGACCGTCTTGCCGTACAGCTTCTTCTCGCCGAAGGCGCCGTACGCCTCCAGGACCCGCTTGTCGGGGTCGGCCAGCAGGGTGACCTTCAGGGACTCCTGCTCGCGGAACTTCGCGAGCTTCTCCGGCTTGTCGGGGGAGATGCCGATGACGTCGTAGCCGGCGGCGGCCAGGACCTCCAGGTTGTCGGTGAAGTCGCAGGCCTGTTTGGTGCAGCCTGGAGTCAGGGCGGCGGGGTAGAAGTAGACGATGACCTTGCGGCCCTTGTGGTCCGACAGGGACACCTCGTTGCCGTCGGCGTCGGGGAGGGTGAAGGCGGGGGCCACGTCCCCGGGCTGGAGTCGCTCGCTCATCGGACCAGCGTAACCGGGGGGCCTTGCGGTGCGGTCCGGCCGTGAGCTGACAGACTGTTCGAGAACACCATCAACCAGCATCATCAGACTTCCCGCAGACTTCGGAGGCCGTACGGTGGCGGACACGTCGGACACCAGAACCCCGGCGCAGATCGAGGCGGACATCAGGCGCCGTCGTGACGTGCTGGCCGAGACGCTCGACGAGATCGGGGTGCGTGTGCATCCGAAGACCATCGTCGGGGACGCCAAGGCCAAGGCCGTCGCCCATGTCGACCACACGGTCGGACGGGCGTACGTGCAGGTCAACCGGGTCGTCAGCGACGTCCGGGCGCGATTCGTGGACGACGAGGGGGCGCCGCGCCTGGAGCGGGTCGTGCCGGTCGCCCTGGTCGTCGTCGGGGTCGTGGGGCTGCTGGCCCTGGGGGCCCGGCGGCGCCGGGACTGACCGGGGCGGGGTAGGTTCGAGGCGTGAGCGCCAACAGAAACGAGCACAGCACTCCCCACCACGACAAGCTCCCCATCCGGATGCTGCACGACCGGGTTCTCGTGCGGCAGGAGACGGGTGAGGGCGAGCGGCGGTCGGGGGGCGGCATCCTGATTCCCGCCACCGCGGCGGTCGGGCGGCGGCTGGCCTGGGCCGAGGTCGTCGCCGTCGGTCAGAACGTCCGGACGGTGGAGCCCGGTGACCGCGTCCTGTTCGACCCGGAGGACCGGGCGGAGGTCGAGGTGCGGGGTGTGGCGTACGTGCTGATGCGCGAGCGTGACCTGCACGCCGTCGCCGCCGACCGGTTCGAGGGGTCGGAGGACTCCACGGGGCTGTACCTGTAGGAGGCATGGCGAAGAGGGCCGGTGACGATGGTCACCGGCCCTCTTCGGCATGCCTTTGTTATGTTCGGAAGGAGCCCGACGAGACGCGCCGTACCGGGTCGAAGGCAAAGACGACGCACCCCGAAGAGTTCACCGCGTCTCGGAGGTGCCTGTCATGGCCTGGGTTCTGCTCGTCGTCGCCGGTCTGCTGGAGGTCGGCTGGTCGATCGGGATGAAGTACAGCGAGGGTTTCACCCGTCTCGTCCCCAGCCTGTTCACCGGCGCCGGCATCGTGGCCAGCATGGTGCTGCTGTCGTACGCCGCGAGGTCCCTGCCGATCGGTACGGCGTACGGGGTGTGGGTGGGCATCGGCGCGGCCGGTGCGGCGGTGCTCGGCATGGTGGTGCTCGGTGAGCCGGCCACCGCCGCCCGGATCTTCTTCGTGTGTCTGCTGCTGGTCGCCGTGGTGGGGCTGAAGGCGACCAGCGGCCATTGACGGCGGCGGTGTCACCGCCGGGGTCGGCGTCGGGTCAGGTGCCGGGGAATCCTCCGGGGCCCGTGTCGGTGCCGGTGGTTCCGCCGCCTCCGTCCGCGGCCGTGCCGCCGCCGGTGGTGGGTCCGCCGCCGGTGGTACCGCCGCCCGGTGTCCCGCCGCCGGTGGTGGTTCCGCCGCCGGTCGTGGTGTCCCCGCCCCCGGTGGTGGCGCCCCCGTCGGTGGTCGGACCGCCGTCCGTGGTGGCGCCCCCGTCGGTGGTGGCGCCGCCGTTGGTCGGGGTGCTCGTGGTGCCGCCGTCGGTCGGGGTGGAGGTCGCGCCGCCGTCGGTCGGGGTGGCGGTGGCGCCGCCGTCGGTCGTGCCGCCGTCGGTGCCCGGCGTGGCGCTGCTGGTGGCGGGCGGCTCCTGGACCACGTCGGCGCCCTGCTCCAGCCGGAGGTCGAAGTCGCTGACCGGCTTGCCCTTCAGGGCGCTGCGCGTGTACTGCGCCCAGATCTGGGTGGGCGGGCCGCCGCCGTTCATGCGGGCCTGGCCGAGCGCCCCGTACAGCGGCTGCTGCTTGGCCGTCACCGGGTCCTGGCCCATGACGGAGACCACCGTGGCCAGGTCGGGGGTGTAGCCGGCGAACCAGGCGGCCTTGTCGCTCTCGGCGGTACCGGTCTTGCCGGCCGCCGGACGGCCGGCGGCCTGTGCGGCGGTGGCGGTGCCGCTCTGGACCACGCTCCGCAGGACCGAGGTGGTCGTGTCGGCGGCTTCGCGGCTGACGGCCTGCTTGGCCGGCTCGTCGGGCAGCTTGACCTCCTGGGTGCCCTCCTTGGTGATCTTCTCGACCAGGGTGTACGTGCCGTGCTTGCCGTGGTTGGCGAGCGTGGCGTAGGCCTCCGCCATGTCCAGGACGCTGGCGGTGGCGGTGCCGAGGGCGATGGAGGGGTACGGCTGGAGGTCCGGGGTGTCGGAGGGGACGCCGAGGTCGATCGCGGTCTGCTTGACCTTGGCGGGGCCGACGTCGACGGCCATCTGCGCGTACACGGAGTTCACCGAGAGGTCGGTGGCCTTGCGGACGGTGATCGGGCCGTACGACCGCTGGTCCTCGTTCTCGGGGGCGTAGCCGCCGCCGCTCCAGCCCTGGACGGGGCGCTGGTTGGTGCCGTCGTAGACGGTGTTCGGGGTGATGGTGCGGCCGTCCTGGGTGGTGGACCCGTTCTGTACGGCGGAGGTGAACACGAACGGCTTGAAGGTGGAGCCGACCTGGTAGTCACCGCGGGTGGCGCCGTTGGTGTACTGCTTCACGTAGTCGATGCCGCCGTACATCGCGACGACCTTGCCGGTCCTGGGGTCGACGGAGGCGCCGCCGGCCCGGACGTAGGTGTCGGCCTTGCGGTTCTTCTTGTCCAGCTTGGAGATCAGCTGGTCGTCGACCGCCTTGACGAAGGCGTCCTGCCGGTTCTTCTGGATGGTGGTGGTGATGCGGTAGCCGCCGGCCGCGAGGTGGTCGGCGTCGATGATGTTGTTGGTGGTCAGGTAGTGCTTGACCGCCTCGACGAGGTAGCCGCGCTGGCCGGACAGGCCGGTGGAGATGGTCTGTTCCTTCGGCATGGGGAACTTCATGCCGGCGCGCTCGGACTCGCTGAGCCAGCCCTTGGTGACCATGCCGTTGAGGACGTAGTTCCAGCGGGCGACGGCGGCCTTCCTGTTCTCCGGGTGCGCCACGACGTCGTACTCGCTCGGCGCGTTGACGAGCGCGGCGAGGTAGGCGGCGCGGGCCGGGTCGAGGTCGGAGGCGTCCCTGCCGTAGTAGGCCTGGGCGGCGGCCTGGATGCCGTAGGCGTTGCGGCCGAAGTAGCTGGTGTTGAGGTAGCCCTCCAGGATTTCGTCCTTGGACTTGTTCTGGTCGAGCTTGATCGAGATGAAGAACTCCTTGGCCTTGCGGGTGACCGTCTGTTCCTGGGCCAGGTAGTAGTTCTTCACGTACTGCTGGGTGATCGTCGAGCCGGACTGCTTGCCCTTGCCGGTCGCGGTGTTCCAGCCGGCGCGGATCATGGCCTTGAGGTCGACGGCGGACTCGGAGTAGAAGTCGCGGTCCTCGGCGGCCAGTACGGCGTGCTGGGCGTCCTTGGAGACCTGGGCGAGGCTGACGTTCTCGCGGTTGACCTTGCCGTCGCGGGCGAGCTGGGAGCCGTCGGCGTAGAGGTAGACGTTGCTCTGCTTGGTCGCGAAGGCGTTGGCGGGCGGGATCTTCACCAGGGAGTAGCCGACGAAGAACAGCCCGATGACCAGCAGTACGCCGATGAAGAGGGTGCCGAACACCATCCGCCACGTCGGGAAGATCCGCCGCCACCCGGTCCGCTTGGGCCGCTTGCCCTTCTTGCTCTTGGCCTTGCCGTCCGCCTTGCCGGCGGGGGTGTCGGCGTCGGCTGCGGCGAGGAGCGTGGTCTTGTCCTCGGGGGAGGTGGTGGAGGGGGTGGCGGGGGCTGAGGGGGAAGAGGCGGCGGCGGGCGTGGCGCCGGTCTTGGCGGCCTGGGCACCAGCGGCTCCGGCCGCCCGGGCGGCGCGGGCGGCACGGGCGGCGGCCGGGGAGGAAGCGGCGGTGGCACCGGCTGCGGACGCGGCGGTGGCACCGGCGCCGGACGCGGACGCGGCGGCCTGGGCGCCGGCTCCGGCGGCTCCGGCCGCCCGCGCGGCACGGGCGGCACGGGCGGCGGCCGGAGAGGAGCCGGCGGCACCGCCACCCGCACCACCAGCAGCGGAACCAGCACCGGCACCGGCCTGGGTGGCACGGTTCTCGCCGGCGGGGCGGGGCACGGTGGGGCGAGGGGGACGGCCGGAGGCGTCCGGCTTCGCGGCGGCGGCACCGGGGCCGCCGGGCTCGCCCTCGCGGGGCGCGTTGACCCGCCGGAGCACCTGCGTGGTCTCGGGCGCCTGGGCGGTGTCGCCCGTGTTCCCGGCCTTCGGTGCCTTGGGCGGGGTGATACGCCGAAGCACCTGCGTACTCTCGGCCGACGTCTGCGCGGACCCACCCCGGCCACTGGTGTCGGCCGACTTCTTGCCACCGGGACCCTGGCCTGCGGTGCCCTTGCCGGAGCCGGAAGCCGAGCCTCCGCCGGACGCCGGACCACGCCCGGAAGCCGAGCCTCCGCCGGACGCCGGACCACGACCGGGCGTCGAAGCGTCACCGGAGGTCGCGCCCGCGCCGGTGCCCTTGGGCCCCGACTGCTCCGTCCGGGCGCCGTGGGCCGCCTGGCGGGCCCGCGCCATGGAGGCCGTCCGGTCCGGGACCCCGGAGTCGGCCGCGCCGGAGCCGTCCCGGGACGCCGAAGCGGCCCGGCCGGCGTCGGACCGAGGGGCCGAACCTGCCCGGTCCGTGCCGCGGTCGGGCTTCCCCGGGGCGCTCGCCCGGGTGCCCCCGGCCGCGGGCCCGGTGCCCGGGGCGCGCTCGGGCCCGTCGGCGCTCCGCGGCTTCCCGCTGTCTCCGGGGCGCCCGGCGGGGCCGGCGGGCCTGTCGGGCGCGGCCCCCTGGGCAGGGGGGTCGGCGGGGTCTGGTGTCGGGATGTGCGGCTTGCGGCCCCCCGGGGTCCCGGGCCCCTCAGCCGGCAGCGGCCTCTTCGGTGCCACGCCGTCGTTCGGCTGCTGCGGCTGCGGCTCGTCGCTCATGTCGTGCACGGACTCCTGTTTTCAGCGTCGTACGTTCCCGTACGCCTCGTACGCTTCTGCGCTCCCCCTGCTTGAAGACTCTCGCACCTGGCGTTCCGTTCCCGGATTCCGGCACGCTTCCGGCAGAAAACGCGTGGCCGGCCGCCGGGCCTCCGGACTAGGCTCCTGCGCTTCGGTGTCGAGCAGTCCGAGGAGGTCGACTGGCGTGGGCGCTGGACGGTTGTACGCGGCCGTCGCGGCAGGGGGGTTCCGACGGTACGCGACCTATCGGGCGGCCACTGCGGCAGGGGTGTTCACGAACACCGTCTTCGGTCTCATTCTCGTCTACACGTACCGCGCGCTGTGGGACGAGAAGCCCCACCTCGGGGGGTACGACCAGGGGCAGGCCGTCACCTATGTCTGGCTGGGGCAGGCTTTCCTGTCGTCCCTCGCGATCGGGGGCGGCGGCGTCGAGGACGAGTTGATGGAGCGCATTCGTACGGGGGACGTGGCGATCGACCTGTACCGGCCCGTCGATCTGCAGGCGTGGTGGCTGGCGGCGGACGTCGGCCGGGCGTTGTTCCAGCTGCTGGGGCGGGGGGTCGTACCGTTCCTGTTCGGCGCGCTCTTCTTCCCGGCGTACCTGCCGGCCGACGCCGGCACGTGGGTGGCCTTCCTGATCGCGGTCGTCCTCGCCATGCTGGTCGGCTTCGGCATCCGCTACCTGGTCGCGCTGAGCGCGTTCTGGCTGCTGGACGGTACGGGGGTGGCGCAGATGGCGTGGCTGCTGGGGTCCTTCTGCTCGGGGATGCTGCTGCCGTTGAACGTGTTCCCGGGCGCGCTGGGCGAGGTCGTGCGGGCGTTGCCGTGGTCGTCGCTGCTGCAGGCGCCGGCGGACATCCTGCTGGGGGAGGCGGATCCGCTGTCCACCTATCTCTTCCAGGCCGCGTGGGCGGTGGTGCTGCTGGGTGCCGGGCGGCTGGTGCAGTCGGCGGCGACGCGCCGGGTGGTGGTGCAGGGTGGCTGAGGGGCGGGTGGAGCGGCTGGCCGAGGGGGTGCGGGCGTACCGGCTGGTCGCGGGGATGTGGATGCGGTCGACGATGGCGTACCGCGCGTCGTTCGCCATGACCACGTTCGGGAACTTCACGGCCACCTTCCTGGACTTCGTCGCGATCATGCTGATGTTCTCCCGGGTGGACGCGCTGGGCGGCTGGCCGCTGCCGGAGGTGGCGTTCCTGTACGGGCTGTCGGCGACGTCCTTCGGGCTCGCGGACCTGGTGATCGGGTCGATGGACCGGCTGGGGCGGCGGGTCCGGGACGGCACGCTGGACACGCTGCTGGTGCGGCCGGCGCCGGTGCTGGCGCAGATGGCGGCCGACCGGTTCGCGCTGCGCAGGCTGGGGCGGGTGACGCAGGGCGGGCTGGTCCTGGGCTGGGCGCTGACCCGGGTGGACATCGGCTGGACGGCGGACCGGCTGCTGCTGATGCCGGTGATGGTGGTGAGCGGCTGCGGGATCTTCTGTGCGGTGTTCGTGGCGGGCGCGGCGTTCCAGTTCCTGGCGCAGGACGCCGCCGAGGTGCAGAACGCGTTCACGTACGGCGGTACGACGCTGCTGCAGTATCCGCCGACGGTGTTCGCGAAGGAGCTGGTGCGCGGGGTGACGTTCGTGCTGCCGCTGGCCTTCGTCAACTGGCTGCCCGCGAGTTATGTGCTGGGGCGGCCGTATCCGTTGGGGCTGCCGGAGTGGACGGCGTTCACGCCGCCGCTGGTGGCCGTGGTCTGTTGTGCGCTCGCGGGGCTGGCCTGGCGGGCGGGACTTCGTTCGTACCGCAGCACGGGGAGCTGAGACGTGGCCGACGCCGTCGCGGGGGATGGGTTCATCGCCCTGGAGAAGGTCGAGAAGGTCTTCGAGGTGCGCCGCAAGTCGGGGTTCCTGAAGCGGGAGCGGCGTGCGGTGCGGGCGGTGGACGCGCTGTCGTTCACGGTGGCGCGCGGGGAGATGGTCGGGTACATCGGGCCGAACGGCGCCGGGAAGTCGACCACGATCAAGATGCTGACCGGGATCCTGACGCCGAGCGCCGGGCGGCTGCGGGTGGCGGGCATCGATCCGGCGCGGGAGCGGTCGCGGCTCGCGCACCGGATCGGGGTGGTGTTCGGCCAGCGGACCACGTTGTGGTGGGACCTGCCGCTGATCGACTCCTACCGGCTGGCGCACCGCATGTACCGCATCCCGGACGCCCGTTACCGGGAGAACCTGGACCGGCTGGTGGAACTGCTGGACCTGGGGGCGCTGTTGGACGTGCCGGTGCGGCAGCTGTCGCTGGGGCAGCGGATGCGCGGGGACATCGCGGCGGCGCTGCTGCACGATCCGGACGTGCTGTACCTGGACGAGCCGACGATCGGTCTGGACGTGGTGTCGAAGGCGAGGGTGCGGGAGTTCCTCAGGGAGGTGAACGCCGAGCGGGGTACGACGGTGCTGCTGACCACGCACGACCTGCAGGACATCGAGCAGTTGTGTTCCCGGGTGATGGTGATCGACCACGGGCGGCTGGTGTACGACGGGCCGCTCGCGGGGTTGCACGAGGCCGGGGAGAGCGAGCGGACGCTGGTGGTGGACCTGGAGCGGGAGCTGCCGCCGGTGGAGGTGCCGTCGGCGCGGGTGGTGCGGGTGGAGGGGCCGCGGCAGTGGCTGGCGTTCCCGGCGGGGCAGTCGGCGGCGCCGCTCGTCGCGCATCTGGCGGCCCGGTATCCGCTGGTGGACCTGTCGGTGCGGGAGCCGGACATCGAGGCCGTCATCGCCAGGATGTACGCCGAGAGGGCGGTCTCGTAGGCTGCTGCCATGAGCGACGACGCAGTCCCGGACCTCCGGGCGTCCGACGCCGACCGGGACCGGGTCGCCGAGGTCCTGCGGGACGCCCTGGCCGAGGGGCGGCTCGACATGGGGGAGTTCGAGGAGCGGCTGGAGTCGGCGTACCGGGCGCGGACGTACGGGGAGCTGGCTCCGCTGACCCGTGATCTGCCGGCGGCGGGTGCGGGCCCGCGTGTCTCCTTCGCGAAGGAGCCCGCGGTGAGCGGTGGTTGGGCGGACCGTGTCACCGGGGGCGGGTGGTCCTCGACGGGCGCGGTGGCCGTCCTGTCCGGTTTTGAGCGCAAGGGCCGCTGGACGGTGCCGAAGCGGTTCTCCTGCTTCACGTTCATGGGTGGCGGTGAACTCGACCTGCGGGAGGCGGACTTCGCCGACCGTGAGGTGGAGATCCGCTGCGTGGCGGTCATGGGCGGGGTGCAGGTGACCGTTCCGCCGGGTGTCGAGGTCGTCGTCCGCGGCATCGGCGTGATGGGCGCCTTCGAGCACCCGCGGGAGGACGGCCCGCCGGAGCCGGGTGCCCCCCGCGTGGTCCTCACCGGTTTCGCGTTCTGGGGCGGAGTGGGTGTGGAGCGAAAGCCGCCCCGGGCGAAACGCGGGCTGAGGCGGCGCGGAACGGCCTAGCCGCCCCCGCGTGTCCGAGGGGTGCGCCGCCGACGGGCGTCCCTGCCGTGCGTTTCTACGACGGCACACCTGCGACGTGCACGGCTACGACGTGCACACCTTCGTCAGCTCCCCCGCCGCGTCCGTCACCGGGCTCACGTCGGGCGTCTCGTCGCCGTTCCTGATGGCCGTCCGGACGTTGGCGACGGCCTTGTCGAGGTCGTCCACGGCTTTGTTGACGTCGGCGTCGTCGGTCTTGTCGCCGATCTTCCGCAGGCTCTTGTCGATGGAGTCGAGCGAGGCGTCGGCCTGGGAGGGGTCGTTGGCGGCGTTCTCCACGGCCTGCTGGAGGTCGGTGACGTTGTCGGCGATGGCGTCGGCGGTCTGCACGCAGTCCAGCGCCTTGCCGACGGCGTCGCAGCCGGTGATGAGGCCGGCGGCGAGTGCGGCGGTCGCTACGGCGGCGGCGACGGCGGTGAGCCTGCCTCGGCGTCGGCTGGCGGCCATGGTCGGTTCCCTCCCCTGGTACGGCTGGCCGGGCGCACGGCGGTGAGCCGTACGCCCGTATCCAGAGGGACGCCGGAAGGACCCGGCGGGTTGCCCGGGCCTTGAAGCTTTCTTTACGCGCGCGTGTCGGCCAGTGCCGCCTGCTGGAGCGCGGCCAGGTCGGTGCAGCCGGCCACGGCGAGGTCGAGCAGGGCGTTCAGCTCGTCGCGGGCGAAGGGGGCGGCCTCGGCGGTGCCCTGGACCTCGACGAAGCGGCCGTCGCCGGTGCAGACGACGTTCATGTCGGTCTCGGCGCGCACGTCCTCCTCGTAGCAGAGGTCGAGCAGCGGGACGCCGCCGACGATGCCGACCGAGACCGCGCTCACGGTTCCGGTCAGCGGCCGGCGGCCGGCCTTGATCAGCTTCTTGCCCTGGGCCCAGGCGACGGCGTCGGCGAGGGCGACGTAGGCGCCGGTGATGGCCGCGGTGCGGGTGCCGCCGTCGGCCTGGAGGACGTCGCAGTCGAGGACGATGGTGTTCTCGCCGAGCGCCTTGTAGTCGATGACGGCGCGCAGGGAGCGGCCGATGAGCCGGGAGATCTCGTGGGTGCGGCCGCCGATCCTGCCCTTGACGGACTCGCGGTCGCCGCGGGTGTTGGTGGCGCGGGGCAGCATGGCGTACTCCGCGGTGACCCAGCCTTCGCCGCTGCCCTTGCGCCAGCGCGGGACGCCCTCGGTGACGGAGGCGGTGCAGAAGACCTTGGTGTCGCCGAAGGAGACGAGGACGGAGCCCTCGGCGTGCTTGCTCCATCCCCGTTCGATGGTGACCGGGCGGAGCTGTTCGGGAGTACGGCCGTCGATGCGAGACATGCGGACGAGCCTAGCCGTCCATACGGAAGGGGCTCCTCCCGCGTCGGGAAGAGCCCCTGTTCCGGTGAGCCGGCCGGCTCACATCATGTCTTCGATCTCCGCGGCGATCGGGTCGGCGTCGGTGCCGATGACGACCTGGACGGCGGTGCCCATCCTGACGACGCCGTGGGCGCCGGCGGCCTTCAGGGCGGTCTCGTCGATCAGGTCGGGGTCGGACACCTCGGTGCGCAGCCGGGTGATGCAGCCCTCGATCTCCTCGATGTTGTCGATGCCGCCGAGGCCGGCGACGATCTTCTCAGCCTTGCTGGCCATGTTCCTTCTCCCTGCTCCGAACCGCTTTGTCGCAGTAACCCACAGTTGGCCCATCTTCGCGAGCGGTCATGCCGTCCGTGCCGGATGATCACGACAGCGGAACCGTCCGTCGACTGGTCTACACCACCGTGGGGAAGGTCGCCAAACCCATGAGTGCCAAGAGCGCGGCACGTCCGGCGAGGGCCCGCTGGAACAGCGTGTTCCAGGGCATGCAGAAGATGGGCCGCAGCCTCCAGCTGCCCATCGCCGTCCTGCCGGCCGCGGGCATCCTGAACCGGCTGGGACAGCCCGACGTGTTCGGCGCGGACGGCCTGGGCTGGACGAACGTCTCGAAGGTGATGAGCGGGGCCGGCGGCACGCTGCTCGACGGACAGCTGGGGCTGCCGATGCTGTTCTGCGTGGGCGTCGCGATCGGCATGGCGAAGAAGGCCGACGGGTCGACGGCGCTCGCGGCGGTGACGGGCTTCCTCGTCTACTACGGCGTCCTGCGCCAGTTCCCGCGGGAGTGCCCGGCGGGCGCGAAGGCGGTCCTCACGGGCTGCCAGGCGGCGAGCGGCGCGGTGTCCGCGTTCACCTACCAGAACCCGGGCGTCTTCGGCGGCATCGTCATGGGCCTGCTGGCCGCCTTCTTCTGGGCCCGCTACCACCGCACGAGACTGGTCGACTGGCTGGGCTTCTTCAACGGGCGCCGGCTGGTGCCGATCATCATGGCCTTCGTCGCGATCCTGTTCGCGGTGGTGTGCCTGTTCGTCTGGCCGCCGGTCGGCGCCGCGCTGGAGAGCTTCGGCGGGTGGCTCAGGGACGCGGGCCCCTGGGGCGCGGGCGTCTTCGGGGTGGCCAACCGCGCGCTGCTCGTCGTCGGCCTGCACCAGTTCCTGAACGTGCCCGTCTGGTTCCAGTTCGGCAGCTGTACCAAGCCGGACGGCACGGTGGTGCACGGCGACATCAACATGTTCCTGCAGGGCGACCCGGACGCCGGCCAGTTCACCTCGGGCTTCTTCCCGATCATGATGTTCGCGCTGCCCGCCGCCGCGCTGGCCATCACGCACTGCGCCCGGCCGGAGCGCCGCAAGGAGGTCGGCGGGCTGATGCTGTCGGTCGCGCTGACGTCGTTCGTCACCGGCATCACCGAGCCGCTCGAATACTCCTTCATGTTCATCGCGCCCGCGCTGTACGCGGTGCACGCGCTGCTCACGGGTGCCTCGATGGCGGTGACCTGGGCGCTCGGCTCGCACGACGGCTTCAGCTTCTCCGCGGGCCTGATCGACTACGTCATCAACTGGCGCCTGGCGACCAGGCCCTGGCTGATCATCCCGATCGGGCTGTGCTTCGCGGCCGTGTACTACGCCGTCTTCCGCTTCGCCATCACGAGGTTCGACCTGAGGACACCGGGGCGCGAGCCGGTGGACGAGGTGGAGGACGTCACCAAGGTCTGAGATCGGCGAGGTCCGACGGCGTCCGGCCCGGCGTGGCGGGGCGCACAGCGCGTAGTGCCGTGGTAGCGGATTCGCGGGTTCCTTATGCCGCCTTCATCGTGCTACAACAGGTCTACACCACTGCTGGTGTAGACCAGAGACGCTGCCGTCCCTTCCTTGGTTCCGGGCGGCGCCTTGCCCGATGGAGGAACTTGTGACCACGGCCAGCGCCGCTCCCGCGGCCGAGAAGAAGAAGGGCGCCGGGGCGATGGCTGTGCTCCAGCGCATCGGCCGCAGCCTGATGCTGCCGGTCGCGGTGCTGCCCGCCGCCGCCCTCCTGGTGCGCCTGGGCAACACCGACATGCTGGGTCGCCCGTCCTTCCCGACCTTCCTGACGAAGATAGCGTCGTTCATGGCGGCCGGCGGCAACGCCATCCTCGACAACATGGCGCTGCTGTTCGCGGTGGGCATCGCGATCGGCTTCGCGAAGAAGTCGGACGGCTCCACGGCCCTCGCCGCGGTCGTCGGGTACCTGGTCTTCAAGAACGTGCTCGGCACCTTCACCGACAAGAACCTGCCGAAGGTCGCGGCCGTCGTCGACGGCAAGATCGTCATGCAGAACGCCCCGGTGGACGCGAAGGTCCTCGGCGGTGTCGTGATGGGCATCGTCGTGGCCCTTCTGTACCAGCGCTTCTACCGCACCAAGCTGCCCGACTGGGCGGGCTTCTTCGGCGGCCGCCGGCTCGTCCCGATCCTGTCGGCCTTCGCCGGCCTGGTCCTCGGCATCGTCTTCGGCTACATCTGGCCGGTCCTCGGCACGGGTCTGCACAACTTCGGCGAGTGGCTGGTGAAGTCCGGCGCGGTCGGCGCGGGCATCTTCGGTGTCGCCAACCGTGCGCTGATCCCGATCGGCATGCACCACCTGCTCAACTCGTTCCCGTGGTTCCAGGCGGGCGAGTACCACGGCAAGAGCGGTGACATCGCGCGCTTCCTGGCCGGCGACCCGCACGCGGGCCAGTTCATGACCGGCTTCTTCCCGATCATGATGTTCGCCCTGCCGGCCGCGTGCCTGGCGATCGTGCACTGCGCCCGGCCCGAGCGCCGCAAGGTCGTCGGCGGCATGATGTTCTCGCTGGCGCTGACGTCCTTCGTCACCGGTGTCACCGAGCCCATCGAGTTCACCTTCATGTTCATCGCGCCGGTCCTGTACGCGATCCACGCCGTCCTCACCGGTGTCTCGATGGCGCTGACCTGGTCGCTGGGCATGAAGGACGGCTTCGGCTTCTCGGCGGGCGCGGTCGACTTCGGTCTGAACCTGGGCATCGCGAGCAATCCGTGGGGCCTGGTCCTGGTCGGCCTGTGCTTCGCGGCGGTCTACTACGTGGTCTTCCGCTTCGCGATCACCAGGTTCAACCTGCCGACCCCGGGCCGCGAGTCCGACGAGGAACTGGCGGAACTGCAGAAGGCGGAAGCCAAGTAAGGCCAAGTAACAGGGCCGAGCCGCAGACGGCGACGAGGGCCCCGGAACCGACGAGGTTCCGGGGCCCTCGTGCGCGTGCCCCGCGTCAGATCGCGTACGTCACCCGCGGCGCGGCCAGCTCCACCGGCCCGTCGAACACCTCGCGCGCGTCCCGCAGGTTGATTTGGGCGTCGGTCCACGGCGGGATGTGGGTGAGGACCAGCCGCCGGGCGCCCGCGCGCGCGGCCGTCTCCCCCGCCTCGCGCCCGGTGAGGTGCAGGTCGGGGATGGTCTCCTTGCCGTGCGTGAACGCCGCCTCGCACAGGAACAGGTCGGTGTCCCGGGCCAGCGCGTCCAGCGCCTCGCTGACGCCCGTGTCGCCGGAGTACGTCAGGGACTTCCCGCCGTGCTCGATCCGGATGCCGTAGGCCTCCACGGGGTGGCGGACCCGCTCGGTGTGCACGGTGAAGGGGCCGATCTCGAAGGTGGACGGCTTGACCGTGTGGAAGTCGAAGACCTCGCTCATGGAGGAGGCGGAGGGGGTGTCCGCGTAGGCCGTGGTCAGGCGGTGTTCGGTGCCCTCGGGTCCGTAGACCGGGACGGGGTCGCACCGGCCGCCGTCGTGGCGGTAGTAGCGCGCCACGAAGTACGCGCACATGTCGATGCAGTGATCGGCGTGCAGATGGCTGAGGAAGATCGCGTCGAGGTCGTAGAGACCGCAGTGGCGCTGCAGCTCGCCGAGGGCGCCGTTGCCCATGTCGAGGAGCAGCCGGAAGCCGTCGGCCTCGAGGAGGTAGCTCGAACAGGCCGATTCCGCGGACGGGAACGACCCCGAGCAGCCGACGACGGTGAGCTTCATGAAGCAGAAACCTCCGTTGGCGGGAAAGCGATGGTCGGGACGAGGAACCACTCGGGAAGGAGGGCTGTCGGGGGTCGTGCGGTGCGTCGAGCGTAAGGCGCGAAAGCACGGGTCGCTCCTCCGCCAGGGGCCGTTGTGGGCGAACTCACCTGTGCTGTCACCGGTTCGGCTGGACATGGGGCGCACAAGGATCGGCGGAGGGCGCGCGATGTACGACGCACGCCGGTAACGTCGTCGTATGGACACGTCCTGGTGGCTGGCCCTCGCCGCGGTGGTACTGCTCGCGCTGGTCGCCACGCTGGTCGACGGCTGGGGCCGCGGGCGCCGGCCCGGTGGGCGACGCCTGCGGCCCCCGGGCCGTCCGGGCCCGCGGACGAGCCACGCCGTACGGCCGTCCCCCGGGGACATCTGGTGGGCGGACGTCCCCTACGAGGACCGGCCCGGGGTGAAGGACCGGCCCTGCCTGGTGCTGGCCGTACGCGGGAACCGGGCCACGGTCGCCAAGATCACCAGCAAGTACCACGACGAGCGCTGCGGCGTGATCCCGCTGCCGCCGGGCGCGGTCGGCGACGCCCAGGGCCGGCCCAGCTTCCTGGAGACCGACGAGCTGCGCGAGGTGCCGGTGAGCGGTTTCCGCCGCCGGGTCGGCGTGGTCGACCCGGTCCTGTGGGACCAGGTGAGGCACCTCGCGGGCTAGGGTCGCAGACCCCCTAGCTCACCCGGACGGTGACCGTCCACTCCTCGATGCCCTTGCAGGAGACCCGGCCCGGTGCGGTGGGCTGGGCGCACAGGGGGCGGGACGAGGTGAGCCTCACGGTGCCGGCGGCCACCGCCCGGTAGGCGGCGGTGGCGTCACCCGGCCGCAGGACGAAGCCCGCGTTGACGGCCTCCAGTCCCGTGCCGCTCGCGGTGACCGGCTTCCAGGGCCGGGCCGTGGTGCCGTCCAGTGTCAGCCGGACCTCGCCGCCCTTGGTCACGCAGACGGTACGGCCGTGCGCGGCGGCCGTCAGCTCCA
Source organism: Streptomyces sp. NPDC107654 (assembly GCF_055639035.1). Classification (NCBI taxonomy): domain Bacteria; kingdom Bacillati; phylum Actinomycetota; class Actinomycetes; order Kitasatosporales; family Streptomycetaceae; genus Streptomyces; species Streptomyces sp. NPDC107654. The sequence goes on from NZ_JBVKBI010000002.1 coordinate 533,358, forward strand.
CGTGAGCGGTGCAGTCGCCGGCGGAGCGGCCGGGCGACGGGGTGGTCCCGCCGCGCGGCGGGACCGACACCTTGCCGCCGCTCCCGGTGTCCTGCCGGGAGCCGCAGCCCGCGAGGAGCAGCGCTGCCGCCGCGAGGGCGAGGGGCGTCGTACGGCGCATGGTTCCGCCTTTCTGCCGGGGTGCTGGTACGGGTGTGACGTACCACCGGCGTGCGCGGATCCCTCGCGGGGCCTACGCCCAGAGCTGGCCCTGGAGCGTCTCGATGGCCTCCTCCGTGGTGGCCGCGGTGTAGACGCCGGTGGAGAGGTACTTCCAGCCGCCGTCGGCCACGACGAAGACGATGTCGGCGTTCTCGCCCGCCGTGACGGCCTTCCTGCCGACGCCGATCGCCGCGTGCAGGGCGGCGCCGGTGGAGACGCCCGCGAAGATGCCCTCCTGCTGGAGGAGTTCGCGGGTGCGGGTGACCGCGTCGGCCGAGCCGACCGAGAAGCGGTTGGTGAGGACGGAGGCGTCGTACAGCTCGGGGACGAAGCCCTCGTCGAGGTTGCGCAGGCCGTAGACCAGGTCGTCGTAGCGCGGCTCGGCGGCGACGATCCGCACGTCCGGCTTGTGCTCGCGCAGGTAGCGGCCGACGCCCATGAGGGTGCCGGTGGTGCCGAGGCCGGCCACGAAGTGGGTGATCGAGGGCAGGTCGGCGAGGATCTCCGGGCCGGTGGTGGCGTAGTGGGCGCCCGCGTTGTCCGGGTTGCCGTACTGGTAGAGCATCACCCAGTCGGGGTGCTCGGCGGCCAGTTCCTTGGCCATGCGCACGGCGGTGTTGGAGCCGCCGGCGGCCGGCGAGGGGATGATCTCGGCGCCCCACATGCCGAGCAGGTCCCGGCGCTCCTGCGAGGTGTTCTCCGGCATCACGCACACCATGCGGTAGCCCTTGAGCCTGGCCGCCATGGCGAGGGAGATGCCGGTGTTGCCGGAGGTGGGCTCCAGGATGGTGCAGCCCGGGGTGAGCCGGCCGTCCTTCTCCGCCTGCTCGATCATGTGCAGGGCGGGGCGGTCCTTGACGGAGCCGGTGGGGTTGCGGTCCTCCAGCTTGGCCCAGATACGGACGTCCAGGGACGGCGACAGCCGCGGCAGGCGCACCAGGGGGGTGTTGCCCACCGCGGCCAGCGGGGAGTCGTAGCGCATCGCTGCTCAGCGGCCGATCAGCGCATGCCGCCGGCGACGGCCGGCAGGATCGTCACGTTGTCGCCGTCGGACAGCTTGGTGCCGATGCCGTCCAGGAAGCGGACGTCCTCGTCGTTGAGGTAGACGTTGACGAAGCGGCGCAGCTGGTCGCCGTCCACGATGCGGGCCTGGATGCCCGCGTGCCGGGTCTCGAGGTCGGCGAACAGCTCGGCGAGGGTGTCCCCGTTGCCCTCCACCGCCTTCTGGCCGTCGGTGTACGGGCGGAGGATGGTCGGGATGCGGACCTCGATGGCCATGATTGCGGGCTCCTGTCGGAAAGGGTTCGGGTCTGAGCACACGGCGGCGCGCCGCGGCCCACGGCCGTACGGCGGCAGGGAACGTCAACAGATGGCGCTGTTCAGCCTGCACAGGTCGACGTGCAGCCGGGCCACGAGCAGCACGCTCGGCACCTTGTCGCTCACGTCGTTCAGAACCATGGGCTCATCGTATCGATTCCCGGTCCGGATCCCGGAGTGTGATCTCGCATCGTGGATGATCGCCGCCCGCATCACGGTCAGTACGCCTCGACGACCCTGACCTCCTCCTCGGTGACCTGGCCGTCCACGATCCGGAAGGAGCGGAACTGGAACTCGCCGAGGCCGTCGGTGTCGGCGGTGGAGACCAGCACGTAGTGGGCACCGGGCTCGTTGGCGTAGGAGATGTCGGTGCGCGAGGGGTAGGCCTCGGTGGCGGTGTGCGAGTGGTAGACGACCACCGGGTCCTCGTCGCGGTCGTCCAGCTCGCGGTAGAGCTTCAGCAGGTCGCCCGAGTCGAACTCGTAGAAGGTGGGCGACATCGCCGCGTTCAGCATGGGGATGAAGCGCTCGGGGCGGTCCGCGCCCGCCGGGCCCGCCACCACGCCGCACGCCTCGTCGGGGTGGTCCTTGCGCGCGTGGGCGACGATCCGGTCGTACAGGGCCTGGGTGATGGTCAGCATGGGGGTCAGGATAAGCAGAGGGGCCGTCCCGTACCGAGGGATGGTACGGGACGGCCCGCATGCTGGACGTCCTGAGCGGCGGCCGCCGGGGGCGCCACGAGAGCTCCCGGCGGCCGGACGTCCTATCCGGAGGGTCCGGGGGTCCGGACGGGGAGTCCGGAGGGTCTGGGTCAGCGCTTGCGGAAGGCCGCGGCCTCCGGGTTGCGGCGCTTGAGCACCAGGTAGGCGACACCGAGGATCAGCGCCCACAGCGGGGCACAGTACAGGGAGACCCGGGCGTCCTTGTCGATGCCCATCATCACGATCACCATGCCGATGAAGGCGAGCGCGAACCAGCTGGTCCACGGCGCGCCCGGGGCACGGAACTCCGAGCGGGGCAGCTCGCCGCGGTCGGACTTGGCGCGGTAGCGGATCTGGCAGAACAGGATGACGATCCAGGCCCACATGCCGGAGATGGTCGCGAAGGACACCACGTAGTCGAACGCCTTGCCCGGCCACTGGTAGTTGATCCAGACGCCGACCAGCATCAGCGCGGCGGAGAACGTCGTGCCGACGAGCGGGGTGCCGCTGCGGGTCAGCTTGGTGAAGAACTTCGGGCCCTGGCTGTTGAGCGCGAGGTCGCGCAGCATGCGGCCGGTGGAGTACATGCCGGAGTTGCAGGAGGACAGCGCCGCGGTGAGCACGACGAAGTTCACGATGCCGGCGCCGGCGGGGAGGCCCATCTTCTCGAAAGCGACCACGAAGGGACTGTTGCCCGCGCTGAAGTTCGTCCACGGCACGACCGACAGGATCATGATCAGCGCGCCGACGTAGAAGACGGCGATGCGCCACGGCACGGTGTTGATCGCCTTGGGCAGCACGGTCTTGGGGTCCTTGGACTCGCCCGCGGTCACACCGACCAGCTCGACGGCGAGGAAGGCGAACATGACCATCTGGAGGGTCATCAGCGTGTTGCCGACACCGTGCGGGAAGAAGCCGCCGTCGCTCCACAGGTGGCTGACGGAGGCGGTGTCACCGGCGTCGGAGAAGCCGATGGTGAGGATGCCGGCGCAGATCAGGATCATGCCGATGATGGCGGTGACCTTGACCATGGAGAACCAGAACTCCAGCTCGCCGAAGAGCTTCACGGAGATCAGGTTGGCGCCGTACAGGACGATCGTGAAGACCAGGGCCGACACCCACTGCGGGATGTCCCACCAGTACGTCATGTAGGCGGCCGCGGCCGTGACCTCGGTGATGCCCGTGACCACCCAGAACAGCCAGTACGTCCATCCGGTCACGAAACCGGCGAACGGGCCGATGAACTCGCGCGCGTACTCCGAGAAGGAGCCCGACACCGGGCGGTACATCAGCAGCTCGCCGAGGGCCCGCATGATGAAGAAGATGACGAGGCCCGCGATGGCGTACGCCAGGATCAGGCTCGGTCCCGCCTTGGAGATACCCTTGCCCGCGCCGAGGAAGAGGCCGGTGCCGATGGCACCGCCGATGGCGATCATCTGGATCTGCCGGGCCCCGAGCCCGCGCTGGTAGCCCTCGCCCTCGCCGTCCTCCGCACGCGCGGCCTCGTTGCCGTCGCGGTGCTGATCGACCTGCGCTGAGGTCATGTGTGGTGCGCCTTTCTCCATGCCGACCCGGGCCTGTCGTCGGCCTCGGATCGGGTCTCGATCCCCCCGGATGATGGAGCTGTCTGCCTGGCCGACGGTCGTCGGCTCGGTGGCGCACCCGGCCGAACATGGGTGGTGTCGGTCGGGCGGTCGTGAAGATTTATCACGGCCGCAATACTGATCACAGAGGCGGGGTGTGGCGCATCCCACAGGTAAAAGTGGACAAAGAGCGCCCAAATGCGTCAAAACCGGCCACAAAGGTGACGGGATCGTTATCCGGATTTGAGCGTCCTCTGAGCGAACGCCCCAATGGTGGGCAATTCGGATTCCCTAGGGCATAAGGGTCGACACCAGGGTCTCCTGGAGCCCGCCCAGCCACAGATAGGCCAGCACCATCGGCTTGCGCGGGTCCTCCTCCGGGAGCCGGAAGAGCAGGTCGGTGTCGTCCTCGTCGGTGATGTCCAGCCGGGCGCCGATCGCCAGCCGGAGGTCGTTGAGGGCGCCGAGCCACTGCCGGGACTCCGCCGGGGACAGCTTGAGCACCGCCCCGCCCTCGTCCACGGGGGCGAGCGCGTCCAGCGAGCGGATCACGCCGAGCGCGTTGTCCCGCTTGCCGGCCCGCAGGTCGTTCTCGGTGTAGCGGCGGAACTCGGCGGAGTGCGCCCGCCGCTCCTCGGCCTCGTCCGGGGAAGCCGGGGAGTGCTCCGGGTCGCTGTAGGCGTCCGGGAAGAGCCGGCGCAGGACCGGGTCGGCGGGCGGCTCGCTGGGGCCCTCGGCGAACAGCTCGGCGAGCGGGTCGTCCGGGGCGTCGGCGCCCGGGCCGGGGCCGATCAGCTCCAGCAACTGGACGGCCAGCGACCGGATGATGGAGATCTCGACGTCGTCGAGCGCGACGGCCGCGCCGCCGCCGGGGAGCGGTTCGAAGTGTCCGGGCATCGGGGTGCGTTTACTTCCGGTCCTGCTGGAGGGTGGCCCACAGACCGTATCCGTGCATCGCCTGCACGTCGCGCTCCATCTCCTCGCGGCTCCCGCTGGAGACGACCGCCCGGCCCTTGTGGTGGACGTCGAGCATGAGCTTGGTGGCCTTGTCCTTGGAGTAGCCGAAGTACGTCTGGAAGACGTACGTCACGTAGCTCATGAGGTTGACCGGGTCGTTGTGCACGATCGTGACCCAGGGGACGTCGGGCTCGGGTACGGCGAAGACCTCCTCCGCCGACTCGGTGCGTTCGATCTCTACGGGCGCGGGTGACGTCACACAGCCATGCTGCCATGGCACCCATAAATCGTCACACCGACGAAAAGGGAGTACGATCCCTGGTCATGAACACAGCGGACCTTGGGCTGCCGGTGGACGTTCCCTCGACAGCGCTCTTCACGGACCAGTACGAGCTGACCATGCTGCGCGCCGCCCTGAAGGCCGGTACGGCCGAACGGCGGAGCGTGTTCGAGGTCTTCACGCGACGGCTGCCGAACGGACGCCGCTACGGCGTGGTGGCCGGCACCGGCCGTGTCCTGGACGCGGTGGAGAACTTCCGCTTCGACAACGGCGTCCTCGGCTTCCTGCGGGAGCGGGACATCGTCGACGAGCAGACCCTGGAGTGGCTCGCCGACTACCGCTTCGGCGGGGACATCTGGGGCTACCCGGAGGGCGAGGTCTACTTCCCCGGCTCGCCGATCATGCGCGTCGAGGGCACCTTCGCCGAGTGCGTCCTGCTGGAGACGGTGATCCTCTCCATCCTCAACCACGACTCCGCGATCGCCGCGGCCGCCTCCCGGATGGCCTCCGCGGCCGGCGACCGCCCCCTGATCGAGATGGGCGCCCGCCGTACCCACGAACTCGCCGCCGTGGCCGCCGCCCGCGCCGCCTACGTCGGCGGCTTCGCCACCACCTCCGACCTCGCGGCGGGGTTCCGCTACGGCATCCCGACCGTCGGCACCTCCGCGCACGCCTTCACCCTCCTCCACGACCGCGAGCGGGACGCCTTCCGGGCCCAGGTCGAGACCCTCGGCCGGGGCACCACGCTCCTGGTGGACACCTACGACGTCACCGAGGCCGTCCGTACGGCGGTGGAGGTGGCCGGCCCCGAGCTGGGCGCCGTCCGCATCGACTCCGGCGACCTGCTGCTGGTGGCGCACCGGGTGCGGCAGCAGCTGGACGAGCTGGGCGCGACCGACACGAAGATCGTCGTGACCTCCGACCTGGACGAGTACGCCATCGCCTCGCTGGCCGCCGCGCCCGTGGACGCGTACGGCGTCGGCACCCAGCTGGTGACCGGCTCCGGGCACCCGACCTCCTCCATGGTCTACAAGCTCGTCGCCCGCGCCGAGTCCGCCGACCCGAGGGCCGCGCTGCTGCCCGTCGCGAAGAAGTCCAGCGGCGGCAAGACGTCCATCGGCGGGCGCAAGTGGGCGGCGCGCCGGCTGGACGCCGACGGGGTCGCGGAGGCCGAGGTCGTCGGCACCGGGCCGGTCCCGGCCGAGCTGGCCGACCGGCAGCTGCTGGTGCAGCTGGTCAAGGGCGGTGAGGTGGTCGCCCGCGAGCCGCTGGACGTGACCCGGGACCGGCACATCGCGGCACGCGCGAACCTGCCGCTGTCCGCCACCCAGCTGTCCAGGGGGGAACCCGTCATTCCGACGGAGTACGTCACCGGGCGCTCGGGTAGCTAGAGCGGGACCGCCGTCCGCCCTCGCCCGCCCCCTCCCGCACGGGCCCGGAAGTCTCTAGGCTCAGTTACTTCACTCTCAGTCGAAGGACACCCACCATGCGCCGCGCCTTGATCGTCGTAGACGTGCAGAACGACTTCTGCGAGGGGGGCAGCCTCGCGGTGGCCGGCGGCGGCGACGTGGCCGCCGCCATCACCGAGCTGATCGGCCAGGCGGCGGGCACCGGCTACCGGCATGTGGTGGCCACCCGCGACCACCACATCGCGCCCGGCGGCCACTTCGCGGACAACCCCGACTACGTCCGCTCCTGGCCCGCGCACTGCGTCGCGGGCACGGAGGGCGTGGGATTCCACCCGAACTTCGCCCCCGCGGTCGCCTCCGGCGCGGTGGACGCCGTGTTCGACAAGGGTGCCTACTCGGCCGCCTACAGCGGCTTCGAGGGCGCCGACGAGAACGGCGTCCTCCTCGCCGACTGGCTCCGCGCCCGCGAGATCACCGAGGTCGACGTGGTGGGCATCGCCACGGACCACTGCGTCCGGGCCACCGCGCTGGACGCCGCGAGCGAGGGCTTCCGCACGCAGGTCCTCCTGGACCTCACGGCGGGCGTGGCCCCGGAGACGACCGAGCGGGCCCTGGAGGAGCTGCGCGAGGCGGGCGTGGAGCTGACGGGCAAGCCCGTGGTGAGCGGCTAGGACCCTACGGGACCACGGCCGATCTGCGCAGCAGCGCGCGGATCGGGTGCCACAGCTCGTTCACGATGACACCGTTGTCCGCGGGGGCCGTGCGCCATATCAGCCCGTCGGGGTGGTGCAGGACCGCCGTGATCTCGTCCGGTGTCGGGGGCGCCGCATTGCCCCGGAGGTAGATCGCCCGCAGGCCCAGGTTGCGCAGCCTGGTCAGGGCGCGGGCGCGGTTCTGGGCGTGCACGAGCACCCGTACCCCGGCGGGGTCGTACGGCAGGTTCAGTGCGACGACCACCGTGCCGTTCGGCAGTTTGCAGAAGCCTCCTGCGGCCATGCGGTCACATCCCCGTTCCGGTCGGTGTCAATAAGCGGTCCACAGGACGCACCTAAACACGACCGGCGGCAGCCCGCCAAGGGGCTGCCGCCGATACGCTTGTGACCTGCGGTTTCAGTGACTACTTGACCGCGGGGCCGACCTTGAGCTGGATCGTGGAGCCGTCCTTGGCCTCCTTGACGATCGTGATCTTGGTGTTGGTGTCAGTGACCTTCACGCCGCCGGTCGGGTTCGACGGGTCGTAGTAGGTGCCGGTGTGGTCGTTGAAGACCCGAACACCCTTCGAGCCCTTGATCTTCAGCGCGACGTCCGCCTTGTGCAGCGTGATGCCGTCCGTGGGGTACAGGCTGAACGGCGAGTCGTAGGCCTGGACGCGGTTGCGCAGCAGCGTGCCGTCGGCCCACTTCAGCGCCTTGGCGTGCGAGTCGACCGGCAGGATCAGACCGGTGCCCGGGTGGCCGTTGGCGCTGTTGGTGTTGTTGTCCGCCTGGGAGGTGTCCCACTTCCAGATCAGCAGGCCGTTCTGGTACGGGTAGTGCTCCACCCAGTCCGGACGCGACGCGAAGCCGAAGTTGTACGGGCCGGTCTTCAGCGTCTTGTCGTACGACACGTACTGGCGGTTCTCGGCGATGTAGTACTGCTGGTAGTCCTTGGTGAAGGACGCGCCGATGCGGGAGAACCCGGCCGCGGTCCAACCGGCGTCCGCGCTCTCGGCGTCGTCCGAGAACAGCGGGGTGCCGTCGGCGGTCACGGTGATCTCGTCGGCCGTGAAGCCGTTCTCCGCGACACCGCCGTCGGTGGCGTAGCGGAAGCGCAGGTCGATCTTCTTGCCCGCGTAGGCGTCGAGCGGGAACGACAGCTTCTTGTGGGTCTGGGAGAAGCCGGTCAGCGCCGGCTTGCCGCTGGCGTCCTTCGGCAGGGCCTGGCCGTCCGCCGTGCCGTCCAGGGCGGTCCAGTTGGCGCCGCCGTCGGTCGAGACCTCGGTGTAGACGTAGTCGTAGCCGGCCTCGGTGGCCCACCAGCCGTCCAGGTCCAGCTTCGCCGACGTCCTGCCGGTCAGGTCCACGGAACGGGTCAGCGTGTTCTTCAGGTCGTTGCCGCTGCCGCTCCACCACTGGGTCGAGCCCTGCGCCGGCTCGGTGATGGTGGTGGTGACCGCCTTGTCCGGCAGGTTCACCACGAGGGCCTGCTTGTCCCAGGTGTTGTACTCGGCGGGGCCCAGCTTGTGCGTGGACTGCTTGCCGGCCTTGGCGGTGTCGTAGTTCAGCCAGCCGAGCTGGAGCTTGTCCCAGGCGTTCATGTCGCCCGGCAGGTCGCCGATGGACTCCTTGCCGGTGCCCAGCCAGGAGCCGGAGCTCATCAGCGTCCAGAAGCCGGTGGAGTTGTCGCCGCCGGCGGTGTCGTACTCGTCCGGCAGGCCGAGGTCGTGGCCGTACTCGTGGGCGTAGACGCCGAGGCCGCCGTTCTCCGGCTGGATGGTGTAGTCGCCGACCCAGACGCCCGTGTTGCCGACCTGCGTGCCGCCGAGCTTGTTGTTGTCGGGGCCGGTGGCGCCGGCGTCGGTGCCGAAGGCGTACCAGCGGTGGGCCCAGATCGCGTCCGTGCCCTGCGCGCCGCCGCCGGCGGACTCGTCCTCACCGGCGTGCACGATCTGGAAGTGGTCGACGTAGCCGTCCGGCTCGTTGAAGTTGCCGTCGCCGTCGTAGTCGTACCGGTCCCACTGGTCGTACTTGGCGAGGTCCTTCTTGATGTCGGCGTCGGACCGGCCGGCCTTCTTCTGCTGGGCGACCCAGGCGTTCAGGCCGTCGGTGACGACGTTCCACACGCTCGGGCAGTTCGTCGAGCCGCAGGCGTTGTTGCCGTAACGGGCCTCGTTGTACGGGACCTTGACCCAGTCGGTGACCTCACCGGAGACGGAGTAGCGGCCCGAGGACTGCTTCTCGTAGTACTTCTTCAGCGACTCGGTCTTCTTGCCGGTGCCGAAGTAGAGGTCCTGGTAGTGCTTCTTGTCGTAGTCCTTCTGCCAGGCCGTGGAGTTGTCCTTCTTGCGGTCCGGCTTGGCGATCGTGTTGTGCAGCGGACCGGGGGTGCCACCGAACTTGGGGTCGGTCTGGTTCCCGAACTCCACCAGGATGGTGAAGATCTTGTCGGTCTTCTCGCGGCTCAGCTCTACGTACTTGCTCTGGCCCTTGCGGCTCTTGAGCTTGACGACCTTGGAGCCGTTGCGCTCCTGAGCGGTGGCCTTGCCCGATATGAGCTGCTTCAGGGCCTCTTCGCGCTGGGCCTCCTGGGTCTTGCTCAGCGGGCCGTCCAGGTTGTGCTTCTGCTGCTTCACCGGGGCCGGGTCGTGCCGGTTGGCGGCAGCGGTCCGGGCCTGGGTGCTCGCTTCGGCGACGGCGAAGGTGGCGAACGTGGCGGAGGCCGCCGCGAGCGTCACGCCGATGGCGGCCGCTCTGAACGTCCAGGATCTGCTGGTCACTTGAGTTCCTCCCCCGCGTCGCGCGCACGGACAGGGGGTTCCGGGTCATGGAGGGAGCCGTGCGCGCACGATCAACGCGTGTAGTCAAGTGACGACATTTGACTAGAGGTTTAGCGGAAAAGACAGACCTTGACTTGAGCAGGACAAGTGCACTATGCGGAGGAGACGTTCGCTTTACGGACACGTGTCGACCAGGCAACGGGCATCGGGGCCAAGCTCGTTTGACCGGGGGATGCCTCTGTGCGCCCCCTGTGCACCGGTACTGTGGGTTAGGTCATGCTTACCCGGCGTCCGGCTCGGGCATGCAGGCCAAGAGAGTCGAACGGCACGCCCCCATCGTCCGAACACTGCCGAGGACACGATTGCCATGCCTCGTCCGACCGCCGCACAGCTCGCCTACGGTTCCTGCACCGTGATCTTCTCGACGCTCGCCATGCTGCTGCTGTCCCAGACGAGTTCGGGCCCCGGAATCGCCGTCATCGCCCTCGCGGCCCTCGCGCTGGGCCTGCTGGTCGCCCTGACGGTCCCCTCCCCCGGGACGCGCACGGCTCCGGCGCCCGCCGAGCCCGCGACGGACGAGGAGCGGGTCCCCACCACCCTCTGACACGGCAGGGAGAGTCCTGCACGCCGTCTTTCAACCGGTGCTGACCACCACCGTCTTGGCCGACTTGTCGTGCAGGCCCTGCTTGTACGGCTTGTCGAAGAAACTCCATCCGCCCGAGATGGCCGTCCAGACGCAGGCGCAGCAGAAGGCGAACGGCACCCACAGCACCAGCGCACGGCTCAGCGAGGCCTGCACGGAGGGGGTGGCGCCGTTCTCCAGGTTGGCCACGCGCAAGCCGAGCCACTTCTTGCCGAGGGTCTGCCCCGACCTGCTGGTCAGGACGGTGTCGTACGCGACGTAGAGCACGGCCGTGACAAAGGCCCGGGCGAGGTTCCTGCCGACCTCCAGGCGGTCGTCGTCGACCGTGTAGTAACTCATGCCGAGCGCCCACGTGACCAGCCCGACGACGATGCCGACCAGGATCATGTCGATGATGCGCGCGAGCGTCCGCTTGCCGCTGTCCGCGAGCGGGGGCATGCCGGCCAGCGGGTCGGCGGGATAGCCGCCGTACGGGTCACCGCCGTACGGGTTGCCGCCGTAGGGGGGCGGCTGGGTGCCACCGTGGGGAGGCGGCTGGTCACCGCCGTACGGGGCGTCGTACGGCGAGCCCGGCCCCTGGTCCGACGGGGGCCGCTTCCTGAAGGGGTCGTCCTCCGGGGGCTGCTCTCCGGAGCCGGGGGGCGGTGCGCTGCTCATGGCCCGAGTGGAACCCGAACCTCACGGCTGCGCATCCGGCAGACGGCCGGACGGAGTACCCCGGATCAGCCCGCGACGAAGGTGTGGGCCGCCTTGTCGTGCCAGCACTGGCGCCAGGGCCGGTCGAACAGGCACCACAGCACGCCCACGATCCCGACGACCAGCAGTCCCGGCACGCTGAACACCAGCCAGCGGCGCAGCGCCGGGCCGAACGTCGGGGGCTCGTGCGCCTCGATGTCCCGCACCTGAAGACCGCACAGCTTCTTGCCGAGGGTGCGGCCCCACCTGACGGTGGGCAGCACCTCGTACAGGACACCGGCCACGAGCAGGACGGCGAGGACGATGCCGAGGCTGGTGCCGGTCGTGCCGTCGAGCAGCCAGACCGTGACCTCGTGGCCGGAGACCCGGGCCGCGTCGATCTTCTCCTGGACGTGGTCCACGGCCCGGATGCCGAGCGGGACCGCCGCGACGGCCGTGATCGCACCGATGGCCAGCAGGTCGATCAGCCGCGCCGCCAGCCGCCTGCCGGGTCCGGCGGGGCGGGCGGCGGCCTGCCGGCGGGCGGCGGCCTGGAAGAGGTCCTCCACCGGCGGCTTCCACGGCGCGACGGGCTGCTCGTCACCGCCGCCGGCCAGCTGGTGCACCTGCTGCGCCCAGGACGCCTGCCCGCCGCCGGGGCCGCTGGTCAGGGGGGTGGCGGGAGCGGCGGCCTGCTGCGGCACGGAAGGAGCCGCGGTCGCGGGGGCGGCCGGGGAGGGGTGCGGTGCCGGGGGTGACGCGGGCGTCGGCGCGGCGGCGGCACGGGCGGCGGCGGCCTTCCCGGCGGCGAAGCCGGAGTTCGCGGGCGCGCCGACGGGTCCCTGCGGGCCGAAGCCGGCCGGGCCGCCGCTCTCCGTGCCGGACGGTACCGGGCGGATGGTCATCGTGCCGTCGTCGGTACGGGCGGCAGCCGCCGGGCCGGGGATCGGGCGCCGGAAGACGAACGTGCCGGGGTCCGGGGCCCCGTCCTCCGCCGGGTGAACCGCCGCGGTGCCGTCGCTACGGCCGGTGACCTGCCCGTCGGCCGCCCCCGGCGCCTCCACCGGCACCCGAGGATCGACACCCCGGCCACCGGCACCCTGCCGGGACTGAGCGGGGGGTGCGGACCCGCCGGGGCGCACGGGGTCGCCGGGCTGACCGGGAACGCCGGGTTGGCCCGGCTGACCCGGCCGGCCCGGCCGGGTCCACTGCGCGCCCTGCGCCGCCGGACCGCCCTGCGCCGCATGGCCCGCCGCCCCCGACTGCGCCCACTGGTCCGCCGGACCGGCCTGCGCGGCCGGCCCCGCCTGGTTCCACTGACCGGCGGCCTGCCCGGCGGCACCCTGCGGGTTCGCGCCGCCCTGCCGGTCCGCGCCGGCCTGCTGCTCCAGGCCGGGTGGATCCTCGTCGAAGAAGTGGGGGCCCGTTTCCTCGACGGCGGCGGGGGCGGGGCGGACGCCGGGGGGCGGGGTGAGCGGTTCGCCGTCCTTCGGCGCCGGGCGGCTGGTGCCGGGCACCCAGGAGGCGCCGTTCCAGTACCGGACGTAACCGGGGATGGACGGGTCCGGGTAGTAGCCCTCGCGGGGCCGGTCGTCACCTGGGGCCGGGGTTGGGGCGCTCATGTCCGTCGTCCCGTATCTGCTCGGGGGTGGGATGGGGGCCTCCACATCTATCAGACCGGGGCAGCCCGCAGCGCCAGTCCCGTCGTACCCACCCCTTTCCGGGCAACGCCGTACCGGCATCTCCCCCGTCCGCGGAAAAGTTTCCCCGGACCCGCGTAATGACCCGGCCCCCGCCCCCTCTCCCCCGGTAAGGGCCCGGTCCGAGCGGCCCCGACCAGAGAGGAAACGCCGGTCATGCATCACACCGTGGTGGAGCGCGAGCTGGAGCTGCGGCTCATCCTGTCGCCGGAGCGGAGCGTCCCGGTCCCGGCCCGGCTCGGTTACCGCTCCGACGACCCGTACGCCGTCCACGTCGCCTTCCACATCAACTCCGAACACCCCGTCCACTGGACGTTCGCCCGCGACCTGCTGGTGGAGGGGGTGTTCCGGCCGTGCGGGCACGGGGACGTGCGGGTGTGGCCGACGAAGGCGGACGGGCGCCGTGTCGTCCTGATGGCGCTGAGTTCACCGGACGGCGACGCGCTGCTGGAGGCGCCCGCCCCGCAGGTCTCCGCCTGGCTGGAGCGGACGCTGCGGGCGGTGCCGCCGGGCGAGGAGGGCGGGCGGCTCGGCATCGACGACGCGCTCGACCAGCTGCTCGCCCGGTGAACGGCCCCGGGACGGGGTCAGAAGAGCTTGCCCGGGTTCAGGATGCCCAGCGGGTCGAAGACCTGTTTCACCGCCCGCTGCATCTCCACCCCGACCGGGCCGATCTCCCGGGCCAGCCACTCCTTCTTCAGCACGCCCACCCCGTGCTCGCCGGTGATCGTGCCGCCCAGCTCCAGGCCGAGCGCCATGATCTCGTCGAAGGACTCGCGGGCCCGGCGGGACTCCTCGGGGTCACGGGCGTCGAAGCAGACGGTGGGGTGGGTGTTGCCGTCGCCCGCGTGGGCGCAGACCCCGATCGTCAGGCCGTACTCGGCGGCGATCCGCTCCACGCCCTCCAGCATGGCGCCGAGCCGGGAGCGGGGCACGCACACGTCGTCGATCATCGTCGTGCCCTTCACCGCCTCCAGCGCGGTCAGCGAGAGCCGCCGGGCCTGGAGCAGCATCTCGGACTCGGCCGCGTCCTCGGCCGGGACGACCTGGGTGGCGCCGGCGGCCTCGCACAGGGCACCGACGGCCGCGAGGTCGGCGGCCGGGTCGGGAGTGTCGAAGGCGGCCAGCAGCAGGGCCTCGGTGGTCTCGGGCAGCCCCATGTGCGCGAGGTCGTTGACCGCCTTGACCGTCGTACGGTCCATCAGTTCGAGGAGGGAGGGGACGTGTCCGCCCGCCATGATGCGGCAGACGGCGTCGCAGGCGGCGGCCGCGGAGGCGAACTCCGCGGCCAGGACGAGCTGCTGCGGCGGCTTGGGCTTCAGGGCCAGGACGGCCCTGACGACGATGCCGAGGGAGCCCTCGGAGCCGACGAAGAGCCGGGTGAGGTCGTAGCCCGCGACGCCCTTGGCGGTGCGCCGTCCGGTGGACATCAGGCGGCCGTCGGCGAGGACGACGTCCAGGCCGAGGACGTACTCGGCGGTCACCCCGTACTTCACGCAGCACAGGCCGCCGGAGGCCGTGCCGATGTTGCCGCCGATGGTGCACATCTCCCAGCTGGAGGGGTCCGGCGGGTAGTACAGCCCGTGTTCCTCGACCGCACGGGACAGGGCCGCGTTGACCACGCCCGGTTCGACCACGGCGATCCGGTCGACGGGGCTGATCTCCAGGATGCGGTTCATCCTGGTGAGGGACAGCACGACGCAGCCGTCGGTGGCGTTGGCGCCGCCGGACAGGCCGGTGCGGGCGCCCTGCGGGACGACGGGCACGCGCAGCTCGGTGGCGGTGCGCATGACGTGCTGCACCTGCTCGACGGTGCGCGGCAGGACGACGACGGCGGGGCTGCCGGCCGGGCAGAAGCTCGCCATGTCGTGCCCGTAGGAGGCGGTCACGTCGGGGTCGGTCAGGACCGCCTCGGGCGGAAGGCCGGCCAGGAGCCGGTCGGTGAGGTTGCCCGTGTGCTCGTCGCGCGGTGCTTCGATACGGCTCATGATCACAGCGTGGCACTCACGGCCATCGGTGTGAACCCCGACCGTGCCGTCCTTGGGCCACCCGGATGTGCTCGTCGTACTGACGCACAGTGAGCGCCATGGACAACCGGCAGTGCGTGGGTACGTCCCTGATCTCCGAGCCCCCGGCACCGCGCCGCTCCCGGCGGGTGCTGCGGCGGGTGCTGGTCGCCGCGCTGGCGGGCGGTTTCGTCGCGGGCGGGGTGCTGGTGCTGCTGCCGCAGGAGCCGCAGCGGCGGCCCGGTCCGGTCCGGCCGCCCGCCGCCGGCCCGCAGGCCGCGCCGCGGGCTCCGCGGGAGGCGCTGACCACGGTGACCTACGGGGTGCCGGCCGCGCTGCCCGGGCTGACCGCGCTGATCGGGCGCGAGGAGCAGCGGGTGCGGGAGCGGCCGAAGGACGCCCGGGCGTGGGCGGTGCTGGGGTCCGCGTACGTGGAGCGGGGGCGCCGGGCGGGTGACGCGGCGGACTACCCGAAGGCCGAGCGGGCGCTGCGGACCTCGCTGGAGGTGCGCGGCGGCCGGAACACCGAGGCGTTGGACGGCCTGACCGCGCTGGCGCTGGCCCGCCGGGACTTCCCGGCCGCGAAGAGCTACGGCGAGCAGGCGCTGAAGGCGGCGCCGAAGCGGTGGTCGGCGTATCCGCCGCTGATCGACGCCTACACGGGGCTCGGTGACTACAAGAAGGCCCGGGCCACCCTGGACACGCTGATGGGGTTGCGCACGGGTCCGGCGGAGCGGCCGGCCGTGCGGGCGCGGGCCGCGGCGGTGTACCGGGACCGGGGCTGGCGCGAGGACGCGGTGGCCCAGCTGACGGACGCGGCGGCCGCCGCCCGCACCCCCGCCGAGCAGGCCGCCTGGCTGGCCGGGGTGGGGCAGCTGGCGTGGGAGCGCGGGGACCTGCCGGACGCGCTGCGGCACTTCGAGGCCGCGCTGCGCCTCGATCCCGACCAGCGGGCGGCTGCGGCCGGACGGGCGCGGACCCTGGCCGCGCAGGGGCGTACGGCTCAGGCGCTGGCCGCGTACCGGGCCGTCGTCGCGCACCGGCCGGACCCGGAGGACCTGCTGGAGCTGGGCGAGCTGTACGAGTCGCTGGACCAGCCGCGGCCCGCGGAGGAACAGTACGCACGGCTGCGGGAGGCGGTACGGCGGTCGGTGGCGGGCGGCGTGGACGAGGAGCTGCTGATCGGGCGGTTCGAGGCGGACCACGGGGACGCGCGGGAGGCGGTGGAGCGGCTGCGGGAGGAGTGGCGGCGCCAGCCGGGGACCGAGGTGGCCGACGCGCTGGGCTGGGCGCTGCACCGGTCCGGCGAGGACCAGGAGGCGCTGACGTACGCGACCGCCGCGACGGACGAGACGAAGGGGGGCGGGGTGCGCAGCGCGCTGTACGCGTTCCACCGGGGGGTGATCGAGGCGGAGCTGGAGCGGTTCGGACCCGCGCGGCGCCATCTGGAGGAGGCGCTGCGGACCAACCCGTACTTCTCGCCGCTGTGGGTGCCGGTGGCGCGGGAGGCGTTGCGGGCGCTGGGCGACGACTCCGAGGAGCCGCCGCCCGTCGAGTAGGGCCGGCCCTACAGGTTGCCCCGCTTCTCCTGCTCGCGCTCGATCGCTTCGAACAGGGCCTTGAAGTTGCCCTTGCCGAAGCCCATGGAGCCGTGGCGCTCGATGAGTTCGAAGAACACCGTCGGCCGGTCCTGGACCGGCTTGGTGAAGATCTGCAGCAGGTAGCCGTCCTCGTCGCGGTCGGCGAGGATCTTCAGCTCGCGCAGGGTGTCGATCGGCACGCGGGTGTCGCCGACCCACTCGCCGAGGGTGTCGTAGTAGGAGTCCGGGGTGTCGAGGAACTCGACGCCGGCCGCGCGCATGGTGCGGACCGTCTGCACGATGTCGTTGGTGTTGAGCGCGATGTGCTGGACGCCGGCGCCGCCGTAGAACTCCAGGTACTCGTCGATCTGGGACTTCTTCTTGGCGATGGCGGGCTCGTTGATCGGGAACTTCACCTTGAGGGTGCCGTCCGCGACCACCTTCGACATCAGCGCGCTGTACTCGGTGGCGATGTCGTCGCCCACGAACTCCTTCATGTTCGTGAAGCCCATGACCTTGTTGTAGAAGGCCACCCACTCGTTCATCCTCCCGAGCTCCACGTTGCCGACGCAGTGGTCGACGGCCTGGAAGGTGCGCTGGGCGGGCGGCTCGACGAGCGGCTTGGCGGCGACGTAGCCGGGCAGGTAGGGGCCGTCGTAGCCGCCGCGCTCGACCAGGGTGTGGCGGGTCTTGCCGTAGGTGGCGATGGCGGCGAGGACGACCGTGCCGTGCTCGTCCTTCGTCTCGTACGGCTCGGTGACGCTCTTCGCGCCGTGCTCGATCGCGTACGCGTAGGCGGCGCGCGCGTCCGGGACCTCGATGGCGAGGTCGATGACGCCGTCGCCGTGCTCGGCCACGTGCTGGGCGAGGAAGTGGCCCCAGGTGCTGCTCGGCTTGATCACCGAGGTGAGGACGAAGCGGGCGGAGCCGTTCTCCAGCACGTAACTGGCGGTCTCGCGGCTGCCGTTCTCCGGTCCGGAGTAGGCGACCAGCCGCATGCCGAAGGCGGTCGAGTAGTAGTGCGCCGCCTGCTTGGCGTTGCCCACGGCGAAGACGACCGCGTCCATTCCCTTGACCGGGAAGGGGTCGTCCTGCCGGGCCGTCGTGTCGGGAGTGTGGTGTGTGGTCTGCGTCATAGCGGAAGGGTGGCCCCGCTCTGCAAGGTGCGCAATAGTTCGCTTCATCGCTGGGCAATCTGACCAGCGGTACGGCCGTGTCGGCGGTCTTTCTGTACAGTCTGACCATCTCAGGGGGTCCCGTGGCGATCGATCATCTGGACGGGCGGATCATCGTGCTGCTGGCGCAGGAGCCGCGCATCGGGGTGCTGGAGATGTCCCGGCGGCTGGGGGTGGCCCGGGGCACGGTGCAGGCGCGCCTGGACCGGCTCCAGTCGAACGGGGTCGTCCGCGGATTCGGTCCGCAGGTGGATCCGGCGGCCCTCGGCTACCCGGTCACCGCGTTCGCCACCCTCCAGATCCGGCAGGGCCAGGGAGCCGACGTACGGACGCACCTGGCGACCGTGCCGGAGGTGCTGGAGCTGCTGACCACCACCGGCAGCGGGGACATGCTGTGCCGGCTGGTCGCCCGCTCGAACGCCGATCTCCAGCGGGTGATCGACCGGGTCGTCGGCTTCGACGGCATCGTCCGGGCGTCCACGACGATCGTCATGGAGAACCCGGTGCCGCTGCGGATCATCCCGCTGGTGGAACAGGCGGCGGCGGACAGCAGGGGCGGCCAGGCGGCGGACGGCAAGGACGGGTAGGCGGCGGGCGGCGGGGATGGGCAGGCGGCGCGGACGGCCGGGCGGCAGGCTGCGGGGATGTCCAGGCGGCGCAGATGGCCAGGCGGCGGGCAGCGGAATCGGTAGGCGGCGCGGACGGCCGGGACGGCCGGGGAACAGGGGACGGCAGGGCGGCTAGCAGCTGGGGACCGTGCCCTTGCCCTTCTCCAGTGCCACCAGGGAGTCGACCGCGCCCTTGAGCGTGGTCACCGGGACCAGCCGCAGCCCCTTCGGCAGCTCGGCCTCGGCGTCGGCGCACTCCGCCTTCGGCACCAGGAAGACGGTGGCGCCGTCCCGGCGGGCGGCCTGCGTCTTCAGGGCCACCCCGCCCACCGCGCCGACCTTCCCGGCGGCGTCGATCGTCCCCGTGCCGGCGATGGTGCGGCCCCCGGTGAGGTCGCCGCCGCTGCCGTCGCCGTCCAGCTTGTCGACGATGCCCAGGCTGAACAGCAGCCCCGCGCTGGGCCCGCCCACGTCGGCGAGCTTCAGCGTGACCCTGACCCGGTCGGGGCCGAGCCGCAGGTACCTCAGTGCCGCCTGGGTCGCCGCGTCCTGGGACTGCCGCATCTGCGCCTGGTTGTGCTTCTCGATCTCCTTGACGGTGTCGCCGCTCGGGTAGACCGAGTCGTGCGGCATGACGGCCCGGTCGGTGCGGAACCAGTTGCCGAGGACGTCGCCGAGGGAGACCCGGGTGTCCGGGCCGGTCGCCTCGATCGTGGTCATCCGCAGCTGTCCGCTGGTCCTGCGGGTCGCCGCGCCGGAGACGGAGATCACCGGGGTGCCCCTGTTCTCGCCGAGCACGTTCGCCGTCATGCCGGGCTGCGCCACCGAGAACGGCAGGGGCGCGAACACCGCCGTGGCGAGCAGGGCCACGACGGGCAGCGCGCAGACGGCGAGGGCCTGGGGGCGTGTGAGACGTGAGAGCACGGACTCAATCTAACGTGACCGCCACCTGCCCCCGGCGCCGTGTACGGGACCCGCTCCTCATGCCGTGTACAGGTCCCGTCGCGCCCGCGTGAACCGGCGCAGCGCGTCCCGCCGGGGCTCGACGCCGATGCCGGGGCCGGTGGGGACGGGCAGGTGGCCGTCCTCGAGGACGAACGGCTCGGTGAGGTCCTCGGCGAAGTAGCGGCTGGACGCCGAGGTGTCCCCGGGCAGGGTGAAGCCGGGCAGCGCGGCCAGGGCGAGGTTCGGCGCCCGTCCGATGCCGGTCTCCAGCATGCCGCCGCACCACACCGGCACCCCGTGCGCGTGGGCGACGTCGTGGACGCGGCGGGCCTCCAGGTAGCCGCCGACGCGGGCGGGCTTGACGTTCACCACCCGGCAGGCGTCCAGGGCGATCGCCGACGCGGTGTCCCGGGCGTGGTGCAGGGACTCGTCCAGGCAGACCGGGGTGGCGAGGCGCTGCTGGAGCCGGGCGTGGGCGTACAGGTTGTTCTCCTCCAGCGGCTCCTCGATCAGCAGCAGTCCGAACGCGTCCAGCCGGCGCAGGTGCTCGGCGTCGGCGAGGGTGTAGGCGGTGTTGGCGTCGACCTGGAGGGGCAGGCCCTCGCCGAAGCGCTCGCGGACCGCCCGCACCGGTTCTACGTCCCAGCCCGGTTCTATCTTCAGCTTGATGCGGACGTACCCCTCGGCGAGGTAGCGCTCGACGTCGTCCAGCAGCTCGGGCACCGAGTCCCTGATGCCGACGGACACCCCGGCGGGCACCCGGTCCCGTACCGCGCCCAGGTAGGTGGCGAGCGGCATGCCGTGGCCGCGCAGCTCGGCGTCGAGCACGGCCGTCTCCAGGGCCGCCTTCGCCAGCTCGTGCCCCTTGATCCCCGCCATGGCCGGGGCCAGCGCGGCCGTGGTGAGGTGCGGCAGCGCGGCGACGCGCGGCACCAGGAAGTCGCGCAGCACGAGCTCGGCGCCGGCGACGAACTCCGAGCAGTACAGCGGTTCGGGGTCGGCGGCGAACTCCGACCAGCCCTCGGCCTCGTCGGTCACGACCCGCAGCAGGAAGGTGTCCTTCGCCGTCATCGTCCCGAACGACGTACGGAACGGGGTGACCAACGGGATCGCGACGTGCACGATCTCCACGCGCTCCAGCCTCACGCGGCCTCCTCCGTCCGGCCGAGGGTGTACCAGCCGTCTCGGGACATCCCGGTGGCCCGGAACCCCTCCTCGAAGGCGTCCAGGAACACCTCGCGCACGGCGTGCCGCCAGCGCAGCGCCAGCGCGGGATCGGCCGCGCGCAGCGCGACGGCGTCCCGCGGCACCCGGCACCACAGCCGCCCGCCGGCCCGCCGGAGGAGCGGCCCGCCGTCGGGTGCGGTCCGCAGCACGGGCCCCCGCGGCTCGCCGTCGTACGACGTCCCCGGCGCCGTCAGGTCCCAGGTGACCGTCAGCCGGTCGGTCTCGTCGCCGTCGTTCACGCCGTCGGCCATGGGGCCGTAGAAGTCGACCAGGTACTCGGTGCCGACGGCGCCCAGCTTGACCAGGTTGAAGCGGGCGTTGCGGCCGACCAGCGGGTCGAAGGTCCAGCGCATGGTGCGGGCGCCGAGGCCGAGGGCCCAGTCCCGCTGGGCCCGCTTCAGGGCGGGGCCGAGACCGGGCTCGGCGGCGGCGACCAGGGAGTACGTGCTCCGGTCCGGGCCGAGCACGGCGACGGCCGCCCCGGCGAGCCGCGGACCGTCGTGGACGGCGTGCACCGCGCCGCCGGCGTGCACCAGGCTGTGCAGGACCTCGGCCGGGTAGGGCGGGGCGGTGCGGGGTGTGCGCCAGACGTCGCTGAGGTGGTCGGCGACGGCCGCGAGCCCGGCGACGTCGTGGACGGTGCGGATGGTGGCTCCTGCTGTCATGGGACGAGTCTCGGAGGCACCGGACGCGTGTGTGTTGTGCGTGCGGCCAAGCCAGGCGTACGTTCGTTGCACCATCCGCCAAGCCGTCTGCCCGAGGACTCTCCATGGACGCCTGCACGCTCGGCGACCTCCTGGACCCCGCCGGTGGTTCCGGGCTGCGTCTGCACACCGCTCCCGCCGGGCTCGGCGCCCCGGTCACCGAGGCGGTCCTGTACGACGGCGGTGCCCCGCTCCCCCGGCAGCCCGGCGCGCTGCTGCTGGCGGTCGGGGTGCGGGCGGCGGACGCGGGACCGCTGCTGGAGGCGGCGGCGCGGGCCGGGCTGACCGGGGTGGTGGTGCGCGGCGCCGACGGACCGGTCGCGGCGGCCGAGGCGCACGGCGTGGCCCTGCTGTCGGTCGCCGAGGACGCGCCCTGGCACCGGGTCCATCTGCTGCTGGCCTCCACGATCACCGCGCGGCACGGTGGCGTCCCCACGGAGCACGACGGGGGCGCATCCGGTGACGCGGGGCTCGGGGACCTGTTCGCGCTGGCCGACGCCGTCGCGGTCGCGACGGGCGGGGCGACCGCCGTCGAGGACCCGCGTCAGCGGATCCTCGCCTACTCCACCGTCCCCGGCCAGCCCGTGGACGAGGACCGCAGGCAGGGCATCCTCGGCCGGCAGGTACCGGCCAGCGCGGAGAACACCGAGCAGTACCGGCGGCTGTTCGCGGCCGACCGGCCGGTCCGGCTGCCCGCGCTGACCGGCACCGGCCTGCCCCGGCTGGCGATGCCGGTACGGGCCGGCGGGGAGACCCTCGGCTCGGTGTGGGTGGTCGACGACGGCACGCTCGCCCCGGACGCCGAGACCGCCCTCGCCCAGGGTGCCTCCACCGCCGCGCTGCTCCTTCTGCGGGCGCGGGCGGCCCGCGAGCTGGCCCGGCACCGGGGCGGCGACCTGCTGCGCCGGCTGCTGGACGGCACGGCGGACGACCCGGCGACGGCCGCCGCCCGCCTCGGCGTCGACGGCCCGGCCCGGGTGGCGGCGTTCGTGCCGGCCGCCGCCGCGAGCGTCCCGGACGCCGAACGCACCGCGCTGCGCCTGCTGGACGTCGTACGCCTGCAGTGCGCGGCCCGCTACGGCCGGCAGGCGTGCGTGCTGCTGGACGGCGTGGTGTACGCGGTGCTGCCGGGCCCCGGCGAGCGGCACCGCGGGCTCGCCGAGGACATCGTGGCGCGGGCCGGGCAGGCGCTCAGGGTGCCGGTGCGGGCGGCGCTCGGCGAGGTGGTGCCGGACGCGGGCGGGCTCGCGGGCTCGCGGGCGGACGCGGACCTGGTGCTGCGGGTGCTGGACGCGGAGCTGCCGGTGGCCGAGGTGGACGAGGTGCGGGCCCGGGTGACGCTGCTGCGGCTGGCCGAGGTGATGGCCGGGCACCGGGAGTTGAGCGCGGGCGGGTGGCGGCGGGTGCTGGCGTACGACGCCGGGCACGGCACCGCATACGCGCACACCCTCATCTGCTGGTTCGACGCGGGCTGCGACATGGCGGGCGCGGCCCGGCTGCTGGCGGTGCACCCCAACACCTGCCGCTACCGGCTCCGGCAGCACACCGGCATCGACCTGGACGACCCCGACGAACGGCTGGTGCTGTGGCTGCAGCTGCGGACTCTGGCGGGGCTCAGCGCAGCCACGCCCTGAGCCGGTCCTCGCACCGCCGGAGGTGCGCGACGGGCACGTACTCCCCCGCCGTGTGCGCGAGGGACGGGTCCCCGGGACCGTAGTTGAGCGCGGGCACGCCCAGGGCGGCGAACCGGGCCACGTCGGTCCACCCCAGCTTGGCCCGGGGCCCGTCCCCGAGCGCGGCGACCAGCGGGCCCACCCGGTCCAGGTGCGGCGGGGCACCGCCGACGACCTCGGTGACCCGCACCTCGTACTCCGGGAAGAGCCCGCGCACGTACGCCTCCGCCTCCGCCTCCGTACGGCTGGGCGCGAAGCGGCAGTTGACGGTGACGACACACTCGTCCGGTACGACGTTCCCGGCGACCCCGGCGCGTACGGCGACGGCGCCGAGCCCCTCCCGGTACTCCAGCCCGTCGATCACGACCCGTTCGGGGACGTGCGCGTCCAGCCGCTGGAGCACCCGGCCCGCCTTGTGCGCGGCGTTGGTGCCCTGCCAGGCGCGGGCGGTGTGCGCGCGGGCGCCCTTCACGACGATGTCGGCGGTGAGGATGCCCTGGCAGCCGGCCTCGACGCCGGCGCCGGAGGGTTCCATGAGGAGCGCGAGGCCGGCTTCCTCCAGGAGGCCGGGCCGGGCGGCGGCGATCCGGCCGAGCCCGTTCCGCTCGCCTTCCACCTCCTCGCACTCGTAGAAGACGTAGGTGAGGTCCCGGGCCGGCTCGGGCACGGTGGCCGCGAGCCGCAGCGCCACCGCCACGCCGCCCTTCATGTCACAGGCGCCGAGCCCGTACACCCGTCCGCCGTCGAGCCGGGAGGGCAGGTTCCCGGCGGCCGGCACGGTGTCGAGGTGCCCGGCGATCAGGGCACGCTCGCCCCGCCCGAGTCCGGTGCGGGCGATGACGGAGTTGCCGACGCGGTCCACGGTGAGGTGGGGCAGGGCGCGGAGAGCCGCCTGGACGGCGTCGGCGATCCGCGCCTCCTGCCCGCTCTCGGAGGGCAGGTCGACGAGGGCGCGGGTGAGGGTGACGACGTCGGCAGTGAGATCGAGGGCGGTCATGCCTTCGATCATGGGGAGGGAGAGGCCGGTGGGGGTGGGCCGATGGCTCAAAGACGGGGGGACGCGGTTGGAGAAGTGGCCAAAGAGCTCGGCCGCGGGCAGGTGACATCCGTCCCCGCCCGGTGCCGGCACGGGCGTCGAACTGCCGGCCGGGCTCAGCGCAGCGCTTCCGCGACCTCCCGTGCCGCCTCCACCACCCGCGCCCCGACCCGCTCCGGCACGGCGTCCGCCAGCATCACCACGCCCACACTGCCCTCGACGCCCGTCACCCCGACCAGCGGTGCGGCGGCCCCGCTCGCCCCCGCCTCCAGCTCGCCGTGGGTGAGGGTGTACCCGGGGTCGGCCGAGGGCGACTGCCGTGCGGCGAGGATCGCCCTGCCGGCCGCGCCCCGGTCCAGCGGATGCCGGAATCCGGCCCGGTAGGCGACGTGGTAGTCGGTCCACGTCGGCTCGACCACCGCCACGGCGAGCGCCTCGGAACCGTCCACGAGGGTCAGGTGCGCCGTCGCCCCTATGTCCTCGGCGAGCGACCTGAGCGCGGGCAGCGCGGCCTCCCGTACCAGCGGATGCACCTGCCGCCCGAGCCTCAGCACCCCGAGCCCGACCCGGGCTCGTCCGCCCAGGTCACGTCGTACGAGCGCGTGCTGTTCCAGCGTGGCGAGCAACCGGTACACCACGGTCCGGTTCACGCCCAGTTTGGTGGACAACTCGGTGACGGTCAGCCCGTGGTCCGTGTCGGCCAGCAGCTTGAGGACACGCAGTCCCCGGTCGAGCGTCTGAGAGGTCTCCGCGGTCACGACGCCCACTCCTTCGGCGGTGAGGTCGGCGGGACCCTGAGGTGGCGGATGCGTCACCGAGTCCCGTCGGCGACGCGCCTCAGAGGCCGCCGATCGGCAGGAGGCCCGGCGGCTCCGGGCCAAGTCGCTTCACGGCTGCGCTCCGCGGCGGCGCTGCCACGGGGCGTGTGCGTAGCCGGACAGTAGCGAAGGGGGTTCGCTGAGCGGAAGTCTTGGTCCAGAATCCGGGCAAGACCAGATCCGGCCTGCCTGCATTCGTCCGGATACGCACACCGAGCCCGGCCGGGGACGGGCGCTCACCGCATGCGTGTGGCCCACTCCTGGACCTTGGCGATGCGCTGGCGCAGCTGCCCCGCCGTGGCCTCCGCGCTGGGCGGACCCCCGCACACCCGCCGCAGCTCGGTGTGGATCACCCCGTGCGGTTTGCCGCTCTGGTGGACGTAGGCGCCGACCATCGTGTTCAGCTGCTTGCGCAGCTCCATCATCTCCTTGTGCGTGACCACCGGCCGCCGCTCGGCCGGCAGCTCCAGCAGATCCGCCTCGGTGTCCGGCTTCTTCCGGCTGTGCGCGATCTGCCGCGCCTGCCGCTTCTGCAGCAGCAGCTGCACCTGCTCGGGCTCCAGCAGCCCCGGGATCCCCAGGTAGTCCTGCTCCTCCTCGCTGCCGGGGTGGGCCTGCATGCCGAACTCGGCGCCGTCGTACAGCACCCGGTCGAAGACGGCGTCGGACTCCAGCGCCTCGAAGGGCAGCATGTCCTGCTCGCCGGTGTCCTCGTCCTGCTCCTTGTTCGCCTCCTCCATCTCCTTCTCGGATTCGGCGTACGGGTCCTCCTCGCCCTCCTTCTTCGGCTTGTCGAGGGCGTGGTCCCGCTCCTTCTCCATCTCGTTGGCGAAGGTCAGCAGGTCGGGCACGGTCGGCAGGAAGACGGACGCGGTCTCGCCGCGCCGCCGGGACCGCACGAAGCGGCCGACGGCCTGGGCGAAGAACAGCGGGGTCGAGATGGTGGTGGCGTACACCCCGACCGCCAGCCGCGGCACGTCGACGCCCTCGGACACCATCCGCACGGCGACCATCCACCGGTCGTCGCTCGCGCTGAACTCGTCGATCCTCTTCGAGGCCCCGGCGTCGTCCGACAGCACGAGCGTGGCCTTCGTCCCCGTGATCTCCCGGATGAGCTTGGCGTAGGCGCGCGCGGAGTCCTGGTCGGAGGCGATGACGAGCGCCCCGGCGTCCGGGATCGCCTTGCGGACCTCGGTCAGCCGCTGGTCGGCGGCGCGCAGCACGCTCGGCATCCAGTCGCCACGCGGATCGAGCGCCGTACGCCAGGCCTGGCTGACCGCGTCCTTGGTCATCGGCTCGCCGAGCCGCGCGGCGATCTCGTCGCCGGCCTTGGTCCGCCAGCGCATGTTGCCGCTGTAGGACAGGAAGATCACCGGCCGGACGACGCCGTCCGCCAGCGCGGAGCCGTAGCCGTAGGTGTAGTCGGCGGCGGAGCGCCGGATGCCCGCGTTGTCCTCCTCGTACGTCACGAAGGGGATCGGGTTGGTGTCGGAGCGGAACGGCGTACCGGTCAGCGCGAGCCGGCGCGTGGCGGGCTCGAACGCCTCCAGGCAGGCCTCACCCCAGGACTTGGAGTCGCCGGCGTGGTGGATCTCGTCCAGGATGACGAGGGTCTTGCGCTGCTCGACCCGGTTGCGGTGCAGCATAGGGCGCACGCCCACACCGGCGTACGTCACGGCGACCCCGTCGTACTCCCGGCCGAGCGGGCCCGCGCTGTACTCGGGGTCGAGTCTGATCCCTATCCGGCCCGCGGCCTCGGCCCACTGCTTCTTCAGGTGCTCGGTGGGCGCGACCACGGTCACCTGCTGCACGACGTGGTGGTGCAGCAGCCAGGAGGCCAGCGTCAGGGCGAAGGTCGTCTTGCCGGCGCCGGGCGTGGCGACGGCGAGGAAGTCACGCGGCTGCTCCTGGATGTACTTCTCCATCGCCCCCTGCTGCCAGGCGCGCAGCTTGCTGGCGGTACCCCAGGGGGCCCGGCCCGGGAAGGCGGGCGAGAGGTGGTGGGAGTGAGCGGAGGAGGAGGCGGTAGTAGTCACGGTCTCCGTGAATCAGGGTCGGGCGGCTACGTATGACAACCGGGCCACCCTACCGGCGCCGCCCTCTCGTCCACGCGCGAACGGCCCCGGGTCGCCCCCGGGTGGGAGCCACGTCACAACCGCGCCAACCGCCCCTCGCGCACCGGCCCGTCGCTCACCGCGCCGGTGCGCGTTCCCGCAGCCGCCGGGTCACCCAGGCCCCCACCAGCGCCACCACCGCCATCGGCAGGAAGACGGCGGCGAAGGCGGCGGGGTGCCCGCCGTCGGCGTCGGTGGCGGTGGTGGCCGCGGTGCTGCCGCCGCCGAGCGCGGCGAAGGCCGCGCCGGTCGCCGCGAGGAGGACGACGTTGGAGAGGGCGTCGGAGATCTGCAGCGCGGCGGAGTTCGTGCCGGCCTCCTCGGGGGCGGAGAGCTGGAGCAGCAGCACGCTGGTGGAGGAGATCACCAGGCCCATGCCGAAGCAGCCGACGCCCCAGGCGGCGGCGACGGTCCACACGGGCACGGCGTGCACGAGCACGCTCGGCGCGGTGACGATCGCCACGGCGACCAGCACCATCCCCACGGTCAGCAGCCGCTCCCGGTACGGCGCGACACGCGCCCGGGACTGCACGAACGAGCCCAGCGCCCACGTCCCGCCGCCCGCGGCCAGCGAGAACCCGGCGAGCGTCGGTGACAGGCCGCGCTGGGTGACCAGCATCAGCGGCACGAAGGACTCGGCGGTGATGAAGGAGCCCGCCGCGAGGCCGCGCAGCAGCACCACGGAGGGCAGCCCGCGGGCGGCCCGGTACGTACCGCGGGGCAGCAGCCCGGACACCGCCGGCACCAGGAGCGCCGCCCCGGCCAGGCCGGGGAGCAGGGACAGGGGGCGCAGGTCCTGGGCGGCGTACTGGAGGAGCCCGGCGCCGAGGGAGATGCCGAGCGCGAGCCGGATCCGCCGCCGGTCGAAGGGCTCGGCCCCGGCCCGCTCGTCCACCGGGCCGGACGCCCTGCGCCGTATCCGGGGCAGGGCGAGGGCGAGCGGGAACACGACGAGGGCCGGGATGCCGAGGAAGACCCAGCGCCAGCCGACGTGCTCGGTGACGGCGCCGGAGGCGAGGGGACCGACGACGGAGGGGACGACCCAGCCCGCCGCGAAGCACGCCATGATCGCGGGGCGCAGCCGCTCGGGGTAGGCCCGCCCGACGACGACGTACAACGCCACGATGACGAGCCCGCCGCCGAGTCCCTGCACGGCCCGCCCCAGGATGAACACCCACATCGCCTGGGCGGTGCCGGCCACGACGAGGCCCGCGGCGAAGGCGCCGATACCGGTGGTCAGCGCCCCCAGCGGACCCCTCCGGTCGGACCACTGCCCGGCGAGCACCATCCCGAACAGGCTGGTCGTGAAGTACCCGGAGAAGGCGAAGGCGTACAGCGCCACCCCGTCCAGCTCCCGCGCGGCCACCGGCATGGCGGTTCCCACGGCGGTCGCCTCGAACGCGATCAGCACCACGACCGACACGATCCCGATGCTCAGCGCCCGGTACGCCCTGCTCAGCACACCGCCGTCCTGCTCGACGACCGGATCGAGAACAGCGGGGTCACGGGACTCAAGGGCACTCATGTCCGCCAGAGTAAGGCCCACGCCCCCCTTTGGCCCCTGTCAGGAGTCCCGCCCTCGCTAGGCCCTTGGTCGTACACCCACCCCCTTCGTGAACGCGGTGTGTCAGTCCCGTTGCGGCCCCGCCGCCACCCTTGAGCCCCCTGCGGCGGGACCCGTACGTTCGTCTCACGAACACGGCCGTGTGCCCGAGTGGTTGAGGGGCTCGCCTGCGCTGCATCCGACAGCGAGCTCCGCTCGCGGGGAGTCACGTGGGTCCGATTCCCGCCACGGCCGAGAACGACAAGTGAACACGGCCGTGTGCCCGAGTGGTTGAGGGGCTCGCCTGCAAAGCGAGTTACGCGGGTTCGATTCCCGCCACGGCCTCCAGGACCCTGATCGGCGCGACGCAAGGGCGGTACCCCCCCGGGGTGCCGCCCTTCGGGGTGTGCGGCCGGGGGCGGGAGGGCTCGCCGGGGAGTCCGGCAGGGGGCGTGCCTCAGAACACGCCGCCCGCCTCGTCCTGGAAGAGCTCCGTCCAGTAGTGCCAGGTCGTCTCCGGGAGCGTGCCCGCCGGGTCGACCGACCGGAGGGTGTGGACCATGAGGGCGACGAGGTGGTCGTAGGCGTGGGTCGCCAGCTCGTGGCCCAGGTGTTCGTCGATCGTGCGCTCGTGGTGGACGAGCCAGAGGGTGAACGCCAGGGTGGAGACGTCGGTGTTGAGGGGGTGGAGCGTCGCCTCGGGCTCGCTGAAGGTGAGGACCGCGCCCGTTCTGCCGTCCACCACCAGGCTGTTGCCCTCCGGGAGGCAGCCGAGACGGATCAAGTGATCGCAGTGCGCCGGGAGTTCCCCGGCGGGGTGTTCGGGGCGCTCCTCGGTGACGTACTCGCGCAGGGTCGGCAGCGGGACGTCCGTGTCGGCGTGGAAGAAGACCGCCTCCTCCGGCAGGCCGGTCTCGCGCAGGAAGCGGCGGGTCGGCTCGTGGGTGAGCGTCCTCGGGAAGTCGACCTCCTCGAAGCGGGCCACCCTGCCGTGCCCGAACTCCTGGTCGAGGACGCGGGCCGGGACGTCCAGGGTGAGGCCCGACGCCGTGCCGGGGCCGGCGACGAGGGAGAGCGGGCGGATCAGGGCCGCCGCCTTCCAGTACGGCGGGACCACCCCGCCGGTGCCCTCCTCGAAGAGGGTGAGCAGGCGGCGGGAGGCCTCCGTCACCGTCTCGGGGCCGTACCGCCCCGCCAGCGCGGCGAACCGGCCGCGCAGGCCCGCCAGTTCCTCGGTGACCGCGGCGAAGCGCAGCAGCGTGTCCAGGGAGGGCGCGAAGGGGCGGGGGGCGGACGGGGCGAAGAGGTAGGCCGTCGTCAGCTCGCCCGTGGTGCCGTCGAGCAGGATCGACTCGCGCTGCCTGCCGGCCGGGCCGAGGAGTTCGCCTATCACCAGGCGGCCGCGCAGCTCCTCCGCCAGGCCGAAGGGGCTGTCGGCGGCGTCGGCGAGCGTGCGCAGGCCGTGGGTGCGCAGCGGGGAGAAGGTCAGCAGCCCGGTCTCCGCGGGCAGACCGGCGCCCGTGAGGAGGCCGCGCGTCGGCGGGTGCGAGACGTGGCGGTCCAGCTCCGCCTCGGTCAGCGTGATCACCGGTACGCCGGCGTCGGTCGTGCTCATCGCTCCCCCTGCGATCTTCCCTGGCGTGACAGGCCCGCGCACACCGTCGTACGCGGCCCCGGGGCAGACGCCCCCACCGCTCGGCACACTACGCCGCCCCACTGACAACGGCCCTCAAGCGGGGAGGACGCCGGCCGGGGTCCGTTGCGCTCCCGCGGGGATCGACTCCGGCGGGCCGGGCCGTCAGGTGAAGTAGACGCCGCCCAGGACGACGGCCAGCGCCGCCAGGACGAACAGCAGGACCCAGAGGAACACCTTGCCCACGCCGGGCGGCGGTTCGTACCGCGGCTCCCCGGGCGGTGGCGTGCTCACCGGTCCGTCACCACGGCCGCCTGCGGGCGGATCGGCAGGCGGTTGACCGGGCGGCCGGTGGCGGCGCGGACCGCGGAGGCGATCGCCGCCGGGGCCGTCACCACCGGGACCGCGCTGACCGACTTGGCGCCGAAGGGCGCCACCACGTCCCGTTCCTCGACCAGTCTCACGATCCGGATGTCGGGGGCGTCCAGGGCGGTCGGCAGGGCGTAGCCGGTCAGGTCGGGGTGGCGGACCAGACCGCGGGGGGTGCGCAGGTTCTCGGTGAGGGCGATGCCCACGCCCTGGGTGACGCCCGCCTCGATGCGCGCCGCCAGCTGCGCCGGGTTCAGCACCCGGCCCACGTCCTGGGCGACCGCCAGCTCCACCACCCGCACCGAGCCCAGCTCGACGTCGACGTCCACCACCGCGCGGATCGCGCAGAAGGCGAGTCCCACGAAGGCGTCGCCCTGGCCGGCGGCGTCCAGCGGCTCGGTGGGGTGCGGGCGGCACTGGGCCGTGGCCCACAGCTCCTTGCCCTCCAGCGCCTCCGTGACGGTGGTCGACAGCACGCCGTCGTACGAGGTGATCTTGCCGTCCGTGATCTGGAGCAGCTCGGTGGACATGCCGAACTTGTGCGCGAGCGGCTGGAGCAGTTGGGCGCGGACCATCTTGGCCGCCCGTTCCACCGCGCCGCCCGACACCCAGGTGTGCCGGCCCCGGCAGCCCGCGCCGGCCGACGGCTGGTCGGTGTCGACGGGGGCGACGTGGACCTCCTCGACACCGAGGGTCTCCTGGACGATCTGCCGGGCCAGGGTGGTGAAGCCCTGTCCCGTCTCCACGGCCGCGCACAGCACCGTCGCGATGCCGTCGTGGACCTTGACCGTCGCGGTCGACACCTCGTCGGCGCCCTCCGCGCCGAGCATGTGGACCATGCCGAGGCCGTAGCCGACGCCCCGGCGCACCGCGCCCGGTTCGCCCGCGCCCTCGGGGCCGCCGGGCAGCAGCCACTCCTCCTCGGGCGTGTCCTTGGGCAGCGCCGGGAGCGGGAAGTCCCGTACCGCCTGCAGGAGTTCGGCGACCGGCGCCGGACAGGTCACGGTCTGGCCGATCGGGAGGACGTCACCCGTCGCGAGGACGTTGCGCAGGCGCAGCTCGGCCGGGTCCAGGGCCAGCTTCTTCGCCAGCTTGTCCATCTGCGCCTCGTAGGCGGCGCACACCTGCAGGGCGCCCTCGCCGCGCACGTGCCCGGAGGGCGGGTTGTTGGTGCGCACGGCCCAGCCCTCGATGAAGGCGTTCGGGACGACGTAGGGGCCGCACGCGAAGGAGACGGCGGCGGCCAGCGCCTCGGCGGAGGTGTCGGCGTACGCGCCCGCGTCCAGCAGGATCTGCGCCTCCACCTTCACCAGCTTGCCCTCGGCGTCGGCGTGGTGGCGGTAGCGCAGCAGCGTCGGATGCCGGTGGGCGTGGCCGAGGAAAGACTCCTCGCGGGTCGCCGTCAGCTTCACCGGGCAGCCGGTCTTCAGCGCGAGCAGACCGAGCGGGAGCTGGAAGCCCTGGTCCTCGCGGTCGGCGGTGGCGCCGGGCACCCCGGTGACGACGATCTTCACTCGATCGGGGGGCAGGCCGTAGCAGGCGGCGGCCGTGTTGCGGTCGGTGTGCGGGTCGGTGGAGGCCAGGTACAGCTCCACCCCGCCGTCGGGGCGCGGCACGGCGAGGCCGGCCTCGGCGCCGATCGGGGCCGGGTCCTGGCGGCCGATGCGGTACAGGCCCTCGACCACCACCTCGCCGACCGCCTCCGCGTCGCCGTGGCGCAGCGGGATGTGCCGGATCAGGTTGCCGTCGGGGTGCAACGGCTCGGCCTCGAAGGCGTGTTCGGGGTCGGTGACCGGGTCGAGGACCTCGTACTCGACGATGACGGCGGCGGCGGCCATCCGCGCGGTGTCCGGGTGGTCGGCGGCCACGGCCGCGATGGGCTCGCCGTGGTGGCGCACGACCTCGGAGGCGAACACCGGCCGGTCGGGCGTGCCCCGGCCGTGGCGGGGCGTGCCGGGCACGTCCTCGTGGGTGACGACGGCGCGGACGCCGGGCATCTCGCGCGCGTGGGAGGTGTCGATGGAGACGATGCGCGCGTGCGCGTGCGGGGAGCGCAGCACGGCCGCCCACAGCAGGCCCTCGGCCCACAGGTCGGCCGCGTACGGGAACGTGCCCTCGGTCTTGGCGCGGGCGTCGGCGTGCGGCAGGGAGGCGCCGATGCCGTGCGCCGACGGCTCGGCCTCGGGGGCGGGTTCCGCGGCGGTGGTCGTGATGCCGGCTTCGTTGCTCACACCTGGCCTCCGTCCTGGCCGTAGTGCTGGTCGTGCGGGCCCGGCGGGGGGCCGTACGGGTCCGGGTCGTAGCCGCCCGGGGCGCCGTACGCGTCGGGCGGGTCGTAGGCGTCCGCCGTGCCGTACGCGTCGGGCGGGTCGTAGGCGTCCGGTGTGTCGTAGGCGTCGGGCGGGTCGTAGGCGTCCGGTGTGTCGTAGGCGTCGTGGGTGCCGTACGGCTCCGGTGCCTGCGGGGTGTCGAACGCGCCCGGTGCCTCGAACGCCGACGGGTGGACGCCGCCGGCGCCGGGGCCCGCCTGGTGCGGGATGCGCGCCTCGTCCGCCTCGTCCTGCGGACCGGCGTGGGACGCCTCGCGCTCGGCGACGACCTCCCTGACGGCCTCCACGACGCCCCGGTAGCCCGAGCAGCGGCACAGGTTGCCGCACAGGGCCTGCCGGGTCTCCAGCTCGGTCGGCGCCGGGTTGCCCTCCAGCAGGTCGTGCACGGTCATCGCCATGCCGGGCACGCAGAAGCCGCACTGCACGGCCCCGCAGCGGGCGAGGGCGCGCTGTACGTCGGAGGGCTGCCCGTCGACGGCCAGGCCCTCGACCGTCCGCACCTCGCTGCCGGCCGCGGTGACCGCCGGGACCAGGCAGGAGGCCACCAGGCGGCCGTCGACCTGCACGTTGCAGGCCCCGCACTCGCCCTGCGAGCAGCCGTCCTTGGCGCCCGCGAGGCCGAGCCGCTCCCGCAGCACGTACAGCAGGGACTCGCCGATCCAGGCGTCGGTGACCGGGCGGTCGGTGCCGTTGACGCGCAGGACGTAGGAGGCGAGGGGGTGGTCTTCGTGCGGCGGCGGGGTCTCGGCGGCCTCGGCGGTGTCGGTCGCATCGGCGGTGTCGGCCGCATCGGCTGCCTCGGCCGGCTCCCCGGCGGCCTCGGGCGCGTGCGTCGCGTCCTCGTGCGCGGGGTCCTCGCCGACGGCGGGGTCCTCGTCGGCGGCGGCGTCCTCGGAGGGGACGGCGTCCGGGGCGGGGGCCTCGGCGGCGGGCTCGGTTACGGCGGTTCCGGCCGGGGGCGCGGGCGTCTCCGGGGCCTCGGCGGGGGCCTCAGGATCCCCTGCCTCCGCCGCGGCCGGCGGCGTGGCGGGCTCCGGCGCGTCGGCGGGATCCGTCGGCTGCTCGTGGCCCGCGGGGGCGTCAGCGGGGCGCTCAGGGGCTTCGGCGAGGCCGTGGGCATCCGCTTCGGGCGCCGCGGCGTGCTCGCCCGTGCCGCCGGGCGTGTCGGCGTCCTCGACGTTGCCGGTGTCCCCGGCGTCCCCGGTGCCGAGGTGGTCGGTGGCCCGCGGAACGTACCCGTACGCGTCCGGAGCGGGGGCCGGGCCGTCCCCGGCCGGGTGCGCCCCGGTGTGGTCGGGCACGCCGGTGTGCTCGGGTACGGCCGCGTGACCGGGTACGGCCGTGTGGCCGGTGTGGGCCGGGTGGTCGTCGATGTCCTGCGCGGGGGCGGCCGGCCGGGGCGCCGCGTGGTCCCACGCGTGGCCCGCGCCGTCCGTCGCCCAGGGCGCCGGCGCGCCGCCGGGCAGCGTGGCCGGCGGGGTGCCGCCCCACTGCTCGACCAGCGAGGACGTCGTGTACTCGCCCGACTCGTCCGGAAGGTCGCCGCCGGCGACCGGGATGGACCACTGCCCGGTGACGTCGTGGCCCGGGGCGGCCGGGGCCGCGGGCTCCTCGAAGGTCCAGTGCTGGGTGGCGGCGGGCTGGTACGTGAACCGGTCGTCCGCGGCCTGCGGCGGGGCCGGGACGGCGTTCGGGTCGGGCCACTGGCCGCCGCTCCCGGGCGCGGGCCAGGTGTCCCCGGCGCCGTCGGTGTGCGTGGCGGCGATGTGCGGCGGCACGTAGCCGTGTCCCGGCGCGGCCAACGGGCTGTCGCCGGACAGCAGGGCGTCGATGCCGCCCTCGGGGAGTTTGACGAAGGCGGTGGCGCCGTCGTCGTAGTCGCCCTGGGGCAGCGGGTCCCAGCGCCCGCCGCCCTGGGGCGTGCCCTCTCCGTGCTGGTCGTCGGTCACGACAGCGCCCTCCCCAGTGCTCGTCGGGCCAGCGCGGCGACGGTGCGCCGCAGGTGCAGTACGGCGGGCGGAAGCGGGCTCACCGAGCCGTCGGGCTCGGGGGCCGGGTCCGGGATGCAGGCCGCGGCGACGTACTCCCCGAAGGCGTGCAGGGCCTCCGGGACGAGCGCGCGGTCGTTGTCCCAGTCGATGAGCCGCGCCACCCACTGCTCGGCCTCCAGGGGCCTGAGCGGCATCGGCGCTATGGCCCCCACGGCGCAGCGCACGCCGCGCCGGGCGGGGTCGAGGACGAGGGCCACGGAGGCCAGCGCGCGGCCCGGGCCGGTGCGTCCGGTGGCCTTCAGGAAGACCTGCGGGGCGTGCAGCAGCGGCACGCGCACGTAGCCGATGAGTTCGCCGCCGCGCAGCATGTCCACGCCGGCCAGCAGGTGCGACACCGGGATCTCCCGGCGGGCTCCGCCCTGGCCCGCGATGATCAGGGTCGCTTCCAGCGCGGCCAGCACCGGCAGCGCGTCGCCGGTGGGGGCGGCCGAGGCGATGTTGCCGCCCAGGGTGCCCGCGTTGCGGATGTGCGGCGGGCCCGCGGCGCGCGCGGCGGCGGCGAGCGCCGGGATGAGGGCCGCGAAGTCGGGGCGGCCCATGCGGGCGTGTGTGAGGCCCGCGCCGAGCAGCGCGTGGCCGTCCTGGTACTGCCAGCCGCGGATCTCGCTGATCCGGCCGAGGCCCACCAGCGCGGACGGCCGGAGCTGGCCGGAGTTGACGGCGGCCATCAGGTCGGTGCCGCCCGCCACGGGAACGGCCGTGGGCACGGCGGCCAGGGCCGCCACGGCCTCGTCCAGTGTCGTGGGCAAGGTGACGGCCTGCGCCGCCTGCGGTGCGTGCGTGGTCAAACCGGCTGCCCCTTCCCGCTGCCCCACCTGGTCCCGCCTGTGTTGCCGTACGGTACGTGCTGACAGGGCGGACGACGCAACTCTGGCACATCTTCGCAACGCTCGAACGCGGGGGTCCGCTAGGAGGCATTCGCCCACCTCACCAGGGAGATGGTCCGTTTTCGCACGGCATCACCGGTGCGCACCGATTGCCACTCTTCGGTGAGGGTGACGGGGTTTTCCCGTTACCCGGCGGGTGACGCGAAAACCCCGCCGTCACCGGTTCGGGGGCGGCGGGGCGCCATTGCCGGTCCGCGTCACCGGTTCGGGGGCGGGCCCTCGATCGGGCGGCCGGGGACGCCGGGGCGCCGCTGCCACGGGCGGGGTCCGGCGGGTGGCCGGTACGCGACGCCCAGGGCGTCAAGTCGCCGGTAGTGGGCGGTCATCCGGCGTTCGAAGTCGGCGTAGTCCCGTTCGGCGGGGGCGGGCAGCGGGCTCCAGGCGACCTCGGCGAAGGCCGCGAGGCGGGGGAAGGCCTGGTAGTCCACGCGCGCGCTGTCCTCCAGCACCTCGGTCCACACGTTGGCCTGGGTGCCCAGCACGTGCCGGGCCTCCTCCTCGGTGAGCCCCGCCGGGACGGGCTCGAACCGGTAGACGTCCTCCAGGGTGCGCACGAAGCCGATCGGCACGGGCTCGTCCGCGCCCGGGGCCTGACGGTGGTCCAGGTACACGTACTGCTCGGGGCACATGACCACGTCGTGGCCGGCCCGCGCGGCGGCGATCCCGCCCGCGTAGCCGCGCCATGAGGAGACGGCCGCGCCCGGCGCCAGACCGCCCTCCAGGATCTCGTCCCAGCCGATGAGCCGGCGCCCGCGCGCGGCGAGCCAGGCGTCGAAGTGCCCGATGAACCAGGACTGCAGCGCGTCCTCGTCGGCGAGGCCGAGGTCGGCGAGGCGGGTCTTGGCGGTGACCGACCCGGTCCACTGCTCCTTGCGGCACTCGTCGCCGCCGACGTGCACGAACGCCGAGAACTCGGCGGCGTCCGCGGGGAACAGCTCCAGGACCTCCTCGAACACCCCTTCGTAGAACCGCAGGGTGGTGTCGGTGGGGGCCAGTACGTTGGCGGAGATGCCCCAGGTGTCCCAGACGGAGAGGGCGGCGGTGTCGACGACGTCGGTGTTGCCGAGTTCGGGGTACGCGGCGATGGCGGCCTGCGAGTGGCCCGGTACGTCGATCTCGGGGACGACGCTGATGTGCCGTTCGGCGGCGTAGGCGACGATCTCCCGGATGTCGTCCCGGGTGTAGTAGCCGCCGTGCGGTTTCTCGTCCCACAGCGGCGAGGCGCGGTGGCCGATTTTGGTCCTCGTACGCCAGGAGGCGATCTCGGTCAGTTTCGGATACCGCTCGATCTCGATGCGCCAGCCCTGGTCGTCCGTCAGATGGAGGTGCAGGACGTTGAGTTTGTGCGCGGCCATCAGGTCCAGATAGCGCAGCACGCCCTCCTTGGGCATGAAGTGCCGGGCGACGTCGAGGAGGAGGCCGCGCCAGCGGAAGCGGGGGGCGTCCTCGACGACCTGGACCGGCACGCCGAGGGCGGGGTCCGGCCGTACGGGGGCGCGCCGGAAGGCCTCGGGGCCGAGCAGCTGGCGCAGGGTCTGCGCGCCCCAGAACACCCCGGCGGGCCCGCCGCCGCGGATCTCCACGCCCCGGCCGGCGTCGGCGGTGAGCCGGTACGCCTCCGGTGCCAGGCTGTCGTCCAGCAGCAGCCGGACACCGTCCCGGTCGTCCGGGGACCCGGGCCGCAGCGGCAGCCCCAGGGCCTGGCCGAGGGTGACGCGCA
Source organism: Streptomyces sp. NPDC107654 (assembly GCF_055639035.1). Lineage (NCBI taxonomy): Bacteria > Bacillati > Actinomycetota > Actinomycetes > Kitasatosporales > Streptomycetaceae > Streptomyces > Streptomyces sp. NPDC107654. Next base: position 570,718 of record NZ_JBVKBI010000002.1, read on the forward strand.
GCCAGCGCTCGGTGCGTTCCGTGCCCGGTCCGGCCCACAGCGTGGTGCCGTGGCCGAGCGGCACGACGGCCCCGGTCGTCCCCTCGACGGCGCGCGGCGCCGGAATCAGTTCCACGGACATCGGGCCCTCCCCTGCTCCCCTGCGCGACGCCTCGAAGGCTAGGGACCGGAACCGGCCCCCACAAGAGGTCTGGACCAGTCTTCGCCCGGAGAACGCAAAGATCCCCGGGACGCGCCTGCCGCGCGTCCCGGGGACCTCGCCGTCCGCGGGCGGGAGGACGGCCTACTTGTCGCCGCCCTTGCCCTTGCCCTTGCCGTCGTCGCCGCCGCTGCCCATGGACTCGTAGATCTCCTTGCACATCGGGCAGACCGGGTACTTCTTCGGGTCGCGGCCCGGCACCCAGACCTTCCCGCACAGCGCCACGACGGGGGTGCCGTCGAGGGCGCTCGCCATGATCTTGTCCTTCTGGACGTAGTGGGCGAAGCGCTCGTGGTCGCCGTCGCCGTGGGACACCTGCGGCGTCGGCTCTACGAGGGTCCCCGTACCAGTCCCGCGCTCGGGCTCGAGAGTGCTCATACGGCCAAGGGTACTGAAGCTCACACGCATCAGTTGAGCGACGGGTCGTCCGGATACGTGGCCACCATCGCCAGCTCGTTGCGCTGGCGGCGCAGCACCTCGCGCCAGAGTCTCTCCGGGGCCGGCGAGGAGACGTCGCCCGGCTCGGACTCGACGACGTACCAGGCTCCCTCGGCCAGCTCGTCCTCCAGCTGGCCCGGGCCCCAGCCGGCGTACCCGGCGAAGATCCTCAGGGACCCGACGGCGGAGGCGAGCAGTTCCGGCGGTGCCTCCAGGTCGACCAGACCGATCGCGCCGTGCACCCGCCGCCAGCCCAGCGGCGCGCCGTCGCCGTTCGCCCCGCCGGGGATGACGGCCACGCCGAGCGCGGAGTCCAGCGAGACGGGGCCGCCCTGGAAGACGACACCGGGCTCGCCGGCGAGGTCGGCCCAGTCCTCCAGGATGTCGCCGACGCCCACCGGGGTGGGCCGGTTGAGGACGACACCGAGGGAGCCCTCCTCGTCGTGGTCGAGGAGGAGCACCACCGCGCGGTCGAAGTTCGGGTCCGCCAGGGCGGGGGTGGCCACGAGCAGCCGCCCTGTGAGCGAGGACACCTCGGTCATGCCAGACATGATCCCCCATCTTCCCCCGGCGTGGGGAGCCAATCAGGGGGCGGGGGTGAGAGCAGCTCAGGGCGCAGAGGGGGCGCCGGGGGCGCGCCCGTGCGCCGGTGACCCCTTGTGCCCGCCGGGGAACGGTTCGTGTTGTGACACACCTATGACGTGGCTGGGCCGTCCTTGGGCTTACGGGCGAGGGGTGATCGGCGATTACCCTGTCTTCCCGGCCCCCGCGCACAGTGATCGGCCGCCCCCTGACCAACTCATCGGAACGCGAGATTCATGACCGTCAACGACGATGTCCTGCTTGTCCACGGCGGAACCCCGCTGGAGGGCGAGATCCGTGTCCGCGGTGCGAAGAACCTCGTGCCGAAGGCCATGGTCGCCGCCCTGCTGGGCAGCGAGCCGAGCCGACTGCGCAACGTTCCGGACATCCGTGACGTGCGGGTCGTCCGCGGCCTGCTCCAGCTGCACGGGGTGACGGTCCGCCCGGGTGAGGAGCCCGGCGAACTGGTGATGGACCCGACGCGGGTCGAGAGCGCCAACGTGGCCGACATCGATGCTCACGCGGGTTCCAGCCGTATCCCGATCCTGTTCTGCGGTCCGCTGCTGCACCGCCTCGGCCACGCGTTCATCCCGGGCCTCGGCGGCTGCGACATCGGCGGCCGGCCCATCGACTTCCACTTCGACGTGCTGCGGCAGTTCGGCGCGACCATCGAGAAGCGGGCGGACGGGCAGTACCTGGAGGCCCCGCAGCGGCTGCGGGGCACGAAGATCCGGCTGCCGTACCCGTCGGTCGGCGCGACCGAGCAGGTGCTGCTGACGGCCGTACTGGCCGAGGGCGTCACCGAGTTGTCCAACGCGGCCGTGGAGCCGGAGATCGAGGACCTCATCTGCGTACTGCAGAAGATGGGCGCGATCATCGCGATGGACACCGACCGCACGATCCGCGTCACCGGTGTGGACAAGCTCGGCGGCTACACCCACCAGGCCCTCCCCGACCGGCTGGAGGCCGCCTCCTGGGCCTCCGCGGCGCTGGCGACCAACGGCAACATCTACGTCCGCGGGGCGCAGCAGCGCTCGATGATGACGTTCCTGAACACCTACCGGAAGGTGGGCGGTGCCTTCGAGATCGACGACGAGGGCATCCGCTTCTGGCACCCCGGCGGGCAGTTGAAGTCCATCGCGCTGGAGACGGACGTGCACCCCGGTTTCCAGACGGACTGGCAGCAGCCGCTGGTGGTGGCCCTGACGCAGGCCACGGGCCTGTCCATCATCCACGAGACGGTCTACGAGTCCCGGCTGGGCTTCACCTCCGCGCTGAACCAGATGGGCGCGCACATCCAGCTGTACCGCGAGTGCCTGGGCGGCTCCGCGTGCCGCTTCGGCGCGCGCAACTTCCTGCACTCCGCGGTCGTCTCGGGCCCCACCAGGCTGCAGGGCGCCGACCTGGTCATCCCGGACCTGCGCGGCGGCTTCTCGTACCTCATCGCGGCCCTGGCCGCCGAGGGCACCTCGCGGGTCCACGGCATCGACCTGATCAACCGCGGCTACGAGAACTTCATGGAGAAGCTCGTGGAACTCGGCGCGAAGGTCGAACTGCCGGGCAAGGCGCTCGGCTAGGCACCGCGAACGACGAAAGGGCGGCCCCCCTCGGTGGAAGGGGGGCCGCCCTTTTCGGCGTCTTCAGCTGAGGCACGCCCCGGAAGGGGCGCGGGGAACTGCACGGCCGGCCACGGCGGGCCCGCAGTCACCCACGGAGCTCAGCGGGACGGCGCTCCCGGCGGGAGCGCTTCCGCTCACTTGCCCTTGGCGGCTTCCTTGAGCTTGCTGCCCGCGGTGACCTTCACGCTGTAGCCGGCCGGGATGTTGATGGGCTCGCCGGTCTGCGGGTTGCGCGCGGTGCGAGCGGCACGGTGGGTGCGCTCGAAGGTCAGGAAGCCGGGGATGGTGACCTTCTCGTCGCCCTTGGCGACGATCTCGCCGACGGTCTCGGCGAACGCGGCCAGCACGGCGTCGGCGTCCTTGCGGGTCACCTCGGCGCGGTCGGCCAGCGCGGCCACCAGCTCACTGCGGTTCATGTTGTTACTCCCGTGTTTTTCTTGCCGTTGGGGTGTGCCACGCGGCGAAGCCGCCCGAGGCACTGCGATGCCGATGCGCTCGCGCCCTTGGGGGTGCCCCCGGGGACGTAGTCCCTGGGGGAGCATCCTGCCCCTACCTGCGGCGGGAAAGCCAATCCGGCACCCGTAGGAGTCGTGAGAACACCCTGGGGAGTCACACGAAAAGCGCCCGCTCGGCCGTCACCCTAGAGCGCGTCCGGCATCTGGCGGTTCCACGACGCGCCGGTGCGGGGGGCTGCCGTGGTGATGCTCACAGCCCCCTGCACACTACGACACGCCGTGTTCAGGCCGTCGCGCCGACCGCCTTGGCGGCCTCGCGGACCGCTCCGGCGACGGCGCCCGCGACCTTGTCGTTGAAGACGCTGGGGATGATGTAGTTCGGGTTCAGCTCGTCCTCGGTCACCACGTCGGCGAGGGCCTTGGCTGCGGCGAGCATCATCTCGGTGTTGACCGTGCGGGACTGGGCGTCCAGCAGGCCGCGGAAGACGCCCGGGAAGACCAGCACGTTGTTGATCTGGTTCGGGAAGTCGGAGCGGCCGGTGGCCACGACGGCGGCCGTCTGGCGGGCGACCGCCGGGTCGACCTCCGGGTCGGGGTTCGCGAGCGCGAACACGATGGCACCCTCGGCCATGGCGGCCACGTCGGTGCCGTCCAGGACGTTCGGGGCGGAGACGCCGATGAAGACGTCGGCGCCGCGCACGGCCTCCTTGAGGGTGCCGGTGAGGCCCTCGGGGTTGGTGTTGTCGGCGATCCAGCGCAGCGGCGAGTCGGCCGGGGCGTTCACCAGGTCCTCGCGGCCGGCGTGGACGACACCGTGGATGTCGGCGACGACGGCGTTCTTCACCCCGGCGGCGATGAGCAGCTTGAGGATGGCCGTACCGGCGGCGCCGGCGCCGGACATGACGACCCGGATGTTCTCGATCGCCTTGTCGGTGACGCGCAGGGCGTTGGTCAGGGCGGCGAGCACGACGATGGCGGTGCCGTGCTGGTCGTCGTGGAAGACGGGGATGTCGAGGGCCTCGCGCAGCCGGGCCTCGATCTCGAAGCAGCGGGGCGCGGAGATGTCCTCCAGGTTGATGCCGGCGAATCCGGGGGCGATCGCCTTGACGATGTCCACGATGGCGTCGGTGTCCTGGGTGTCCAGGCAGATCGGCCAGGCGTCGATGCCGGCGAAGCGCTTGAACAGGGCCGCCTTGCCCTCCATGACGGGCAGCGCGGCCTTGGGGCCGATGTTGCCGAGGCCGAGCACGGCGGAGCCGTCGGTCACGACCGCAACGGAGTTGCGCTTGATGGTGAGGCGGCGGGCGTCCTCGGGGTTCTCGGCGATGGCCATGCAGACGCGGGCCACACCGGGCGTGTAGACCATGGACAGGTCGTCACGGTTGCGGATGGGGTGCTTCGACGCCATCTCGATCTTGCCGCCGAGGTGCATGAGGAACGTACGGTCCGAGACCTTGCCCAGGGTGACGCCCTCGATGCCGCGCAGCTTCTCGACGATCTCCTCGGCGTGGGCCGTGGAGGTGGCCGCGATGGTCACGTCGATACGGAGCTTCTCGTGACCGGACGCGGTGACGTCGAGGCCGGTCACCGAGCCTCCGGAGGACTCCACGGCGTTGGTGAGCTGCGAGACGGCGGTTCCGCTCGCGGGCACCTCCAGCCGGATCGTCATCGAGTAGGAGACGCTGGGCGCCGTTGCCATGGCCGACTTCCTCTTTCACCGTGTCGCTGAGTTGTGCCGTCCGATCGTCGCACCTACCGCGGAGTACGTGGTAGTCGCCCCGGATTGCGGACGTTGTGTTCATGAGCGGTGCGTGATCATTCCACTGTTTCGGAAAAGCACTTCCACCATACGAGAAGCGATCAGACAAAGAAAGAGACCCACGTCACGGTCGCGACGTGGGTCTCTCCTACGCTCATGACACCGACCCGCCATGCTCGCCTCGCGGCAAGTGGTCCCTCTGAGGGACGAAGGTTGGGCCCGGGGGCTTGGATCGGGCCGGTGCCACACCCAGGCTAACAAACGGATCCGGCAAGGCCATTCCCGTCCGGCGCCTTCAGTCCCGGAGCAGGTCCGGAACCCCGGCCGCGTCCGGCTCGTCCCGCTCCCCCGACACCACGGTCAGCTGCTGGGTGGCCCTGGTCAGCGCGACGTACAGCACCCGCAGCCCGGCCGGCGACTCGTCGGCGATCTCCGCGGGCGAGACGACGACCGTCGCGTCGTACTCCAGGCCCTTGGCCTCCAGGCTGCCGAGTGCCACCACCCGGTCGCCGAGCCCGGCCAGCCAGCGCCGGGCCTCCTCGCGCCGGTTCATCGCGACGACCACGCCGACCGTGCCGTCCACCAGCCCGAGCAGCCGCTCGGCCTCGGCCCGCACGGTCTTCTCCAGCGAACCGGCCACCACCGTGAAGCGCGGCTCGACCCCCGTGGACCGTACGGCCGACGGCGCCTCGGAGCCGGGCATGGCGAGCGCGAGCACCTTCGCGGCCAGCTCGGCGATCTCGGCCGGGTTGCGGTAGTTCACGGTCAGCCGGAAGCGGCGCCGGGGGCGGGTGCCGAGGGCCTCGTCGCGGGCCTCGGCCGCCTCGTCCGGGTCGGACCAGGAGGACTGCGCCGGGTCGCCGACGACCGTCCAGGTGGCGTGCCGGCCGCGGCGGCCGACCATCCGCCACTGCATCGGCGTGAGGTCCTGCGCCTCGTCCACGATGACGTGCGCGTACTCGGTGCGCTCCTGCGCGAGCCGCTCGGCCCGCTCCCGCTGGGTCTCCTCGCGCACCGGCATCAGCTCCTCCAGGCCGGTGAGCTGGTCCAGCGGGTCGAGTTCGCGCTTCCTGCGCGGCCGGGCCGGCGCGCCGAGGATCGCCTGGAGCTCGTCCAGCATGGCGATGTCGTGCACGGAGCAGCCCTCGCGTCTCAGCGAGCGGGCGACCTTGCGGACCTCGCCGGGGTTCAGGATCCGCCGGGCCCAGCGGCCCAGCCGCCTCTCGTCGGCCATGGCGGCGAGCACGGACTTCGGGGTCAGCTCGGGCCACCAGGCGTCGAGGAAGCCGATGAAGGAGTCCTCGCCGGTGACGTCCTCGTCGAAGGAGGAGCGCAGCTCGGCGGCCAGCTCCGGGTCGGTGTGCCGGGCGGCGGCGCCGGACTTCGCCCACAGGGCGTCCAGCAGCAGCTTGCGGGCGCGCGGGCGGAGCAGGTTGACGGGGGCGGTGCCGCCGAGGGCGGTACGGCGGATGCGTTCCAGCTCCTCGGCCTCCAGTTCGAGGCGGCGCCCGAAGGCGACGACCCGGAGGCGGGCGGGCGGACCGGTGACCGTCTCCCCCTCCGGCGCGGCCGGCCCCAGTTCCAGGGCGCCACGGGCGGCCTTCCGCAGCACCTTCAGCATGCGGTACGAGCCCTTGGCGCGGGCCACGGCCGGGGAGTCGTACAGGGTGGCCTCCACGCCGTCGACCAGGGAGCCGATCGCGCGGATCGCGACCTGGCCCTCCTCGCCGAGCGAGGGCAGCACGCCCTCGGTGTAGGCGACGAGCAGCGGGGTCGGCGAGACGATCAGGATGCCGCCCGCGTAGCGTCTGCGGTCCTGGTAGAGCAGGTAGGCGGCGCGGTGCAGCGCGACGGCCGTCTTGCCCGTCCCCGGGCCGCCCTCCACGTAGGTGACGGAGGCGGCGGGGGCGCGGATCACCAGGTCCTGTTCGGCCTGGATGGAGGAGACGATGTCCCGCATGGTGTGGCTGCGGGCCTGGCCGAGGGCGGCCATCAGGGCGCCGTCGCCGATGACGGCCAGCTCGCGGCCGTCGAGGCGGGCCGTCAGCTCGGGCCGCATGAGGTCGTCCTCGACGCCGAGCACCCGGCGCCCCTTGGACCGGATGACCCGGCGCCGCACCACCCGGCCCGGGTCCACGGGCGTGGCCCGGTAGAAGGGCGCCGCGGCGGGCGCGCGCCAGTCGATGACCAGCGGGGAGTAGTCCTCGTCCAGGACGCCGATCCGCCCGATGTGCAGGGTCTCGGCGATGTCGGCGGTGTTGTCCTCCCGCACGGCTCCTTCGGCGGGTTCCACGGCGGTGTAGGCGCCGTCGGGCCCCTTCTTGCCGTCCTTGCCGGGCAGCAGGTCGATCCGCCCGAAGAGGAAGTCCTCGAACTCGTTGTTCAGCCGGTTGAGGTGGACGCCGGCCCGGAAGACCTGCGCGTCCCGCTCGGCCAGCGCACCCGGGGTGCCGACCTGGCCGCGTTTGGCCGCGTCGTTCATCAGGAACTCGGCCTCGTGGATCTTCTCCTCCAGCCGCCGGTACACCCGGTCCAGGTGTTCCTGTTCGACGCTGATCTCCCGGTCACGGACGGAATCGTGTGCGTCCTGTACCGAGCCGACCGCGGACTGCTGAACCTGAGCGGCCACCGGGCCCCCTTCTGACGTGCTGGGCAGCCGTCAACCGTACGCGAAGGGGACCCGTCAAAGCTACGGGGCGTGCGGTTCCCCGGGGGGGTACGGGGAACCGCGCGACCAGCGACGACGCGCCCGCGACCGCCACCCGGCCGAACGGGCCACGCGGGGAGGGCGCTAGGCCTGCACCTGCACGAGCTTCTTGCCCTCGAAGGTCACCACCTCGAAGTGGTCGATCTCGTTGGGCTGGAAGGCCGCGGCCCCGCCGATGTACAGCGGTTGCTTCGACTGCTCGGTCGTGGCGTCCGGGATGCCGTAGCCCCAGTTCGGCACCGACCACGACGACATGGTCACGCGCTGCCCGTTCTTCGCGACGAGCACCAGGGAGCACTTCAGCGGCCCCTTGACGTTCTTCAGCTCCAGGACGGCCTGGGTGCCCCAGTCCTTCGGCGCCATGGCGACGGTGGCGCTGACGTGGGTCGACGCGTCCGTGGCGGACTTCCTGTCGGACATCGTCCGGAAGGTCTGCTGGGCGGGCGTGGCCGCGACCTGCGAGCCGCCGTCCGAGCCGCCGTTCACCGCCACCGCGGCCAGCGGGCCGGCGATGATCAGCGCGGCCGCCGCCGCGATCATGTACATGCTGCGCCGGCGCTTTTGGGCGCGCTTCTCGGCGACCTCGTCCACCAGCTTCTCGACCACACGCGGGCTCGGCCTGGCGGACAGCGACTCGCCGATCGCGGGCGTACTGCCGGAGCCCGGCAGGTCCGCGAGGGCGGCCAGCATCGGCTCCATCCCGGCCAGCTCGTCCAGTTGCCGGGCGCACCACTCGCAGCCGGCGAGGTGGGCCTCGAAAGCGGTTGCCTCGGTGTCGTCCAGGATCCCGAGGGCGTAGGCGCCGACGGTCTCGTGCTCGCTCGGCACCGAAGATCCCTGACTGGGGTTCATGGGCCCAGACATACCCGGACCACCCGGTCCGAATCCCTGCATCCCCCCGTACCCGCTGCTCATCACGCCGTCACCCCCCGCTCCTCCAGTGCCAGCTTCATCGACCGCAGGGCGTAGAACACCCGGGAACGGACGGTTCCGCTCGGTATGCCCAGTGTCTCCGCCGCCTCATTGACGGTACGCCCCTTGAAGTACGTCTCGACGAGCACCTCCCGGTGGGCCGGGGTCAGGTCGTCGAGTGCGTCCGACAGCGTCATCAGCCACAGCGCCTTGTCGATCTCGTCCTCCGCGGGGATGACCTCCAGCGGCGACGGATCGACCTCCTGCGGCCGGGCCTGCCGGCTGCGGTGGCCGTCGATGACGATGCGGCGCGCGACCGTCACCAGCCAGGGGCGTACCGATCCGGTCGCCCGATTGAGCTGACCGGCGTTCTTCCAGGCACGGATGAGCGTTTCCTGTACGACGTCCTCGGCGCGCTGCCGGTCACCGGCGACCAGCCGCAGGACATACGCGAGCAGAGGTCCGGCGTGCTCTCGATACAGCGCACGCATCAGCTCCTCATCCGGCTCCGAGGGCTGTGAGGACATGCGATGTCGGGCCCTCGTTCCACGTTCATTGGCCACGGCCGCATCCTTGCGCACGCCCACCTCCGGTGTCCGGGGGTTCCCCCAGTCGGTCGCTCGCCCACCGGTACGGACGGGGGCGGCCCGGTGTTCAAACCGGAGTGACAGATTTCCGGGGGGTGACGTGACGAGCGGGACATGCGAGCACATACCCGTCCCGCGATCTTTACATTTCCGACACGGCGCCGGGGGCGGCCCACGATTCCCGTGTACAAGCCACCTAAAACGCGGTGTAACGGAAATCACGCCTGTGCCAGAGCGGCCCGCCGCCGGTGCCGGGCCACCCGCTCCCGGTTTCCGCACACCTCGCTGGAGCACCAGCGCCGGCGCCGGCCGCGCGAGGTGTCGAGGTACACGAGGGGACAGTCGTCCGCCTCGCACTCCCGCACGGCGGCCCGTGCGACGGGGTCGGTGAGCAGCTCGACGGCGTCCCGCGCGACGGCGGCGAGCAGGGCCGCACAGCCGGGCGGCCCCGCCAACTCCCGCACGAGCCGACCGTCCTCCGCGGCTACGGCGACGGGAGCGGGGGGCGCGTCCCCGGCGGCCTCGTTCACCCGCCGCAGCGCCCGCCCGTACGACACGGTGTCCCCGCCCCGGACCAGCACCCCGATGTGCGCGCGCAGTTCCCGGAACCCGGCGAGCCAGTCCCCGTCGGCGTGGTCGAGCGCCGTGCCGTCCGGCACCAGCCCGGCGCCCCGGATCCACGCGCACAACGCCCCGGTCCCGTCCAGCCGTTCGCCGGGGTGGGCGGTGGCGAGCAGGTCCAGACTCACCCGCCCGGCGTCGAACCGGACGGGGTACGCGGGGTGGGCGCCACCGAGAGCCATGTACGAGTCACCGCCTGGGCAGGAAGCGAGCGGGAGCCCCTCCACAGTGCCCGCCGGAAGGGAGCGCCGGAACCCCCCGTGCCCTCACCGGCCGCTGCCCGTCCGCGTGAGAGCAACGTTCCCTCGCGGTCACCCGCGGCCACCGGGCCGGAAACGCACCCTTCCTACCTTCGGGCCCAGTCAGTGGTTGGCAGACCGAGCAGCCGGAGCACCGTGGAGGCGTGATGACAGCCCCAGCCCCAACCCGTCGCAGTGGCCGCTGGATCGAGCGGTGGGATCCGGAGGACGAGGGATTCTGGAAGGCGACCGGGGAGCGGATCGCGCGCCGGAACCTGTGGTTCTCCGTGCTCTGCGAGCACATCGGGTTCTCGGTGTGGACCCTGTGGTCCGTGCTGGTCCTGTTCATGGGCCCGGAGTACGGCCTCACCCCCGCCGACAAGTTCCTGCTGACCTCGGTGGTCACGCTGGTCGGCGCGGTGGTCCGGGTGCCGTACACGTTCGCCGTGGCCGTCTTCGGCGGCCGCAACTGGACGATCGTCTCGGCGAGCCTGCTGCTGATCCCGACGGTCGCCGCGTTCTGGGTGATGGAGCCGGGGACGTCGTACTCCACCTTCCTCCTGGTGGGCCTGCTGGCCGGCATCGGCGGCGGCAACTTCGCCTCCTCCATGACCAACATCAACGCCTTCTTCCCGCTGCGGAGGAAGGGCTGGGCGCTCGGGCTGAACGCGGGCGGCGGGAACATCGGCGTCCCCGTCATCCAGCTGGTCGCGCTCGCGATCATCGGGGCGAGCGGCGGCCCGCAAGTGCTGCTGGGGATCTACATCCCGCTGATCGTCCTGGCCGCGGTGTTGGCGGCCCTCTTCATGGACAACCTGGCCTCGGTGAGGAACGACACCGGCGCGGCCAGGGACGCCGCCCGGGACGCGCACACCTGGATCATGGCGCTCCTCTACATCGGCACGTTCGGCTCGTTCATCGGCTACAGCTTCGCCTTCGGCCAGGTGCTGACGAACGGGTTCGGCCGGACCCCCCTCCAGGCCGCGTACCTCACCTTCATCGGTCCGCTGCTCGGCTCCCTCGTCCGCCCGCTCGGCGGCCGGCTCGCCGACCGCTACGGCGGCGCCCGCATCACGCTGTGGAACTACGTCGGCATGGCCGCAGCCACCGCCGTCCTCGTCGTCGCCAGCATGCAGAAGTCGCTGGCGCTGTTCGTGTCCGTCTTCGTGGTGCTGTTCGTGCTCAGCGGCCTCGGCAACGGCTCGACGTTCAAGATGATCCCCGGCATCTTCCAGGCGAAGGCGCTGGCCAAGGGCCTGGAAGGCGAGGCGGCCGTGGCGCACGGCCGGCGCCTGTCAGGCGCCTCCATGGGCCTGATCGGCGCGGTCGGCGCGCTCGGCGGTGTCGGCATCAACCTCTCCTTCCGCCAGTCCTTCCTCTCCTACGGCTCCGGCACGGGCGCGTTCGTCGCCTTCCTCGCCTACTACGGTGTCTGCTTCGCGGTCACCTGGGCCGTATACCTTCGCCGCCCGGCGCCGCTTGCGGCCACGGCCGCCGCGTCACAGGAGAAGGCCCGGCTCGGTTATGCCGAGGTGTGACGTAACACCGGTGACATCAAGCCGAACCGAGCCTGTCACGCTTCGTTGACAGGCTCGTCAGGCGTGCCGGTCAGCTAGGAGAGCCCCATGTACGACGAAGAGCAGATCCCCGAGCACGGCCCCCTCGCCGGGTTCACCGTGGGCGTCACCGCCGCGCGCCGGGCCGACGAGCTGGGCGCCCTGCTGCGGCGGCGCGGTGCCACCGTCCTGCACGCCCCCGCGCTGCGGATCGTGCCGCTCGCGGACGACAGCGAACTGCTCGCCGCCACGAAGGAGATCATCGGGCACGTGCCGGACGTGGTCGTGGCGACCACCGCGATCGGCTTCCGGGGCTGGGTGGAGGCCGCCGACGGCTGGGGCCTCGGCGAGCAGCTCCTCGGCCGGCTGCGCGGGACCCGGATGCTGGCGCGCGGCCCGAAGGTGAAGGGCGCGATCCGCGCGGCGGGCCTCACCGAGGAATGGTCCCCCTCCTCGGAGTCCCTGGCCGAGGTCCTGGACCGCCTCCTGGAGGAGGGCGTCGACGGCACCCGCATAGCCGTACAGCTCCACGGCGAACCGCTCCCGGGCTTCGTGGAGTCGCTCCGCGCGGCCGGGGCGGAGGTGGTCCCGGTCCCGGTCTACCGCTGGATGCCCCCGGAGGACCCCGGCCCGCTGGACCGCCTCCTGGACGCGGCCGTCACCCGCGGCCTGGACGCCCTCACCTTCACCAGCGCGCCCGCCGCGGCCTCCCTCCTCTCCCGCGCGGAGGACCGCGGCCTGCTGGACGAACTGCTGGCGGCCCTGGCCCACGACGTCCTCCCGGCCTGCGTGGGCCCGGTCACCGCGCTCCCCCTCCAGGCACGCGGGATCGACACGGTCCAGCCGGAACGCTTCCGCCTCGGCCCCCTGGTCCAGCTCCTCTGCCAGGAACTCCCGGCCCGCTCCCGCGCCCTGCCCGTCGCCGGCCACCACGTCGAGATCCGGGGCCACGCGGTCCTGGTGGACGGCGACCTCAAGCCCGTCCCCCCGGCCGGCATGTCCCTCCTGCGCGCCCTGGCCCGCCGCCCCGGCTGGGTGGTCGCCCGCGCCGACCTCCTGCGCGCGCTGCCGGGCGCGGGCCGCGACGAACACGCCGTGGAGACGGCGATGGCCCGCCTCCGCACGGCCCTGGGCGCCCCGAAGCTGATCCAGACGGTGGTGAAGCGGGGCTACCGGCTGGCGCTGGACCCGGCTACGGACGCGAAGTACGCGGACGCGTAGGCGGGGGCCGTGCGGGCACGGCTCACCGGCCCCCCACCTCGAACCACAGCAGCTTCCCGGCGCCCCGGTCGAGCGGGCCGTCTCCGACCTGGAGCCCTCCCCAGGTGTCGGCGTACTCCTGTACGAGGTGCAGCCCGCGTCCTTCCTCGGCGTCCGCCGCCGGCACCGGCACCCGGTCCCACGGCGGCTGCCCGAAGGGCGCGGGGATGCGGGGGTGACCGTCCCAGACACCGACCCGCAGCCGGCCGTCCGCGAGGGCGGTGAGCCGCAGGGAGGCGGGGCCGCGGGTGTGCCGGTAGGCGTTGCCGACCAGCTCGGACGTCAACAGTTCGACGGCCTCGCGCAGTTCGTCCCGCCCATGTCCGCCGAGACAGCCCGTACGGTCATACGTGCGACGCGTGCCGCGCGGGGATCATGGGGCAGGCGAAGGGCGTACACCCAGGTGTCGGGCAGGGATACGGTGCCCATGGAAACCTCCGGTGAGAGAAGGGACGACCTGGACTCGCTCAACCGATCACGCCATGCGGTGGCATTGCCTGGGAGGTGCGCTTCCGGCTTATGGGCGGGGGGAGTTGAGTGATGCGCTGTACGCTAGCGCAGCGTTGAGATGTATCTTAGTGAATCAAGAGAAATGCATCAGTGATTACCTCGTGTGAGGTACCTACGCGTCGAAACGGTGACCGAAAGGAGGCTCGTTGCCACCGAGTAACACACCCACCCTGCGTCAGCGGCGCCTCGGGGCCGAACTGCGAAAGCTTCGCGAGCGAGCAGGCCTTACGGCGACCGGCGCCGCCGCCCGGCTCGGGGTCAACCAAGGCCGCGTCAGCATGATCGAGACCGGGCGGAGTCCCCTCAGCGCCGACCGCGTCCGTTCCCTCGCCCGCGCCTACGACTGCGGGGACGCAGCCCTGGTGGACGCGCTGGCCGCGATGACCCAGCGCCAGTCACACGGCTGGTGGGACAGCTACCGTGACCACCTGCCGGTCGGCCTCATCGACCTCGCCGAGTTGGAGTTCCACGCGGCGGCACTGCGCGTTGCCCTGGTCATCCACATTCCGGCCCTGCTCCAAACGACCGATCACGCTCGCGCCCTCTTCAACGAGGCGGTGCCGTCACTGCGCCCGTACGAGATCGAGCACCGCGTCAGCCACCGGGTCAAGCGGCAGGGGATCCTCTACCGGAACAGCCCGCCCCCGTACACCGCGGTGATCCACGAGTGTGCGCTGCACATGGGGTACGGAGGCTCCGCCACGGTTCGCGCTCAGCTCGGCCACTTGCTGGAGATGAGCGAGATGGACCATGTGACCGTGAGGGTCATTCCCTTCGGCAAGGGCCATTTCCCGGGTACCGGTCAGTCCGTCGACTACCTGGTGGGGCAGGTGCCTCAGCTCGACACCGTTCAGCTGGACACTCACCACGGCTGCGAGTTCCTCGACGCGGAAGCGCAGTTGGAGAAGTACCGCATCGTTCTCGACCGCATGGAGGCGAACGCCCTCAAGCCAGCCCAGTCCCGTGACCTGATCCACCGCATCGCCCGAAGTGTCTGAGGTAACCGTGTCCGAACTCCGCTGGAAGAAGTCCACCTACAGCCCCGATGCCTCCAACTGCGTCGAGATAGCCACCACCCCCACCACCATCCACCTCCGCGATTCCAAGTCCCCCACTGCCCCCCACCTCACCGTCACCCCCGCCACCTGGGCCGAGTTCCTGCCGTACGTGGCGGAAAGCGGAGCATCTCGCTGACAAGGCTCTGGATCTCCTCAAGTCGTGTGGAGAGTGCGGCACCCGGCGGGAAGCATGATCCACATGAAGGGATTTACGGGATTCAGCAAGCGTCAGGACGTCGTACTCGTCATCCGGGACTCCGACCTCGTCACGGCGGCGCTGCGCGACGCGTTGGACGGGGCCTCGGACGAGGAGCGGGCCGGGCTGGAGCGGGCGGTCGCGGTCGTCGGGGAGACCGCCGGTGCCAGTGAGGGGCGACTGCGGGCCGACTGGGTCCGCAGCCGGCTGGCCGACGTCGGCTTCAGCGGGAACATCGACTCCGTGGCCGCCATCAAGGCACTGCGGCAGGCCGAGCCGGCGCTCGGTCTGCTGGCCGCGGTGCAGTTGCAGAAGGAAGCGGTGGCGCACCCGGCGTAGGAGCCGGCGGTGCCGTCACCCCGCCCGTGCGGCCGAGTCGTTCATCACCTCCTCGTCCACGGCCGGAATCCATCCCCCGGCGGGCCGCCGCAGCCAGCCCTCCGCCCGGGCGATCTCGGCCACCGCCGTCCGCAGTGCGGTCAGGCCGGGGTGGACCAGCCCCTTCCGCCAGACCAGGGAGACGGGTGAGAGCGGAACCGGGTCGACGAGGGGACGCCGTACCGTGCCCGGGAGGGGCGGGAAGTCCACGACGGCGAGCACCGGGTGCCGGGTCTTCGCCATGACGCGGCCGAACTCCTCGTCCCCGACGGCCAGCGGCAGGGGCGGGGCGAGCCGGACGGCGTGCCGGTCGAAGAGCCGTACGGCCAGCTCCGTCCACTCCCGGGTGCGCGGGTTGCCGGCACCGGCGTACACCGTCTCCCCGGCCAGCGCGGACAGCGGCACCTCGGCCGACCCCGCCAGCGGATGGTCCTCCGGCAGGACCACGGCCATCGGCTCGTACCGCACCGGCTGCTGCTGCAGCCCCGAGCGGAGCGCCGGGTCGAGGCCGGCGAACCGGCCGAAGGAGGCGTCCAGGCGGCCGGCGAGCAGTTCGGCGGCGGCACCGGTGAGGCCGCTCTCGTAGCGGGCCATCAGCTCGCAGTCGGGGGCGAGTTCCCGGGCCCGGTGCAGGACGCGACGGCCGGTGACCATGCCGGGCGAGTTGAGGTCGACCAGCAGGGGGCGGGCCTGGCCGGCCGCGAACGCGGCGAGCAGGTCGTCGTGGGCGGCGAGGACCCGGCGCGCGTGCGGCAGCAGCCGTTCGCCGTCCGGGGTGAGCGTGACCTGCCGGGTGGTCCGGACGAACAGCTCGGCGCCCAGCTCCCGCTCCAGCCGCCGTACGTCCCGGCTGAGCGCCTGCTGGGCGACGTAGAGGCGGGCCGCGGCCCGGGTGAAGTGCAGTTCCTCGGCGACGGCCAGGAAGGCGCGCAGCAGGCGGGGGTCTGTGGGGGCGGGGACCGGCATGCCGGCGAACTTACAACGCGGGTGCGTGAATCGGCACACGGAAGGTGTTGGACCCGGTGATCCACTCCGGGGGACCGTGGAGTCATGCCCCAACACGCCACCACAGAACGGCAGATACCGTCCGCCGCCCCGCGGACCACCGGATACCGCTACCTCCTCACCCTTCCCGGCGCCCGCCGCTTCACCGTCGGCAACCTCCTCGCCCGTCTCCCCGTCGGCATGTTCAGCGTGAGCGCGGTCGTGATGATCGCCGGGTCACGGGGCTCGTACGCCCTCGCCGGTGCCGTCACCGCGACCGGGCTCGCCGCGACCGCGCTGGCCGGGCCCCTGCTCGCCCGGCTGGTGGACCGGCACGGGCAGGCCCGCATCGCGCTGCCGGCCACGGTGGTCTCGGTGCTGGGCAGCCTCGCGCTGCTGCTGTGCGTCCGCTGCGACGCCCCCGCCTGGACCCTGTTCGCCGCCTACGCCGGCACCGCAGCCACCCCCAACATCGGCGGTCTGTCCCGCGCCCGCTGGGCCCACCTGCTGCGCGACGAACCGGGCGCGCTGCACACCGCGAACGCCTTCGAGCAGGCCGCGGACGAGCTCTGCTTCATGCTCGGGCCGGTCCTGGCGTCCTTCCTGACCGGCACGTTCTTCCCGGAGGCGGGCACCCTGGCCGCCGCGGTGCTGCTGCTCACCGGCATGCTGCTGTTCACCGCCCAGCGGGCGACCGAGCCGCCGCCGACACCCGGCTCGCAGGGGCCCTCACCGCTGCGCAGCCCGGGCGTCCCGCCGCTGCTGGCCTGCTTCACCGCGACCGGCGCGGTGTTCGGCTCCATGGAGGTCGTCACGATCGCCTACGCCGACGCCCAGGGGCACCGCGCGGCGGCCGGTGCCGTGCTCGCGCTCCAGGCGGCCGGCTCGTGCGCGGCCGGGCTGGCCTACGGGGCGCGGAAACCGGCGGGGGTGCGCTTCTCCTGGTGCCTGGCCGCCATGGCCGCGCTGATGACCCTGCCGTGGGCTGCCGCGGGACTCGCCGGTTCCCTCTGGGCACTGGCGGCCGCGCTGCTGGTGGCGGGCATGGCGACGGCACCGACGATGGTGACGGCGATGACACGGGTGCAGGAGCGCACCCCGGCCGACCGCCTGAACGAGGGCATGAGCCTGATGGTGACGGGGCTGCTCACCGGGATCGCGGCCGGCTCGGCGGCGGGAGGCTGGGCGGCGGAGCACCTCTCCCCCGCCGCGGCGTACGCCGTCCCGGTGACGGCCGCCACCCTCGCGCTGGGGGTCGCCTCGCTCACCCGCGCCGGCGGCGGGATGCGGGGGACCCCATGACGAAGGCCCCGCCGCTAGAAGCGACGGGGCCTTCGCCCACATGGGGTCGACCCCCGGAGGGGTCTCGTGGAGATGGCGGGAATCGAACCCGCGTCCAACGGTGCGGAATCAGGGCTTCTCCGTGTGCAGTCCGCTGCGATTTTCTCGGCCCCGGAGATCACGCGGACAAGTCTCCGACGGGCTCAGTCACTGTTTGGTTTCCCTCTACACCCCGTGACCGGGTCTAGAGGTTTAGTTCCCTAGCTGATGCCAGGATCCGGGTCGGGAACAGCCCCGGGCTGACACTTCGCAAGTCGCTACTTAGGCAGCGAGGGCGAAGGAATCGCGCTTGGTGTTGGCGATTATTTTTTGCGACATATGGTTTACGAGATCATTGCCGCTTCCTCGACACGCTTCCCCTGCTTCGACAGCCGCTGTCGAAACCGATCATCCCCATGTTGATTTTTCAATCCCCTCCGCGAGGAGGGTTCGCGCACCCTCTGTGGAGTGCGCTGCCATCGTACGTGACCAACGCCCGACGATGCCAGCCTATTCCCGGCGGCCGGGCCCGCCGGGCACCGCGCGGCCGGGAGGCTACACGCCGCGCTGCCTGCGCTTCGCCGCCGCGATCGCCCGGTCCGACTCCCGCCGGTCCTGCTTCTCCCGCAGCGTCTGCCGCTTGTCGTACTCCTTCTTGCCTCGCGCGAGAGCGATCTCGGCCTTCGCCCGGCCGTCCTTGAAGTAGATGGCGAGGGGCACGATCGTGTGTCCCGTCTCCTGGGACTTCGACTCCAGCTTGTCGATCTCCTCGCGGTGCAGGAGCAGCTTGCGCTTGCGGCGCGCGGAGTGGTTGGTCCAGCTGCCCTGGTGATACTCGGGGATGTGCGCGTTGTGCAGCCACGCCTCACCCCGGTCGATCTGGACGAAGCCGTCGGTCAGCGAGGTCCGGCCCTCGCGCAGCGACTTGACCTCCGTGCCCATGAGCACGAGTCCGGCCTCGTAGGTGTCGATGATCGCGTAGTCGTGCCGGGCCTTCTTGTTCTGGGCGACGATCTTGCGCTTGCCGCCCTTCTCGCCGTCCCTGGCCTTGGCGGCCCCGCCGCCCTGCTTGGGCTGGGACTCCTTGGGTACGTACATTCCCTTGCTCATAGTGCCGCCATTTTCGCACCACACAGGGGGTCCGGGTACAGCCGATTACGCGAGGCTACGACGGGTCGCCGAGGCCGGTGAGCACCGTCTCGGCCCGCTCCAGCGCGTGGGTGCCCGCCTCCAGGTCGGGAGTGATGCCCCGGCCGTCGACGGTGTGGCCCAAGGGGGTGCGGTAGTGGCCGACGGTCAGCTCGGCCACCGAGCCGTCGGGCAGGGTCGTCGGCATCTGGACGGAGCCCTTGCCGAAGGTGCGGGAGCCGATGACCACCGCCCGGCCCCGGTCCTGGAGGGCGCCGGTGAGCAGCTCGGCCGCGCTCATGGTGCCGCCGTCGACGAGGACGACCAGGGGGCGGGTGGTGTCACCGCCGGGAGCGGCGTGCAGGGCGCGCTGGGTGCCGTCGACGTCGTAGGTGGCGACCAGGCCGCCGTCCAGGAAGGCGGAGGCGGTGTCCACCGCCTCGGTGACCAGGCCACCGGAGTTCCCGCGCAGGTCCAGGACGGTCCGGCCGTCGTCCGGGGCGGTGCGCAGGGCCTCGCGGACCGCGTCGGCGGAGCCCTTGGTGAAGGCGGCGATCCTCAGGACGGTGACCCCGCCGGGCAGCCGGCGCACGGTCACGGAGTCGGTGGACAGCCGGGCCCGGTGCAGCGTCCTGGTCCACGCGCGCGTGCCGCGTTCCAGACCGAGGGTGACCGTCGTACCGGCCGGGGCGTCCTCCGCCTCCCCGCGCCGGGTGTCACCGCGCAGTAACGCGACCACCTCGGTGACCGGCCGCCCGTCGACCGCCTGGCCGTCGACGCTGCGCAGCCGGTCGCCGGTGCGGATCCCGGCGTCGGCGGCGGGCGACCCGGGCTGCACGCGCGTGACCTCGACGCGGCCGTCCGGCGTCTGCCGCGCCGACAGGCCGACGCCGGTGTAGCGGCCGTCGAGGGCGTCCTGGAACTCCTCGTACTCGTCCTCGGAGTAGACCGCTGCCCAGCGGTCCCCGCTGCGGCTGACGGCCCGTTCGGCGGCCTCCATCGGCGACTTGCCGTCGGCCATCGCCTCGGCGGCGGCCCGCTCGACGGCCTCGTGCCGGGTGGCCGGCCCCGCCGGACCGGCGGCGGTCTTCCGCGCGGAACCGTCGGGTTCGGGGAAGGAACCGGTGGCGGCGCCGGCGATCAGCACACCGGCGAAGACCAATGTCAGGGTGGCCCCGCGGCGGACGCGGCGGGGCGGACAGAACAGGTCACGGCCTGACATGGCGGCGAGTCTAGGGCAACGCGAAGGGGCCGTACGGCCGGATGACCGTACGACCCCCTTGGCATGCGTCACACCTTGAGGTACTTGCGCAGCGCGAAGAACGCCGCGAGCGACGGCATCAGCACACTGGTCGCGAGGATGAGCGGCAGCTTGGTCAACACCGCGTCCCAGCCGACGAAGTTGATGAGCGTCAGCTTGTGGGACAGCTCCATGCCGTGGTCGATGGTGAAGTACCGGCCGACCACGAGCGCCACACAGGCGAGGCCGCCGCCGATGAGCCCGGCGACCGCGGCCTCGGCGATGAACGGCGCCTGGATGTAGAAGCCCGAGGCACCGACCAGGCGCATGATCCCGGTTTCCCGCCGACGGCTGAACGCCGAGACGCGCACGGTGTTGACGATCAGCAGCAGTGCGACGATCAGCATCATCGCCATCACGCCGAGCGCGCCCCGGTTCATCAGGTTCAGCAGCTGGAAGAGGTTGTCCAGGATGCCCTTCTGGTCCTGCACCGACTGCACGCCGTCCCGCCCGTTGAACGCGGTCGCGATCACCTGGTACTTCTGCGGGTCCTTGAGCTTGATCCGGTACGACTCCTGCATCTGGTCCGGTGTGAGCGAGCCCGCCAGCGGGGAGTTGCCGAACTGCTCCTTGTAGTGCTTGTAGGCCTCGTCCTGCGATTCGTAGGTCACCTTCTCGACGACCTGCATCCGGTGGAGGTCCGCGAGGATCTGCTTCTTCTGGTCCTCGGTGACCGCGCCCTTGGCGCAGTGCACGTCGTTCTCCGCGTCGTGCTTGTTGCACAGGAAGATCGAGACGTTGACCTTGTCGTACCAGTAGCCCTTCATGGTGCTCACCTGGTCGCTCATCAGCAGCGAGCCGCCGAACAGGGCCAGGGACAGGGCGACGGAGACGATGACGGCGAAGGTCATCGTCAGGTTGCGGCGGAGACCGACACCGATCTCCGACAGGACGAACTGGGCGCGCATGGCGGGTTCTTCAGGCCTTTCGGGAACTGGGTGCTGGTGCGGTCAGTGCTGGTAGCCGTAGACGCCGCGGGCCTGGTCGCGGACGAGGCGGCCCTTCTCCAGCTCGATGACGCGCTTGCGCATCTGGTCCACGATGTTCTGGTCGTGCGTCGCCATGATGACGGTGGTGCCCGTGCGGTTGATGCGGTCGAGCAGCTTCATGATGCCGACGGAGGTCTGCGGGTCGAGGTTGCCGGTGGGCTCGTCGGCGATGAGCAGCTTCGGCCGGTTGACGAACGCGCGCGCGATGGCGACGCGCTGCTGCTCACCACCGGACAGCTCGCCCGGCCTGCGGTCCTCCTTGCCGCCGAGCCCGACGAGATCGAGCACCTGCGGAACGGACTTGCGGATCTCGCCGCGGGACTTGCCGATGACCTCCTGCGCGAAGGCCACGTTCTCCGCGACCGTCTTGTTCGGCAGCAGCCGGAAGTCCTGGAAGACCGTTCCCAGCTGGCGCCGCATCTGCGGCACCTTCCAGTTGGACAGCCGCGCGAGGTCCTTGCCCAGCACGTGCACCTGGCCGTGGCTGCATCGCTCCTCGCGGAGGACGAGCCGCAGGAAGGTGGACTTTCCGGAGCCGGAGGACCCCACGAGGAAGACGAACTCGCCCTTCTCCACCTCCAGGGAGACATCCCTGAGTGCGGGCCGGGTCTGCTTGGGGTAGACCTTGGAGACGTTGTCGAATCGGATCACGGATGCACCACGGGTCGCCGGGGGTAGATGAGCGTGACCATACGCGAACCGGGTGTGCAAGTGCAGTCGCAGGTTGAGGTTGGGCAAGACTTGTACGTTTTTGTACCGGCCGCCGCCCCGGGACCGTTCCCGACAGGCCCCGCGCACGGTCCGCGGGAACCTGGCACAGTGGAAGGGAAACGAAGGAGAGCGGGAACGCGGGGGAACGTTCTCGTCCCCGCGAACGTTGTACACGTGATGGCCTGTGCAAGGAGGGCGAGCGCATGACGTACGACCGGTTGGTGTGCGCGAACTGCGCGGCGCCCGTGAGCGAGGGCCGGTGCCCGGTGTGCCGTGCCAACCGCGAGCGTCTGCAGCAGCAGGGCTTCTTCGGGGGCCTGAACGGGCTGAACCCGATGGCGTTGATCGCGCTGCTCGCGGTGTTGATCGCCGCTGTGGCGCTGCTGGCGCACCAGACCGCGTGACCGGGTGACAAGACCCGTCCAAACGTCGTGAAAGGGCCCGGAGCGCCAAGCTCCGGGCCCTTCGCCGTGCGCCGTACGTGCGCTGTGTGACCGTGGGACTACGGTCAGGCGGCGGCGCCGCCCCGGCCGCTCACCAGACGCGGCAGGACACGGAAGCCGATACCGCCGGCGATCATCGTGGCCGCGCCGACGAGCAGGAACGCGGTCTGGCCCGCACCGGTCTCGGCGAGCTGCTTGCCACCGCCCTGGGCGGAATCGTCGGAGCCGGTCGCGGTCAGCGCCGAGGAGCCCTCGTCCTGCGGCACGCTGTTGTTGCCACCCTCGGGGCCGGTGTGGTTACCGCCGGTGCTGCTGGAGCCACCGTCGGTGGAACCGCCGCCGGTGCTGCCGGAGCCGCCGTCGGTGGAACCGCCGTCGGTGGAGCCGCCATCGGTGGAACCGCCGTCGGTGGAACCGCCGTCGGTGGAACCGGAGGAGCTGCTCCCGGACGTGCCGGAGGTGCCGGACGTGCCGGAGGTGCCGGACGTGCCGGTGCTGCCGGTCGTACCAGTGGTGCCAGTGGTGCCAGTGGTGCCAGTGGTGCCAGTGGTGCCGGTTGTACCGGTGGTGCCAGTCGTACCGGTCGTACCGGTGGTGCCAGTCGTACCGGTCGTACCGGTGGTGCCGGTCGTACCAGTGGTGCCAGTGGTACCGGTCGTCCCCGTGGTGCCGGTAGTACCGGTCTCACCGTTGGTCCCGGTCTCACCGTTGGTGCCGGTCTCACCGTTGGTCCCGGTCTCACCGTTGGTCCCGGTCTCACCGTTCGTACCGGTCTCACCGTTCGTACCGGTCCCGCCGGTAGTGGTGCAGATGGCGATCGGGCAAGGGTCGCCACCGCCGTCGGTGTTGCCGCCGTCGGCGCCGACACCGCTCACGCCGAGGCTGATCGGGCCCGCCTGGACATCGAGGTCCAGGGCGGAAGCCGCGCCCGCCGCGGTCAGCGACGCACCGGCCGCGATCACGGCGCCGGCGGCTATCCGCGCGACCCGGATCCGCGTCTTCTTCGTCATATGGTTGCTACCCCCAGTAGCTGTACGTCAATGAGGCTTCGCGTGGGGCGTGCCGTGATCGACGGAGGCAGCTGGTGACGAAGAGCGTCAACTCGATCCCCCGGTTCACATGCGCCCCTCAAGTACGCATGCCGCGCCTCACCCTTCCCATTTTTCAAAGCAACGTCAAGGGCGTTGCGGGCGCAATGTCCGGTGGGGTGGCGTTTGCGGGGAGATGAAAGCTGTGAGTGTGATGTAAAACCCAGACAAATGACAACTGCCGCCCCTCGGACGGCAGTTGTCATGTCGACAAAGTTACTTCTCCTGCTGCTTGCGCCAGCGAATCCCGGCCTCCAGGAACCCGTCGATCTCGCCGTTGAACACGGCCTCCGGGTTGCCTACCTCGTGGTCGGTGCGCAGGTCCTTGACCATCTGGTAGGGGTGCAGCACGTACGAACGCATCTGGTTGCCCCAGGAGTTGCCGCCGTCGCCCTTGAGGGCGTCCATCTTGGCCTGCTCCTCCTGCCGGCGCCGCTCCAGCAGCTTCGCCTGGAGGACGTTCATCGCGGTGGCCTTGTTCTGGATCTGCGACCGCTCGTTCTGGCAGGAGACCACGATGCCGGTGGGGAGGTGCGTGATGCGGACCGCGGAGTCGGTCGTGTTGACGCCCTGGCCGCCGGGGCCGGAGGACCGGTAGACGTCGATGCGCAGCTCGGACTCGTCGATCTCGACGTGGTCGGACTGCTCGACCACGGGGAGCACCTCGACGCCCGCGAAGGAGGTCTGCCGGCGACCCTGGTTGTCGAAGGGCGAGATGCGCACGAGTCGGTGCGTGCCCTGCTCGACGGAGAGGGTGCCGTAGGCGTACGGCGAGTGCACGGCGAAGGTGGTCGACTTGATGCCGGCCTCTTCGGCGTACGACGTCTCGATCAGCTCCGTCTTGAAGCCGCGCTGCTCGGCCCAGCGCAGGTACATGCGCTGGAGCTTCTCCGCGAAGTCGGCGGCGTCGACGCCACCGGCCTCGGCCCGGATGTTGACGAGCGCCTCACGGGCGTCGTACTCGCCGGACAGGAGGGTACGGACCTCCATCTCGTCCAGCGCCTTGCGCACGGCGACCAGCTCGGACTCGGCCTCGGCGCGGGTGTCCGGGTCGTCCTCCTCCTCGGCCATCTCGAAGAGGACCGCGAGGTCGTCGATCCTCCCGCGCAGCGTCTCCGCCTTCCTGACCTCGGCCTGGAGGTGGGAGAGCTTGCTGGTGATCTTCTGTGCCTCGTCCGGGTTGTCCCACAGGGACGGGGCCGCCGCCTGCTCCTCAAGCACGGCGATATCTGCCCTCATCGTGTCGAGGTCCAGGACGGCCTCGATCGACTCCATGGTCGAGGAGAGGGACTTCAGCTCTTCGGATACATCGACGACTGCCACGCCTTCCAGCGTAACGGCTCCGCCGAGCGGCGGGGGCCGGGCTGCACCCGCCACCCGTCCCGCCCCTGCGGGGCTCCGCCCCCGGACCCCCGGACGGGTCAGGGGGCCGACGTGGCGGGGGACGGCCGGGGCGGCTCGGAGTCGCCGTCGGCGGAGGCCCACCACGCGCCGACGCCCACGAGGGCCGCCAGCACCACCCCGGCCACTCCCAGAGTCATCCGGCGCCTGCGCACCGCGGCCCTGTGGCGGGCCGAGCCCGGGCGGGGGGCACCGGCGGCGCGGGGGGCGCGTGCGGTCCCGTGGGCCCCGCCGGCCAGTTCGTCCGGCGCCGGCACCCTCATCGACGTGTGCGTGTCGCGGTTGGAGTCCGGCTTGGCGCCGGGGACCAGCGAGACCGCGCCCCGGCGTCGTACCGGCGCGCCCTCCGGGGGAGCCGACGGGGCCGGTTCCTCCGGGTCCTCCTCGGCGAGGCCCGGGTCGTCGACGTCCAGCGGCGGCATCCCGGCCAGCAGGGGCAGCTGCTCGCGCAGCCGCGCCCCCAGCTCCGAGGCGCGCAGCCGGGACGCGGGGGCCTTGGCCAGGCACTGCACCAACAGCTGCCACAGCTCCTCGGGGATGCCGGGCAGGGGTACGACGGTCTCGGTCACGTGCCGCCGCAGCACCGCGCCGGGGTGTCCGCCGCCGAAGGGGGTGAAGCCGGCCAGCAGCTCGTACAGGACCGTCGCGAGGGCGTAGATGTCCACGGCGGCCCGGGGCGGCAGGCCCTCGACGATCTCGGGGGCCAGGTAGTCCGGCGTGCCGATGATCTTCGTGGCCCGGGTGCGCTTCGGGGAGTCGATCAGCTTGGCCACCCCGAAGTCCGTCAGCAGCGCCGGGTGGGCGCCGCCCGGCCCGAGCGGGCCCTGCATGTCGAGCAGGACGTTCTCCGGCTTGACGTCCCGGTGGACGACCCCGGCCGCGTGGGCCGCGGCCAGCGCGTCGGCGACGTCGGCGACGATCGCCACGGCCGCCTCGGGGGCGAGCCGCCGTTCCCGCTCCAGCCGGGTGCGCAGGTCGGTGCCGCGCACGAGGTCCATGACGAGCGCCAGGTCGTTGCCGTCCACCACCAGGTCGCGGACGGTGACGATGTGCGGGTGCTCCAGGCCGAGCAGCGCGGTGCGCTCCTGCACGAAGCGTCCGACGAGCTCCTGGTCGGAGGCGAGGTCCTCGCGCAGCAGCTTGATGGCGACGGGGCCGTCCGGTCCCTCGCCGAGCCACACCGTGCCGGCGCTCCCCCGCCCCAGGATCTGGTTCGCGGTGTACCGGCTGCCGATCTTCCGTGCCAAGACTGCTCCTACAGACGCGTGTTGTCGCCAAAACTACGCGTCCGGAGAGCCAACCTTCACCGCGGAGACGGAAATCACCCGGCAGATGTCGACAAATCCCTAAACCAGCGATCAGCTTCCGCTGCCGGAGGAGCCGCCGAGATCCTTGATCCAGCCGCCGACCTTGCCGACCCAGTCGCTCATCTGGTCCCAGTAGCCCTTGCCCGTGCCGATCCAGTCCTGCAACGGGGTCAGCTCCCAGACCAGCCAGCTCGCCACGACCAGGATGACGATCGTGAACAGACAGCCCTTGAGACAGCCCAGCCCGGGGATCTTCATCCGGTTGGCGCTGCGCTGCCGCGGCGCCCGGGGCTCGGGCTCGGGCCGCTGGGGCCGCGGCGGCCGCTGGGGCTGCTGGGGCTGTTGCGGCGGGGCGTACTGCTGGGGCTGCTGCTGCGGATAGCCGTAGCCGGGGTTCTGCGGCGCGCGCTGCCGGCCGCGCGGCTGCGGCTGCTGCGGGCGGGCCTGCGGGGCCGGGCGCGGCTGCTGCTGGGGCCGGGACACCTGCCGCTGGGGGCGGCGGCGCAGCGGGTCCTCGTCCGGGTCCAGGTACTGGATCTGCGTCTGCTCGTTACGGTCGCGGGCGGCCCGCAGCTGCGTCTGCCAGGGGTGCGGCTGCTCGGGCGGCTGCTGCCCCTGCTGCCCCTGCTGGCCGTACTGCCCCTGCTGGCCCGGCTGGCCCTGCGGGACCGGCGGCAGGACGGCTGTCGGGTCCGCCGCGCCCGTGTTCGGCAGGACCGCGGTGGGATCGGCGGCGCCGGCCGGGCCGCCGGTGTGCGGCAGCACGCTGGTCGCCGCATTCGGATCGTGCCCGCCGTACGCTCCCGGCGCGTTCGTCGGCAGGACCTGGGTGGGGTCGGCGGCGCCGGGCGCCCCCGGGACGGCGGCCGGGGCCGGGTCGGGCGCGAGCAGCGCGCCGACGCCCTCGGCGGCGGCGATCTGCGCGGCGTTCGCGTGCACCCCGACACCCTCGGCGACGACCCGCAGGGCCCGCGCCAGGTTCTCGGCGCCCGGCCTCTCGTCCGGGTTCTTGCGCAGGCAGCGCTCCATGACCGTCCACAGCGGGTCGGGGACGGTGGAGGGGCGGCGCGGCGCGGCGCTCAGGTGCTGGTGCAGGACCTCCAGCGCGGTGCCGCCGCCGAACGGCGGGCGGCCGGTGACCAGCTCGTACAGCAGGATGCCGGCGCCGTAGATGTCGACGGCGGAGGTCTGCGGGCGGCCCTCGGCGGACTCCGGGGCGACGTACGCGGGCGTGCCGACGAACTCGTGGGTACGGGTCAGGCCCGGGGAGTCGGCGAGGCGGGCGATGCCGAAGTCGGTCAGCATCGGGTGCATCTGGCCGTCGCCCTGCTGGAGCAGCACGTTGGCGGGCTTCAGGTCGCGGTGGACGACACCGTCGGCGTGGCTGGCGGCGAGCGCGTCGGCGATCTGGGCGGTCAGCAGGGCCGCGGCGACGGGCGTGAAGGGGCCGTTCTCGCGCAGGTAGCGGTGCAGGTCGGGACCCTCGACGAGGTCCATGACCAGGGCCAGCAGGTCGCCCTCGACGACCAGGTCGCGGACCCGGACGATGTTGGGGTGGGTGAGCCGGAGCAGCACGGACCGCTCGCGCAGGAAGCGCATCACGATGTCCGGGTCGCTCGCCAGCTCCTCCTTCAGGACCTTGATCGCGACCGTCTCCCCCGGCTGTCCGGGCACGGCCGCCTCGGCACCCGCGGTCTCCCTCTGGCGGGCACGCCAGACGGTGCCTGTGGCGCCGCGTCCGAGCGGCTCCTCAAGCAGGTACTTGCTGCCGACTGGCCGCACGTCACGCGCTCCCTGCTGGTCGCTGTTGCTTGTCTGCCTGCATTCCGTTTGTTCCGACCCACTGTAGTGCCGCCCCTGACGGCGTCAGGTGCTCGACGGGAAGACGCACGCCCCGCTCCACTGGTTGCCGAAAGCGGACGTGACCGATCTCAACTGATCGTGTGCGTCCGCTTGGTCAGGCACTTTTGGGGGCAGAGCCGACCAATCAAGATCACATGTCACCGGGTTCGGGGCGCACTGTCAGTGGCAGGTGCGAGGATGCCTCCCAGTACTGGTACTTGCCGACGTGCTCGTGTTGGGGTGGGGATGCAGATCCGGCTGACCGTCGTGGACCCGCTCGGTCCGGCACCGCAGCGGGGCCGCACCGTGAGCCGCGACGTGCTGGTCACGGCGCCCGTGGGCACGGAGCTGGCCGCGGTCGCGTCGGCGCTGGCCGGAGCGGTCACCGGCGAGGGCGGCACGGGCCGGGAGGCCGGCGGCGCGTCCGTCGTCCTGTACGCGGGCACCGAGCGGCTCGACCCCCGGCGCAGCACACTCGGCGAGCCCCCGCTGGTCGACGGCGCGGTGCTCTCGCTGGGCGCCCCCGCCGCCCCGGAGCCGCACCCCGAGCTGGACGACGCGCCGACCCGGCTGCACGTGGTCGCCGGCCCCGACGCGGGCGGGGTCCATCTGCTGCACGGCGGCCGGATCACCGTCGGCCGGTCCGTCGACGCGGACGTCCCGCTGGACGACCCCGACGTCTCCCGCCTGCACTGCGTGGTCACCGTCGGCGCGGACGGCCGCGTCTCGGTCACCGACCTCGGCTCCACGAACGGCACGACCCTGGACGGCGTGCGGGTGACGGACCGGCCGGTCCGGGTCCCCGCCGGGGGCCTGCTGCGGATCGGCGAGTCCGCGCTGCGGGTCACCGCGGCCGGGGGCCCCGGGACACGGGTGCCGACGGTGGCCGACGGGGAGGGATGCGTACGGGTCGCCGTGGGCGGGGACGATTCCGCTTTCCCGTCCGGACCGGCCGCGCCGCAGGCGCCGGAGCCCGGGACCCGGCCCCACTCCCCCGCGTCCGGCGCCCCGGCGCCCTCCGGGGGTGCCGGCTCCGAAGGGGTGCGGCACGCCTACGACGCCCATGGCTCCGCCGGCCGGAACACGGGGGCACAGGAGCAGCGGCGGGGGCCCACGGCCGTGGTGCCCGGGCAGGGCGGGGCGCCGGGCCTGGAGGGCCGGGGCGGGGCTCCCGGCCCGGCGGCCGGCGGGGACACCCACGCGGGGCGCTTCGGGGTCGGCGGTCCGGGCGGACCGCCCGTAGCCGCCGCGTACGGCAGCGAGGACCCCCGGGCGGGCGGGCGCGAGGACACCCCTCTCGGGGACGGCCCGCTCACGGACGACCCGCTCCGGGACGCCTCCCCCGACGACGGAACCCTCCGGGGCGGCGCGCTCAGGGGCGCCGACTCCCCGCAGGGCGCCCGGCGGCGCGGGCTCGGCGCCTGGGCGCGCCGGCTGGCCGGCGGGCGCGGGGAGCAGCCGGCCGGCCCCCAGGCGTACGACGGCACGCCCGCCGACGTGCCCCCCGCCCCGGCGTCCGGTGCCCCACGGCGCCCGGAGACCTGGCCGGACCCGGCCGCCCTGCTGCTGACCGCGCTGGGCCCCGGGCCCCGGCTGTGGGAGCGCGGGCCCGGACACCCCGAGGCGCTGACCGTACGGCTGGGCACGGCCGACCGGAGCACGCCGGACGGCTCGGGTCTGCTGCCGGCGGTGCCGGTGACCGCCGCGCTGCGCGAGGCGGGCGCGCTGGGCCTGGCCGGCCCGCGCCCCCGGCTGTCCGGGCTGGCCCGCGCGGTGCTGGCCCAGCTCGCCGCGCTGCACTCGCCCGACCTGCTGGAGATCGTGCTGATCAGCGCGGACCGCTCACGGCCGGTGGCGGACCGCACGGCCGAGTGGGCCTGGCTGGGCTGGCTGCCGCACGTCCGGCCGGGCCACGGCCAGGACTGCCGGCTGCTGCTGGCCTACGACCGCGAGCAGGCGGCGGCCCGCACGGAGGAGCTGCTGCGCCGGCTGGAGGACCACGCGGCGACGGGCCGCACCACGGCCCACCCCGCCCGCACCCGGGACACGGCCCCGGCAGCCACCACGGCCCCTGCGGCCCCCGCCGCCCACGCGGCTTCCGCGGCCACGGCGGCCCGCACCGACCCCCGGACCCCGGCCGGCACCCCTCACGCCACAGCCCCTCACTCCCCCGGCGCCCCCGGTGAGGCAGGCGCCCGGCGTCCCTCCTGGGCCAAGGAGGACACCGGTGTCCCCGGGTTCGCGGGGCCGTACACCGTGGTCGTCGTGGACGGCGATCCCGGGGGCGCCGCGCTGCGGGAGGGGCTCGCGCGGCTGGCGGTGGCCGGACCGCGGGCCGGGATCCACGTGGTGTGTCTCGCCGAGACGGAGTCCGCCTCGCCGGCCTCCCCGGTGACCCGCACGTACGAGGCCGCCTGCACGGTGACGCCGACGTTCCGGCACTGCGGTGCGGTGGCCCTGCTCAGCGGGGACGTCGCCGCCGCGATCCAGTTGCTGCGGGTGGCGCCCGGGGGGCCCGTCGGCCCGGGTGCGCTCGCCACGGTCGACGCCGTCTCCGCCGCCTGGGCGGAGCGGTTCGCGCGGGCGCTGGCGCCGCTGCGCCCCGACGGCCCGGCCGGCGAGCACCACGCGCGCGTGGCGACGCCGCTGCCCCGCTCGGCGCGGCTGCTGGACGAGCTGGGGCTGGCCCGGGCCACGCCGGCGTCGCTGATGGCGCGCTGGGCGGACGCGGCGGACGACACCGAGTCGCTGGGCGGGCGGGCCCGGGCGGTGCTGGGCGCCGGTCCGCGCGGCCCGGTCACCGTGGACCTCGTGGCCGACGGCCCGCACCTGCTGGTCGAGGGCCCGGCCGGCAGCGGCCGTACCGAACTGCTGCGGACCGTGGTCGCCTCGCTGGCCGCCGCCGAGCGGCCGGACCGGCTGGCCGTGGTGCTGCTCGACGGCCGGGACGGGATCGGCGCGGGCGCCGGGCGCGGCGAGGGCCTGCGCGTGTGCACCGACATACCCCATGCCACCACGCACCTGATCGCCAACGACCCGGTGCGGATGCGGGAGTTCGCCCAGTCGCTGGCCGCCGAGCTGAAGCGCCGGACGGAGCTGCTGGGCCGGACGGACTTCGTCCGGTGGCACGCCGGGCAGGCGGTGGCCGGCCGGATGGTCGCCCAGCGCGCCCCCGTCTCCGGCGACCTCGCCGCCCGGCGCGGCGCCCCGGCGCCCGGTGCCGCCTCCGGTGACATCGAGTCGCCGCCCAGCTCCACCCTGCGGCTGCGGCCGGGCGCGGCGGCCCGGCAGCGTGCCGCGGCGGCACCGCCGTTGCCCCGCCTGGTGGTGGTCGTCGACGACCTGGACGCGCTGGTCTCCCCGGCGCTCGGCTCCCCGGGCCGGCCGGCCGCCGGGTCGGTGATCCGCGCGCTGGAGGCGGTGGCCCGGGACGGCGAGCGGCTCGGGGTGCACCTGGTGGCGGCGGCCGGAACCGGCGGTCGTGCGGCGGAGTCCGAGCCGGCCCGCCGGGCCGCCCTGCGCGTCACGCTGGACGACCCGCAGCCGGGACCGGACCAGCCGGCGCCCGGCCGGGGCACGCTGGCCTACGCGGACGGACGGACCGTGGGCTTCCAGGGCGGCCGGGTGACGGGCCGTATCCCGCGTACCGCGACGCAGCGGCCCACGGTCGTCCCGCTGGACTGGCAGCGCATGGGCGACCCGCCCACCCGCCGGCCCGTGCGGGAGCTGGGCAACGGCCCGACCGACCTCGCGCTGCTGGCCAGCGCGGTGGAGCGGGCGGCCCGGGAGGTCGCGGCGGCCGAGGTGCCCTCCCTCCTCTGAGCGAGCCCGTCATCCCTGCAGGTGAACCCGCGGCTCGCGGGCGGCCCGAACGCGCCGCCCGCCGCCGGAAAACCGGGACGCATACAGCCCTGGTCACGAGCGGGTCACGA
This sequence comes from Streptomyces sp. NPDC107654, assembly GCF_055639035.1. Classification (NCBI taxonomy): domain Bacteria; kingdom Bacillati; phylum Actinomycetota; class Actinomycetes; order Kitasatosporales; family Streptomycetaceae; genus Streptomyces; species Streptomyces sp. NPDC107654. The sequence continues at coordinate 602,239 of NZ_JBVKBI010000002.1, forward strand.
TGAGCCCGTGGACACCGCAGGCGCTCTTGCCCGCCCGGAGCGGCCCGGCGTAGACCGGACCGCACGGGACAGAGTCCTGACACTCAGCACGTTCAGCACCGTCAGCACGTTCAGCACCGTCAGCACGTTCAGCGACGTTCAACGGAGAACGACGAACGGGGAAGTGATGCGCAGCAAGAGCAGCACGTTCCGGACACACAGGGCCGTCACCACACTCGCCGCACTGCTCACGGGAGCCCTCGCGCTCTCCGCGTGCTCCGGCAGTGACGACGACAAGAAGGACAACGGCGACAAGAGCAGCGGGGCCACCGGTTCCACCGTCACCCTGCCGAAGCTGAACGGCGCCCATCTGGAGGTGGCCGCCGTCTGGACCGGCGCGGAGCAGGCCAACTTCAAGAAGGTCCTCGCCGAGTTCGAGCGGCGGACCGGCGCCAAGGTCACCTTCGTCCCCGCGCAGGACCCGATCATCAACTTCCTCGGTTCCAAGATCGCGGGCGGTCAGCCGCCGGACGTCGCGCTGCTGCCGCAGCCCGGCGCCATCAGGCAGGCGGTCGACAAGGGCTGGGCCAAGCCCCTGAACGCCGGCGTCCAGGCCGAGCTGGCCAAGAACTACGCGCAGGGCTGGCAGGACATCGGCAAGGTCGGCGGCAAGCAGTACGGCGTCTACTACAAGGCCGCCAACAAGTCGCTGATCTGGTACAACGCCAAGGTTTTCGAGAACGCGGGCGCCAAGGAGCCGAAGACCTGGAAGGACCTGCTGACCTCCGCCCGGGCGGTGTACGACTCCGGGGTCACCCCCTTCTCCGTGGCCGGCGCGGACGGCTGGCCGCTGACCGACTGGTTCGAGAACGTGTACCTGTCCCAGGCGGGCCCGGAGAAGTACGACCAGCTCGCCCAGCACAGGATCAAGTGGACCGATCCGTCGGTGAAGCAGGCGCTGACCACCCTCGCCCAGATCTGGGGCAGGAAGGACTACCTGGCCGGTGGCCAGAACGGCGCGCTGCAGACGGAGTTCCCGGAGTCGGTCACCCAGACCTTCACCGGCGGCGACCAGCCGAAGTCCGCGATGGTGTACGAGGGCGACTTCGTGCAGGTGAACATCGGGGAGACCAAGGCGAAGGTGGGCACGGACGCGAAGGTGTTCCCGTTCCCCGCGGTCGGCTCCGGTGCGCCGGTGGTCTCCGGCGGTGACGCGGCGGTGATCCTGAAGGACTCCAAGGCGGCGCAGGCCCTCGCCACCTTCCTCGCCTCCCCGGACGCGGCCTCCATCCAGGCGAAGCTCGGCGGCTACCTCTCACCGAACAAGAACGTGCCGGTCTCGGCGTACCCGAACGCGGTGCAGCAGAAGATCGCCAAGGCGCTGATCGCGTCCGGCGACGACTTCCGCTTCGACATGTCGGACCAGGCCCCGCAGGCCTTCGGCGGGACGCCCGGCAAGGGCGAGTGGAAGGACCTCCAGGACTTCCTGAAGAACCCGGGTGACGTGGCGGGCGCGCAGGCGAGGCTGGAGAAGGACGCGGCGGCGGCGTACGGGAACGGAGGCTGATCCGGCCATGGCGTCGGCAGCGGCGGCCGGGGCCCCACCGGGCCCCGCCGCACCCCGCAGTCGCAAGAGCGTGACCGGTACCCGCAGGACGGTGGCAGCGCTGTTCCTGCTGCCCGCGCTGGTGCTGCTCGGCGCGCTCGTGGTCTACCCGATCGGGTACTCGCTGGTCCGCAGCTTCTACAACGCCTCCGGCGACGGTTTCGCCGGGATCGACAACTACCGCAAGCTCTTCACGGACGACGGCATCCGCACGGCGCTGAAGAACAACGTCCTGTGGGTGGTGTTCGCGCCCACCGTCTCCACCGCGCTCGGTCTGGTCTTCGCGGTGCTGACCGAACGGGTGCGCTGGGGAACGGCGTTCAAGCTGGTCGTCTTCATGCCGATGGCGATCTCGATGCTGGCCGCCGGGATCATCTTCCGGCTGGTGTACGACCAGGACCCGGACAAGGGGGTCGCGAACGCGGTGTGGGTGGGCGTGCACGACACGTTCGCGCAGTCGTCGGCGTTCCCCAAGGCGCACCCGGGCCGCGACTCGCCCCTGCGGCCGGACCGGGGAGGGTTCGTCACCGAGGCGGCCGTGCACGCCGGGCAGCCCGTCACCCTCCCCCTCGTCGGCGTCGCCCCGGACCAGTTGCCGGACGGTGCGAAGAAGGCCGTCGCCGCGAAACCGGAGCCGGGGAAGGTCACCGGTACCACCTGGCAGGACTTCACCCGTGGCAAGGGCGTCGGCAGGCTCGGCGCGCCGGACCCGTCCGAGGTGGGCTATGCGGGGATGCGGATCGAGGCGGTGAAGGACGGCAGGGTGGTCGCCTCCGCCGAGGCCTCCGCCGACGGCACCTTCACGCTGCCCGCGGCGGCCGACGGGGCACGGCTGCGGCTGCCCGCGGACAACTTCAGGGAGCCGTACAACGGGGTCGACTGGCTCGGCCCGGCGCTCGTGACGCCGTCGATCATCGGGGCGTACGTGTGGATGTGGGCGGGCTTCGCGATGGTCCTGATCGCGGCCGGGCTCGCGGGTGTGCCCCGGGAACTGCTGGAGGCGGCCCGGGTGGACGGCGCCTCCGAGTGGCAGGTGTTCCGCAAGGTCACGGTGCCGCTGCTGGCGCCGGTGCTGGCGGTCGTCGTCGTCACCCTGATGATCAACGTGCTGAAGGTGTTCGACCTGGTGTTCATCATCGCGCCGGGCTCCTCCCAGGACGACGCGAACGTGCTCGCGCTGGAGCTGTACCGCAAGGGCTTCGCGGAGGGCCAGCCGGGCATCGCCAGCGCGATCTCGGTGTTCCTGCTCCTGCTGGTGATCCCGGTGATGCTGTTCAACATCCGCAGGCTGCGGCGGGAGGTGCGGCGATGACACCGAGCGCGCGACGGATCGGCCGGGGGTCCGGGGGTCGCCCCCCGGGATGGCACAGCAACATCCGCAGGCTGCGGCGGGAGGTGCGGCGATGACACCGAGCGCGCGTCGGATCGGCCGGGGGTCCGGGGGTCGCCCCCCGGGATGGCACAGCAACATCCGCAGGCTGCGGCGGGAGGTGCGGCGATGACGGCTACCGCCGGAAGCATCGGGAAGGCCGGCCCGGTCGAGGCCGTGAAGGCCAGGCGGTCGGTCGGCTCGCGGATCGTGGAGAAGCTGGGCGGCGGGCTGGTCCGGGTGGTCCTGATCGTCGTGGGCCTGTTCTGGCTGGTGCCGACCATCGGGCTGCTCGTCTCCTCACTGCGCACCCCGCAGGACATGAGCGGCAGCGGCTGGTGGACGGTGTTCACGAAGCCGTCCCAGCTCACCGTGGACAGCTACCAGAAGCTGCTGGAGAACTCCGACATCACCAACTCCCTGGTGAACACGGTGCTGATCACGGTCCCGGCGACGATCCTGGTCGTGGTGATCGGGGCGCTCGCCGGGTACGCGTTCGCGTGGATGGAGTTCCCCGGCCGGGACTGGTGGTTCCTGGGCGTGGTGAGCCTGCTGGTGGTGCCCGTGCAGGTGGCGCTGATCCCGATCGCCGAACTGTTCGGCAAGCTCGGCCTGTTCGGGACGATCTTCGGGGTGATCCTCTTCCACACCGGGTTCGGTCTGCCGTTCGCGGTGTTCCTGCTGCGGAACTTCTTCGCGGAGATCCCGCGCGAGCTGCTGGAGGCGGCCCGGCTCGACGGTGCCGGTGAACTGCGGCTGTTCGCACGGGTGGTGATGCCGCTCGGCGGCCCGGCGATCGCGAGCCTCGGCATCTTCCAGTTCCTGTGGGTGTGGAACGACATGCTGGTGGCGCTGGTGTTCACCAAGTCGGGCACGCAGCCGATCACGGTCGCGCTGCAGACGCAGGTACGGCAGTTCGGCAACAACATCGACGTCCTGGCACCCGGGGCGTTCATCTCCATGGTGATCCCGCTGGCCGTGTTCTTCGCGTTCCAGCGGCAGTTCGTGTCCGGGGTGATGGCAGGCGCGGTCAAGTAGCCGCAGACCAAGGCGTTTTGGAGGGGCGGGCCGTCGGCGGCCCGCCCCTCGTCGTTCACCGGGTGTCCCCCGAATGCCGTACGGGCCGTAACCAAGTCACTCCACCGGCCGTTGCCGGGCAGAACGCCCGCGCCGACCGACCCATGGATGTCCCTTGCCCAGGTTCAGTGTCATTGTCCCCGCGTACAAGGTCCAGGCGTATCTCCCCGAGTGCCTGGACTCGGTGCTCTCGCAGTCGTACCCCGATCTGGAACTGATCGCCGTGGACGACTGCTCCCCCGACGCCTGCGGTGCCCTCATCGACGAGTACGCGGCCCGCGACGCCCGCGTGAAGCCCGTGCACCTGGCCGAGAACCAGGGGCTCGGCCACGCCCGGAACGCGGGGATCGCCGAGGCGAGCGGCGACTACCTCCTCTTCCTGGACAGCGACGACACGCTCACCCCGGACGCGCTGCGGGCCGTCGCCGACCGGCTCAAGGAGACCGGCGACCCGGACGTGCTGGTCTTCGACTACGCACGCACCTACTGGGACGGCCGCGAGGTGCGCAACCAGCTCGCCGCCCAGCTCACCGAGCAGGGCCCGGCGCCGTTCCGGCTGGAGGACCGGCCGGGGCTGCTGCGGGTGCTGATGGTGGCCTGGAACAAGGCGTACCGGCGGGAGTTCGTCGCGGAGCACGGCTTCCGGTTCCCGCCGGGCTACTACGAGGACACCCCCTGGACCTTCCCGGTGCTGCTGACCGCCGGTTCGCTCGCCACCCTGGACCGGGTGTGCGTGCACTACCGGCAGCGCCGGCAGGGCAGCATCCTCGGCACCACCAGTCGCAAGCACTTCGACCTGTTCGAGCAGTACGACCGGGTGTTCGCGTACGTCGATGAGCGGCCGGAACTCGCGCGATGGCGACCGGAGTTGTTCCACCGCATGGTCGACCACTACGTGACGGTGTTCACCAGGCGGGGCCGGCTGCCGCGCGGCAGCCACGGCGAGTTCCTGCGCCGGGCCCGCGCCCACTACCGCCGCTACCGGGTACCGGGGGTGCGCCTGCGGCCGCGGCACGCGCTGGTCCGCTTCGGGCTGCACCGCACCTTCCGGGCGCTCCGGCTGGCCGCGGCCGTCCGCCGGCGGTCGGCGAAGGCCGGGCTGCGGCTGGTCCGCGCCCTGCGCGCCGCCGCGCTCCGGCTGCACTACGGCATCCAGCTGCGACTGCCGCTGCGCCCGGACCGGGCGGTGTTCACCGCCGAGGAGGGGTACGGCGACCCGGCCGCGCTGGAGGAGGCTTTCCGGGCGCTCGTGCCACGGGTGGGCACGGCGTGGATCGCCCGGCCCGGACAGGAACGGGCGGTGCCGCCCGGCCCGCGCCGGCTGCGGCCCGGCACGGCCGGCTACTGGTCGGCGCTGGCCCGCTCCCGCTACCTGGTCGCGGACACGGTCTTCGAGCGGCGGCTGCGCAAGCGGCCCGGGCAGGTCTTCGTCCAGACCCAGCAGGGCACCCCGCTCGGGCACGCGGGTCTCGACCTGCTGGAGCGCCCGGCGGCGGCCCGCGGCCTGGACTTCGCGGAGCTGCTGCGGAGCGTCGACCAGTGGGACTACGTGCTGTCCGGGAACCGGCACGCCACCCTGACCTGGGAGCGGGTCCACCCGGGCGGCTACACCACGCTGGAGTACGGGCTGCCCCGCAACGACGCCCTCCAGCGGGCGACCGCGGCGGACGTGGCCCGGATCCGCTCGGCGCTGGGCGTCCCGGAGGGGGCGGTCGCGATCCTGTACGCGCCCGCCCGCCGCGACCACCGGCGCACCCAGCACCCGCTGCTCGACCTGGAGCGGGTCCTGCGCCGCCTCGGCCCGCGCTTCGTGGTCCTGGCCCGCACCCCCGCCCCCGTCCGGGGCACCCGGATCATCGACGTGTCCGGCCACCCGGACACGGCCGCGCTGTGCCTCGCCTCGGACGTCCTGCTCACCGACCACGCGCCGGTCGTGTTCGACTTCGCGGGCCTCGACCGGCCGATCGTGGTGCACACCGAGGACTGGGCGGCGTACGAGGCGGTCCGCGGCGCCTACGTCGACCTGCGGGAGGTCCCGCCGGGCGCGGTCGCGCGCAGCGAGGACGAGCTGATCGACATCTTCGCCACCGGTCACTGGTGCGGTTCGCGCTCGGCGCAGCTGCGGGCGGCGTTCCGGGAGCGGTTCTGCCCGTGGGACGACGGGCGGGCCGCGGAACGGGTCGTACGGCGGCTGGTGCTGGGCGAGAGCGAACCGGTCCCGGTGGTGCCGCTCACGGACCGCTCCCCGGCGCCGGCGGCCTGTGTGCGGCCCCCGCTGGCCACCGTGCCGCAACCTTCCGGTCCCCTCCCCGTCACCGAGAGCCACTGAACACCGTTGGTCCTTCCGGGAGTTCCCATGCCCCTCGGCTCGACGCGGCCCACCCCGAGCCGGCCGTCCACCTGGCGTCCGGCGGGACGGCCCGGCCGCGTCCGCAAGACGACAGAAAGAACAGAATGCCCCGCTTCAGCATCATCGTTCCGTCCCACGGGGTCGCCGGCCGGCTGTCCCAGGCGCTGGACTCGGTCCTCGGCCAGTCCTTCGGCGACCTCCAGCTGATCCCGGTCTGTGACGCCCCCGACGCCCCGGCCGCCGAGGTGGCGGCCGGGTATGCCGGGCGGGACTCCCGGGTGACCCCCGTCCACTCGCCGCCGTCCGCCGGGATCAGCGGGGCGCGCAACACCGGGATCCGGGCGGCGACCGGCACGTACCTGCTGTTCCTGGACGGCGACGACCTGCTGCTGCCGGGCGCGCTCGCGGCGTTGGACGCCCGGTTGTCCGAGACCGGCGGCGTGGACGTGCTGTACTTCGAGCACGAGCGCGTCCCCTGGTGGGAGGGCGAGCCGACGAACCCGGCCGCGCCGCTGCTCGCGGGGGCCCCGAAGGGCGCCTTCGCCCCCGCCGACCGGCCCGCGCTGACCGGCGTCCCGCTGCCGGCGTGGAGCGCCGTCCACCGCCGCGCCTTCCTCACCGAGCACGAACTCGCCTTTCCGGACGGACACTTCACCGACCTGGGCTGGGGCGGGCTGGTGACCGTCGCCGCCGAGCGGATCGCGGTGCTGCGCCAGACCGTCGTACGGCACCGGCTGCGCCGCCAGGGCAGCCGGCTCAATCTGCCGGGCCCGCACCAGCACACCCTGCTGGACCAGGTGGAGCGGGTGCTGACACGGGCGGCCGAGCGGTCCCTGCCCGCCGAGCGCACCGGGCCCCTGTTCGACCAGCTGTTCGCCATGGTGCTGAGGACGGCGTCCCGGCCGGAGCGGCTGTCTCGCGGGCGCCGGGCGTTCTTCCGCCGCGCGGCCCGCCTGTACCGGGCGCACCGGCCGGCCGGCCACCGGGTGCCGGACGGCAGCCTCGGGGTGCAGCACCGGCTGCTGGCGGCCGGCGCGTACACCGCGTTCCGTGCGCTGCGCGGCGCCAACCGGGCGACCGGCGGCGCCGTCGAACGGCTGCCGCGCCCGCGGATGCTGCGCACCCGGCTGCGCTACGCCCGCGACCTGCGCCGCCCGCTCGATCCGAACCTCGCCGTGTACTGCGCCTACTGGGGCCGCGGCTACGCCTGCAACCCGGCCGCGATCCACGCCAAGGCCCGCGAACTCGCCCCGCACCTGCGCTCGGTGTTCCTGGTCGAGGCCGGCCAGGAACACGCCGTACCGGAGGGCGTCGAGTACGCGGTGATCGGCTCCCGGCGCTCCTGGGAGCTGCTGGCCCGCGCCACGTACCTGGTCAACAACGCGAACTTCGCCGAGGGCGTCGTCAAGCGGCCGGGCAGTGTGCACCTGCAGACCCAGCACGGCACCCCGCTGAAGACGATGGGCGTGGACCAGTCGACGTACCCGGTCGTCGCCGCCCGGTCCGGCAGCTTCACCAGACTGCTCGGCCGGGTCGACCGCTGGGACTTCAACCTGTCGTCCAACCGCCACTCCACCCAGATGTGGGAGCGTGCCTTCCCCGGCTCCTACGAGCACCTGGAGTACGGCTATCCGCGCAACGACGTCTACTACACGGCGACCGCGGCCGACGTCACCCGGATCCGGCGGGAGCTGGGCGTGCCGGAGGGTGCGACGGCCGTGCTGTACGCGCCGACCCACCGCGACCACCACACCGGTTTCGAGCCCGGCCTGGACCTGGAGGCGTTCTGCGCGGCGGCCGGCGAGGACGTCGTCGTCCTGCTGCGCGCCCACTACTTCTACGACCGGGGCGGCTGTCGGGGCTCGGACCGCATCATCGACGTCACCGCGCACCGCTCCTCGGAGGACGTGTGCCTGGCCGCGGACGCGCTGGTCACCGACTACTCCTCCATCATGTTCGACTACGCCAACCTGGACCGGCCGATCGTCGTCTACGCCGACGACTGGGACGTCTACCGGGAGACCCGGGGCGTGTACTTCGACCTGATGGCCGAGCCGCCCGGGCTGGTCGCCCGGACCCCTCAGGAGCTGGCCGCCGTCTTCCGCGACGGCTCGTACGCGGGCCCGGAGGCGCAGGCGCTCAGGGCCGCGTTCCGGGAGCGGTTCTGCCAGTTCGACGACGGGCGGGCCGCCGAGCGGGTGGTGCGCCGGGTGCTGCTCGGGGAGCCGCCGGAGGCGGTCCCGCCGGTGATCCCGCTCGCGGAACGCGTTCCCGCCCCCGCCGCCGCGACCCTCGTGAGGAGCTGACCCGCCGTGCCCCGCTTCAGTGTGATCGTGCCCTGTTTCAAGGTGCAGGGCTTCCTGCGCGAGTGCCTGGACTCGGTGCTCGGGCAGTCCTTCGGCGACTTCGAGCTGATCGCCGTGGACGACTGCTCCCCGGACGGCTCCGGCGCGATCCTCGACGAGTACGCCGAGCGCGACCCGCGCGTGCGGGTGCTCCACCTGCCGGAGAACGTGGGCCTCGGCCGGGCCCGCAACGCGGGGATGCCGCACGCCACCGGCGACTACCTCTTCTTCCTGGACAGCGACGACACCCTCACCCCGGGTGCGCTGCGGGCCGTCGCCGACCGGCTCGCCGAGGCCGAGGACCCGGACGTGCTGGTCTTCGACTACGCGCGCACCTACTGGTGGGGCGGCACCCGCCGCAACGTCCTCGCGCACCTCCTCACGCGCGAGGGCACGTTCAGCGCCTCGGAGTATCCGGAGATCCTCGACCTGCTGATGGTGGTCTGGAACAAGGTCTACCGGCGGGACTTCGTCACGGCGGGCGGCTTCGAGTTCCCGCCCGGCTACTACGAGGACACCCCCTGGACCTTCCCGGTCATGCTGAGCGCCCGCCGGATCGCCGCCCTGGACCGGATCTGCCTGAACTACCGGCAGCGCCGGCAGGGCAACATCCTGTCCACCACCAGCCGCAAGCACTTCGACGTCCACGACCAGTACGAGCGGGTCTTCGCGTTCGTGGCCGAGCGGCCGGAGCTGGCGGACTGGCGGCCGTACCTGCACCGCAAGATGGGCGAGCACTGTCTGGACATCCTGGCCAAGCCGGACCGGCTGCCGCCCGCCGACAGGGCCGAGTTCTTCCGGCGTACGGCGGAGATGTTCCGCAGGCACCGGCCCGAGGGCGCCCGGGTGGACGGGGAGGTCGCCGTGCTGACCGGTTCCTGGACCGGGTACCGGGTGAAGCGGCAGGCGGCGCGGGCCGGGCGGGAGGCGGCCCGGCAGGCGGAGCGGGCGCGGTCGGCGGCCGCCCGGCGGGCCCGCTCCGGCTGGACGGCGCTGCACGCGCACCGGCCGCTCGACCCGCGGCTCGTGGTCTACTCGGCGTCCTCGCACCGGGGACTGCTCGGCGACCCGGCGGCGATCTACGCGAAGGCCCGCGAGATCGCCCCGCAGCTGCGCGGGGTGTGGGTGGTGCGGGACGCGGAGACGGCCGCGCGGCTGCCGCCCGGCGTGGAGCACGTGATCGTCGGCTCACGGCGCTACCTGGAGGTCACCGCGCGCGCGAAGTTCTTCGTGAACGACGTCAACTGGCCCGGCACGCTGGCCAAACGCCCCGGCAGCGTGCACATCCACACCCACCAGGGCACGCCGCTGAAGTACGTGGGCGCCGACCTGCTCGACAAGCCCGGTGCCCGGCTCGGCTTCGACGTGCCGCAGATGCTGCGCCGCGCCGACCGCTGGGACTACAGCCTGGTCGCCAATCCCCACTCGGAGCTGGTCTGGGAGCGGGCCTACCCGTGTCACTTCACCTCGGTGCGCACCGGCAGCCCGCGCAACGACGTGCTGGTGGAGGGTGGTGCCGGCGGCTTCCGGGAACGGCACGGCATCCCGGCGGACCACACGGTGGTGCTGTACGCGCCGACCCGCCGGGACTACCGCCGGAGCGGGCACGTGGAGCGGTTCGACCTGGCCCGGTTCGCGGCCGACCTCGGCGAGGGGCACACGCTGGTGGTCCGGCTGCACCCGTCGCTGTCGAGCGGTCCCGCGCGGGGCATGGGCCTGGCAGAGCTGGCCCGGCGCGGGATCGTGGTCGACGCGACCGACGAACCCGACCTCGCCGACGTACTGCTCGCGGCGGACGCGCTGGTCACCGACTACTCGTCGGTGATGTTCGACTACGCCGTCCTGGACCGGCCGATCGTGGTGCACGCCGACGACTGGCCCGCGTTCACGGCGAGCCGGGGCGCCTATGTCGACATCACGGCCGAGCCGCCCGGTCATGTCTCGGCCTCGTACCGGGAGCTGGCCTGGCTGTTCGCCTCGGGGGCATGGCGGGACGAGGAGTCGGCGCGGCTGCGCGCGGACTTCCGGGCCCGGTTCTGCGCGTACGAGGACGGGCGGGCCGCCGAACGGGTGGTACGGACGCTGTTGCTGGGCGAGCCGCTGTCCGGCCCGGAGCCGGTACGGATCCCGGGGCAGGCGTCGGCACCGGACGCGCTGACGTCGGCGTAGGGCGGGACGCGGAGGGGGCCGGCCCCATCGGGACCGGCCCCCTCACGACGACGTGCCCGGTGACTACTCGATGACCAGGTCGACGTCGATGTTGCCGCGGGTGGCGTTGGAGTACGGGCAGACCTGGTGGGCGGTCTCGACCAGCTTGCGGCCGGTCTCCTGGTCCACGGTCTCGGGCAGCTCGACGCGGAGGGTGACCTTCAGCCCGAAGCCCTCGCCCTGCTTGCCTATGCCGACCTCGGCGGTCACGGCCGCGTCGCTGACGTCGACCTTGGCCTGGCGGCCGACGAGGCCGAGGGCGCTGCCGAAGCAGGCGGCGTACCCGGCGGCGAAGAGCTGCTCGGGGTTGGTGCCCTGACCGTTGCCGCCCAGCTCCACCGGCATGGCCAGGGCGAGGTCGATCCTGCCGTCGGAGGAGACGGCACGGCCCTCGCGGCCGTGGGTGGCGGTGGCGACGGCGGTGTAGAGCGCGTCCATGAAGACCATCCCTCTCGGGTGTGCGGTTCGTTGTGCCATAAGTAGAGCACACAACTAAATTGTGCACAACTAAATGGCTCGCAAGAGCTACCCTGGAGTCATGAACGACACGGAGTGGCTGCGCCTGGACCGCCAGATCTGCTTCTCGCTGCACGCGGCGTCCCGCGCCTTCAACGGCGTCTACCGCGTCATCCTCAAGGACCTCGGCCTCACCTACCCCCAGTACCTGGTGATGCTGGTGCTGTGGGAAGAGGGCGACCTGCCGGTCAAGAAGCTCGGCGAGCAGCTGCGGCTCGACTCCGGCACGCTGTCCCCGCTGGTCAAGCGGCTGGAGGGGGCCGGTCTGGTCCGGCGCGAACGCAGCGCCGAGGACGAGCGCTCGGTCCTGGTCCGGCTCACCGAGGACGGCGCGGCGCTGCGCGAGCGGGCGCTGGAGGTACCCCGCAGGATCATGTCGGCGACCGGTTTCGACCTGGCCGGGATCGTCGACCTGCGCGCCCGGCTGGACCAGCTCACCACCGCTCTGGACGCGGCGGCGGAGGCGGAGGCACGGGCGGCGCGCTGACCGGGCGGACGTAGAGCCGTACGGCCGCCCCGCCCCGCACCTCTTCGCTCCGGACCACGAACTCCTCCCGGAGCACGGCCGCCTTCGCCCGCTCCACGGGGTCGCGCGGTGCCCAGTGCCCGGCGAGCACCCTGCGGTCCGCGACGACCCACACCCGGTCCACCCCCGCCAGCCGGCGCCGCACCTCGGCCGCCCCGGCCTCCCGCCCGTACAGCGTCCCCGACTCGTCGGCGCCCGCCGCCAGCGCCAGGTCCCGTGCCCCGCGGAACGCCCCCGGATACGTGAGCGCCACGTTCCGCATCGGCACGGGGAGGTACAGCACGGGGTCGCCGGGGCCCAGCCTGCGCGCGGCGACACGGGAGACGGCGGCCAGATCGTCGGGCCTGCGCCCGGGATCCCGGTCCTTCTGGAGGAGGGGGGCCTGGTGGAGGAGGGAGAGGGCGAGGGCGAGGACACCGGTGAGGGTGAGACAGGGCGGCCGCAACCGGGGGGACCCTCCCGGCCGGCCGTCGGCGTACGGGCAGTCGCTCCGGCCGGTGACGGCGCTGGGCACGCGGTGCCCACCGCACCGCAGGCGTTCCACCACCCCCGCCACCCGCTCCGCCCCGGCCGCCACCAACAGCGGCGCCCCCGACAGGGCGTACAGCACATAGCGGTCGACGTACAGCGGCGACACCTGGGACGCCAGCATCAGGACCACCGGCGGCACCACCACCACCGGCAGCCCCGCCCCCGCACAGGTGACCTCCCCCGGTCGCCCCACCAGCCCCGCGAGTCCCAGCACAGCGAGTCCGAGGCACACCCAGAACACCTCGTCCGCCGGCCCGAGAAACCCCCGCAGCAGCCCTTCCGCCGTCTCCGCCGTAGGCGCCCGCAGCCACGCCACCTGCGCCGCCTGCCCCCGCGACACCACCACCATCGGCACCAGGGACAGGGCGACCGCCCCCGCCGCACGCCCCCACCCCCGCCACACCCGCCGCCCCGCACGCGCCAGCGCGAGCGACCCCGCGTGGGCCAGGAGCAGCAGCACCGCGAACTCGTGGAGCCAGCAGGTGAGTCCGAGCACGAGGCCGTAGGGCCACCAGGAACCGCCGCCGACGCCCCGCACGAACAGCAGTGTCGCCGCGGTGGCCCCGGCCGCGACCAGCGCGTAGGAGCGGCCCTCCTGGGCGTAGTGACCGGCCATCGGTGTGACGGCGTACAGCAGTCCGGCCCACAGTCCCACCCGGGGCCGGGCCAGCCGGGTGCCGAGCGCGGCCACCAGCGCCGCCGTGCCGGCCGCCGCGCACACCGACGGCAGCCGGAGCGCGACCTCGCCGGGGTGGACGGCGAGGACGGCGTGCAGCAGGAGGTAGTACAGACCGTGCACCGCGTCCACGTCGTGCAGCAGGTGCCAGATCTGCGGGACGGTCCGCCGCCCCACCTGGTAGCTGACGGCCTCGTCGCGCCACATGCCGCCCCGGTCGAGCCCCCAGAGCCCGAGCGAGAGCATCACCAGCGCGGGCACGCCCACGGCGGCGGCCCGGGTCAGCCGCGTCCCGGCGGGCGCCGGTGCCCCCTGCGGGGGGTGGCTCGTTGCACCCGTCGGTACGCCAGTGGTCGCTCCAGCCGCCCGGCGCGACTGGGGTTTCGCAGGAAGCCCGACGTTCACCATGGCCCGATCTCTTGCGATTAGCCAATATTTGCGGTTGTTGACGGCGTATCAGCAGGGATACACCATCCGCACGACTTAGGCTCCCATGTGATGAACCGTCTGCGCGTCACCCCCGGCCCGGTCCTCGCTCTCACCGCCATCTGGCTCACCACCCGCGCCCTGATGCTCTGGCTGCTCGTGCACGGGGGCGCCCCGATGCTCGGCGGCGGATCGGTGACCCGGGAGGTGTGGCGGCTGTACTTCCACTGGTACGGCGTCCTCGCGCACGGCTCGTTCCCGGTGCACGACACCCTGTGGCAGTACCCGCCGGGCGCCGGCGCGGTCCTGCTGGCACCGGGCCTGCTGCCGGGCCTGACGTACTTCGAGGCGTTCGTGCTGCTCACCCTGGCCGTGGACGCGCTGACCGTGGCGGCGCTGCTCCGCGCGGGCACCCGCCCCGGGCGCAGCCTGCTCGGCGCGGCCGTGTGGACCGGCGGCCTGCCGCTGCTGCTGCACCTGCCGCTCGCCCGGTACGACGTCCAGGTCACCGCCCTGGCCGTGCTGTCCCTGCTGGCCTCGGCGCGCTCCCCGCGCGCGGGCGGCGTGTTCGGGGCGCTGGGCGCGCTGGTGAAGGTGTGGCCGGCGCTGGTGCTGCTGGGGACGCCCCGCGGACGGCCGACGCGCACGGCGTGGGCGTGGGCGGCGGGGACCGGGGGCGCGTGCCTCGCCCTGCTCGCGGCCTGCTTCACCCACCCGCTGTCCTTCCTGCGCGAGCAGGGCGGCCGGGGGGTGCAGATCGAGTCCCTCGGCGGTACGGCGCTCAACCTGGCCCGGCGGGCCGGCTGGCCGGGCCGGGCCCGCTACCGGTACGGCGCGATCGAGATGACCGGCCCGCACGTGGACACCGTCGCCACCGCCTCCCTCGTCCTGACGGCGGTCTCCTTCGGGCTGCTGGTGCTGTGGCGGGTGCGGGCGCGGCACTGGACCGAGGCCACGCCGTACGACGCGGCGCTGAGCGGGGTGCTGCTGTTCACCGTCACCAGCCGGGTGATCAGCCCGCAGTACATGGTCTGGCTGATCGGGCTGGCCGCCGTGTGCCTGACCTCGCGGCACACCAGCCAGCGGCCGGTGGCGGTACTGGTCCTCGCGGCGTCCGCGCTGAGCACCGTGGTGTACCCGATGTACTACCGCGAGGTGATCGGCGGCACCTGGGCCGGGGTCCTGCTGATGCTGGCCCGCAACGGACTGCTGACGGCCGCCGCCGTGCTGTCCTTCGCGCGGCTGTGGCGGGCCGCGCGGCCGCCGGCCGGAAAGTCCGCGCTCTCGACGCAACCCCGGCCGGGTTCCGACCGTCTTCCGAAGCGAGCACTAAGCCTCTCCTAACGGGGTATTACCGAATATTCGTACGCTCCCGGCCCATGGACCCCATGCCTCCAGAACCGCCAGTACCGCCAGAACCGCACGCGGAGCCGGCACCGGCACCGGTGCCTCGGGTCGCCGTCGTCGTGATCGGCTACAACGACCGCGCCCACGTGGGCGACGCGGTGCGTTCGGCGCTGGCACAGGGGGCCTCGGTCGCCGAGGTGATCGCCGTCGACGACTGCTCCACCGACGGCAGCGAGGCACTGCTCGCCCGGCTGGCCGCCGGGGAACCGCGGCTGCGCGTGGTGCGCCGGAACGTGAACAGCGGTGGCTGCGGCAGTCCGCGCAACACCGGCATCGACGCGGTGACGGCCCCGTACGTGATGTTCCTGGACAGCGACGACGTGCTGCCGCCCGGCGCGGTGGACGCGCTGCTGACGGCGGCCGAAGCGGCGCACGCCGCGGTGGCGAGCGGTCTGTGCGTGCGCCGGGAGCTGCCCTCGGGGCGTGAACAGCCCTGGCAGGCGCCGCTGTACACGGAGCACACCGTCCTGGACCGCCCCGCCCAGCGCCCCCGCCTGGTCCACGACACACTGTGCGTCAACAAGCTGTACCGCACCGACTTCCTGCGCGACCACGGCATCCGCTTCCCCGAGGGCCGCTTCCTCTACGAGGACATCGTCTTCACCGCGCGCGTGCTGGCCGCCGGCCCGCGCGTCGCGCTCGTACCGGACCGGGTGTACGTGTGGCAGGTGCGCCGGTCGGCCGAGCGGCTGTCGCTCTCGCTGGACCGGGGGCACATCGACAACTGGACGGCGCGTGTCGAGGCGTGCGCACTGGCGTACGACATCCTGCTGAGCGCCGGGCAGAAGGAGCTGGCGCGGGGAGCGCGCGCCAAGTTCCTCGACCACGAGGTGCGGATGTACGCGCGCGAGCTGGGGTTGCGCGACGCGCGCTACCGGCGCGCGTGGTGGGCGCGTACCCGGGAGCACCTCGCACGCTACGACGCGGCCGACTGGGAGCTGAACCCCGCCGCCCCCGGCCGCCTGATCGGCCGGGTCGTCCTGGAGTCGCCCGAGCCGTGCGACCTGCCCCGGCTGCGCGAGCTCGCGTCCCGCCCGGCGCGCCTGCTCCCGCCGTACGCCCGCGCGGCCGACGGAACCCCGGCCTGGTCCCCCGGCCTCCCCCAGGTCTCCCTGGCCCCCCTGCTCACCCGTCCCGTTCCCACGCTCCCGCTGGCGGTGGACGCGGAACTGCGCCCCCGCGCGCGCGGCTCGGTGCTGCGCCTGCGTCTGCACGAGCTGTACGGCCGGGTGGCCGAGGCGGGCCCGCGCGAGGTGGACGTGGAGTGGCACGCCCGCGACGACGACCGTACGCGCGGGCGCACGACGGTGGCGCTCACCCCCTGCGACGCGGACTCCACCGACAGCGGGGGCACCGCCGGCACCTGGTCGGCGGAGGTTCCCGTCGGTCTGGCGGGGCTCGGCTCGGGCACCTGGGACCTGCGGCTCACGCTCCGTTTCGCGGACGGCGGGCAGCGGGAGGTGACGGCGCACGCCCTCGCGGGCGCCGGCCGACTGCGCCGGCGCGCCGTGCCGAGCGCCGTGCACGGCGTGCTGCTGGTCCAGCCGTACGCCACGCACTCCGGCGCGCTGGCGGTGCGGGTGGCGACCGGAGCGGGCGGAGTGCTGCGGGTGCTCCGCGGCCGGCTGCGCCGCCTGCTTCACTGAGAGGCGGTCCGGCCGACGGACCGACGAAGGGATGGCCGTACATGACCTGGCTGATCACCGGCGGCGCCGGATACATCGGGGCGCACGTCGTCCGCGCGATGACCGCGGCCGGCGAGCGCACGGTCGTCTACGACGACCTGTCCACGGGGATCGCCGAACGCGTGCCGGCCGAGGTCCCGCTGGTGCGCGGCTCGACCCTGGACGCGGACCGGCTGGCCCGCGCCCTCGCCGAGCACGAGATCACCGGCGTCGTCCACCTGGCGGCGAAGAAGCAGGTGGGCGAGTCGGTGCAGCGCCCGCTGCACTACTACCGGGAGAACGTCGAGGGGCTGCGCGTCCTGCTGGAAGCGGTGACGGCGGCGCAGATCCCGTCCTTCCTGTTCTCCTCCTCCGCGGCCGTCTACGGCATGCCCGACGTCGGCCTGGTGACGGAGGAGACACCCTGCCGGCCGCTGTCCCCCTACGGCGAGACGAAGCTGGCCGGCGAGTGGCTGGTGCGCGCCACGGGCCGGGCGACCGGCCTCGCCACGGCGTCGCTGCGCTACTTCAACGTCGCCGGAGCGGCCGGCCCCGACCTCGCCGACACCGGCGTGTCCAACCTGGTCCCGATGGTCTTCGAGCGGCTCACCGCGGGCGCGGCACCGCGGATCTTCGGCGACGACTACCCGACGCCCGACGGCACGTGCGTCCGCGACTACATCCACGTCGTCGACCTGGCCGAGGCCCACGTGGCCGTCGCCCGCGCGCTGCGTTCCGCGCCGGGTGCCGACCTGACCTTCAACATCGGCCGCGGGGAGGGTGTGTCGGTGCGCGAGATGATCGACCGCGTCAACGCGGTCACCGGCTACGACCGCCCCCCGACCGTCACCCCGCGCCGCCCCGGCGACCCCGCCCGCGTGGTCGCCTCGGCCACCCGCATCGCCACGGAACTGGGCTGGCACGCCAAGTACGACGTCCAGGACATGGTCACGTCGGCGTGGGAGGGCTGGGTGCGGGTCCACCCGGAGGCGGCACGGTCGTAGGAAGGCCGCGGGCGGGGGCTCACACGGGGGTCCTCACAACGCCTTCAGCGCCCCCGCCGTGGCCCGCGCCAGCTTCTCCAGGTAGCCCTTGGGCAGCTTCGGGGACCGGATGACCACCGAGCGCCAGTACAGCGGGCCGGAGATCAGGTCCAGGGCCAGTTCGGGGTCGAGTCCCGCGGGGAGTTCGCCGCGCCCCTCCGCCGCCGCCACGATCCGGCTGGCCACCCCCTCCTGACCGTCCCGCAGGGCCTTCTGGAACGCGTCCGCGAGGTCGGGGTTGCGGGCCGCCTCGGCCTGGAGGTCGGGGATGATCTGGGACGCGACGGGGTGGCGCAGGGCGCGGGACGTGACCTCGTACAGCAGCCGCAGGTCGCCCTCCAGTGACCCCGTGTCCGGCACCGGGAACCCGGTCACCGCGAGCGCCGACACCACGTCCAGCACCAGGTGCAGCTTCGAACGCCACCGCCGGTACACCGCCGTCTTGCCGACCCCGGCCCGCCGGGCGATCCCCTCGATGGACATACGGGCGTAGCCGACGGAGGCCAGCTCCTCGAAGACGGCCGCCCGGATGGCCTCGGTCACGTCCTCCCGGAGCACGGCCGCCCCGGCGGGTGCCCGGCGGCGCGCACGCGCCGGCGGCTCGTCGGCGGACCCGGCGGCGTTCGTCGTCATACCGCACAGCATAGGGCGTGACGACGAAACGGTTGCGTTCCGACGTCCGTTGCCCCTACGCTCGCGTTGCGACGATACGGTCCCGTCCCGACGTAAGAGAACGGGAAGAGAAGCGTAAGGAAACGCCGGGCGACGGCCACGAACCAGACGGTCCCGGCGAAAGCCGGACGCAGCACCCCCTCCCCCACGAGCGAAAGCAGCGGATGTGAGCCAGGTCCTCCACACACCGCCCCCGACCCAGGCGCCCGCCGACGAAGACCTCGCGGCGCTGGCCGCCCGGCACGGCCTGTCGGTCAGCGGGGCCCGCCCCTCCCTGTCGGAGTACGTCCGCCGGCTGTGGGCCCGCCGCCACTTCATCAGCGCCTTCGCCACCGCCAAGCTCACCGCGCAGTACAGCCAGGCGAAGCTCGGCCAGGTCTGGCAGGTCATGACCCCGCTGCTGAACGCGGCGGTCTACTACTTCATCTTCGGTGTCCTGCTCGGCACCAAGCACAACGTGCCCGACTACGTGCCGTTCCTGGTCACGGGCGTGTTCATCTGGACGTTCACGCAGAGTTCGATCATGGCCGGCACCCGGGCCATCTCCGGCAACCTCGGCCTGGTCCGCGCCCTGCACTTCCCGCGCGCCGCCCTGCCGATCTCCTTCGCGCTCCAGCAGCTCCAGCAGCTGCTGTTCTCGATGGCCGCGCTGGTCGTCATCCTGCTCTGCTTCGGCGTTCCGGTCGCCGCGTCCTGGGTACTGGCGCTCCCGGCCCTGGTGCTCCAGTTCACCTTCAACGCCGGCGTGTCCATGATCGTGGCGCGGTTGGGCGCCAAGACCCCGGACATCACCCAGCTGATGCCGTTCCTGCTGCGCACGTGGATGTACGTGTCCGGCGTGATGTGGAGCATCGACAAGCTGGCCAAAAAGGACGACCTGCCGCACATCGTCACCGTCCTGCTGGAGCTGAACCCGGCCGCGGTCTACATCGACCTCATGCGGTTCGCGCTGATCGACAGCTTCCACGCCAAGTCCCTGCCCCCGCACGTGTGGGCGGCGGCCACCGGCTGGGCCCTGCTCGCCGGCATCGGCGGCTTCATCTACTTCTGGAAGGCTGAGGAGACGTACGGCCGTGGCTGAGAACGTGAACGACAAGGTCCCCACCGTCGTCGCCGACCGCGTCGACATCGTCTACCGGGTCAACGGCACCGGCGCGGGCCGCGGCTCCGCCACCGCCGCCCTCAACCGCATCCTGCGCCGCAGGCAGACCGAGCAGGCGTCCGGCGTACGCCGGGTGCACGCGGTGCGGAAGGTGTCGTTCGCCGCCTACAAGGGTGAGGCGATCGGGCTCATCGGGACCAACGGTTCGGGAAAGTCGACCCTGCTGAAGGCGGTCGCGGGCCTGCTCCCGGTGGAGAGCGGGCACATCTACACCGACGGCCAGCCGTCCCTGCTCGGCGTCAACGCGGCGCTGATGAACGACCTCACGGGCGAGCGGAACGTCTTCCTCGGCGGCCTCGCCATGGGCATGCCCCGGGAGCAGATCAAGGAGCGCTACCAGGACATCGTCGACTTCTCCGGGATCAACGAGAAGGGCGACTTCATCACCCTGCCGATGCGCACCTACTCCTCCGGCATGGCCGCCCGGCTCCGCTTCTCCATCGCCGCCGCCAAGGACCACGACGTCCTGCTCATCGACGAGGCGCTGGCCACCGGCGACCGCTCCTTCCAGAAGCGCTCCGAGGCCCGCATCCGCGAACTGCGTCAGCACGCGGGCACGGTCTTCCTGGTCAGCCACAACAACAAGTCCATCCGCGACACCTGCGAGCGGGTCCTGTGGCTGGAGCGCGGCGAACTGCGCATGGACGGGCCGACCGAGGAGGTCATGAAGGAGTACGAGGCCTTCACCGGCGACAAGAAGCCGGCTCCGAAACCGGCTCCGAAGAAGCCCGCGCCGAAGCCGGAGGCCACGGAAGCGAAAACGGAGGCCACAAAAGCGGACACACCGCAACCGGACGCGCGGAAAGTCGCTCTACCTTCCTGAGTCCACCCCGTAGACCCAGCGCAGTTATCCCTTTCATCCACTTAATGACAGTATGTTATGAAGGGTGCGCCCGGAGACCGCGAGCCGAAGGAGTCCACTGCGATGCCCCAGCTGAGTGTGATCGTCTACGGGCCGAACGCACAGGGGCATCTGACCGAGCTGCTGGACTCCCTGGAGGCCCACCCGTTCGCCGACGCCGAGGTGATCGTCGCCGCGGTCGGCGACTGGGCCCGGGAGACGGCCGAGGGGCACGCCCCCGAGATGATCGTCGTACCGCTGCCCGACGGCACGGGTGACCCGGAGGCACGGGCCGCGGGCGCGGCCCGCGCCCGCGGTCGCTGGCTGCACTTCGTCCACGCCAAGGACGGCCTGCCGGCCGGCGCGCCCCGCCTGGTCGCCGAGCGGACCGCGGAACTCGACACCGGTTCGTCCGAACCCGTCGACGTCCTCCTCTTCGACCACGTCACCACCACCTGGCAGACCGCCGCCCGCCCCTCCCGCGACGGCCGCCACCTCGCCGCCGTCGGCCGCGCCGCCCTGCCCCTGCACGAGGCCGCCGACCTGCTGCGGCTGACCCCGCTGCTCGGCAACCGCGCCCTGCGCGCCGACTTCTGGCGGGCCCACGAGGAGCGGCTGAACACCGACGACGAGCCGCGCGCCGCCCACGCGGCCCTGCTGCACGCCGAGCGCGTCGCCTGCCTGAACCAGACGGCGTACGACCACCGTGTGCTGCGCCCCGAGAGCCTCCCGCCGCGCACCCCCCAGGACCGGCTCGCGCTCGTCGACCGCTACGAGTCCCTGCTCCCGCTCACCCGGGACCGCCGCACCCCCCGCACGGTGCTGTACGACCTCATGGTGCGCGACCTGGTGCGCACCTTCGCCCGCGAGGACCTGCCCGACCCGGTCGCCCGCGAGTTCTTCCGCCGCGCCTCCCTCGCCGCGGTCCGCTGGCGCCCGGAGGGCCACCGGCGCCCGGCGGGCCTGGAGGGCGTACGGCACGCGCTGCTGGAGGAGGGCGCCTACACCAAGTACCGCGCGTTCCAGGCGGCCAACCGCACCCGCCGCGCCGCCCGCGAGGCCGTCCGGACCCGCAAGCGGCGCCTCGGCGCGAAGGTCCGCGACCACCAGTACCAGCGCGCCCTCGGCCGCCCGCTGGACCCGAACCTCGCCGTGTTCGCCGCCTACTGGGACCGCGGGGTCGCCTGCAACCCGGCCGCGATCGCCGCGAAGCTCGCCGAACTCGCCCCGCACATCCACCCCGTGTGGGTGGTGAACAAGGAGAACGCGGCCCTGCTGCCGCCCGGCACCGACCACGTCGTCCCCGGCACCCGCCGCTACTGGGAGACCCTGGCCACCGCCACCTACCTGACGAACAACGTCAACTTCCCGAACGCCGTCGTCAAACGCCCGGGCTCCATCCACCTCCAGACCCACCACGGCACCCCGCTCAAACGCATGGGCATGGACCAGATGGACCACCCGGCCGCCGCCAAGGGCCTGGACTTCGCCGCCCTGCTGGCCCGGGTCGACAAGTGGGACTACAGCGTCAGCGCCAACAGCCACTCCACCCGCATGTGGGAGCGCGCCTACCCGTCCCGCTACACCTCGCTGGACCACGGCTATCCGCGCAACGACGTCTTCTACACCGCCACCGCCGCCGACGTCCGCGCCGCCCGCGAGCGCCTCGGCATCGCCCCCGGCAGGACCGCCGTCCTGTACGCCCCCACCCACCGCGACTACGAGGCCGGCTTCACCCCGCGCCTCGACCTCGCCGCCCTCGCCGACCGCCTCGGCGAGAACACCGTCCTCCTCGTCCGCGCCCACTACTTCTACGGCGGCGCCGCCTCCCCGCTGACCGGCCTGCGCCGCTCCGGCCGGATCATCGACGTCTCCTCCTACGACCCCGTCGAGGAACTCTGCCTGGCGGCCGACGCGCTGGTCACGGACTACTCCTCGATCATGTTCGACTACGCCAACCTGGACCGCCCGATCGTCGTCTACGCCGACGACTGGGAGACGTACCGCACCACCCGCGGCGTCTACTTCGACCTGACGGCCGAACACCCCGGCCACGTCGCCCGCACCCAGGAGGAACTCGCCGAGATCTTCGTCTCCGGGGCCTGGCGCGACGACAGCGCGGCCAAGGCACGGGCCGCGTTCCGGCGCCGGTTCTGCGAGTACGACGACGGGCGCGCCGCCGAACGGGTCGTCCGCCGGGTGTTCCTGGGCGAACCGGAGGAGGCGCTGCCACCGGTGCTCCCCCTGGAGGACCGCACCCCCGCCCCGACGCCCGAGGAGGCCACGGCATGACCATCCCCGACGTCACGGTCACGGTCATCGTCTTCAACGACGCGGCCCGCCTGCCCCGCGCGGTCGCCTCGCTGCGCGCCCAGACCCACGCGAACATCGAGATCGTCATCAGCGACGACCACTCGACGGACGACACGCCCGCGGTCGCCCGGGAACTCGCGGCCCAGGACCACCGGATCCGCTACATCCGCCTGCCGGAGAACAGCGGCGGGTGCAGCGCCCCGCGCAACCGGGCCGTCGAGATCGCCCGGGCGCCGTACCTGATGTTCCTCGACAGCGACGACGAACTCCCGCCGCGCGCCGTGGAGCTGCTGCTCGCCGCGCACCGGGAGCGGGAGGTGGACTTCGCCATGGGCGCGGTCCGCCGGGTCCGGGTGGACAACGGCCGCCGCTCGACGTGGATGCCGCACCTGGTCGCCGAGCGCCGCACGGTCGAGGGCATCGAGCAGGACCCCCGCCTCCTCTTCGAGCACCTGTCGACCAGCAAGATGTACGCCCGCGCCTTCCTCGACCGCCACCAGCTGCGCTTCCCCGAGGGCATCCACTACGAGGACCAGCTGTTCTCGGCGCAGGCGTACTGCCTGGCGAAGGCGTTCACGATCATCCCGGACCCGGTGTACGTCTGGTACATCGAGCCGTTCGCCGCGGCGGCCTCGGCCTCCATCTCCAACCAGCGCCACAAGATCTCCAACGTGCGCGACCGGGTGCACGTGCAGCGGCTGATCGACGACTTCCTGGTGAGCAGCGGGCACGCGGCGCTGCGGGAGGACAAGGACTACAAGTTCCTCAAGCACGACTTCCGGATGTACGCGGGCGACCTGCCGTACCGGGACGAGGAGTGGCTGGCGTCCTTCGCGGACCTCATGAACCCCTACCTGGACACGCTCTCCCCCGACGCCTACGCCCGGCTGCCCCGAGCCGAACGGGTGGTGCTGGAGCTGCTGCGGGACGGCCGCACGGCCGAGGCCCGGCTGGCGGCACGCGGTCTGGGACACGCGGTGGCGCCGCGGCGGGTGACGGCGGACGAGACGGGCGTCCCGTACTGGGGCGACGCCGTCCCGTCCACGGAGCGGGCCCGCCGCGAACTGGACGTGAGCGAACTGGAGCTGGACACGCGCCCGTTCCCGACGGCGCAGTTCCGCCACGAGATCGTGCACCTGGCCCCCGGCCCCGGTGCGACCCTCGCCCTGACGGTCCGCACGTACGACCCGGGCCTGCGTCTGCCCGTCGGCCCCCAGCGCGCGTCCCTGCTCCTCACCCCCGGCAGACGCCGCATGACGATCCCCTTCCGGCTGGACCCGGTCCGCCCCGGCGTCTTCGAAGGCACGGTCCGCCTCGACCTCTCCTCCGCGCCGGTCCCGCTGCACGGCTTCGCGGGCGTACGGCACCCCGTGCTCCGCCTGGACCAGCAGGGCCTGTCCAACTCCGCCCTGCTCCTGGCCCCCCTGGACTTCCCGTCCCGCACGATCCGCATCCCGTACCACTCCGGCGCCGCCCCGCACGACCTCACCGTCGAACCGGAGGGCCGCAACCCCGGCCGGCTGCAACTGCGCTGGACCCCGGTGGGTGTCACGGCCCGGATCACCCGGCCCCTGGTCCGCCGGATCGCCCGGCCCCGGGTGCGCAACGCCGCACGGCTGGTGGCGAGTGCGCTGAGGTGAAGACGTGGCCGCGGGCAGCCGCAGGTGAGCGAGCCGGCCCCCGTGCGGCTCAGGGCGCCACCCGATAGAGGATCCGGCCGCCCGGACCCACCGCGGCCTTCCGGAGCCACGGTGCCTTCGCCGACGCACCTCCGACGACCCACTTCACCCCGTACTCCCGCAGGATCCCCCGCCGCTCCGAAGCCCCCGCCGCAGCCGAGAAGTACCGCTCCACCGCCGCCTCCCTCCGCTCCGCATCCGGAAGGAACACGTCGGGATACCCGGGCGCCACGGTGTACGCGCCGTACGCCGGGATCTGCCGGGCCGGAAACGTACGGGCCATCACCACGTCCCCGTACCGCACCCCCGCGCGCATGATCCACTGGTACCCCGCCCACGGCGTCCGGTACTTCTCCGCGACCACCCCCGGCAGCGCGTCCCGCGGCACCACGTACCCGAGCGTCCCGGCCTGCGTCCACGCCCCCACCGCGAGCGCGGCGAGCAGCACGCACGCCCACACCCTCCGCGCCACGGCCCGCCCCGCCGACACCACCTCGACCGCGGCCGCGAGCTGCGCCGGGACGAGCACGGCGGGCAGGGCGCGTCCCCAGGAGTAGTGGCCGGTCAGACCCCCCGCGGCGAACACCAGCGCGCCCAGGAGGAAGAAGAGGACCAGCGGATCGCGACGGTCCCGGCGCCAGCGGAACCCCAGCGCCGCCACCCCGAGCAGGACGAGGCCGAACCTCCCGGCCAGGTCGTCGTAGAGCGGCCGGTGGATGGCCTCCAGATCCGCGCCGGCGGAGAACAGCGCGAAGAAGTCGTAGTACGGCCAGAGCCACAGCACCCCCAGGCCCAGCAGCAGCCCGGCGCCGAGCCGCAGCAGCACCGCGCGCGCCGGCCGTGCCGCGAGCACCATGGCCAGCCCGCCCAACGAGGCCACGACACCCGTGAACTGGTGGCACAGCAGGATCAGCGCCCACAGCACACCCAGGCCCAGGCACGCCCCCCACGCGCCGCTCTCCTCGCGCGCCGTCCGCGTCAGCCAGGACCAGAAGTGGAAGGCGAGACCCAGCGCGAACACGCTCGGGTACGAGACCGTGAGCGCCAGGGAGTTCAGCCCGAGGAAGCCGCTCCAGTCGAACAGCACCGGGCCCCACAGGAGCAGCAGGGCCAGGAAGGCCAGCGCGGGGGCGGAGCGGTGGTCGGTCAGGGTGCGGACGTAGCGCCGTACGCCGGTCGTCAGCAGGCCGAGACCGATGAGCGCGGCCAGGCGCAGGACCACGAAGACCGACAGGCCCGTCACCTTGGCGACGGTGCCGAGCAGCACCATCCAGGGCGAGTAGTACGGGCTCGGCGTGTCGGCGTCGACCAGGGGGTTGCCGGGGTGCGGCAGGTCGTGGCTCAGGCGCTGGACGGTGGCCGCGTGCATGCCGAGGTCGCCCGCCCAGGGCAGGCGGGCGACGACCCCGAGCATCAGCACCACGACGAGCGCGGCGGCGATCGGCGGCAGCTTCCGGCCGACGCGTGACGCGGGGCCGCCCGGCGGTGCCGCGGGGCTCACCTGTTCGGTGTCAGACGGCGCGGTGTGCACACCGTCGACCCTAAAGCAGGCGCCCCCGGTGCACTGCCGGGGGCGCCTGTCGTGTCGTACGCCTACGAGTGCGTGCGCAGCAGCGTCCGCATCGTCCGCATCGCCACCGACAGGTTGGCGAGGTCGAAGGAGTCGGAGCTGCGGATCTCGTCCAGCGTGGTGCGGGCGCGGCTCAGGATCGCCGCGTTCTTCTGCTCCCAGGCCTTGAAGCGCTGCTCGGGCGTCGAGGTGCCGTTCCCGACGGCCAGGACGTCCGCGGTGAGCGCCGCGTGCGCCGCGTACAGGTCCTCGCGGATGGAGGCGCGGGCCATGGACTGCCAGCGGTCGGCGCGGGGCAGCTCGATGATGCGGTCCATGAGCTGGGTGATGTTGAGCCGGTCGGCGAGGTCGTAGTAGATCTCGGCGACGTCCAGCGGCTCCTTGCCCGTGCGGTCGGCCACCGACACGATGTCGAGCGTCGGGAAGGCGGAGGAGAAGCCGGCCACACGCGTGGCGACTTCGTCCGGGACACCGGCCGCGGACAGCTCGTCGTACACGTGCTGGTACCACTCGAGGTCCGCGCCGCGCAGCAGCTTCGGCAGCTCCTGCCAGACCCGCTCGACCCGGTCGGCGAAGAACTCGACCGTCTCGGCGAGCTGCAGCGGCTGCGGCCGGTTGTTGAGCAGCCAGCGGGTGCCGCGCTCGACCAGCCGGCGCGAGTGGAGGCGGATGCGGGTCTGGACGGCGGCGTCGACCCTGTTGTCCAGGTTCTCCACCGCGTCCCACACCGGTGCCGAGCTGAAGATCGCGCGGGCCGCGGTCTGGGCGCGGACGATCTCCTCCAGGGAGGCCCCGGTCTCCTCGCGCAGCCGGTGCAGGTACGTCGTACCGCCCGTGTTGACCGTGTCGTTGACCAGCACGGTCGTGGTGATCTCACGGCGCAGCGGGTGGTTGTCGATCGCCTCGGCGAACCGCTCGCGCAGGGCCGTCGGGAAGTAGGCGTGCAGCAGGCCGCGCAGGTACGCGTCGTCCGGCAGCGAGGTGTGCAGCAGCTCCTCGGCCACCGTGATCTTCGTGTACGCCAGGACGACGGCCGTCTCCGGTCCGGTCAGGCCCTGGCCCCCGGCGAGGCGTTCGCGGATCTGGCGGTCGGTGGGCAGGAACTCCAGCGCCCGGTCCAGGTGACCCTCGCGCACCAGGTGGCGGATGAACCGCTGCTGGGCGTGGAGCATGTCGTTGGCCTGGAACAGGGCGTTGGCCAGGGCGGTGTTCTGCGCGTAGTTGTTGCGCAGGACCAGCGCGCCGACCTCGTCGGTCATCTCGGCGAGCAGCTTGTTGCGCTGCTTGACGGTCATGTCGCCGTCCGCGACCAGGCCGTTCAGCAGGATCTTGATGTTCACCTCGTGGTCGGAGGTGTCCACACCGGCACTGTTGTCGATCGCGTCGGTGTTGATCCGGCCGCCGTGCAGCGCGAACTCGATCCGGCCGAGCTGGGTCAGGCCCAGGTTGCCGCCCTCGCCGACGACCTTGACCCTGAGGTCCTGGCCGTCGACGCGGATGGCGTCGTTGGCCTTGTCGCCGACGTCGGCGTTCGACTCCGACGACGCCTTCACGTACGTGCCGATGCCGCCGTTCCACAGCAGGTCCACCGGCGCCTTGAGGATCGTCTTCATCAGGTCCGCCGGGGTCATCTTGGTGACCTTGCCCTCGATGCCGAGGGCCTCGCGGATGTGGCTGTTGAGCGGGATCGACTTGGCCGTGCGCGGGAAGATCCCGCCGCCCGCCGACAGCAGGTCGGTGTTGTAGTCGGCCCAGCTGGAGCGGGGCAGCTCGAACAGGCGGCGGCGCTCGGCGTAGCCGACGGCCGCGTCCGGGGTGGGGTCGATGAAGATGTGCCGGTGGTCGAAGGCGGCGACCAGACGGATGTGCTCGGAGAGCAGCATGCCGTTGCCGAACACGTCACCGGACATGTCACCGATGCCGACGACCGTGAAGTCCTCGCTCTGCGTGTCCACGCCCAGCTCGCGGAAGTGCCGCTTCACGGACTCCCAGGCGCCGCGCGCGGTGATGCCCATGCCCTTGTGGTCGTAACCGGCCGAGCCGCCGGAGGCGAAGGCGTCGCCGAGCCAGAAGTTGTACGTGTGGGCGACGTCGTTGGCGATGTCCGAGAAGGTCGCGGTGCCCTTGTCGGCGGCGACCACCAGGTAGGTGTCGTCACCGTCGTGCCGGACCACGTCCTGCGGCGGCACGACCTCGCCGGCCACCATGTTGTCGGTGATGTCCAGCAGCGCCGAGATGAACGTCTTGTAGCTGGCGATGCCCTCGGCCAGCCACGCGTCGCGGTCCACGCCCGGATCCGGCAGCTGCTTGGCGACGAAGCCGCCCTTGGCGCCGACCGGCACGATGACGGTGTTCTTCACCATCTGCGCCTTGACCAGGCCGAGGATCTCGGTGCGGAAGTCCTCACGCCGGTCGGACCAGCGCAAGCCCCCGCGGGCGACCTTGCCGAAGCGCAGGTGCACGCCCTCCACGCGCGGCGAGTACACCCAGATCTCGTACGCCGGGCGCGGCGCGGGCAGGTCCGGGATGGCCTGCGGGTCGAACTTCATGGAGACGTAGTCGTGCGGCTGTCCGCCGAGCGCCTCCTGGAAGAAGTTGGTGCGCAGGGTCGCCTTGATGACCGTCAGGAAGGAGCGCAGGATGCGGTCCTCGTCCAGGCTGGCCACCTGCTCCAGGGCCGCGTCGAGCTCCTCCAGCAGGGCGTCGGTGATCTCCAGGCCGGCGCGCTGCCGGTCCGGGGACATCCGCGCCTCGAACAGGGAGACGAGGAGCCGGGTGGTGTGGACGTTGTTGCGGAGGGTGTCCTCCATGTAGTCCTGCGAGAAGGTCGAGCCGGCCTGCCGCAGGTACTTGGCGTAGGCGCGCAGCACCATCGCCTGCCGCCAGTTCAGCCCGGCGCTCAGCACCAGCGCGTTGAAGCCGTCGTTCTCGGCCTTGCCGGTCCAGGTCGCGGCGAACGCGTCCTGGAACCGCTCGCGGGCGTCGTCGCCCAGGTGGTCGCCGTTGTGGCCGCCGGACAGCTTCGGCATGCGCAGACCGAAGTCGTAGATCCACGCGGTGGTGCGGTCCGCGCAGCGCAGTTCGTACGGCCGCTCGTCGGTGACCTCGACGCCGAGCCGGCTCAGCACCGGCAGCACCTTGGAGAGGGAGACCGAGCCGCCCTTCTGGTAGATCTTGAAGCGGCGCTCGTCGGGCGCGGCGCCCACCGGCTCGTACAGGCTCAGCGAGAACGTCTTGTCGTCGCCGAGCTGCTCCATGTGGACCAGGTCGGCGACCGCAGCGCGCGGGCTGTGATCGGCCTTGTAGCCCTCCGGGAAGGCGTGGTTGTAGCGGCGCAGCATCTCGGCCGCGCGCTCCTCGCCGCACTCGGCGGTCAGCGCCTCGGCGAACGCGTCGGCCCAGGAGCGGGCCGCCTCGACCAGGCGGGCCTCGATGCGCTCCTTGTCGGTGTCCGACAGCTCGGGCAGCTCGGTGCCCTGCGGGACCCGGACGACGAAGTGCAGCCGGGACAGGATCGACTCGGTGTTCCAGGCGGTGAAGTCGACGCTGGTGCCGCCCAGCTCCTCCTTCAGGATGTCGATGATCCTCAGGCGGACGCCGGTGGTGTAGCGGTCGCGCGGGAGGTAGACGAGGGCCGAGTAGTAGCGGCCGTACTCGTCCTGGCGCAGGTACAGCCGCAGCCGGCGGCGCTCCTGCAGGTAGAGCACGCTCGTGACGATCGACTGCAGTTCGGCAGCCGGGGTCTGGAACAGCTCGTCGCGCGGGTAGGTCTCCAGGATCTGGAGCAGGTCGCGGCCGTCGTGGCTGTTGGGCGAGAACCCGGCGCGCTCCAGCACCTCGTCCACCTTGCGGCGGATGACGGGCACGCGGCGCACCGACTCGGTGTAGGCGGCGGAGGAGAACAGGCCGAGGAAGCGGCGCTCACCGACGACGTTGCCGTCCGCGTCGAACTTCTTGACGCCGATGTAGTCCAGGTACGACGGCCGGTGCACGGTGGCCCGGCTGTTGGCCTTGGTCAGCACCAGCAGCTTGTGCTCGCGGGCCTTGGCGCGGGCGTCGGCCGGGAGCCGCTCGAAGGAGGGGCTGACCGGGTGCTGGTCGTCCTCGGCGTGGTGCGGGTCCGAGCGCAGTATGCCGAGACCGGTGCCGGGCACGGCGGCGAGCGTGTCGTCGTCGCGCAACTGGTACTCGCGGTAGCCGAGGAAGGTGAAGTGGTCCGTGGCCAGCCAGTGCAGCAGCTCGCAGGCCTCCTCGACCTCCGGCCGGGGCAGGTCGCCGGGGACGGGCTCGCTCTCCAGGCCGTCGGCGATCCGGTTCGCCGCGTCCCGCATCTTCTCCCAGTCCTCGACGGCCTCGCGGACGTCGTTCAGGACGCGCAGCAGGTCGGCGGTGATCTGCTTGAGGTCGGCGCGGTCGGTCTCCCGGTCGATCTCGACGTGGATCCAGGACTCGACGTGCGCGTCGTGCGGGAGGTCGCCGGTGAGCCCGGTGGACTGCGTCGGCAGCACCTCGATCAGCTTGCCGGTCAGGTCGCGCCGGACGACGAACTGCGGGTGGATGACGACGTGGATGCCGCGCCCCTGCCGGGTCAGCTCATTGGTGACCGAGTCGACGAGGAAGGGCATGTCGTCGGTGACGACCTCCACCACGGTGTGGCTGCACGTCCACCCGTTCTCCTCCACGGTGGGGGTGTGCACCCGGACGTTCGCGGTGCCCTGCGGGCGGTTCTCCGCGAGACGGTAGTGCGAGACCGCTGCGCCGAAGACGTCGACCGGGTCGCGGTCGGCGAGGTCTTCCGGGGCGGTGTGCAGGTAGTACCGCTGGAGGAACGCGAGCACGGATTCGCTGTCCGGGGTGCCGGGGGTGCCCTCGCTCGTCGTCCCGGTCGGTAGGTGCCCCCCGACCGGGCTGTTCTCAGCTACCCGGGCGGCCCGTTCGAGCAGCTCGGCCTTGGCTTCGTCCAGCTTGGTCTGCATTGTCCTCTGGCTCCTGTCGCGCGCCGTTGCGTGACGTAGAAGGAAGTACGGTCTCTTTCCCTCCGGCTCGACGCCACGGCCCGGGGTTTCCGGTCCGGTCCGACGCTATGCCGCGAGGTGAGATGAGCGGGGGGTATTCGGCCATTCTCGGCACGCCCGTCGACTGCGACGCCACGCTCGGCACCGCCGTGTCCCGGAGCGTCCTCGGCGTCCTGGGGGCGTCCGCGCCCCCGTCCCGCCCGCGAAGACCAGCGACCGCCGCCCGGTCACGGAGGTGCTCCGTGCAACCCGGGCGCAGGGCAGGGGCAGGATCGCCCCCGCGAGCTATCGCGCTGATCACGCCACAAGGCTATCGCCACTTACCCGGGGCCCGTCATGAGCCGTATGTGTACAAAACCGAGGGGTGAAGTTTGACGTTCTGCACAGCGGCGGGGCGGGGATCCGTGGCGTAACCGGTCGCGCCGCCACGCCCCCGGTCGCACTCTGAAAACAACCGGGCCCTCTTGGCAAGCGCGCCCGGCGGGGGCACGGTGCCCGGAGTCCCACCCCGCAGAGCCCGGAGTACGACCGGAGGAGCCGACATGCCCACGAAGATCCTCATCGTCACCGGCGACGCAGCGGAGTCCCTGGAGGTGCTCTACCCCTACCAGCGGCTGCTGGAGGAAGGTTACGAGGTCCACATCGCCGCCCCCACCCGCAAGACCCTCCGTTTCGTCGTCCACGACTTCGAACCCGGCTACGACACCTACACCGAGAAGCCCGGCTACACCTGGCCCGCCGACCTGGCCTTCTCGGAGGTCGACCCCGGGGACTACGCGGCCCTCGTCATCCCCGGCGGCCGGGCCCCCGAGTACCTGCGCAACGACGCCGAACTCCGCAAGATCCTCAAGGCCTTCTTCGACGCGGACAAGCCGGTCGCCCAGATCTGCCACGGCCCCCTGCTCACCGCCGCGATCGACTCCCTCCGGGGCCGCCGCGTCACCGCGTACCCCGCGTTGGAGCCGGACATGCAGGCCGCCGGAGCGGGCTTCCAGGACACCGAGGCGGTCGTCGACGGCACGCTGGTCTCCTCCCGCGCGTGGCCGGATCATCCGGCGTGGATGCGGGAGTTCCTGAACGTCCTGCGGACGAAGGCACCGGTGAGCTGAGGGGGGCGGGGCCGGGGCCGGGCCCAGGGGGTGGGGCGCGTCGTCGTGCGTGCGGTGCGTCGCCAGGTCAGGACCGGTGTCCTCGCGTCCGCCGTGCACGCGGTGCGTCGACGGGTGCCGGTCCGTCGTGGTTGCTCGCGCGGTTCCCCCGCGCCCCCGGGGAGCCGCGGCGCGGGACGCCCAGACGTCCCCCTCCGCCGGCCACACCGCCCCCTCCGGGCCCCCGGCCCCGGCTACGCCGCGATCCGCCGCGCCTCCGCCACCGCTTCGGCCAACGTGTCCACCACCGGAACCCCGACCCCCTCCAGACTCTCCCGGCTGTGCGACCCCCCGCTGTACAGCACGGCGCGCGCCCCCACGTACCGCGCGGCGACCGCGTCGTCCGCCGCGTCCCCGATCACCACGGTCCGCTCCCGCGCCGCCACCCCCGTCAGCGCCTCCAGGTGCCGCACCATGTGCTCGGCCTTGCTGCCGCCGGACGGCCCCGTCCGCCCGTCCACCCGTATGAAGTGCGCCTCGATCCCGAAGCCCCGCACCAGCGGCACCAGTTCCTCGTGCCCGTACATGCTCAGCAGCGACTGGCTGTGCCCCGCCGACCGCCACCCGGTGAGCAGCTCCTCGACGCCCACGGTCAGCGAACACCGCACCCGGTGCTCGGCGTAGTGCCGGTGGAAGACCCCGTCCATCAGCTCCCACTCGGCGTCGGTCGGCAGCCGGCCGAGCAGCCGCTCGTAGAACTTCGGCACCGGTACGCAGTACAGCGACCGGTACTGCTCCAGCGTGATCGGCGCGAGTCCCAGCTCGGCGAAGGCCGCGTTCGTCGCTCCGATGATCGCGTCATTGTCGTGGAACAGCGTCCCGTTCCAGTCCCAGACGATGTGCGCGCTTCCGTGCATCCCCATGTCCAAGACCGTACCCGCCACCACTGACAGTCACGGCGCCGCTCGGCATCGGCGCAGGTCAGGCCTGCCCGACCAGGTTGGGGATCTCCTGCGTGGCGAACCACAGCAGCTCGTGGTCGTCCACCTCGTCCACGACGAACTGCGCGTCGTCGTCCCCGCCGTCCGCCGCCTCCAGCGCGTCCGCCGCCGCGGCGACGTCCGGTTCCGCGTCCTCGGCGTCGACGTGCACGGAGGCCGCCTTCGCGAGCGGCACCGCCACCGTCACGGTGACCTCGCCCAGGGGGGACGGTTCGGAACCGCGGCCGGGGCGGGCGCTCACGGCGCCGTCGGACACGTCCACGGCGACCACGACCCGGCGCCGTACCGCGCCCGGGTCCGCGGCCAGCAGCCGCAGCGAGGCCAGCGCGGCCCGGCTGAGCGCCGCGTACTCCAGCTCCTCGATGTCCTCGGAGAGGTACCACTCGCGAAGCCCGGGCGTGACGGCGTACGCGACGAGGGGACCGCTCCCCAGCTCCCCCGTCTTGTGCGCCTCGGCGAGAGCGGGGAGGGTCAGGGGGACGTAGACGCGCATGCTGGCCGCTCTTTCCTGTTCCTGGTGAAGGCTCCGCTGGGGCCTCGGGGAGGGCGTCCGACGCGTCTCCCGAAGGGCCTTCAGGATACGTGCGCCCGTCCCCTTTCGGGCGCCTGCCCGCCCCCGTGGAGGCGTCCACTCCGCGCCGGGGTTTCACCCTCTCCCGCCGCCTGCCCCCAGGGCTTCTAGCTCCCCGCATCGCTCGGATAGGTGAACCTCCCGGCCGCCTCCCACCCGTCCCCGTCCCCTTGCCGGCCCCTCCGGTACCCCGTACAAGATCCCCCACCAGCGTTGTTACCGCCCGGTATCCCCGGGCCCCGCCGAACGGGGACCCCCATGAACAAGGTCATGAGCCGTACCGCCCAGCCCCGGCCGCGACACCGCCCGCCGACCCGCCGCGACTCCCGCCGACCCGGCGGCGCCCCGCCCCGCACGCCCAGCCGTCCGGCGGCCGCACGGGCCGAGACGGCGCGCAGGCCGCCCGGGACGGCCGCGGGGCAGCCACGGCCCACCGACGTCTTCGCCGAGCGCCTGCTGGCCGTCCTGAGCGGCCAGCGTCCCGTCCACTGGATGCTCCGGTACACCGCGGGCCGCGCCTACGACGAACTGGCCCGCCTGGCCGAACGCAGCCCCCTGCGCACCCGCGGTCCCCACCCCGTGGTCCACGACATCGGCTACTACGTCCCCAGCGAGGGCGCTCTGGAGGTCTTCGTCCGCGTCGCCGCCGGCGACCGGCTCCGCGCGATGGCCTTCCGCCTGGAACGCGGCAAGGACCTCCGCTGGCGGTGCACAGCGGTGGAGACGGGCACGCCGTAGCGCCGCCGGCCCTGTCGTCGGGGTGCGGGCACGGCGGGCACGCCGTAGCGACGCCGGCCTGGTCCTCGGGGTCCGGGCACGTCGTAGCGCCGCCGGCCCTGTCGTCGGGGGGCGGGCACGTCGAGGACGATCACTCAGTGCATCACGCGCTGCCCGCCACCATGGCGGCGGGCAGCGGGTGCCGCAGGGGCGGCACGGATGGGCGCGGCGGCACCCCGCAAGCGCGGGCAAGCGACACCCGCCCCGCCCGGCGACGGCACAGCGCGCCGCGAGACCCCCTGCACCGGCGCGCGAAAGGGCCGGGCCCCCAAAGGGAGACCCGGCCCTTGCTCGGAACGCCGGTGCTACTTCTTCCGACGCCGGCCACCCTTGGCCTGCCGCCGCCGCTCCGCCCGCGTCAGCCCGTCCGACTCGGACCGCACCGGCTCCTCGTCCTCCAGGTCACGCTCGACGACGCCGCCCTCACCGTCCACCGTGGGCGCGGAGAAGTGCAGATCCCGCCGCTGCGGAACGTCCAGCCCCTTCGCGCGGATCTCGGGACGCGCGCCGGCCTGTGCCGGGACCGTGTCCTGCACGCCCTCGCCCACCGGCTGGGCCTCCTCGACCGGGACCTCCTCGACCTGCTGCTCGACCTGGACCTCCAGGTTGAACAGGTAGCCGACGGACTCCTCCTTGATGCCGTCCATCATGGCGCTGAACATGTCGAAGCCCTCGCGCTGGTACTCGACCAGCGGGTCCTTCTGCGCCATGGCGCGCAGGCCGATGCCCTCCTGGAGGTAGTCCATCTCGTAGAGGTGCTCGCGCCACTTGCGGTCGAGGACCGACAGCACGACCCGGCGCTCCAGCTCACGCATGATCTCGGAGCCGAGCTGCGCCTCGCGGGCCTCGTACTGCTCGTGGATGTCCTCCTTGATGGACTCCTCGATGAACTCGGCGGTCAGGCCGGCCCGGTCGCCGGCCGCCTCCTCCAGCTCCTCGATGGTGATCTTCACCGGGTACAGCTGACGGAAGGCGCCCCAGAGCCGGTCCAGGTCCCAGTCCTCGGGGAAGCCCTCGGAGGTCTCCGCGCGGACGTACGCCTCGATCGTGTCGTCCATGAAGTGCCGGATCTGCTCGTGCAGGTCCTCGCCCTCCAGGACGCGCCGGCGCTCGCCGTAGATGACCTCGCGCTGCCGGTTGAGCACCTCGTCGTACTTCAGGACGTTCTTGCGGGTCTCGAAGTTCTGGGTCTCGACCTGCGACTGAGCGGACGCGATCGCGCGCGTGACCATCTTGTTCTCGATCGGCACGTCGTCGGGCACGTTGGCCATCGACATCACACGCTCGACCATCTGGGCCTTGAACAGGCGCATCAGGTCGTCGCCGAGGGAGAGGTAGAAGCGGGACTCGCCCGGGTCGCCCTGACGGCCGGAACGGCCGCGCAGCTGGTTGTCGATGCGCCGCGACTCGTGCCGCTCGGTGCCGAGGACGTAGAGGCCGCCCAGCTCCTCGACCTCCTCCTTCTCCGCCTTGACGGCCTGCTCGGCCTTCTCCAGGGCGGCGGGCAGGGCCGCGGCCCACTCCTCGATGTGCTCCTCGGGGTCGAGGCCGCGCTGGCGCAGCTCCGCCTCGGCGAGGTCCTCGGGGTTGCCGCCGAGCTTGATGTCCGTACCACGGCCGGCCATGTTGGTGGCCACCGTCACGGCGCCCTTGCGGCCGGCCTGGGCGACGATCTGCGCCTCGCGCTCGTGGTGCTTGGCGTTCAGCACCTCGTGCTGGATGCCGCGCTTGCTGAGCTGCTGCGAGAGGTACTCCGACTTCTCGACGGAGGTGGTGCCGACGAGGATCGGCTGGCCCTTCTCGTGCTTCTCGGCGATGTCGTCCACGACCGCCTCGAACTTGGCCACCTCGGTGCGGTAGATCAGGTCCGACTGGTCCTTGCGGACCATCGGCTTGTTGGTCGGGATCGGGACCACGCCGAGCTTGTAGATCTGGTGGAACTCGGCGGCCTCGGTCATCGCCGTACCGGTCATGCCGGAGAGCTTCTTGTAGAGGCGGAAGAAGTTCTGCAGGGTGATCGTGGCGAGCGTCTGGTTCTCGTCCTTGATGTCCACCCCTTCCTTCGCCTCGATCGCCTGGTGCATGCCCTCGTTGTAGCGGCGGCCGGCGAGGATACGGCCGGTGTGCTCGTCGACGATCATGACTTCGCCGTCGATGACGACGTAGTCCTTGTCGCGCTTGAACAGTTCCTTGGCCTTGATGGCGTTGTTCAGGTAGCCGACGAGGGGGGTGTTCACCGACTCGTAGAGGTTGTCGATGCCCAGCCAGTCCTCGACCTTGGCGACGCCGGACTCGTGGATGGCGACCGTGCGCTTCTTCTCGTCGACGTCGTAGTCGCCGGTCTCCTCGATGCCCTTGAGCGGGTTGCCGGCCTCGCCGCGCTTGAGGCGCGTGACCAGCTTGGCGAAGTCGCCGTACCACTTGGTGGCCTGGTCGGCCGGGCCGGAGATGATCAGCGGCGTACGGGCCTCGTCGATGAGGATGGAGTCGACCTCGTCCACGATGGCGAAGTTGTGGCCGCGCTGCACCAGTTCGTCCTTCGACCACGCCATGTTGTCGCGCAGGTAGTCGAAGCCGAACTCGTTGTTCGTGCCGTAGGTGATGTCGCACGCGTACTGCTCGCGACGCTGGGCCGGCGTCATGTTGGCGAGGATGCAGCCGACGGACAGGCCAAGGAACCTGTGGACGCGGCCCATCATCTCGGAGTCGCGCTCGGCCAGGTAGTCGTTGACGGTGATGAGGTGGACGCCGTCCCCGGAGAGGGCGTTCAGGTACGCGGGCAGCGTGCCGACGAGGGTCTTGCCCTCACCGGTCTTCATCTCGGCCACATAGCCGAGGTGGAGCGCGGCGCCGCCCATCATCTGCACGTCGTAGTGCCGCTGGCCGAGGACGCGCTTGGCGGCCTCGCGCACGGTGGCGAACGCCTCGGGGAGCAGGTCGTCCAGGCTCTCGCCGTCGGCGTACCGCTGCTTGTACTCCGCGGTGAGGGCGCGCAGCTCGGCGTCGGAGAGGTCGACGAAGTCCTCTTCGATGGAGTTGACCTGGTCCGCGATGCGGTGCAGCTTGCGCAGGATCTTGCCTTCGCCTGCACGCATGATCTTCGAGAGGACGGACACGGGGGCTGGTCTCCTTGCCGGTCGGGCCTGGGACGGTCGGTTTTCCTTCTGACGTACTGAGCAACGGCCATCGTATGCGAGGACCCGGGCGCGCCGGGAGGCCTGGCGGCCCGACGGCTGCGTCACCCAGGACAACGGACGGCGCATCCGGATAGTGCCGCATCGAAGCACGGAATTACGCGAAATGTGATCACGCGCTCACGCATAGCGAAAATCCATGGCCCCGGACGGGCGTCGCGAGCAGAATCGGCCGATGGAACCCGTCACGCTCACCACGGACCGTCTCCTGCTGCGCCCGGTCGGCCCCGCCGACGCCGACGCGGTGTACGCGGCGGTGCAGGATCCCGACATCCAGCGCTGGACGACGGTCCCCTCCCCCTATCTGCCGGAACACGCGATCGGCTTCACGGAGCAGATCGTCCCCGACGGCTGGTCGCAGGGGTCGATGTTCACCTTCGGCCTCTTCCTCGGCGGCGGGGAGCTGGCCGGCATGCTCGCGCTCACCATGCGCTCGCTGGGCACGGCCGAGATCGGCTTCTGGGCGGCCAAGGAGCACCGGGGCCACGGGTATGTGGCGGAGGCCGCCGTCACCGCCTGCCGGTGGGTCTTCACCGAGGTCGGTGTCGACCGTGTCGAGTGGCGGGCCGAGGTCGGAAACCACGCCTCCCGCGCGGTGGCCCGGCGCGCGGGCTTCACCGTCGAGGGCACCCTGCGCTCGGGCGTCAACAACAAGGGGGTGCGCCGGGACTGCTGGGTCGGCTCCCTGCTCCCCTCGGACCTCGGCCTGCCCTCCACGGCCCCCTATCTGCCCGCGCGTTCGTGAGCCCCCGCCCGTGGCACCCGGGACGGTCCCGGTGAACGCGCAGGTCGTCGCGGGCTGTCAGTGGCACCCTCTATCGTCCGGCACATGACGACCCAGCCGCGCCCCATCACCTCGCTCACCGCGGACGAAGCCCGCCGGATCGCTCTGAAGGCCCAGGGCCTGCTCGGCGCACCCGACCGGCGCGCGGGCGTCCGCGGGGTGCTGCGCCACCTCGGCGCGGTGCAGCTCGACACCATCTCGGTCCTCGCCCGCTCCCACGAGCTGGTGCCCTACGCCCGGCTGGGCGCGGTCGGCCGCCAGACCGTGGAGGCCGCGTACTGGACGGACACCCACGCCTTCGAGTACTGGTCGCACGCGGCCTGCATCCTGCCCATCGAGGAGTGGCCGCACTTCGCGTTCCGCCGCCGCGCCTACCGCGACCGCCCGCACTGGCACCACGAACTCCCCGACGGCGCCTACGACCAGGTCATCAAGCAGCTCCGCTCCGAAGGCCCGCTGACCGCCACGGAACTGGGCGGCGCGAAGAAGACGAACGAATGGTGGGACTGGTCGGGCACGAAGGTCGCCGTGGAGCGCGCACTGATGTACGGCGAGGTGGTGTGCGTCGAGCGGCGCGGCTGGAAGCGGGTGTACGACCTCGCCGAGCGCGCGGTCCCGGACGCGTTGCTGCACGACGAGCTGGACGACACCGAGTGCCTGCGCCGTCTGGTCCGGCTGGCGGGCGAGTCGCTCGGAGTGGGCACGCGGGCGGACATCGCCGACTACCACCGTCTCAAGGCCGAGCAGGTCGACGCGGTGATCGCGGACTCGGGTCTGGTGCCGGTCGAGGTCGAGGGCTGGGGCAGGCCGGCCTGGGCGGACCCGGCGGCCCTGGTGACGCCGCCGCGGGGCCGGCACCGCACCACGCTGCTGTCGCCGTTCGACTCGCTGATCTGGGAGCGTGCGCGCACGGAGCGGATCTTCGGCTTCACCCACCGGCTGGAGGCGTACGTCCCGAAGCCCAAGCGGGTCCACGGTTACTTCGCGATGCCGGTGCTCGCGGGCGGCCGGCTGGTCGGGCGGGTCGACCCGGCCCGGGAGGGCCGCACGCTGGTGGCCAGGCAGGTCACCCTGGACGGTCCGAAGGCGGTCCCGGCGGTCGCCCAGGCCCTGGTCGAGGCGGCGGCATGGGTGAACTGCACGAACGTCCGCGTGGAGCGCGTGGACGCCCCCGAGCTGCGCGAGCCCCTCGGCCGTGAGCTCGCCGGGCTGCTCGGATAGCCGCTAGCGGATCTCCAGGATCTTCTCGCGCATCGCGTAGACCACGGCTTCCATGCGGGAGTGCAGCTGCAGTTTCTCCAGGATGTTGCGCACGTGGTTCTTCACGGTGTTCTCGGAGATGAACAACTCCTTGGCGATGTCCCGGTTGTTCATCCCCGTGGCGACGAGCTTGAGGACCTCCAGCTCGCGGTCGGTCAGCCGGGGCGCGGGCACCAGCCGGCGCTCGTCGGTCCGCTGGATCATCGACTTGAACTCCGTGAGGAGCTTCGACGCCATGCTCGGGCTGATCTGCGACTGCCCGTCGGCGACCGCGCGGATCGCGGTCGCCACCTCGTCGGTCGAGATCTCCTTGAGGAGGTATCCGGTCGCGCCCGCCTTGATGGCGTCGTAGAGGTCGGCCTCCTCGTCGCTGATCGTCAACATGATGATCTTGGCGCTGGGGGCGACCTCCTTGATGGAGGTGCAGGCCTCGATCCCGCCGCGTTTGGGCATGCGGACGTCCATCAGCACGATGTCGGGCAGCAGATCGGCGGCCTTGTCGACCGCCTCGGCCCCGTCACCCGCCTCGCCGACGACCTGGATGTCCTCCTCGGCCGCGAGGACGATCTCCAGGCCGCGCCGGAAGAGGGCGTGGTCGTCCACGACCAGGACCCTGATCGGCTCGTCGCGCGACGAGCCCGTGTCCGGGCCCCTGCCGATGACATCGTCGTCGGCGTCCCCGTCCCGCATCGGTCCGAAGGTGTCCGCCATCGTTCCTCCCCCTGAAGGCTGTGGCCTGTGGTCCTGTGCCATCGCCAACCCAAGGCAGCGGCCCACCGGTTGGGCCGGTGCGGCCATGATTTCATGCTCGGACGACACTGAGGTGACGTGCGGGGCGCGAAGTGGTCGCACACCGGTGCCCCTGGGGGCGCACGCGCGCTCCAGGGGCACCGGCTCAGCTTCAGCCGGGCGGGTCAGCCGCCCAGCGTGCCACCCGCCGCGGGGGGTTGCGCCTCGGCGACCATCGGGTCCGTGCTGAGGTGGATCACGCCGTAGTCGTAGGCGTGTCGCCGGTAGACGACGCTCGGTTCCTTCGTCTCGGAGTCGACGAAGAGGTAGAAGTCGTGGCCGACCAGTTCCATCTCGTAGAGGGCCTGGTCGAGAGTCATCGGGGAGGCGACGTGGGTCTTCTCGCGGACGACGAGGGGGCCTTCGCCCTTGACCTCCAGCGAGCCGATCTTCTTGGTCGGCACACCGTCCGTCTCCTCCTCGTGGACGGGGAGGCCATTGCCGTTCAGCGTCGCCGCGTCCGGGACGTGGTCGGGGACCTCTGCCGCCGAGATCCGGCGCGCGCCTCGGCGCGAGAACCGCTTGTCGTGCTGCTTGCGCAGCCTGGCGTCCAGTTTCTCCGCCGCCAGGTCGAGTGCCGCGTACGGGTCGCTGGCCGCCGCCTCCGCCCGGATCACCGGACCGCGGGAGCGGAGCGTGATCTCCACTCGGTCACAGCGGTCGGCCTGACGGGGGTTCGGCTCCTTGGACACCTCGACGTCGAGGCTGATCACCTTGGCATCGAGCCTCTGGATCTTCTCCAGCTTCAGCTTCTCGGCCACGTGCTTGCGGAACCGCTCGGGCACCTCGGTCTTGCGGCCTTTGACGACGATGTCCACGCAGAACTCCGTTCCCGGATCGCTCCGCTGCATCGGCGGAGCATCTCCCTTTTGCACCAGGTCCGGTGATCACCGGACCTCGGACTCGGTGACTTCCACCTCCTCCTCCCCCATGGGCGAGAGCTCCACCCCACCAGCGCGGGTGATTGCAGAAAAACCCGCGGCACGGCATTCGGATAAGCGAGGTGTGGCCTGCGCCTTTCCTCACACCCGAACATATCTCGCCCGGACGGATGTCG
Source organism: Streptomyces sp. NPDC107654 (assembly GCF_055639035.1). Lineage (NCBI taxonomy): Bacteria > Bacillati > Actinomycetota > Actinomycetes > Kitasatosporales > Streptomycetaceae > Streptomyces > Streptomyces sp. NPDC107654. The sequence goes on from NZ_JBVKBI010000002.1 coordinate 643,735, forward strand.
TCACCCTCTACTGCGGCGTACCTCCGTTCAGGTGAATTAGTCCTTTCACCACCTGCAACGATGCAGGTGAGCGGTCAGTTCCTGTTTATTTCGAAAGAATCGCGCGGAGCGGCGATCACTGCGGCACGGAGCAACCCGCCGAGGACGTTCGGGGCCGTCTTTTCCGGTGCATCGTGCACCCACTCCCTCCGCTCCCGCCGTTCACCGATCCGTCGTTCCTCCCTACCTTCCCGAGTTATGGCCTCATACACGGCCGATCCTTCCTCCCGACGCGATACCGCCGCTTCCCGCAGCGCCCGCGCGGCCTCCGCGAGAGAGGCACCCGTCGTCATCAGGTCGTCGACGAGCACGACACGGTCCGAGCCGAGCAGCCGGCCACCGCCCGGGCTCACCTCCAGCGCCCCGGCGAGGTTCTCCAGGCGCCGCCGCGCGTCCAGCCCGGCCTGGTCCGCCACGGCCCGCCGCTGGCGCAGTACGGCCGCCACCCGGGCCGGCGTCCCGGTGCGCCGCAGCTCCACGGCCGCCGCGAGCGCCATCCGCCGCACCGGATCGTGCCCACGCGCCCGAACGGCCCACCGGCTGGACGGCACCGGAACCAGCAGCACGGGCCCCCGCCCCGGCGCCGCGGCCGGCCAGGCGCCGGCGGAACCTGCTCCGCCGTCACCGAGGCCCACCCGAACGGCCCCCGCCAGAGCCGCACCCAGCACTCCGGCGAGGAGCAGCGCGCCCCGCTCCTTGTGCGCGAGCAGCAGAGCCCGCACCTCCGCCGCGTACGGAGCCACCGCGTTGACCACCGGCAGCCCGGCCGGCTCCGGCATCGGCCGCACCCGCCGCACACCCGTGTCCAGCGTGGCCCGGCACCGTGGACAGAGCGCCGTACGAGGCGCGCCGCAGCCCGCGCAGTCGGCCGGCAGCACCAGGTCGGTCAGGTCCTGCCACCACCCCCGCATGACCACCACTGTGCCAACGCGGGGGCCGGGCGGCCACCCCTGTGGACAACACCCTGTGGACAACCCGGCGCGCCGCGCGTCACGGGTACGGCGAAGGCCCGCCCGGCCCGTCGGCCCCGGCCCGCGACCCAGACCCGTCAGCCCGGATAGACCGGCGCCGTCCCGTCCTTGTCGACCTTCTGCCACTGCGCCCCGGACGGCAGCCGTACGATCCCGTCCTCCGAGAAGGCCACCAGCGGCACCCGCTCGTCCTCGGCCGCGGCGATCGCCTTCACGCTGGTCAGCGCACCCGGAGCCGGGCCGTCGAGCGTGGATCCGTCGACCTGGACGTACCGCATCTGCTGCACGCCGCCCTGCTCCTGGCCGACGACGAGCAGCCTGCTGTCCCCGGCCCAGGAGATGGCAGTGACCTGTTCCAGGTCCGGTGCCGCCGACCGCAGGCCGTCCACCGAGATGCCCTGGCCGGTCCCGTCGTCGCGCTGGATCCGGCCGATGTACAGGGACTGCCTGCCGTCCTTCGCCGACACGACCAGCGCGATGCGCGCCCCGTCCGCGGCCACCCGGGCGTCCGTGATCCGGCCGGACAGGTCCGGGACGGCGACCTGCTCCGGTTTCTCGACGCCCTGGTCCAGGACGAACAGCCGCGGCCGGTGCGGGTCGCGGTCGGCCACCCACAGATCACCTCGGGCGTCCCAGCTCGGCGTGGTCAGCCGCTGCTCGGGGGCCGGACCGACGCTGGTGACCTGTGGCTCACCGAGCGAACCGCCCGACGCCAGCGACGTCACGTACAGCGACCTGCCCTCGTCGCCGATCCCGGCCGCGGTGTCCTCGTCCCGCGACACCGCCACCGACTGCAGTCCCCTGCCTCCCTCACCCAGCGGCCCCGGCACCGGAACGGACCCGGTGCCGGTGCTCCCGGTCGGCATCCGCACCACCCGGCGCTTGCCGTCGAGGAAGTACAGGTACTCCGGGTGCTTGTACGACCCGTGCCAGGCCGCGGACTCCGCGCGCTCCTCGGTCAGTTCGCACAGCCGGTCGTCGCCGGTCCCGCGCAGTTCGACGGACTCCAGCGTCGGCGCCAGGTTCCGCAGCGTGAACAGCACCTGCGTCGCCATCTCGGTGCACTTGCCCGCGGCGACCCGGGACGCCTTCAGGTTCAGCGGCACCGTCAGCTTGTTCTGGTCGTCCGGCGCCAGATCGGACACGCCCTTCCGCAGCGCCGTACCGGTCGGGAAGCTGGACCTGACCACCGGACCGAGCCAGTCGGTGGGCCCGTGCAGCAGCGAGCGGACCATCTGGGTCATCGGGTCGACCTTGCTGCGCACGAACACCGGATCGGCGACCGCCACCGGCTGTCCGCCCGCCCCGGCCTCCGCGTTGGAGGCGAAGTAGTACTTGTCGACGGACGTGTAGTTCCGCTGGAAGTCCGACTTGCCCATGACGACACCGTCGGGCAGCCCGTCGATGCGCCACTGCCCGCTCTTGGCGTCCTTCGTCAGATGCAGCTTCTTGCGGTAGGAGCCGTCGGCGGGCTGGTAGGCCTGCTGGGCGTCGACCGTGGCGACCCGGGTGCCGGCCAGCAGGCACGTGACGCTGTTGGTCTCCTCCCGGCCGCCCGGGCGGCAGTCGGTCTCGATGGTCGGCCCGTTCGCGAGGACGGTGGTCGACTGCTCCGGCCGCCACCTGCCCGCCGCGTCGGCCGTCAGGTACTTGCGCGCCGTGTCGTACCCGGGGTCGTCGCTGGTCAGAGCCTCCAGGAAGCCCTGCATGATCTCGCCCGGACCGGCTCCGTCGGCCGGCGGCATGGCGAACACCCGGACCCCGGTGTCCTGCCGCGGCGTGGACTCCACGTCCCGCAGGTCCCCGCTGTCGGGCATCGAGGCGCAACCGGCCAGCAGTACGACACCCAAGGCGGCGTACGCCGCCGCGCGCCCCGACCGCCGCCGTGCGCCCCCCTTGCGGTCAGCGGCCACGAAATGCCTCCCCTGGCTCGTTCGAGTCCTGCGGCGCTACCGGGTCCTCCGGCGCGTGCGCGCCCGGCCGGCCCGAGTCCGTCCCGGGCGTCTCGGGTGACGCCGATGCCGCGGGCGAGGCGGGAGCGGCGGGCCCCTCGCCCGGGCGCCGGGCGCCACCGGTGGGCCGGGGCACCACGCGCGCGCCGTTGCCGGGCAGGGCGGTCGGGTCGGCGGCCGGTGACGCGGCCAACCGCGGCGCGATCGGGGTCCGTGGCGGCAGCCCCGGTGCCTGGGCTCCTGCCTGCTGCACCGGAACGGTCGCCCGCTTCTCCCCGCCGTCGCGGGGGGCGCCGGTGTCGTCGAGGCCGCGGTTGCGGCGCGAGTCCTTGGGCTCCAGCGGTATCGGCGAGCCCCGCAGCGGCTCGTCCGCGGTCCTGGGCAGCGTCAGCCGGAACTGGGAACCGCCGCCCGGCTCACCCCAGGCCTGCAACCAGCCCCCGTGCAGCCGCGCGTCCTCCAGGGCGATCGACAGCCCGAGGCCGGTACCGCCGGTGGTACGCGCGCGTGCCGGGTCCGCCCGCCAGAAGCGGCTGAAGACCCGGGTCGCCTCGCCGGGCTTCAGCCCGACGCCGTAGTCCCGCACCGCGATGGCCACGGCCCCGCCCGCCGCGGCCAGCTTGACCACGACGTCCTTGCCCTCGCCGTGCTCGACGGCGTTGACCACGAGGTTGCGCAGGACGCGCTCCACGCGCCGGGCGTCCGCCTCGGCGACGACGGGCTGCTGGTCGCCGACCACCCGTACGTGCGTGCCCTTGCGGTCGGCGAGCGGCGCGGCACCGCTCACCACCCGCCGGACGACCTCCCTGAGGTCGATGGGCTCGGCCTCCAGCGCCGCCGCGCCGGCGTCGAAACGGCTGATCTCCAGCAGGTCCGCGAGCAGCGACTCGAACCGGTCCAGCTGGTCGGCGAGCAACTCGGCCGACCGCGCGGTCACCGGGTCGAAGTCCTCCCGCGCCTCATGGATGACGTCGGCGGCCATCCGGACGGTCGTCAGCGGGGTGCGCAGCTCGTGCGAGACGTCGGAGACGAACCGCCGCTGCATCCGCGACAGGTCCTCCAGCTGCTGGATCTTGACCTGCAGGTTCTGCGCCATCTTGTTGAAGGCCTCGCCCAGGCGCGCGATGTCGTCCTCGCCGGTGACCTTCATCCGCTCCTGGAGCCGCCCCGCGGACAGCCGCTCCGCGATCCCGGCCGCCATCCGCACCGGCGTGACGACCTGCCGCACCACCAGCCAGGCGATGGCTCCGAGCAGGACGACGACGAACAGCCCGGCCGTGGCGAGGGTGCCCTTGACCAGGCTGAGCGACTTCTCCTCCTGTGTGAGCGGGAAGAGGTAGTACAACTCGTACGGGCGGCCGTTGGGGTCGTTGACCTGCTTGCCGATGGCGAGCCCCGGCTGCGACTCCTTGCCGCCGTAGTAGATGATCCGCGTGTTGCTCTGGACGGCCGTCGTACCGCTGTTCACCCGCTCGCGCAGGGCCGCGGGCACGCTGGAGGTCGGGTTGACGTTCCCGGAGCCGCGGGGGCTGCGGCCGCCGCCGCTGTCGTCGCCCACGGGCAGTGTCACCACGTCGAAGGCGCCCGCACCACCGCTGGACAGCGACTCCACGAGGTCGCTCATCCACGGGATGACGTTCTGCGCCTGCCGCCCGTCCGCGGTCGACGCGCCGTCACCGGTGCCCGCACCGGTACCGCTCGCCGCCTCGTCGGCCTTCTGCTTGGCCACCGCGAACCCGCCCGTGGCCTGGCTCTGCGACGCCTTCACCTTCGCGTCCAGCAGGCCGTTGCGCACCTGCCCGATCACGACGAAGCCGAGCAGCAGGACGACACCCAACGACATCAACAGGGTGGTCGCCACGACCCTCAGCTGGATGTTGCGCCGCCACAGCCGCATCACCGGCAGCAGCGGACGGCGCACCCAGCGCAGGAACAGGCGCAGCACCGGGCTGCCCTGGACCCCGCCCTCCAGCAGGCCGCCGTCGAACAGGCCCCGCAGACGCGCACCCGCCGCCGGCCGGCCGACAGGCCGCCCCGGACGGGCCCCGGAACCGCCGGGGGCCGAAGCGGCACTGTCCCCGGACATGTCAGCTCGGCCCGGCCTTGTAACCGACACCACGGACGGTCACCACGATCTCCGGCCGCTCCGGGTCCTTCTCGACCTTGGAGCGCAGCCGCTGGACGTGCACGTTGACCAGCCGCGTGTCGGCCGCGTGCCGGTAGCCCCACACCTGCTCCAGGAGCACCTCACGGGTGAACACCTGCCACGGCTTGCGCGCGAGCGCGACCAGCAGGTCGAACTCCAGCGGCGTCAGCGCGATCGACTGCCCGTCCCGCTTCACCGAGTGCCCGGCGACATCGATGACCAGGTCACCGATGGTCAGCTGCTCCGGCGCCGGCTCCTCCGACCTCCGCAGCCGCGCCCGGATCCGGGCCACCAGCTCCTTCGGCTTGAACGGCTTGACGATGTAGTCGTCGGCGCCCGACTCCAGGCCCACGACCACGTCGACGGTGTCGCTCTTGGCCGTGAGCATCACGATCGGCACACCGGACTCCGCCCGGATCAGCCGGCACACCTCGATGCCGTCCCGCCCGGGCAGCATCAGGTCGAGCAGCACCAGATCGGGCTTGCTCTCACGGAAAGCGGCCAGCGCCTTGTCGCCGTCGGCTACGAAAGACGGCTCAAAACCTTCACCACGCAGCACAATGCCGAGCATCTCGGCCAGTGCGGTGTCGTCGTCGACGACAAGGACTCGTCCCTTCATAAACGACATCATCCCATTCTCATAACAGCGACAGGCGCCCTGGTGAGGCAGGTCACTGGCCGGTGACGATAGTCGTACGGAGCCGTCACTGTCTGCCCCCGTCCGCCGATCACCGGACTTCTCAGGCCCCGGCGGGGAGGGTGGCGGAACGTGGCCGGCAGGCCCGACAGCCGTGCCCCGCCCGTCCACCCTCCCCGCCTCGCTGTCTCAGAGTGGGATCAGGACCTCGTGGGTCAGGTCGTCGTCACCCGGCGCGACGTGCGGCACAGTTCCGCGAGGGACTCCGCCGTCACGGGTGAGGCCACTCCCTCCTCGGTGACGATCGCCGTCACCAGCTCGGGCGGCGTCACATCGAACGCCGGGTTGTACGCCTGCGTCCCCAGCGGGGCCACCGGAACCCCGCCGCCCGGCCCCGCCACCTGCGGCGCCATCACCTCGGTCACCTCGAAGCCGGGACGCTGCTCGACCTCGATGGACGCCCCGTCCGGCGTGTCCAGGTCCACCGTCGTCACCGGCGCCACCACGATGAACGGCACATGGTGGTACCGGGCGAGCACGGCGAGCGGATAACTCCCGACCTTGTTCGCCACCGAACCGTCGGCCGCGATCCGGTCCGCCCCGATCAGCACCGCGTCCACCTCACCCGCCGCGAACAGGGAACCCGCCGCGTTGTCGGTGAGCAGGCTGAACGCCATTCCGTTGCGGGCCGCCTCGTACGCCGTGAGACGGGCGCCCTGCAGGAGCGGCCGCGTCTCGTCCACCCACAGCCGCCGCAGCCGGCCCGCCCGGTGCGCCGCGAGGGCCACGGCGAAGGCCGTGCCCTCCCCGCCCGACACCAGCGCACCGGTGTTGCAGTGCGTCAGGATCCGGTGCCCGCCGCCGGGCAGCAGCTCGTCCAGCAGCGCCAGACCGTGCGCCGCCATCCGGGCACTGGCCTCGGCATCCTCCTGGTGCAGCGCCCGCGCCGCGGACAGTGCCGCCACGGCGCCGGCCGAGGGGTCACCGGTCCTGGCCAACGCCGCCTGGTGGGCGGCCGCGGCCCGGCGCACCCCCACCGACAGGTTCACCGCGGTGGGCCTGGCCTCCTCCAGCACCCGCGCCGCCTCGGCCACGTCGAAGCCGCGCGCGGCGGCGAGCGCGACGCCGTACGCCCCCGCGATCCCGAGCAGCGGCGCCCCGCGCACGGCCAGCGAACGGATCGCCTCCACCAGCGCCGCCGCGTCCGTGCACACCAGCTCGACCTCTTCGGCCGGGAGCCTCGTCTGATCAAGAAGGACCAGTACGGGACCTTCTGGTGGTTCCTCCCATCGGATCGCAGGTATGTCGGTCGGCCGGTTGTCCTCGCTGCTGGTTCGCGCCTGCTGATCAGCCATGCCGTCAGTCTGCCCCGGATACGCAGGACAATTGAAGGTGGCCGCCGCCCACCGCGGCCGGTCCCCGGGTCACCAGCCCATGGCACGATGGCTGCCAACCTGCCGCCGCGACCGCGGACGGGCACCGAGAAGGAGCTTCGATGACAGACACTCCGGGCTGGGCCTCGCCCGGATCCGACCCGTCGTCCGAGGGTCGGGAACCCGGTGCGTCCGGCCCCGCCGAACCCGCCGACCGCCCCGCCCCCACCGAGCCCGCGCCGCAGCCGGGCACGGACCCGCAGAACCCAGGCGGGAAGTGGTCCAAGGAGCAGCCGCCACCCGGCCAGTGGTCGGCGCCCACCGGTGCCCCCGGCCCCCACCAGGCTCCGCCGCCCCCACCGCCCGGCCCGGGCCGGGATGACCGGCACCCCGGCAGCCCCGGGTGGGGCGGCCAGCACCCCGGCGGACCAGGCCCCGGCGGCTACGGCGGCGGATACGGCGGCCCTCCCGGCGGCTACGGCGGACCTCCGCCCGGCCACGGCGGCTACGGCCACCCGGGCGGCCACCCCGGCTGGGGCGGCGGCTGGGGCGGCCCCCCGCCCGCGGCCAAGCCCGGTGTCATCCCGCTGCGTCCGCTCGGCGTCGGCGAAATCCTCGACGGCGCCGTGTCCACCATGCGCACCTACTGGCGGACGGTCCTCGGCGTCGCGCTGGCCGTCGCCGTGATCACGGACACCTGCCTCGTCCTCGTGCAGGGCCTCTTCCTCGACAATGCCCTCAGCACCGCGCAGCTCGACAGCCGGACCGCCACCCCCGACGACGTGTACCGAGCCCTGCGCGAGTCCATGCTCGGCAGCGGAATCGTCACCGTGATCTCCGCAGCCGCCGTCATCGTCGCCACCGCCCTGCTCACGACCATCACCAGCCGCGCCGTACTCGGCAAGCCGGTCAGCACCGGCGAGGCCTGGCGTGAGGCCCGCCCGCAGATCCCGAAGCTGGCCGGGCTGCTCATCCTGCTCGGCCTGATCACCGTCGGCGCGGTCCTCGTCGGCGCCCTGCCCGGCATCCTGGTCCTGCTGGCCGGCGGAAGCGACGCCGGCGGAGCCGCGCTGTTCGCGCTGGGCATCCTCGCAGGCGTCATCGTCGCGGTGTGGCTGGCCATCCGCTACTACCTGGCCGCTCCGGCCCTCATGCTGGAACGCCAGAGCATCACCCAGTCCATGAGCCGCTCCGCCAAGCTGGTGCGCGGCTCCTGGTGGCGGGTCCTCGGCATCCAGCTGCTCGCCTGGCTCATCGCCAACGTCATCTCGGCGATCATCACCATCCCGTTCGCCCTCATCGGAGCCGCCGTGAGCGGCGACAGCATGGGCAACTTCCTCGGCACCAGCGGCGAACCCGTCGGCTGGAGCTTCCTGATCATCCGAGGCATCGGCTCCCTGATCGGCACCACCCTGACCCTTCCGATCAGCGCCGGCGTCACCGTGCTCCTCTACATCGACCAGCGCATCCGCCGCGAGGCCCTCGACCTCGAACTCGCCCGCGCCGCCGGCGTCCAGGACTACGGCACCGGCACCGGCGCCGCCGGCCCCGTCCCCGGGAGCTGATGCGGTGGGCCTCACGGGGGAAGTGCTCGCGGCGGTGTCCCCATCGGACGCCGCCGCCACCGTCGTACGACGGCTACTGCACGCGTCGGACCAGGCCTTCCTGGCGGCCGGCGGCTCCGGAGACGAGCCGCCGGTGACCATCCCGCGCGATCCCGCCCGGGAGGCGGCCCGGCGCGAGCTGTCCAAGCGGATGTACCACGAGAACGACCCCAGCCTGCTCCAGCGCGCCCTGAACGCGTTCTGGAACTGGGTCGACCGGCTGTTCAGCACGGCGGCCTCGGCGACCCCGGGCGGCACGGTCGGCCTGCTCGTCGTGATCCTTTTCGTCGTCGCCGTGCTCGCCGCCCTGTGGTGGCGCCTCGGCACCCCCCGCCGCCGCCCCTCCTCAGCCGCCGCCCTCTTCGACGAACGCCCCCGCAGCGCCGCCGAACACCGAGCCGCCGGCGAGGCACACGCGGCCCAGGGCCACTGGAACCAGGCCGTCCAGGAGCGCATGCGAGCCCTCGTCCGCTCCCTGGAGGAACGCGCCCTCCTCGACGTCCGCCCCGGCCGCACCGCCGACGAGGCAGCCGCCGAGGCCGGCCGCGTCCTGCCCGCGCACGCGGACCGACTCCGCGCCGCCGCCGGCGCGTTCGACGACGTCACATACGGCGGGCGCCGGGCCGACCAGCAGTCGTACCACCGGCTCGCCGAACTCGACCGGGACCTGGAACGCACCAAGCCGACTCTCGCCAGCACCGCCGGCACTGCCCACAGCACCCGCCAGGGGGCAGCCGAGTGACCGCCGAGGCCACGCCGGCCACCACCTCCCTCGCACCCACCGGCCGCCGGCTCTGGACCCGGGCACGCGGCATCGCGCTCGCCGTCGTACTCCTCCTGGCCGCGGCCGTCGCCATGGCCGCCGTACGCTCCACCGCCCGGCACGGCGAACTGGACCCGCGCTCCGCCGACCCCTCCGGCAGCCGCGCCGTCGCCCAGCTCCTCGCCGAACGCGGCGTCTCCACCCGCGTGGTCACCACACTCGGTGCGGCCCGCGCCGCCGTCGGCCCCGACACCACCCTCCTGGTCGCCGTACCCGACCTGCTGAACCACCGTCAGCAGACCGACCTGCACGCGGCAACGGCATCCTCCGGCGGACGCACCGTCCTCGTCGCGCCCGGCAGCTGGTCCGTCGAACGGCTCGCCCCCGGGGTCACCGCGGACCCCGCCACCAGCGGCACGGACACACTCGCCCCGGACTGCACCCTGCCCGAGGCCCGACGAGCGGGCACCGCCGACACCGGCGGCATCCGCTACACCACCACCCACCTCGACGCCGACTCCTGCTACCCCAGCGCACGCCTCGCCACCCTGCTGCGCATCCCCGCGTCCTCCGGAGGAGGGGACACCGTCGTCCTCGGCGCGCCCGACATCCTCCACAACGACCGCCTCGACGAGCAGGGCAACGCGTCGCTCGCCCTGCAGCTCCTCGGCTCCCGCCACCATCTGGTCTGGTACCTCCCCTCGCTGTCCGACTCCACCGCCACCGAGACCGGTGAGCGGAAGAGCTTCCTTGAGCTGCTCCCCTCGGGCTGGCTCTGGGCCACCCTCCAGCTCTTCGTCGCGGCGGTCCTCGCCGCGTTCTGGCGGGGACGCCGCTTCGGCCCCCTCGTGCCCGAGAAGCTCCCCGTCGCGATCCGCGCCTCGGAGACCGCCGAGGGCCGCGCCCGCCTCTACCGCAGGGCCAACGCCCGCGACCGCGCCGCCGCCGCTCTGCGCGCCGCCACCCGCACCCGCCTGGCCCCCCTCGTGGGCGTCCCCGCTGCCCAGGCACACACGCCCGAGGCCCTTCTCCCCGCCCTGTCCGCCCACCTCTCCGGCGACGGACAGACCCTGCACTCCCTCCTTTTCGGACCGCCGCCCGGCGACGACGCGGCCCTCATCGCACTCACCGACCAACTCGACGCCCTCGAAAGAGAGGTACGCCGTTCATGATGGACCCGACCACCGACAACGCCGGGCGGAGCGGAGACCCTGGCACCGCTCGGGCCTCCCTGGAAGCCCTGCGCGCCGAGATCGCCAAAGCCGTGGTCGGCCAGGACCCCGCCGTCACCGGCCTCGTCGTCGCCCTCCTCTGCCGCGGACACGTCCTACTAGAAGGAGTCCCCGGGGTCGCCAAAACGTTGCTCGTCCGCACCCTCGCATCCGCGCTCGAACTCGACACCAAGCGCGTCCAGTTCACCCCCGACCTGATGCCGAGCGACGTCACCGGCTCCCTGGTCTACGACACCCGCACCGCGCAGTTCTCCTTCCAGCCGGGCCCGGTCTTCACCAACCTGCTCCTGGCGGACGAGATCAACCGCACCCCGCCCAAGACACAGTCATCCCTCCTGGAAGCCATGGAGGAACGACAGGTCACGGTCGACGGCACCCCGCGCCCGCTCCCCGAACCCTTCCTCGTCGCAGCGACGCAGAACCCGGTCGAGTACGAGGGCACCTACCCGCTCCCCGAAGCCCAACTGGACCGCTTCCTGCTCAAACTGACGATCCCTCTGCCGTCCCGGCAGGACGAGATCGACGTCCTCACCCGGCACGCCTCGGGCTTCAACCCGCGCGACCTGCGCGCCGCCGGCGTTCGCCCGGTCGCCGGCCCCGCAGACCTCGAAGCGGCCCGCGCCGCGGTCGCCAAGACGACCGTGTCCCCCGAGATCACCGCCTACGTCGTCGACGTCTGCCGTGCCACCCGCGAGTCGCCCTCCCTGACCCTCGGCGTCTCCCCGCGCGGCGCCACCGCCCTGCTGGCCACCTCGCGCGCCTGGGCCTGGCTCACCGGCCGCGACTACGTCATCCCCGACGACGTGAAGGCGCTCGCCCTGCCCACGCTGCGCCACCGCGTCCAGCTGCGTCCCGAGGCCGAGATGGAAGGTGTGACCGCCGACTCGGTCATCAATGCGATCCTTGCCCACGTCCCGGTACCCCGCTGATGGCACTCACCGGACGCGCCGCTCTCCTCGCGGCCCTCGGCTCGATCCCCGTCGGCATCCTCGAACCGGGCTGGACGGGCGTCCTCGCGATCAACGGCCCCCTGGCGCTGGCCTGTGCCTGCGACTACGCACTGGCCGCCCCGGTACGCCGTCTCCTTCTGACCCGCTCCGGCGACACCTCGACCCGTCTCGGCGACACCGCCGACGTCACGCTCACGATCACCAACCCCTCCCGCCGCCCCCTGCGTGCCCAGGTGCGGCACGCGTGGCCCCCGAGCAGCTGGCAACCGGGCACCGAGATCGAATCCTCCCGGCACCGACTGTCCGTCCCCCCGGGCGAACGCCGACGCGTGACGACCCGCCTGCGCCCCACCCGCCGCGGCGACCGGCAGGCCGACCGCGTCACCATCCGTTCCCACGGCCCGCTCGGCCTGTTCTCCCGTCAGGGCTCCCACAAGGTGCCCTGGACGGTACGAGTTCTGCCCCCGTTCACCAGCCGAAAGCATCTTCCGTCGAAACTCGCCCGATTGCGTGAACTCGACGGTCGCACGAGCGTGCTGACCCGCGGCGAGGGAACGGAGTTCGACAGCCTGCGCGAGTACGTTCCCGGGGACGACACCCGCTCGATCGACTGGCGAGCCACGGCCCGGCAGTCCGCCGTCGCCGTCCGCACCTGGCGGCCGGAACGCGACCGGCACATCCTCCTGGTCCTGGACACCGGCCGTACCTCGGCCGGCCGTGTGGGCGACGCTCCACGCCTGGACGCCTCGATGGACGCGGCCCTGCTGCTGGCCACCCTCGCCTCCCGCGCCGGCGACCGCGTGGCGCTGCTCGCCTACGACCGCCGGGTACGCGCCCTGGTACAGGGCCGCTCAGCAGGCGATGTCCTGCCCTCCCTGGTCCAAGCGATGGCCTCGCTCGAACCGGAACTGGTCGAGACCGACGCCCGCGGCCTGACCGCCACCGCCCTCAGAACCGCCCCCCGGCGTTCCCTGATCGTGCTCCTCACCACCCTGGACGCCGCACCGGTCGAGCAAGGTCTGCTCCCGGTGCTCCCTCGGCTCACTCGACGCCACACCGTCCTGGTCGCCTCGGTAGCCGATCCGCACATTGCCCGCATGGCGCAGGCCAGGGGCAACGCCGACGCCGTGTACGAGGCGGCGGCCGCGGCACAGGCCGAGAGCGAGCGCCGCCGTACGGCGGCACAGCTCCGCCGCCACGGGGTGACGGTGGTGGACGCGGCTCCGGAGGATCTGGCGCCGGCACTCGCGGATGCCTATCTGGAGCTGAAAGCGGCGGGCCGCCTCTGAAGGGCGGTTCCCCACCGCCCATTCACGGAAAGCGCCCTGCTTTCGACCCTTCGACCCCTGCGACCGCAAGAAGCCCTAAACGCAGAAAACCCCCGCATCGACCCGATGCGGGGGTTTTCCCAAAATTTGTTCGGCGGCGTCCTACTCTCCCACAGGGTCCCCCCTGCAGTACCATCGGCGCTGTGAGGCTTAGCTTCCGGGTTCGGAATGTAACCGGGCGTTTCCCTCACGCTATGACCACCGAAACACTATGAAACAAACAACCGGAACGCCCCCAAGGGGCGACATGGTCGTGGTTTCAGAACCAACACAGTGAACGCGAGCGTCTGAGGACAAGCCCTCGGCCTATTAGTACCAGTCAACTCCACCCGTTACCAGGCTTCCATATCTGGCCTATCAACCCAGTCGTCTACTGGGAGCCTTACCCCATCAAGTGGGTGGGAGTCCTCATCTCGAAGCAGGCTTCCCGCTTAGATGCTTTCAGC